>JAFYGI010000040.1 GCA_017543265.1 Bacillota bacterium | reverse complement strand
GTAGCAACAGTACCACGGCCTGAGATAGAGAATACGTCCTCGACAGGCATAAGGAAAGGCTTGTCTGTATCTCTCTCGGGGTTGGGGATGTACTCATCAACAGTATCCATAAGCTCCATGATCTTGTCGCCCCACTCGCCTGCTGTATCCTGAAGTGCCTGGAAAGCAGAACCGCGAACGATAGGTGAACCCTCGAAGCCATACTCTTCAAGAAGCTCTGTGATCTCCATCTCTACTAAGTCAAGAAGTTCCTCATCGTCAACCATATCACACTTGTTCATGAAAACAACGATCTTGGGAACACCAACCTGACGGGAAAGAAGGATATGCTCTCTTGTCTGAGCCATAGGACCATCTGTTGCAGCAACAACAAGGATAGCACCATCCATCTGTGCAGCACCTGTGATCATGTTCTTAACGTAGTCGGCATGACCGGGGCAGTCAACGTGTGCGTAGTGACGCTTAGCTGTCTGATACTCAACGTGAGCTGTAGAGATAGTGATACCACGCTCTCTTTCCTCGGGAGCCTTATCGATATTCTCAAAGTCTACCTTTTCGTTACCTTCAACTCTGTCAGCAAGTACCTTTGTGATAGCTGCTGTAAGAGTAGTCTTACCATGGTCAACGTGACCTATTGTACCAATGTTAACATGAGGTTTTGTTCTCTCAAATTTTGCCTTAGCCATTTCTAAGTTTCCTCCTTAAAATGAATAGTTTTTTATCGTATAGTCCCCACCGTGTTGTACACGGTAAGGTCACTATACTCATTATATACAATTTTTGCATATATTGCAAGCAAAATTTTATAAAACTGATAAATTTTTGTAACAAAAATGTCACCTTGTATTTATCAATTGCTTGCTCTGCCAGCTGCAACCTTTTCCTGGATAGTCTTGGGCACTGCTTCGTAGTGGTCAAGCTCCATAGAATAGGTACCGCGGCCCTGTGTGTTTGAACGAAGGTCTGTCGAATAACCGAACATCTCCGAAAGAGGTACAAAGCTGTGTACGATGATACCGCCTGTCATAGGCTCCTGACCCTCGATACGGCCTCTTCTCTTGTTGATGTCGCCCATTACGTTACCGAGATATTCCTCGGGGATGGTTATATCTACCTTCATTACAGGCTCAAGAAGTGCGGGATCAGACTTTCTCATCGCATCCTTGAACGCCATTGAACCTGCGATCTTGAATGCCATTTCCGAAGAGTCAACTTCATGGTAGGAACCGTCGTAAACAACGGCACGGATACCTACAACGGGATAGCCCGCAACGATACCGGACTGCATAGCCTCCTGGATACCTGCGTCGATAGCGGGGATGTATTCCTTGGGAATAGCACCGCCGACAACCTCGTTGACAAACTCGTAGTTCTTCTCCTCGTTAGCCTCGATAGGTTCAAAACGTACCTTACAATGTCCGTACTGACCCTTACCACCCGACTGACGGGCATATTTGCTCTCAACGTCTGCGCCCTTTCTGAATGCTTCTCTGTAAGCAACCTGGGGTGCGCCGACATTAGCCTCTACCTTAAACTCTCTTAACAGACGGTCAACGATGATCTCAAGGTGAAGCTCACCCATACCTGCGATGATAGTGTCGCCTGTTTCCTGGTTTGTATATGTCTTGAATGTAGGATCTTCCTCTGCAAGCTTTGCAAGCGCAATACCCATCTTATCTCTGCCGGCCTTTGTCTTGGGCTCGATAGCAACCGAGATAACGGGATCGGGGAAGTTCATGGATTCAAGGATAACCTCGTTGTTTTCGTCGCAAAGTGTATCACCTGTTGTTGTAAGCTTAAGACCTACAGCAGCAGCGATGTCACCTGCGTATACCTTGTCTATTTCCTTACGGTCGTTAGCATGCATCTGAAGGATACGTCCGATTCTTTCTCTCTTACCCTTTACGGAGTTGTAAACGTAAGAACCCGACTCCAGTACACCCGAGTAAACACGGAAGAACGCAAGCTTACCTACGAACGGGTCGTTCATGATCTTGAATGCAAGAGCTGCGAAAGGCTCCTCGTCGGAGGAATGTCTCTCGATCTCTGTCTCCTCGTCACCGGGAATATGACCCTTTATAGCGGGGATATCCGTAGGTGCGGGCATATATTCAAGCACACCGTCAAGAAGCTTCTGTACACCCTTGTTTCTGTATGCCGAGCCGCAGAATACGGGAACAGCCTCACAAGCGATGCAGGCCTTACGAAGTGCAGCCTTCATCTCGTCGATCTCAAGGTCGCCGTTTTCAAAGAACTTGTCCATTAAGCTCTCGTCAAGCTCTGCAATGGACTCTACCATCTTTTCTCTGTATTCCTGCGCCTTGTCAGCCATATCCGAAGGAATGTCGGTAACCTGTATATCGGTACCGTTTTTATCGTTATAGATATAAGCCTTCATTTCCATAAGGTCGATAAGGCCGATAAAGTCGTCCTCAGCACCTATGGGAAGCTGAACAGCGATGGGGTTTGCACCCAATCTGTTTCTGAACTGGTCAAGACAGTTATAGAAATCGGCACCCATGATATCCATCTTGTTTACAAAGCACATTCTGGGTACATGGTATCTTTCAGCCTGTCTCCAAACTGTTTCGGACTGGGGCTCAACGCCGCCCTTTGCGTCAAATACAGCAACCGAACCGTCAAGTACGCGCAGTGAACGCTCAACCTCAACGGTAAAGTCAACGTGACCGGGGGTGTCAATGATGTTGATGCGGTGCATAGGACCTGCATCGGGCTGACCGTGACCGATCTGCCACTGTGTTGTTGTAGCAGCGGAAGTGATAGTGATACCTCTTTCCTGCTCCTGCTCCATCCAGTCCATCTGTGCGGTACCCTCGTGAGTATCGCCTATTTTATATGTTTTACCTGTGTAGAAAAGAATACGCTCGGTAAGAGTTGTCTTACCTGCATCGATATGCGCCATGATACCGATATTACGCGTTCTTTCCAATGGGAAAGCTCTGTCTGACATTTAATTATCCTCCTATTACCACTTGTAATGCGAGAATGCCTTGTTAGCTTCTGCCATCTTATGAGTTTCGTCTTTCTTCTTAACAGCGCCGCCTGCGTTGTTGATAGCATCCATAAGCTCACCTGCAAGACGGTCTTCCATTGTCTTTTCGCTGCGCTTTCTGCTGTAGATAGTCAACCAGCGAAGACCAAGTGCCTGACGTCTGTCGGGCTTGATCTCGATAGGTACCTGGTATGTTGCACCGCCGACACGGCGAGCCTTTACCTCAAGCACGGGCATGATGTTGTTTAATGCCTGCTCAAAAGCCTCAACTGCGGGTGTACCTGTCTTTTCCTCTACCTTGGCGAATGCACCGTAAACGATCTTCTGTGCAACGCCCTTCTTACCGTCAAGCATTATAGAATTGATGAGTTTTGTAACTGTTTTGTTATTATATAATGGATCCGGCAGTACTTCTCTTTTTGAAACATGACCTTTTCTTGGCACGATTCTTCCCTCCTTAATCATAATCTTATTAATTCAACGGTACTTGGAACGCGCGCCCTGCGGCGTTCCTGTTCATGCCTATGTACTGCACTGCAATAACAGATTTAATACTTAGGCACAATCGGTCGTTAGACCAAAGCCAAGAAACAAGATTTTTAAAACCTTATTTCTTATTTCTTCTTTGCACGCTTAGCGCCGTACTTGGAGCGAGCCTGCTTTCTGTCGGCAACACCTGCTGTATCAAGTGTACCGCGGATGATGTGGTAACGTACACCGGGTACGTCCTTAACACGTCCGCCTCTTAAAAGAACAACGCTATGCTCCTGAAGGTTGTGACCTTCACCGGGGATATACGCCGTTACTTCTATACCGTTTGAAAGACGTACTCTGGCGATCTTTCTTAAAGCCGAGTTAGGCTTCTTGGGTGTAGCAGTCTTAACCGATGTACATACACCTCTCTTCTAGGGTGAGCTTACATCTGTCTGCTTTCTCTTAAGAGTGTTGAGACCCTTCTGTAACGCAGGAGCAGTAGACTTTGTAACCTTTGTGTCTCTGCCCTTTCTTACTAACTGGTTAAATGTTGGCATGATTGCACCTCCTTTAAAAATTATTAAATCTGCCATTGCATGCGGATAGTATTTTATACGCATACTCGATTATTATATAACCAAACCCGTAAAATGTCAATACCTAAAAATACGGTTTATCAAATTTATTTCTTCATTTGATATTTCAGCGTCCCCTGTTGTCCGCATTGAACCATTCATCCCATATTTCCGCCATCTTAAATTTTACCCTGACATCCTTTGTGTTTTTTGTCACCATGCAGTAGCAGCGTGCCTCCTCCTTGGTCTTATCGGCCGCATTGCCGGGGTAAAACTGCGGCATCACCATAAGTATAGCCAGCCATACAAATATTTTCTTCATTTTATATTACCATCCTTTCACATAAATTCCGTTTTCCGATATAACGGCGCGTTTGCCGCGGCACACAGCTTCGGGTATCAAGGCCCCGCCGTCCTTTTCTATCGCGCGTATAAGCGTATTCATATCGGCCGTATTTTCGGGCTTGTTGTCGTAATATCGCCTTGCAAACGGGATCAGATCGGTATCTTCAAGCTGTTTTGCATCCCTTGCCGCCAGTACGGGCACATTGCGTGCCAGCTGTTCATCGTTTATAAAAAGGTCAGTCAGCTCCCGCAGTCCATTTTTGTCCAGCGCCCTTTCGTCCGCGATACATAGCATCAGATGCCCGAAATACAGACTCCCTCCCGTATTTTTGTCCGCATTTGCAAGGGCACGCTCAAGACTGCTTCCCCGTCCCTCGTACACCTCGCATTCAAGGTTTTCCGCCCCGTCCTTTGACAGCTTTGCCGCCGCAACTCCCACACTTTTGTCCTCATGTATAAACAGGGCCAGCGCATAATCCCGCTGCTCGGGGTCACGCCCCGTACAGCCTGTCGTAAGCATCAGCATCAGCAGTAAAAAAAGTATTTTCATTTTTTCTCCTTTTTCAATATTCCCGTTTTTTCACATATAGCGCATATAAGCGGCAGCCCGAGCAAGAATACCGCACCCGATATTTCGACGGTACGGCACAGGCAGGCAACGGATGCGGGATAAAACATTGTCCCGAGCAAAAGCGCGGCACAGAATATCAGCCCGCCCTTTTTGGCCTTGCCAAATCCCGCGCAAAACGCGGCACAGCGCAGCAGTCCCTCAAGCAGGCTGTAGGCCGAAAGTGTTATCACCGCCAGTATAAGCCCCTCCTGCCGCCTTATAAAGGAGCCCGTCCCGCCCGCATACATAAGATCGAGCACGGGCTGCTGTGAGATATAGCCAAACCTTGCCTGCCAGATAAGCGCGGCAGCCGCAGAAAGCACTCCCGCCAAAAGCACCGACAAAGCGGCAGCCTTCGGACGTGTTTTTCCGTTTTGGGTGTAATTTACCGTAAGCGGCAGGGCAAGCAAAAAGCAGGACAAAAGGGCATAGTCTGCCGCTGCCGCCGCGTCCTGCGGCAAAACGGCCGCCCCGCGTATATCCGCATTTTTTGCCGCGGGTATAAGACATACCGGGACCGCGGCGATAAGCACCCTGCCCGACAGCCACGCAAACCTGCGCACAGCGTTTTTGCCCTTTGCTTCGCCATACAGCACCGTCAGCAGCAAGGCCGCGCCTATCGGCCATACGGGATATTCGGGCAGCAGCACCCGCGATATAAGTCCCGAATACAGTCTTAAAAACAGTCCTCCCACCGCAGATACCGCCGCAAGCAGGGGCAGATACAAGGCCTTTGACCAAATGCGCATATATCCCGACAAAAGCGCCGTCAGCCCCGCAAGCACCGTGCCCGCAAATATGCCCGCAAGTGCATCCGCACCGCCGCACATGGCAAAATACGGCATAAATATAAGCCCCATGCACAAAGCGCCCGGCAGTATAACGGGTGTATCGTTTTCGGACATCTTACGCACCTCCCGTTTTGTTTTTTGCGAATACAGGCTCGCCGCCGTCCTGTTTTTCGATAGGCAGCCGCAAAAATGTATCTTTAAGCGCCGACTTTTTCCCAAGCGGATAAATATACGGCAACCCGAAACTTTCCAATGATGTCAGATGCACAAAAACGCAGATAACAGCCAGTATAAAGCCGTATATCCCAAGGACGGCGCTTGCGATTATCACGCCGAATTTTATCACCCTGTAGGCGGCGGTAAGCTGCTGGGACGGTATAGAAAAAGCGCATATCCCGGTAACCGCCGTCACTATCACCACCATAGGGCTGACCAGCCCCGCATCCACAGCCGCCTGACCGATTATTATGCCGCCCACGACACCCAGCGTGCCGCCGACCGCCGCAGGCATACGGACTCCCGCCTCGCGCAGGGTCTCGAACGCCAGCTCCAGCACCGTTACCTCCGTCATGGCCGAAACGGGCACGCCCGTTCTTGCTCCCGCCAGATGCAGCGAAAGCTCGGCAGGCAGCATCGACGGGTCGTACATCGTCACCGCCACATACAATCCCGGCAGGGTAAATGCCGCCAATCCCGCCGCCAGCCTTATAAGCCGCATAAAGCTTGCCGTCTGCCATTGCTGATAATAGTCCTCCGAGGCCTGATAAAAGCTGAAAAGCACCGCAGGCGCAAGTATAACAAACGGCGAATTGTCGCACACGACAGCCACCCTGCCCTCGATAAGCCCCGCCGCCGTCTTGTCGGGGCGTTCGGTAAGCTGCACAAGCGGAAACAGGGTCTTTTCTCCCTTTTTTAAATACTGCTCCACACAGCCGCTGTCCAGTATCCCCTCCGCAGCCGTTTTTTCAAGCCGTGCCAGTACGCTTTTAACGACATTTTCGTCGGCGGTGCCCTCAATATACATAACAGCCGTGTCTGTCTGCGTTTTTTTGCCAAGCTTCATCTGTACGCATTTCAGATTTGAACTTCTTATTCTGCGCCTTATCAGTACGGTATTTGTGCGCAGGCTTTCGGTAAAGGCATCCTGCGGCCCCTGCACGGATATTTCCGTATCGGGCTTGTTTACACCCCTGCCCGGTACCTTTTTGGCCGATACGACCGCCGCCGTACACAGCCCGTCCACGATAACGACGGCATTGCCCGCAAGTATCTCGTCAACGCAGTTTTCAAGATACTCCTGCTCCTTTACATCGGCGGTTATAAGCGCACTTTCAAGCAGTCTTTGCGGTGACGGTGCAATATCCCCGTCCCTTGTATCCACCATCAGGCCGCGTATCACCTGACGTTCAAGCATTTCCCTGTCCGCAAGGTCGTCGATATAGGCCACATAGACCTTTCTGCCCGTACCCGCCGCAAAAACGCGCGATACCACATCCCCGCAGTTTTCAAATCTTCTTTTAAAATATTCTGTATTTTCCCCAAGCTTACGGCTTACTCGCTGCATAAAAAATCACCCCAAACGGAACTTAACTTTTCATGTAAGTTTTCCCGTTTTGGGGTGAATTATACATTTTATGCCTTTTTCTTTTTCTTTACAAGGCTTTCGGCATAGGCGTAAGCGCCGCTCATGGTATCAAAGAATTTTTCCTTGCCCAGACGCTCCTCACAACCGAATTTTTGCAGTACCTTATACGGCTGCTCGTTAAGCTCCGCATAAAGCACGGTTATATCGTTTTTACGGCAGTAATCTATAGTCTTTTTAAGTGAATCCACCAAAGTACCGTCTATCATGGGTACGTTTTTCATACGCAGTATAAGCACATCGCTTTCAAGGTTCATGTCCTTCATTATTTCCATAAAACGTGTTGAAGCACCGAAGAACATCGGACCCGCAAACTCATACACCATTATTTCGTCACTGATATACTTGTATGTATCGGTCTCGCTTTCCTTTGATACCGTATTTATCTCGAACACATCGCTCATGCGCTTGATAAACAGGAACATTGCAAGCACCATACCAAACTCTATGGCAACCACAAGGTCGAAGATCACGGTAAGCAAAAACGTAAGTATAAGCACCGAAAAGTCACTTTTTGTGGTTTTGAATATAAGTGCAAACTCCTTGAACTCGCACATATTTATACTGGTGACTATAAGTATAGCCGCAAGTGTTGTCATGGGTATCATTTTTGCAAGCGGCATAGCCACAAGCATTATTATAAGAAGAGTTACCGCGTGTACCATACCCGCAACGGGTGTACGTCCGCCGTTTTTGATGTTTGCGGCTGTTCTTGCAATAGCGCCCGTAGCGGGGAGTCCGCCGAAAAGCGCACTTGCGATATTTGCAACACCCTGTGCGATAAGCTCCTGATTGGAGTCGTGCTTGTCACCTGTCATACCGTCGGCAACAACGGCCGAAAGCAGCGATTCTATGCCCGCAAGTATTGCTATTGTGATAGCGGGCTCAACAAGCGCCGATATTTTTATATTTGTAAGGTCGGGGATATGCGGCATAGGGAATTTTCCGCTGATATTCGCATATTTGGAGCCGATGGTCGAAACATCCGTCCACATCCCGTTTTTCTGTAAAAGATAAACCGCAGCGGTGGTAACGATAAGCGCCACCAGAGAGCCGGGTATCTTTTTATTTATCTTGCCCCAGAATACTATGATAAGTATTGCGACAACGCCGATAATAAGCGCGTGTACGTTTATTTTGGACAGGTTTGAAAGGTAAGCCGCCCACTTTTCAAGAAATTCGCTGCTTATACCCTCGATATTCATACCCAAAAAGTCGTTTAACTGGGTGGAAAACAGCGTGACGCCGATACCCGTTGTAAAACCTACCGTAATGGGGAACGGGATAAACTTGATAACATCGCCCAGTCCCAGCACACCGAAAATAATAAGGAAGATACCCGCCAATATTGTGGATATTATAAGTCCGTCAATGCCGTACTGTGCAATAATGCCGCAGATGATAACAACAAATGCCGCTGTCGGGCCGCCTATCTGTACGCGGCTGCCGCCCAAAAACGAGATAAAAAAGCCCGCTATTATGGCGGTGATAAGGCCTATCTCGGGCGATACCCCCGACGATATGGCAAGCGCAATGGAAAGCGGCAGCGCCACAATGGCAACTATAAGACCCGCAACCACATCATTAAGAAGATGCTTCCCCTTAAATTCCTCGGGATGCTCCTTGATAACCGTAAAAAGTTTTGGTTTTGTCACTTAAATACACCTCTTTTTAATAGTCAATGATATTCGTATTCCGCAAAAATAAATTTTTGCTACATAAGCCGAAACGCGCGACTTAGTCGGGATTTGCTAAAGCAAACCCGATCCCCTTCGGGGATTGCACTCGGCTTTAGCCGAGGCAACATAGCGTACAGGCTCATCCTCTGTAGGCTATACACGCCTTTGGCGTGTTACGCCATAACTCATTAAGCAACGGAATTGCAAGCAATTCCAAATTCAGCAGGAGCTTGGATATTGCACCTCAAAGATTGATGCGGACGGGCGCAGCCCGGCTTTTGCGAAGCAAAAGTGCTGACCCGCTGAATTTCAAGTAAGTGCCCACCGCCTAAAGAGGCGGGGGACTTCCTTGTTTGGTTAAAAAAAACCGATAAATATTATATAATAATATATCGGTTTTTGTCAATATTCATTTATCACATTTGCACGGGATTTATAAGATAAATTTTAGTAAAAATAACCTCATATATTTATCCCAAACGGTATCTTAAATCGTTCGGTGACACCCCGCTTTCGTATATAACATCCTGTCGTAAAAAAAATTTAACATCAGTCGTCCTTTATGACCATAACATCGGTAACTATCCCATTTTCATCGGTTTTTAAATAATATCTTTCGTAATAATTTTCGCCGTATTTTATGCCGTCGTAGTTTTCCTTTATCTTTGCTATACACAAAACGTAACCGTCTTCGTAATATTTGTTTCCGATATCGGGACGATAGTATTTTCTTTGTACATTCTCAATACTCATCCCGTAAAGGTCTGCCACATTTATTTTTCTTCGCATTTTTACATAGTCCGATGTTGCAAACACATATATCCCGCAGGAAATTGCAAATGCCAACGCAGTAAAATAAGCCAAGGCCTTTATATGCTTTTTTGTCCTTATATTTATTTTATCCGTAAAATGCTCCGCAATTACCATAAGCACCAACACCGCAGCAGCTATGGCCGCAAATATCAAAATAAGTATAAATTCCGGTACAATAAACAGTATCGCTGCAAATATCCGCAGCAGCACTAAAAATACCGCCAAAATAATTATAAAAGCCATATTTCCCCGCCTTTAATTCCTACTCCACATCAACTATAACAAACTCCGACTTTGTGCCCGTTTTAAATTTTACCGCCCAGTCGGATATGCCCGAGGTCACGATAAAATCGGTATTATTGCGCTTTTCGTGCCCGTAGGTCCTGTCGTTTATTTTAAACCACTCACCCACATAAGTTATTGGGAAAAGCTGTCCGCCGTGGGTATGTCCCGACAGCACAAGGTCTGCGGGGGATGCCGCCTCGTTTTCGTAATCGTTGGGCTCGTGGTCTATAACTATGATATATTTGCTTGTGTCAATGCCGCTTAAAAGGGCATTGATATCCTTGCGTCCCTCAAAGGGGTCGTCCTTTCTGCCGACAACATAAAAGCTGTCGTCCACAAACTCATATTCGTCCTCAAGGATATGCACGCCGTTGTCCTTTAACTCCGTTTCAAGCTCGTCCGCGGTGAAATCTCTTTTATTGTAATAGCCCTTATCGTGGTTGCCGTAGGCGAACCATACACCGTACTTTGTCTTCATTTCGCCCAGCGCCCTGCAAGCCCTTATCACATCCGCCTTTTTTGAGGAATCGTCTGCAAAATCCCCCGCTATTATCAGTATATCGGGGTTTTCAGCCTCTATTGTCTTTATATGCCTTGCAAAGCCCTCGCCGTCAAAGGTAGTGCCTATATGGCTGTCGGCAAGCATGGCAATTTTCAGCCTTATATTTTTTTCCGTATCTAATGTATAATTTGTCTGCCAAACATTATGGCAAAGATAATATCCCGCCAAAAGGTAGACCGCCGTCAGTAAAAGGGCGCACCACCCCTTAAAGCTGCCCGAAAGACTTTTGCCCTTTTGCCGCTTATATCCCGCACCTATGATATCCATAAGCACAAAAAACATTACCGCAGACAAGCAGACAACTATTGCATTCACGCCCGACATTGTGAGCATAAATATAACGTATACAGCCGCAAGCACGGCAAAAGACAAGGGATATTTTACCCGCTTTTTAAATTTTGTTACGGTATTGAACCTGCTTATGCAAACGGTAAGATATACCGCGCCCGCAGCTGCCATAGCCAAAACCACGGCCAATATCACAATCCACATCATATAATGCTTTTATTTTCCTTTCTTATCCGTCAAAAGCGGCTTTATTGCCTGATATATCTCGCCCGAGCGCTGGTTGTTCTGGCTTGGAAACTGCTTCATAAGGGCGTTATTTATGCCCTGCTTTGTCTTGTACTGCTTTATTATCTTGACAATAACCGGTATCTCGCTTTTATCGGACAATACCTCCTCCAGCTTCATCTCCAGCTCGGGGTCGTGTACCTCGTTGTTTTTCTGCGTTTTCTTCCTTGCCGCGTTTTTTTTGCCTTTGGGCTCGTCCACAAGGGTCACTTCCGTTATCTTAACGATATCGTCCGTTTTTGCGGTCTCATCCGCAGCGGCCGCCTCGTCCGCCGCCTCGTCTGTATTAAGCGCCGCAAAAATATCCTCCGTGTCCGCAGTATCGTTTTTGACCGCATCCTGCGGTATCTGCGGCATAAGCACATTATTTTCCGCAACATCCGATATTTTTTCTATAACGGAAAATCTTTTCCCTTTTCTGCTCCAGAACTTTCCCACAACGGACAAGGCGCTGTCGTTTGTCACAAGATGATACACCGCATCATAGCCCTCCGTCTTGCCAATAATATAGCCAAGATAGCTTGCAAGCTGAAAATCAAGCGCATTTTTATAGCCCACATTCACTCTTTCCAGCACCGTCCTTGCCTTTGCGGCGCAAATCTTTTTATGCGTTTCAAAGGTTATCGTGTTGGCGTTCTGGCTGTAAAAGATAATGACCGTGTCATCCTCCGTCAAAAGTTCTATGCCATCAAGGCCGAGATTTTTCACATTTTCGTAGTCAACAAAAAAATAATTCATTTTATACCTCTTTTCTTATTATTTACACCGTCACGGTATATATACCATCGCCGTCCGCCTTAATGATGCCAGTACCCGCATTATGCCGTTGTAGACAAGACCCGCGCAGTAAATATATACCGCCGTATCCCTTTGCCTGATAAACACAAGGCAGAGAATGCCTATCACTACATCTATCACACCGCGGCTCAATTTAAGTCTCCAATGGTCGGAGCCAAGCTTTTTGGCGTCCAGCGCCGACCATATATCCATAGCACCCGAAAACATATGTATACCCAACAGGTAGAGCAATATATAAAAATGCGGGATATATGACAAGCTGGCGGTAAAAAGGCCAAAGTCCAACACGATCACGCCCCTGTACAAAAGGCGTTTCCCGCCGACCATATGTCTTGCCATTGTAAAATAAAAATACAGTGAGCGTATGCCTCCGCACACCAAGCCTATACTCAGGGCGGCTATTATCAGTTCGTATCCGTCTTCGGGTATGCAGACCAGCACAAAAGCCATAAACATCATAAACACACCCATCAAAAGATTAAGCACCCTTTGTCTTTTATTCATGCCCTTCACCTGCCTTTGCAAGTTTATCCATCACCCTGCGCCAGACCGAGCTTTCGGGCGAGACCGAATATCCCGCCAGCATATTCCCCGATTTGTAGATACGGTTTGTGACCATGCTTTTTTGCGCTGTCGCCGCAGTAAAAAATTTCCCCAAAAAGGTATCGGGCTTTTTTTCCTTTGCCGCGCCGCGATATTCCCGCTGAAAGCCCTCCGTGTTATGGTCGGGCACGGGCTGTCCCGACAGCTTTTCGCCAAAGGCTCTCCACGCCTCCTCGGCATTTATGCGGCGTGTTGTTATTATCTCGCGTATCTCTTCCTCATAGCCCCTTACGGCCTCACGGTCGTATACGCCCGTTTCAAAGGCATCCGTCCCGCCCCCGAGATATTTCATGGCATATATCATCTGGCAAAAGGCATTATAATAATCCGACGGATTGTCCTTGACTATTTCGTTGTAGCCGCCCCACGCGGGCAGATATTTATATCGGCAAAAGCTGTAGTCCGGAAGATGTCCCGCCCTGCCGTGACCCAAATTCATTACCGACTTTTCGCCGGTCTGAAAAATACTGTTTGAATACACACCGTTTTCCACGTCATCGGGCTGCATTGGGCTGTGTCTGAATTTTATCTGTTTTTCCGTGCCGTCGGGGAAGATCTCGTAAAAATAGTGATCCGTGTTGTTTATCACCAGCGACGGAGTCCCCGCAAAATATCTATGTGCCCATGTATCTGCCAGAACGTGCATCGCAAGCCCCGCTGCCTGCAGTCCCCTGCCCTTTGCCGTCTCGACCGTATCCTTTACCAGGGTACCGTTCGGCCCGCACAGCAGGCGGTATTTATCAAGATATTTTTTTGAGCATTTTTTTCTTTTTGCATACAGATCCTGCGGCAGAAAATGAAACGATGCCCAGATGCGTGTAATGCTTTGCAGCCCCGTAACATCCGTATTCGCATCCATAAGCTCCGCCTGCATCTGTGTTGTAACAGCCGCCGCAGGCGCTTCAAGCATATTTATAAATGCAGGCGAGCATTCGTCCACAAGCTGTGCGCTGCAGGCTATCCCGCAGCTTTCCTCGTGCGTATAGCCTGCCAGATATGCCGCACAATATGTCGCAAAATAATGAAAATCCTTCTGCATAGCTATTGCTCCGTTCCCTTCGTCACCGTTTTTTCCCGCTTATTTTGCAGCAGTTTGATCCTTGCCGCACAGTATATCATTTCGGCACAGGCAAAGCAAAGCGTAAGATCCAGCAGATCCGTTGCAAATGCCGTGTCAAAGACAGTCTCGTCGGCCTTGTTTTCATACATTTTTTCATCCGATGTAGCCATCTGCGGCACTATGGAAAATGCAATTATCAGCGCCGCCATTACCAGATATATCGGCCGTCTTTTTTTGCCGCGTCCCACGGCCATAGCTCTCGTGCCTATAAAAAGATGTACTGCAAGCGATAATGCGTATATCAGGATAACAAACACCGTAACGATAGCAAACAACGCAGTCTTATACTCCATTGTTCCGTCGCCGTCGCTCAAAAATTCCTCTATATCGCTTCTGTATATGTATATACTCATGACCGCACGCACAGCGCCCCAGATACCGAGTATCGTCACGCCCCAGCCGCTCATATACAGTCTGTTTGCATATTCTCTTTTTTTTATGTCTTCTGCGCTGTTATGCGCCCTTGTCATACTTTCCTGCATAATTCACACATCCTGTCGGGATAATTTTGCCGTATAATGTCGCTTTAATTATAACATATTGCGTTTAAGGTTGCAATAAATTTAAAATCACGCTATTTAAAATTTTCTATTGTAATATTTCTGTAACAGTAGTATAATAAATTTATAGGTATGTCAAAAAAAGGATATACAAAAGAAAGGAGCATTTTTAAATGAGCTTTTTAGAAACAATCAAAGCTAAGGCAAAAAGCAACAAAAAAACTATCGTTCTTCCCGAGTCCATGGATAAAAGGACATACGCTGCCGCAGAGCAGATATTAAAGGAAGACTTTGCAAACATCGTTATCATCGGTACTCCCAAGGAGATCGAGGAATTCGGCGCAGGCTATGACATAAGCGGCGCAAAGGTAGTTGATCCCTTTAACGATGCAAACAAGCAAAAGTACATCGACAAATTTGTTGAGTTAAGAGCAAAGGCATACGAGAGAAAGGGTCAGACACTTACCCCCGAGATCGCACAAAAGCAGCTTGAGGACGACTATATGTTCTATGCCTGCATGATGTGTAAATGCGGCGATGCAGACGGCGCTGTTTCGGGTGCCTGCCACTCCACGGCAAACACTATCCGTCCCGCACTCCAGATACTTAAGTGCAAGCCCGGCATAAGCTCGGCTTCGGGCTTCTTTGTTATGGAAGTACCCAATTGTGACCTTGGTGCAAACGGTCTTTTCGTATTTGCTGACTGTGCCGTACAGATACATCCCGACAGCGAGCATCTTGCCGAGATAGCAAAGCTTTCCGCAGAGAGTTTTGAGTCCTTCACGGGCGCAAAGGCAAAGGTAGCTATGCTTTCCTTCTCCACAAAGGGCAGCGCTAAGGACGACGATGTAACAAAGGTTGCGGAGGCTGTCAAGATAGCACAGGAGAAGTACCCCGAAATAGAGGTAGACGGCGAGCTTCAGCTTGACGCAGCTCTTGACGAAACGGTTGCCAAGTTAAAGGCCCCCGACAGCAAGGTAGCAGGCCATGCAAACACACTTGTATTCCCCGGCCTTGAGGCAGGCAACATCGGCTATAAGCTGGTACAGCGTCTTGCAAAGGCAGAGGCATACGGCCCCGTTCTTCAGGGTCTTGCAATGCCCGTTAATGACCTTTCACGCGGTTGCTATGCCGAGGATATCGTAGGCGTTGTTGCTATCACAGCAGTACAGGCACAATTAGCCGAATAAATCAATACACAAAAGGAGAAACCACATGAAAATTCTTGTAATCAACTGCGGCAGCTCATCACTTAAATATCAGCTGTACAACATGGACACAAACGAGGTTCTTGCAAAAGGTCTTGTGGAGAGAATAGGCATTGAGGGTTCCAACCTTCAGCACTCCCCCGCAGGCAAGGACAAAGTAGTATTCGAGCAGCCGCTCCCCGACCACGGTGCTGCTATAAAGCTTGTTATGGACAAGCTTACCGACAGCGAGGTCGGCGTTATTGCATCACTTGACGAGATAGACGGTATCGGCCACCGCGTACTCCACGGCGGCAAGTATTTCAGCGACTCTATGCTGGTAACACCCGAGAAGATGGAGACAATGAAAAAGTGTATTCCTCTCGGCCCCCTTCATATGCCCGCAAACCTTATGGGTATCGAGGCTTGTGAGAAGCTTATGCCCGGCAAGCCCAATGTTGCGGTATTTGACACAGCATTCCACGCTACAATGCCCCCCAAGGCTTATATGTACGCACTTCCCTACGAGTATTACGAGAAATACGACATCCGCCGTTACGGCTTCCACGGCACCAGCCACAAGTTTGTAACAAAGCGTGCTATCGAGATGCTCGGCGGTAAGGCAGAGGGTACAAAGATAATCACCTGCCACCTTGGCAACGGCTCCTCACTTGCAGCCGTAAAGGACGGCAAGGTAATTGATACATCAATGGGTCTTACCCCTCTTGCAGGCTTTGAGATGGGTACACGCTGCGGCGATATCGACCCCGCTATCGTGCCCTTTATCATGGAAAAGGAAAACCTTACACCCGCACAGATAGACAATATCATGAACAAGAAGTCGGGTATACTTGGCGTAACAGGCCGTTCAAGCGACTTCCGTGATGTTGAGCAGGGTATGAACGACGGTGACGAGCGCTGCAAGCTTGCACTTGATATGTTCAGATACCAGATAGCTAAGTACATCGGCTCCTATGTGGTAGCATTGGGCGGTGTTGACGCTATCGTATTTACCGCAGGCATCGGCGAGAACAACTCAGGCCACCGCGCAGCTATATGCGAGTATCTTTCATTCTTAGGTCTTAAGATAGACCCCGAAAAGAACGCACAGCGCGGCAAGGAGCTTGACTTTGCTACAGCGGACTCCAAGGTTCGTGCGCTTCTTATCCCCACAAACGAGGAGCTTATGATCGCACAGGACACAATGGATCTTATCGGTTGATCTTAATAAAAAGCGGATATATCTCTCATCGACAAGTCTTTGGGAGATATATCCGCTTTCTTTTTTTACTGTTTTATACCCGTAATTACCACTCTTTTGCTGTCGTCACGCACATCACAGGTTATCAGCGATACAAAGCTGTCGCTTATTGTCGGCTCGTCGCCCATAGTGTACAGCGACCTTTCTTTAAGCCCCGCAATAAACACGGCCTTGTCCTCATCATCGGGCGTGCCTATCGCCGTGGGCAGCGCCATCCCGTCCACATCGCAAACGGAATATATCCTGTATTTTACCCTGCCGTCCCCGGTATACAGGTAAAAGTACGGATATTGCTCGGCTATCGCTTTATCGGTAAAATCTGCCAGCAGGCGGAACATCGTCCTGTCCTTCATACTGTGGCCGTAAACCAATGTGTGAAAGTCCGACAGGTCGTCCGCACAGCGGTAGTCCAGAAAAATACTGCCGACAAAGCTCTTATCCCCAAAAAACGTATGATGCAGATATTTGTTGTTGTCGCTGCCCTGCACCACGGGGTAGCTTATTTTGTTCTGACAGGCCGACAGCCAGCAAACATAATCGTTATTTACATCCAAAAGATGCTCACGGTCTATTTCAAGCAAGGGGTCGTCGGGTACGGCCTGCGCCGTCCCGTCCGCCGCGGTCGTGGGCTGCGGCTGTTCCTCCGCCACGGTCACGGTCTTTTTTGTAAGGTCGCGGTAGGTCACATCCGCATCAAGGTATAAAAGCTTTGTATACCCCCAGCAGCAAAACGACACCACAAACACCACCCACGCAATTATGCGCATTATCCTGTATTTGTTTATCTTTTTCATAGGTTACCTCTGTAGTTGTTTATACCCTTATGTTACCACAACCGCCGCGTTTCGTCAATAAAAAAACATCGGTGGGGTCTCCCTCGCGGCGATTTTATCGTCACCGCGGGCAGGCTGCTGTATGTCTGCAATACAGACACCGTCAGCAACACCGTCACTCTTGGCGATAACGCCGATGCTCGTCAAGACCAAAACACTCTATAATCAAAAGGAGCAGCCCCCGAGGGGAACCAATGGGACAGTCTTTCCATTATACATAATTGGTCTTTCATAAAAAATACCGCGGCAAAAATGCCGCGGTATGGTGGTTTCAATAATATCTCAAAAAATGCTACCTCTTTTTATGGTAAAATCACTTTAAGCCAAGTTCTTCGGCATCTAACTCCGAGAAATCTTCCTGCAAACTGCTTGTTGTAAGAATATTTGTTGTTTGGTCAAATTCTGTTACAGAAATTTCGGGTGATAAATATTTTTTCATTTCCATGTGTTCCTCCTGAATTAGAATTCTTTCTTTATTGCCTTTATTACAGTTTCTACATTAGCTGCAGTTATGTTTTCATCAAGTCCGGTTTTCGGTATTTTTGTACCAAAAAGATAGAAGCCCTCAGGAGCATCGATCGTCTGGGTTTCATTTAATTTAACCGATTCATATACGGTGCTGCTTGTAGCTAAAACAGTATCCTTATATGTTAAGTTGACAGGTAATCCCGCTGCTGCTTCTTCCGCACTTACTTTTACGACAGCATAATAATTTGTATCATCAGAATAGAACGCTGCAAAATTATTTTCTGATGTTTCTTCATAGGTAATAGTAACTTTCGCAAGCTGGTTTGATGTACCGTTATTTGTCATTTCAAGCTCCTGCACGCCCGCAGGAACGTTGTAGAATGAATAATTTGCGGCATCTTTGCCGGGAAGTATTCTATATGTGGTTCCGTTTAATTTAAAATCTGCATATTTTGATGTACCAACGTCGCCGCTTCCGCTTCTTGCATTTATGGTTACAGTAGCGGTATCTGCCAATTTTATAGAAAGCTTACTACCGGATTTGTATTTTCCGGAAGCACCCGATTGTGTTAAAGTGCTTCCTGTGAAATATCCGTCCGCATTTGCTTCAATCGCTGCGGCTGTATACTCACCGGCAGGAATGTCTGTTTGTTCTATTTCTACTGCGCCCTCTGAATCATATGTTACGGTAATATAATACCAGTTAATAGCATTATTTGTTGCAGTTGTGCCGATAGTATTAACATTACTGGCTCCTGTGTTGTATTTACCGGCAGCTAAAGAAGTTTCTCTCTCTACAATCTCGCCTGCTGTACTACTTGTTTTATTAACTTCGGTAGTGCTATTGATTTTTATTGCCTTACTCGTAGTTCCACTTGCTATCTTTGATTTAATTTTCACATTGGTTGCATCTATTGGCAAGAAAAAATTAATGGTTTCTTTTTGAGAAATAGCTGCGTACTCAGCAGCAGATGTTATATTTGTTGTCGGTATTGTAAAGAAATCTTTGCTGTCGGTTGCCAAATCAGCATTATTTGTTCCAAAAGTATATGTCTTAGTATAAGTTTCTGCCATTGCTAAAACACTTGTCAACGCCAAAGTCGCGCCGACTACCGCTGTTGCAACGATAGTCTTTAATAATAATTTTCTCATTTAAAATTTTCCTCCTTGTTGTTTTTGTTAATGTGCATGAGGGTTATCTCATGCGATGGGATCGCATCGTCATTCGCAATCCCTACCATTAGATGCACCTCCGCTTCATTTCATTTCGCGTCGGTGTAGCGGCATTCGCCGCCCCCGTCTGTCAGCAAACAACGCTTATGAAAGCAAGCTTTCAACGCATTATTTTCTTACAGCCGTGCACCTCTTATTTAATTTGCAAATTAATCGGTTAATTTAACGACACCGATATACCGTTATCCCCACTACCCACCTTTCATTAAACTCAGGTCCCGCGGTCATCCATGCACCCGACGACGTATGGGATCTTGTATATATGCCGACCGTCTGTGTATTGCGGGCAGCACACATCTTGCGTTAATAAAGTATACTATTATGACATATAAGCATTAGTATCCATAATTAACAATCGATACATATATTATAATGTAAAATATGTTAAAAGTCAACACATAAAATTTGAAAATCCTGTTTGAAAATTGCATCGCGTTTACAGTACGCAAAGTATACTTTATTTACACATTGTAAAATGGTAATGTTCAAAAAAATGTATAGCCCACCGCAAAACGGGCAATAATATTTTCGGGAAAGCTATTCGGAAAGGAGCGGGTGAAATGAGAAAAAGAAATTTTATACTGATAACGGGTCTGGCTGTGACGGCTGCGCTTAGTCTGGGATATTTTTCCTACCGTCCCGAGGCCGAGGAGCGGCCGCAGCGCCCCGCCATAACGCCCGAGCGGCAGCCCATAACGCGGGAGGATGCCGTGGTGGAATACATTTACATTTATGACGGTGACGGGATAAAAGAGGTGACGCTTGCGCCGATACCGCCGTATCTTACGGAGCTGACGCAAAGCGAGGTGACGGACAGGGCGGCGGGCTTTGAGCTGGCGTTTTTCTCGCCCGAAAAGCTCACGCTTAAAAAGACTCTATCGGGCAACAGCCGCCAGCACTACTATCTTGGCGAGAGGGACGGCTATCTTGCGGTGTATTACAAAAAGGGCGGCGGGCTTAAAGAAATGACAAACACGCCCATTTCCTCACTCAGCGAGGACGAAAAGTCTATGCTTATGACCACGGAGATAGTGGGAAAGGACAAGCTTGCGCGGGTGTTGGAGGATATGGAAAGCTAAACGCGGGTTTTTGTCCGGCAAAAAAAGCGGATATATCTCTCTTCGGCAGGGAAAACAGCCTGCGAAAGATATATCCGCTATTTTTTAAAACTGATTTATTACATATTTTCGGGAGCATTGATGCCCAGAAGGCCGAGACCGAATTTTATGCAGTCCCTTGTTTCGCACACAAGGGCAAGTCTTGCATTTTTCTCGTTTTGCTCACATTGCATGATATTTTTGCCGTTATAGAAACGGTTAAACTGCTTGCACACCTCGATAAGCTGGCGCGAAACAACAAAGGGTTCGTTCTTGTCGGCGGCTTCCTGTATCTTATCGCGCATATCGCCGATAGCCTTGCAAAGTGCCACACTTGCCTCGTCGGAGATACAGCTGTAATCAATATCCTTTGAAAGCCCCTCAAAGCCGTTGCGTTTTAATATGTTGCAGGCTCTTGCATGGGTATACTGCACATACGGGCCTGTTTCGCCCTCAAAGCTGAGCATTCTGTCAAGGTCAAAGACGATATTTTTTATTCTTGAATTAAACATATCGTCAAAGATGACCGCACCTATGCCGACCTGCTCCGCAACATTTTCCTTATCCTCCAGATCGGGATTTTTCTCCTCGATAATGGAAAGTGCCTTTTCAACAGCCTTGTTAAGTATGTCCTCCATAAGGACAACATGACCCTTTCGGGTGCTGAGCTTGCCGTCGCCAAGGCTGACAAGGCCGAAGGGGATATGCACAAGACTGTCTGCCGCCCAGTCATAGCCCATAAGCTCCAGCACCTTGAACCACTGCGCAAAGTGCAGGTTCTGGTCAAGGGCGGTTATATAAAGACATTTGTAAAAATCATAGGTCTTTTTGCGGTAAAGTGCTGCGGAGATGTCTCTTGTGGGGTACAGCGTACCGCCGTCGCTTCTTAAAATAAGGCAGGGCGGCATATTGTACTTTTCAAGATCGACTATCTGTGCGCCCTCGCTGGTGGTCAAAAGACCCTTTTCGCGTATCTCGTCCACGGCGGCCTGCATTTTGTCGTTGTAGAAGCTCTCGCCAGCGTAGCTGTCAAAGCTGATGCCAAGGCGGTCATATATGCGGTTGAACTCCTTCATGCTTATATCGCAGAACCATTTCCACAGGTCAAGCGCCTCTTTGTCGCCCTCCTGCATTTTAACAAGCCACGAACGTGCCTCGTCGTTAAGCTCGGGGCGTTTTTCCGCTTCCTCGTGGAACTTGACGTAAATGCGGCTGAGCTCCTTGATGTCGTCACGTTCTACGGTCTCCTTGTCGCCCCACATTTTGTACGCAACAATAAGCTTGCCGAACTGCGTGCCCCAGTCGCCGAGATGATTTATGCCAACTACCTTGTAGCCAAGGGCTGTATATATGTTTTTAAGCGCATTGCCGATGACCGTGGAGCGAAGATGTCCCACATGAAAGGGCTTTGCGATATTGGGCGAGGAATAGTCTATGCAGACGGTCTTGCCCTCGCCGATATTTGACTTGAAGATGTCGGTGCCGTTTTCGATATAGCCCGCAACAACGCTTTTTACGGTGTCCTCTTTATTTACAAAAAAGTTGATATACGCATTTACCACCTGTATATCGGACACAAAATCGGGCTTTTCTATCTTTGATGCAATGTCATTGGCAATAAGCGGGGGTGCTTTTCTCAAAACCTTTGCCAGCCTGAAGCAGGGAAAGGCAAAGTCGCCGTTTTTGGTGTCTGCGGGGGTCTCTATGGCGGGCGCTATCTCCTGTGCGGGAATATCCGCCGCCTGTGAAATTATTTTTGAAAGCTCTGTAATAAAATCCATTTTTTTCTCCTATTTTATTTTGCAAATATTTTTATCGCCTTTGGCACCGTTTTTATCTCCACGGGCATATCGGGGCCGCGTTCGCCGTCGATATCGGTGGTGATAAAGCGCCTGTCGGGCGAAAGATTTTCTATTTTTATCTTACTGTCCTTAAAAAATATTATGCCGTCGCTTGAAAGATGTTCGCCCTTTAAAAAGTCAAACACCAGCTTAGTCAGATCGGGCCACGGAATGTTTGCAAAGGCCACGAAATCAAGCATACCGTCGTTTATGCTGGCGTGCGGTGATATGCCCTCTATACCGCCCGTACCCGAGGAATTAAGCACCAGAAACAAATTTATATTGTTTTCGTACACCCCGTTCCGTGAGGAGATAATGCGCATGGGTATAGGTTTAAAGGTCGAAAGCTGCTCCATGCCCTTTACATAGTAGGCCACCTTGCCGAACAGATCCTTGAACGTCTTGTCGATCTCAAGCGAAACATTGGAAAACAGGCCGCCCGCGCAGACATTTATAAAATACCGGCTGTCATTTATAAGGCCAAGGTCGGTGTATTCCGTCCTGCCCTCGCCTATTACATCACAGCATTGCTCTATATCCTGCGGTATGCCCAAAAATGTGCAAAAATCGTTGGCTGTGCCCGTGGGTATCAGCGCCAGCGGAATGTCCGCAAGCCCGTGCCGCATCATGGCATTTATAACAAGGTTTATCGTGCCGTCGCCGCCTGCCGCGCCTATCGCGTCCCAGCCGTGATCCATCTGCCCTATATGCCTGTCTATATCGCCGATGTCGCAGGAGCGGAAAACCGACACCTCGTAGCCGTTTTTCTGCATAGAGTATATAAAATCGTCAAGTTTGTCCTTAAATATGCCCCCGCCCGAATACGGGTTGTAGATAAGCTTGAATTTTTTCATTTTAAGTTCACCTCTGCCATACGTTTAATGATACCATAATCGGGGAATTATTTCAATATTTTTTTGCATTTGGGTTTCCCCAAATTTTTTAAAAAACAAACGAGGCTGCCGTTTTATCGACAGCCCCGTTTTTAGGGTACAAATATCATTTACCGTTATTGGGCATTTTTGTCGCTTTCTGCTTCTATTGCATCACGAACATCAAAAGCGCCGTCCATATTGGTATCTGCGATAACATTCTCAAATTCCGCCAGATCGGTCGCAGCCACCGAAAGTCCGCTTGCCTTTCTGAGCAGCCACTTAACATCGCTGTCATCGACAGTCATGCTGAGATTCATATCACCGATGATAAGATGGTCAAAGCTGTTGTTTGATGCGAAGCGTTCCGCTGCGGAATTTTTCTTGACAATAAGCATTGCGGGAAGGTGCGTCGGGTTCTGACCCCCCGTAACAAATACGTTGTTGCCTATATTTTCCACTTCACGCGGTATAACTGCATAAGCAAGACTTGTACAGCCACGGAATGCGTTATTGCCTATCGAAGCAACATTTTTGGGTATCACTATGTTTTCAAGTGCCGCACACGCCTGGAAGGTACCCTCGCCTATCCTTGCAATGTTCTTTGACAAAGTGACCTTTTTAAGCTTTTGATTGCCAAAGAATGCGTAATCGCCCAGGGTCTCCACACTGTCGGGTATGGTTACCTCGGTAATGTTCATTTCCTCAAACGCACTACCGCCTATAAATGTAAGCGTACTCGGCAAGCTGAGTTCCTCAAGTCCCGACACACTAAATGCAAAGTTTTCTATGCGTGTCGCACCGGGGAAGGTCGCCTTTTTTAGCTTGGTACACTCTGCGCAAAGACCTGCGGGGATAACGGTAACACCTGCGGGGATATCAAGCTGTGTCAGCTCTGTACAGTTGTTGAATGCACCCTGTCCGAGTGTTGTAAGTCCCGTCGGCAGGCTTATGCCCGTCAATGCCGTACAATGATCAAATGCAAACGCACCGATATTTGTAACGCTGCCCGGAATAGTCACACCCGTAAGACCCGAACAGCCAAAAAATACATTGTCGCCGATGCTTGTAACGCCGCTTGGTATAACCACCGTTTTAAGGCGCTGTCTGCCCTTGAACAGATTGTTTCCTACGCCCACTACTTTGTATCCCGCCGGTGATGTGGCAGGTACGCTGGCGCTTGCTACCATGGGATTAGCGGTATATTTTACAACACGGCAGGTATTTGTACCGTCAATGTGGGAATATGCCCAAAGTGAATCGGTCTCGTCGGGTCTTTCCATAAAGTTTATGCCCTTATCGGAAGCAAATTCCTCCGCCGAGGTGCCGTAGGTACCGTACATTGTAAAGCTGTCATTTGCCACAAAGGCGTTATATTCAAACTCTATATCGCCTGCGGGCATATCCACCTCGGTAAGTGAGGTACAGCCGTTAAATGCGCTGTATCCGATATGTGCAATATCGTTGGGGATATTTACACCCGTAAGAGACGAGCAGTTGTAGAACGCATAATCGTCAATATCGATCACACTTTCTGCTAAGGTCGCCGTTGTTATGCTCGATACGCCCGAGAACGTATAAGCGGGTAATTTTGTCATTCCCTCGGGAGCGATAACGGTCGCAAGATTTGTACAGTTTGTAAACGGCGAATCGCTGTTGTAGTTATATCTTTCCACGGAAGCCATATTTACGGGCAGGGTAATGCTTGTAAGTGATGTACAGCCGTCAAATGCCTTGCTGCCTATTGTTGTTACACCCGTGCCGAAGTTTACGGTGCTGAGTGCGGTACAGCCCGCAAATGCGCCGTCCTCGCCGTTGTAGCCCTTTATCTTTTTGACCGTTGACGGGAACTCAACGCTTTCAAGTGTTGTATTGCCCGCAAATGCGCCCGTAGAAATTTGTGATATGGTGTATCCGTTTATTCTTGACGGGATAATAACATTTGCCGCATTGCCGTTATATCTTGCAATGGTATAGATATATGAGTCTGTATTGCTGTCCCATATCGGCTCTATGGTAAAGTCCTCCGCAGGGGTTATATCGCCCGCGTTGTGTATTTGTGCTGCGGTAAATGTAACATCTCTGTTGGAGCCGTCCGCGCCAATAGTCCACGTTTCGCTGTTGGACTCGCCCACCTTGTAAAGGTCGCTCATAAACCTGACCGTATAGGTGTGACCCTTTGCAAGCGCATCGGATGACCACTTGCCGCTTGCATCGGTAGCTGCCGCTGCAACGGTTTTGTTAAGGTTGGTATCAAACAGCTCAAACTCAATGCCCGAAACGCCTATGCCGTCCTTTTTAACGGTAATACTGCCGCTTACCTGCAGGGCCTTGTCGATAAATACCACCTTGTCATTAAAGTTCTCGTTTTGATTTTTAACATAGTCCTCCGCCTTGCTGCCCGTTGTGCCATAAATAACGCTTACGCCGTAGAATGCGTAATTGTTGATAGTGGTAACGGTCTCGGGTACGGTAACGCTTGTCATACCCGTTCCTTCAAATGCCATATAGCCTATGGAGGTAAGGGTGCTTGGGAATGCAACGCTTGTCAGCCCCACAAAATCTTGGAATGCGTATTGATTTATGGTCGTTACACCCTCTGCAAAGGTCACGCTTTCAAGCGTATTTTCCAAGCCGTCCGTCATATCGCTTGTAATTTTGGTTATGCCCGAGGGGAAATCAAGCGCCTTAACGCTTGTGCCGCTGAAGCAGTAGTTGCCAAGCGTCGTAAGGCCCGCGGGAAGCTCGACTTCTTCAAGATCCTCGCAGTATTGGAATACACGGTGTCCCATTTCGGTCAATGTTGCGGGAAGAGGCGCCGACGAAAGTGAGGTACAGCCGCTGAATGCGCCGGTTTCTATCGTTTCGGCCTTATTCATTGTTACGGCCGTAAGCGAGGTACAATCCTTGAATGCGTTTTGGCCTATAGCCGTTGCTCCGCCAAGGTCGGCAAGTGTAAGCAAATCACAGCCCGCAAATGCGCCCGAACCTATAGTAGCCATAGCTGCGGGAAGTTCAAGCACCGTAATGCCCGTATTATAAAACGCATTTGACCCTATAGTGGTTACGCCGCTGCCAAAGCTGATCGTTTCAAGGCTTGAAATATCGCCGAAGATCTCATCGGGTATTTCGGTAACGCTGTTGCCAAAGGTAACGCTTTTAAGCGAGGTGCAGCCCTCAAACGGATAGGTCGGGTTGTTGCTGCTGTCCGTATTTATCGTAATATCGCTGTTTACAGTTACGCTTACAAGTGCGGTATCACCCGCAAAAGCGCCTACATTAAGCGTAGTAAGGCTTTCGGGAAGCACTATTGCCGAAAGTGAGGTACAGCCGTTAAACGCATTTGTGCCTATGGTCGTAAGTCCCGAGGGTAATGTTACATTATCAAGGCTTGTACAGCCGTAGAATGTGTTGATGCTTATATCTTTAAGATTTTTGCTTAAAACTACCTCTTCAAGCGCGGTACAGCCGCTAAATGCACCGTAGCTGTTGTGACCTATTATACTTGTAACGCTGTCGGGTATGACCACCTTTTTAATTGTCGTATTGCCATTAAATGCGCTTGGACCTATGGCGTTTATCCTTTGGCCGTTGATCACGGACGGTATTACCACGGTCTGCGCTGTGCCCTTGTAGCCGCTTATGTATACAAAGCTGCCCGAGGTAGTTATCGTAAAATCGGACTCCTCGGCTACCTCGTTATCCTCATAAATCCTTGTGGCGGTATATGAGTACGATGGGTTCGTGCCGTCCGTGGGGATAATGACCTCTGCGGACTCGGGGGTTATCTTATGAGTATTGCTTAAAAAATCAAAGATATATGTATGACCCATTACCGCATTGGCATAAGTCCACACACCGTTATTGTCCGTCTTGTGCGAGCCGAGCGAAAGATTTTCCGTCTTATCCTTTACATCTATGGTAACATCCTTTACGCCCTTGTTGTCGCCGTCCTTTATAGTGACGGTGGCGGTACACAAATTGCTTTCGTCAACAAAGGCAATATTGTTGCTTTGCGCAAATGTTTCCGCCGCGCTGCCCTCGGTGCCGTATATCGCCTTTAAATTGGGGCAGTTATAGAACGCCGAGCTGTATATGGTGCCGCAATTCTCCGGTATAGTTACCTCGGTAAGCGAGGTACAGCCGTCAAATGCATCATAGCCTATCTCGGTTACCTTATCGGGTATAACTATGCTTTTAAGCGCGGAGCAGCCCTCAAAGGTATAGTTATTGACCTTATTAAGCTTTGAGCCGTCCTCAAAATCAACGCTTTCAAGCCGCTTGTTATAATAAAAGGCATTGTTGTCGATCGAAGTAACATTTTTGGGTATGGTTATGGACTTTAAGCCCTTGCTGTTGTTGTATGCATAGTATGATTGCTGCGCAAAGGCGTATTGTCCTATACTTGTCAGGGTAGAGGGCAGCTCGATGCCTTCAAGGTCGTCTATATTAGCAAATGCCGAATAGGGTATACTTGTAACGCCCTCCGCAACGGTCACGTTTTTAAGCTTGGTACAGCCTTGGAAGCAGCCACTCCAGTTGGTGGCATTTGCGGGGACATTGGCAGTTTCAAGTGAGGTACAGTTTTGGAACGCATATGCCATATCCGTAACGCTGTCGGGTATCACAATGCTTGTAAGCCCCGTCATACTTGAAAAGGCAGAGTTGATATTCTCTATACCATCGGGCAGAGTTATCTCCGTTACGGCGGTATCGGTAAATACCCCGGATTCTATTTTCTTGACACCGACGGGTATATTTATCTTGCTTAAATCAGTACAGCCCTCAAACATATTGCTTTCTATAGTTGCAACGCTGCTTGGCCAGTCTACGGATGTAAGCGCGGTACAGCCGTAGAATGCGGAGCTGCCTATGCCCGTAACGCTTGCGGGTATGGTCGGGAATGCCGCAAGCGAGGTACAGCCGTTAAACGCATCGTTTGATATATATGTCGGACCGTTGTTTATGGTAACGCTTTCAAGCTTTGTACAGTTTGCAAACGACCAATCGTTTATCTGCTCCACGCTTGACGGTATAGTGACCGATTTAAGCTTTTTGCAGTCATAGAACATAGAGTACGAAATAAGCTTTGTTCCCTCGCCTATGGTGACATTTGCAAGATTTGTACAGCCGCGGAACATTTCGCCGCCCACATAGTCCGAAAGGCCGGGTATATTTACGGATGTAAGGCTTGTACAATCACGGAAGACATTTTCGCCCATGCTTGTTACGGTAGCGGGCAGGCTGACAAAATTCAGGCTTGTACAGCCGTTAAATGCGTGCGAGCCTATTTTGGTAACGCCGCCGAGCATATTTACCGTTTCAAGAGCGGTACAATGGTAAAATGCAGAGCCTCCAACGGTAGTTACCGTTGCGGGCAGGGTAATGCTTGTAAGGCTTGTACACTCGTAAAATACGGAATCGCCTATAGTGGTAACGCCGCTTGGCAGGTTTATCGACGAAAGCTTTGTACAGCCCCTGAACGCCTCGCCCTTTATGTTGTTGACACCGCCCTGCATATTTACGGTTGCAAGATTGTTACAATCGTAAAATGCACCCCAACCGAGGGTAGTTACGGTGTCGGGTATGGTTATGTTTGTAAGTGCCTTACAATTTCTGAATATATAATTACCCAATGTAGTAACGCCGCTTTGCAGATTTACTGACGACAGCTTGCTGCAGTCATTAAAGGCATATTCGCCTATGGTGGTGATGCCGCCCTGCATATTTACGTTTTGAAGGTTGGTACAGGCATCAAATGCCCTGTTGCCAAGGCTTGTTACCGTGGCGGGTATTGTAACGCCCGTAAGAGCGGTACAGCCGCCAAAGGCATACCTGCCTATGGAGGTGAGGCCGTCTTTCATTGTTACCGTCGCAAGGGCGGTACAATTCTGAAATGCGCTGTCGCCTACAGAGGTCACGCTGTCGGGCAGAGTAACGCCCGTAATGCCCGAACAGCCGTAGAATGCGCTGCTGCCTATAGTTGCAAGGCCGCTGCCCAAATTCAGGGTCGTAAGACCCGAGCAGTTATAAAAGGCGTTTGAATCTATTTTCGTAACGGTATCGGGTATCGTTAAAGCCGTTATTTTTTTACAGTCGTAAAATGCGGACGAGCCTATGGAAGTAACATTGCCCATAGTTACCGTCGCAAGGTTATTACAGCCGTTAAACAGCGAGTAGCCCAATGCGCCGCCGCCCTGTAAATTTGCCGTTGTAAGGGCGGTACAGTTTTGGAACGCATAAGAGCCTATGCTTGTTACCGTAGCGGGTACGGTTATCGACGGAAGCTTGTTACAGCCATAAAACGCATAATTGCCTATAGATGTAAGGCCGCTTTGCAGGGTCACATCTACAAGCGCGATACAGTCGCGGAAAGCGTTGCCGTTTATTTGTGTCACGGTCGAGGGTATTTCTATGGATCCAAGTGCCGTACAGTTTCTGAACGCGCTGTCGCCTATGGTGCCGCCGCCCTGCAAGGTAACGGTCGCAAGCGAGGTACAGTTTTGGAACGCATTAGAGCCTATGCTTGTTACCGTAGCGGGTACGGTAATTTCCGAAAGCTTGGTACAGCCGTTAAACGCGCTGCTGCCTATAGAGGTAAG
>JAFYGI010000039.1 GCA_017543265.1 Bacillota bacterium | reverse complement strand
GCCGCCGCCCTGCAAGGTAACGGTCGCAAGCGAGGTACAGTTTTGGAACGCATTAGAGCCTATGCTTGTTACCGTAGCGGGTACGGTAATTTCCGAAAGCTTGGTACAGCCGTTAAACGCGCTGCTGCCTATAGAGGTAAGGCCGCTTGACAGGGTCACCGTTTCAAGGTTTGTACAGCCTTGGAATGCCCAGCCCTCTATTTTTGTTATAAAGCTTGGGATAACTGCCGATGTAATGGTCGTGTTACCGCTGAACGCACTGCTGTAGATATAAGTAACAGGATAGACCTCGTTATTATACTCAACGCTTTCGGGTATCTCAAAGGTCGAACCTGTACCCTTAAACTTGTATACATAGGCATATTTATTTGTACCGGAGCCGCCTACATAAAATTCAAAATCGCCCACGGTCTGATATGCCGCCTCGGCCTCTGCCAGAAATGCCGTGCCGTCGCCCACGGGCAAGGGCACAACAACGTTTCCGCTTAACATCGTCACGGCGGTAACGCCTGCCGCAACAGCCTTAAATGCCTTTACTTTTTTCTTCATATTTTACCTCCTGTTCTTATATTTACCTCCCCGATCAAGGTAGGTATATTTATATTTATTTTGTTTTTTTTGTGTCGATCGGGAAGGTTATTTCACTCTTTTATCACGCTTTTGCCTATAAGCTTTATTTTGCCGCCGAGCGTAAGTCCCGTGACAATATTGCGCATCTCACCGCACCTTGCACACTTGCGCGGATACGGCTCGTCATAAATACAGTCCGTCCGCTCGAGCCTTGCACCGTATAGCCTGTTTATACAGTTTCGGCAGATAAAGCCGTTTTTCGTTATGTTTTTAAATTTTGTCATTACACTCTCCTTTTGCTTAAAATCTCACGTCAAATTTCAATCTGACGGGACGTTGTCGCCTACGTAAAAAATCAACATCATTTACTCAGCAAATTAAATTTTTTCGTCTTTCAAGTTGATACTATAGCCTTTTGCCAACGTTATATTTTACGCCTTTACCGCCGCGTTATACTGCTTTTGCAGGTCGTTGAGCCTATCTACCTCCGCCTTGTATTTTAACGACATACCAAGCCAGATAAAAACATAGGTCACAATATAAACGGCAAACATTATCAGTACATCCTCCGCGCACGTCAGCCAGCACAGCGTAAAGCCGATAATGATATAAAGCACATACCATATAACAAAATGCACGGCCGTTGCGGCGGCAAGCGGACATTTTTCCACGGAATATATTACCGAGCTGCCCATGCCGATCATGCCAAGCACCCCCGAAAGAAGGGTCTGCAATGCTATGGCATTAAGTGCGCTGCCCGTTTTTACAGCCAGATCGGGCGGGAAAAACATTGTCGTGCCCGAATCCAGATAGCCCATTATTATCATAATGATATTGCCTATTGCCATGCCCGTCACAAAGCCCCAAAGGCTGCGCTTTAAAATTTCTTTTACCACCGCCGTCACTCCTTTCCAAGCAGTTTTTTGCGTATCAGCGGGATACACCTGCGCGAGGCCCATGTCTCCATGCCGTTTTTCATCTCTATACTAAGCACGCCGCCAAGGCTGAAATTATACTTGTTTACCTTTGACAGGTTTATTATCTCGTGACGCGAAATGCGTATAAACCGTGTGTCGTCAAGTTCCCTTTCAATGCTTTGCAGCGACTGCTTTGCAAAATATCTGTCGTTTTCGGTAACGATATTTACCTGCTTTCCGTTGACGGATATAAGGATTATCTCATCTGCCGCGACCATTCTTGCGTTATTTTCATTGTCAAAAAACAACAGCCTTGCAGGTTCGCGGCTGAGTACCCTGTCCATCAGTTCCTCTACCTGCGCAACCTTTTCCGAGGCACGAAAAAGCACCTCGATACCTTTAAGCGCAGGCAGAGCCTCAAAATTTATTTTTATTTTTTTCACGCCTTTGCACCAACTTTCTTTGACAGGGGATGGATACATTCGCCGTTTGCCGCCAAATAGCAGCAATCCGCGCAAACGGGTGCCGTTATATGTATAGCCTCACACCAGGGCTGATGCTGCCATCCGTATTTGGTACGGCATATACGGCAGGCAAACATAGAGCATTTTCCGCCTATAATATTTTTATTTTTGCCCATTATCATCACCTTTGATTTTGTCAATTTTAGTCACTTTTAAAACAACCGTGTTGTCTGTTTGTGCATTATTGCACTAAAAATATACTTTTCTTCATATTTTTAAGTAAATTATACCAAATAACCACATTATGTCAATAGGTTTGGAACAAACGGTATCAAATTTGGTATAAACGGTAAAAGGACTTTTTTTTGCAAAAAAATAAGTCCGCCTCACAGACCCCCTCACGCAAAAAACGGATACATCTTCCGTAAACCGTTTCTTCGGTACACAAAAGATATATCCGTCGTTTTCATTGCTTTTTGCCGTGTCTTTCCCGCCATTGCCTGTTTATACCGTTTAAAACACTTCTTTTATCGAGGCTCCACCACGGCTCTATCATCAGGCTTTTGGGTGCATCGCCCGTCATGCGGTGTACAACGATATTTTCGGGCAGGCGCTCGAGTATATCACAGACAAAGTTTATATACTCGTCCTTTTCAAACAGCCAAAACGGCTTGTCCGCATACATTTCGGCAAGCCTTGTGCCCTTTAAAATATGCAAAAGCTGTAATTTAATGCCCTTTGTGCCCGCATTTACGGCAAAATCCACGCTTGCAAGCATATCCTGCTTTGTTTCGCCGGGCAGCCCGAGAATTATATGTGTGATAACGTCAATGCCTGCGTCATTCAGCATTTTTACCGCTTTTACATAAACAGCGTTTTTATATCGGCGGTTTATAAGCTCCGCCGTTTTTTCATTGCTTGTCTGAAGCCCCAGCTCTACGGTGACATAGTAATTTTGCGCTATTTCTTTAAGCAGCCCTGTCACGTCCCCGTCTATGCAGTCGGGGCGGGTGGCTATTGAAATTGCCTTTGCCCCCGCCGCCTCAAGCGCCGCATAATATTTTTGCCTTAAAACCGAAACGGGGGCATAGGTGTTTGTAAAGGCCTGAAAATAGACCATATATTCACAATCCGCACTGCCCCACTTTTCGTTAAGGCGGCTTTTGGCATCGGATATCTGTTTTTCTATATCCGTGCCCCTTGCCGCAAAATCCCCGCTGCCGCGGCCGCTGCAAAATATACAGCCGCCCGTCCCAACCGTGCCGTCACGGTTGGGACAGTCAAAGCCGCCGTCAACAGACAGCTTTATCAGCTTTTTACCGAATTTTTCACGGTAAAATTTGTTTGCCGTGTATATCTCACTGTCCATTGTCAAGGATCTCCAATGCCTTTTTTAGCTGGGGGTCTTTTTCAATATCTATCTTTGTCTCGTCGTCGTTAAGGTCGGGAAGCTCAAAGTCCTCGCCCTCGTCCACTTTATAATCGGGCTCTATTCCGACACCGTCTATACATACGCCGCTCGGTGTGTAATACCGCGCCGTGGTCAGCTTGACAAGACTGCCGTCGGGAAGCGGGAAAGGCACCTGCACTATACCCTTGCCGTAGGTGGTGTTGCCCACTATCTTGCCCCTGCCCGTATCCTTTACGGCACCCGTAAACAGTTCCGCCGCAGATGCGCTGTACTCGTTGGCAAGTACCACAAGCGGTATATCAAGGTATACATCGTCCGTATAGACATACTCGCGCTTGCCGTATTTGTCCTCGGTATAGGTAAGCGTACCCTTTGGCAGCAGAGAATCCGCAACATCGGATATAGCCGTAAGAAGTCCGCCCGGATTATTGCGTACATCAATGACCAGTTTTACCGCACCCGCCTTGACCAATTTGTCAAGCGTATCGTCAAACTGCTCGGGCGTTACGCCGTCAAAGGCGGTTATCTGTATATAGCCCGTATGCTCGTCAAGCATCAGGCCGTAAACGGTGTTCATATCGACTGCCTTTCTGTAGCAGGTCATTTCGTATTCCTTTTGCTCGGAGGGTCTATATATAACAAAATCCACCGAGGTATTTTCGGGACCCCTTACCAAGTCTACGGCCTCGTCCATATTGTCCGATGTGACCGTTACGCCCGAAACGCTTCTTAAAATATCGCCCTTTTTAATGCCGCAGTCATGCGCGGGAGACGGCTTGAATACAGCCGTTACCTCCAGCTCCTTGGTCTTGGCTGCAGCCATTATCTGTATGCCTATGCCGACATAGTTGCCGTTTGTCTTTTCGTCATACTCCTTTGCATCCTCGGCGCTCATATAGTAGCTGTACTTGTCTGTCGGCACCGCCGTCATGCCCGCATACACGCCCTCATATACCTCGTCGATATCAACATCCTCTATGTAATATTTTTTCATAAGATGATATATTGCCCTTGCCTTTGTCTCGGGCGACATGGTATGCTTTACCGCGCGGTAGTACAGCGCAGGGCCGCACATGACCAGCAGCGCGATAAGCACCGCCGTAAGAAAGCCCGTTGAAAACGCCGTGATATACAGTTTTACCGCAGCCTTTTTATCAGGTTTTTGCTGCTGTATCGTCTTATTTTCCTCTTCCATTTTATCACTCCTGTACCGTTTATATATCAATATGCCGTAAAGTCGGCTGCTATGCCTTATTAAGCGCCGCAAATTCGTTTATGCGCAGCGACAGCCCCGTATAGCGCTGCACCTGCAGGTCGTTGTCCACCATGCGGAAGATGCTTTCCCTGCTGCCTATCAGCACGGCCAGCTCCTTTGCGCGTGTCACGCCCGTATACAGCAAATTTCTTGTCATAAGTATTTCGGGGCCGCCCAGAAGCGGCATAATGACCGCCTTGTACTCGCTGCCCTGACTTTTGTGTATGGTTACGGCATAACTCAGCTCCAGCTCGTCAAGGTTGGTAAAATCATACGCCACATGGCGATAGTCGTCATAGACCACCTCAAGCGCCTTGTTTGCGTTGTCTATAACTGTTATCACACCCTCGTCGCCGTTAAAAACGCCCGTGCCGCTGTCTATGGTGCGGCCGTTCATATCCACCGCCGTCCACTCTATGTCATAATCGTTTTTTATCTGCATCACCCTGTCGCCCTCGCGGAATATCACACCGCGGAACTCCTTTTCGGCCTTGCCGTGCGCAGGCGGGTTAAGTGCGTTCTGCAAAAGTGTGTTAAGATTCTGCACGCCAAGCAGAGTCTTTCGCATAGGCGTAAGCACCTTTATATCAAGGGGCTCGCAGTCAAGGTATCGGGGCAGGCGCTCCGACACAAGGCCGACAAGCGTGTCCAGCAGAGCATCCGCATTGCCGCGCTGCATATAGAAAAAGTCCTTTGTCTTGTCGCCGAGATCGGGATACTGTCCGTGGTTTATCCTGTGCGCATTTGTGACTATTGCACTTTGCTGTGCCTGTCTGAATATCTCGTTAAGCGAGGCACAGGCTATCTGCCCCGATGCTATTATATCGCGCAGGACATTGCCCGCGCCCACACTCGGGAGCTGGTCGGCATCGCCCACCAATATAAGCCTTGTGCCGTGCGCAACAGCCTTTAAAAGATAATACATAAGCGGCACATCCACCATAGACACCTCGTCTATAATGATACAGTCCGCATCTATAGGGTCCTCCTCGTCGTGGGTAAAACGCTGATGCAAACTGCCCTCCGCAAGCGAAGCCGTGCCGAGCAGACGGTGTATGGTACGCGCCTCATGCCCCGTTGCCTCCGTCATGCGCTTGGAGGCCTTGCCCGTGGGAGCCGCCAGCTCTATAACATTTTGCTGCTGTGCCAGTATGCTTATAATGGCGTTTATTATGGTGGTCTTGCCCGTGCCGGGGCCGCCCGTTATAACAAATACGCCCTCGGTCATGGCGCTTTTTATAGCCCTTAGCTGACCCTCGGCAAACTTTATGCCCTCGTTTTTCTCAATGTTTTTTATCTCCATATCCACAAAGGGGTCGTCCACGTCACGGTCACGCGACATTTCCACAAGACGCTTTGCGATATAGCTTTCCGCGTAGTAGTAAAAATTAAGATATATCCGCCGCACATCTGCGTTTTCTATCCATATCTCGTTTGAAACGTGCATGGACATAAGGTTTTGGTTCACGGTCTCCGCCTGTATCTCAAGCAGCTCGCTCACCTGCCCGACAAGCACATCCTCCGGCAAATAGGTATGCCCCGAGGCGGCCGCATAGCTGAGTGCGTATTTTATGCCCGCCTGTATACGATATGGCGAGTCGGGGTCGATACCCATTTTCCGTGCGATACCGTCCGCGGTCTTAAAGCCTATGCCCCACACCTCGTCCGCAAGGGTGTATGGATTTTTCTGCACCACCGCGATCGTCGTTTCCTTGTATTTTTTAAATATCTTTGCCGCATAGTTTATCGAAACACCGTACTCCTGCAGGAACATGACCGCACGGGTCAGCTCCCCCTGCTCGCGGAATACCGCGCCTATCTCCTGCGCCTTTGCAATGGTTATACCCTTGATGTCCGCCAGCTTGTGCGGCTCGGTGTCGATTATCACAAGGGTATCCCTGCCGAATTTATCCACTATCTTTTTGGCCATGCGCTTGCCTATGCCCTTGACGATACCGCTTGAAAGGTAGCGTTCTATCGCTTTTTCGGTCACGGGCAGACTTTTTTTATAGGATATGACCTCCAGCTGATCGCCGTAGGAGGGATGGCGCACGCGCCTGCCCACCACGGTAAGGCTCTCGCCCATAACTATATCGGGCAAAAAGCCGACACAGCATATATAGGTGTCGTCCTTTTCCTCGTCGAGCAGCAGGTTGAGCACCGTGTAGCCGTTTTCCGCATTAGTATATATTATATTTTCCACACTGCCAGAAACAGTCAATTCATCCATAAATACCACCGTAAGTCCGAAAAAAAATCATACCTTTTAAAGTATACCCTATTTCGGCAAAAAAATCAATGGGCATTGAGGCCCGGTGTGTCAATTTTTTTGGACTATGCGCGGAAAAAGTATATTGACTTCCCGATAAATTAGTGCTAAAATCTATTTAACGGCAAAGAAGACGTTCGGTTCTTCTTTGCCGTTAAATATTGCAAGCGATCCCGCTTTTGGGGAAAATAAACGACTTAAAACCGCTGATGAGGTGATGAAAATGGACAGCTATTCTTATCTTTTGTTTATTGCAATAATCCTGCTTTCAACAAAGGTCACGGGACTTATGACCGAAAAAATACATATGCCGCAGGTCGTTGGCGCACTGCTGGCGGGCATCATACTCGGCCCGTCGGTGCTGGGTGTCGTCAGCGAAAGCGATTTTCTGACAAAATCGTCCGAGATAGGCGTTATACTGCTTATGTTTCTGGCGGGGCTGGAGACCGACCTTGACGAGCTTAAGGCCAACGGCAGGGCATCCTTTGTTGTTGCGCTGCTTGGCGTACTTATCCCGCTCGCGGGCGGCTATGGTGTATATTACTTTTTCTTCCCCGAAATCATAAGCTCCGATCCCAACGGCGTTTTAAAGGGCATTTTTATCGGTGCTACCCTTACGGCTACCTCCGTAAGCATAACCGTCGAGACCCTGCGCGAAATGGGCAAGCTGCGCGGCAAAATGGGCACAACGATACTCGGCGCGGCGATAATAGACGATATTTTCGGCATCATCGTGCTTACGGTGATAGTTGGCATGACCGACCCCGGCGTAAGCATTTTAAGTGTGCTGCTGCATATAGTCGAATTTTTTGTATGTGTTGCATTGGTCAGCGGCTTTATACTTTTTGTTAAAAAGCATTTTATCCACACCGTAAAAACCAGCCACCGCATAAGCATATATGCACTTACCGTTATGTTTATGATGAGTTATGCAGCAGAAAGATTTTTCGGTGTAGCCGATATAACGGGCGCATATTTTGCGGGCATCATGCTTTGCAAATACGGCGTGCGCGACTATATCAACAACAAGGTGTCAAAGCTCGGCTATCTTTTCTTCTCGCCCATATTTTTTGCAAGTGTGGGATTAAAGGCCGATGTGCGCGGCATAACGCCAAACCTTATGCTGTTTGCGCTGGCGCTGGTGGCTATAGCGGTAGTGACCAAAATAGTAGGCTGCGGTGCGGGTGCAAAGCTGTTTAAATTCAGCGGCAGGGAGTCCCTTGCCATAGGCGTTGGCATGGTGTCCCGCGGTGAGGTCGCACTTATCGTTGCACAAAAGGGTGCCGAGGCAGGCCTTTTGGAGGCTACGCTTTTCCCGCCGATAGTTATTATGGTCATAGCCACAACTCTTTTTACGCCCGTATTTTTGAAACTGATACTGAAAAACACGGACACAGGCACCGCCGCCGAGGACAACAGGCTTGCCGCCGCCATAGCCGACCCCACAAAATAGGCTGTGTACTTAACAAAAATCTTGACTGGGTCTGCGGTGTATGATATAATAGACTATGTATCGTTTGATATAACTAACCAAATGAAAAGAGGTTTTATAATATGAAATATCTGGTTTTGCTCTGCGACGGCTGTGCCGACTACCCCGTTGAGGAGCTGGGCGGCAAAACACCCCTTGGTGCATCATACACGCCCAATATGGACAGATTGGCAAAGATGGGTACGCTGGGTCTTGTAAAGACCGTAGCCGACGACCTTAAGCCCGGCAGCGATGTAGCCAACCTTTCCGTGCTTGGCTATGATCCGCACAAGTATTATTCGGGACGTTCGCCGCTGGAGGCGGGCAGCATCGGTATAGATATGAAGGACACGGACGTTTCCTTCCGCTGCAACCTTGTTACGCTTTCGGACGAGCCCGTTTACGAGGACAAGACTATCCTCGACTACTGCTCCGACGACATTTCCACCGAGGAGGCGGCAGAGCTTATAAAGTTTCTCGCACAGCATTTTGACAACGACGAATTCCGCCTGTACAGCGGCGTAAGCTACCGTCATTGCCTTATATGGGATCACGGCACACTTGATGTGGGCACGCTGACACCGCCGCACGACATTACGGGCAAGCCGATAAAGGGTCATCTGCCAGAGCATCCCAACGCAAAAAAGCTTTACGATATGATGGTGCGTTCCTATGACCTGCTTAAGGATCATCCCGTAAACAAGGCACGCATCGCACGGGGCCTTCGTCCCGCAAACAGTATGTGGTTCTGGGGTGAGGGTGTCAGAAAGCCCCTTGCGGCCTTTGCGGACAAGTACGGCCTTAAGGCATCCATGATATCCGCAGTTGACCTGTTAAAGGGCATAGGCAAGTTTACGGGCATGAATGTTGTCAATGTACCCGGCGCAACGGGATATATGGACACCAACTTTGACGGAAAGGCGCAGGCTGCCATAAAGGAATTTGAAAACGGCAGCGACCTTGTGTACATACACCTTGAGGCTCCCGACGAATGCGGACATCGTCACGAGGTGGAGAACAAAAAGCGTTCCCTTGAGATAATCGACGAGAAGGTGCTCGGCCCCGTACTTGAAGCGCTTGAAAAATATGATGATTACAAGGTGCTTATAATGCCCGATCACCCCACTCCGCTGGCACTCAGGACACACACAAATGACCCCGTACCCTTCCTTATCTACAAAAAGTCCGTAGATAAAACAGAGTACAGCGCAGACGAGTATACCGAGGAAACAGGCAAAAACAGCGGTCTTTTCATCAATGACGGCTATACCATCATGGAATATTTTATAAACTGCTGATATATCGGGCGGAGACTTTCGTTCTCCGCCCTTTTTCGTCCCTAATTGTCAACCTATTTTTTATTTATTGGTTGACAATTAAGCGCCGCCGTGTTATTATGGTCATGTTACGATAAAACGAAAGGACAAAAAAAGATGAAAACAAAAAAAATGACCCAAGTCGCGCTTATGAGCGCCGTTATATGTATACTTTCGCCCCTGACCCTGCCGATAGGCCCCGTGCCCGTGACCCTCGGCACCCTTGCGGTACTTTTTTCCGCCTATCTGCTGGGTGCAAAATACGGCACATTGAGTTATCTTTTGTATTATTTGCTGGGCTGCTTCGGCCTGCCCGTCTTTTCGGGATTTCAGGGCGGGATAAGCAAGGCTCTCGGCCCGACGGGCGGTTTCCTTATCGGTTTTTTTGCATTATGCGCCATAAGCGGTTTTTTTATTGAAAAATACACAAAAAATTATATACGTTTTCTGGGAATGCTGCTTGGCGAGACCGTTTGCTACCTGATAGGTGTGATCTGGTATGCCGTTGTTGCGCACACCACCCTTTTGCAGGCATTTCTCACCGCCTGCGCCCCGTTTATCGCGGTGGATATTTTAAAAATGCTGATAGTTATACTTGTGGGAAACGAGATAAAAAAGAGAATAGTTTTGCAATAAAGCGAAACCTTGGACGGTTAAAAAGCAGTCATTTGTATAGGAGGAACGACTGCTTTTTAAGGGGGGATATTATTAAAAAATAAAGGAGAGTGAGTTCAATCAACAGCTTAAAACAACCTGAAACATAAACAAAAAAAGCTGCGGACATCGCAGTCGGCAACTAAAACAAACAAATGCAACCGGCTGTCATAGTTAAAAACTTTAGACCCTTGGCTTTGCGTCCTTATCTTTCAATAAGTTTGCCAACTATTGATTAACTCTATATATATAATACACCAAATGTTTGTATTTGTCAATAAAAAATAATATCTAAAGTTTATAAAATTATTCGGTTTAAAACGGTAATTTTTTATGCACTATTACTATACATCATTAAAGCGTTTTAATCATTTAGCCCAGTGCCGAAAGAATATACGGTATGCCGTAGCCGAGAAAGCTCATAATGCCAAGTGCAAGCAGTATCCCGAGAAAGATGGCGGGTACTGCTTTTTTAAGCTTTATATCCAGCAGCGCCGCAATAAGTGCGCCCGTCCATGCGCCCGTACCCGGCAGGGGTATGCCCACAAACAGCAAAAGACCCACAAATTCGTACTTTTGTATCTGGTCGCTTTTGCCCATTGCGCGTGCCTCCAGCTTTTCCACAAGCGGTCTGAACAGCTTTGTTTTTTTAAGCCTGTCAAAAAGCGGCGTGATAAACATAAGTATAAACGGTATAGGGATAATGTTTCCCGCCAGACAGATAAGCGCCGCCCTTATGTAATCCACCTGCAAAAACGATGCCGCAAGTATACCGCCGCGCAGTTCAAGCAGCGGCAGCATGGAAATAAAAAACACCACGCCCTCCGCGGAAAGCCCCAAACTGTTCAAAAAATCTATTGTGCTTTGTACCAGATGTTCCATTATATTTTCTCCTTTGATGTATTTTATCGGTTTGCTTAAAAAAAGCTTATCAGCAGCGCCATTATCGCGCTTGAAAGCAGCATACCGCATATTACCGCGGCTATTGCGCTTGCCGTGCCGAGCCGCGACAGGGACGCGATAAACGTGCCCATATACGCACCCGTTCCCGGCAGGGGTAGGGCAATAAACAGCACTATCCCCAAAAAGCCGTATTTTTTTATCATCTCGTCGTTTTGGCCGGCCTTTTGCTCCAGCTTTTGTATCGTCTTTTCAAATATATGTTTTTTCTTGAAAATATCCTTTACCACCCTGCCGAAGGCAAAAATAAACGGCACGGGTATAAAATTGCCCGCCACGCAGTAAAACATGGCCTGCGGTATGGGCGTATGCAGAAAATAGCTTGCCGTCATACCGCCCCTTATGCCAAACATAGGCAGCACGGATATTATCATAAGCGCCGCCCCGTCCGGCAGGGCTCGCAGCATTTCCAGAAAGTGCAGTACCGCATCCTTCATAAATACACGACCTTTTTTATATCATACCTATATGCCTGAACAATGCAATGGCTGCAAACATTGAAAATATCGACAGCAGACTTGTCCACACCACCAACTGACGCGCAAGCTCACCGTGGCTGTTCATCTCCTCGGCCATTATTGCGGATGCCACCGCAACGGGCGAGCAGTACAGCGCGATAAGCGCGGGCATCTCCACATCCGATACTTTCAGGCCTATACCCGCCTTTGACAGCAGCATAAGCCCGCCTATGCAGATAAAAGGCGTAAGCACCAGTCTCCACAACGTACCGAAGGCAATATCCTTTGCAAGGGCACGCACGGCGGAAAACTTGAACTGTCCGCCCAGCACCAGCAGCGCAAGCGGCGATGCCATGCTGCCGACATTTTTTATCACCTTGTATAAAAACGGCAGATCGTTTTGTATGGTAAACACACATTCGCCGTTTTCCTTTGGTATAACGCCCCTTGCAAGCAGTACGATTATACCGAGTAAAACACCGATAATAAGCGGATTTTTGGCTATGCCCTTAAATATCTTTTTAAAATCTATGCCCTTTTGGGTATCGTCGCCGAACACGGTAAGGCCGCTTACCGCAAGTATGTTGAATATGGGTATGCTAAACGCCGAGATAACTGCGGCGGCCGCCACGGAGTCCACCCCGCCCATAGCATCCGCCAGCGTAACGCCGATAATGGCAAAATTGGATCGAAAACTGCATTGCAGCAATGCGCCGCGCTTTTTATTGTCCTTTGTGTAAAGGCAAACGCATATAAGCGCCAGTACAAACACCAGCAGTATCAAAAGCATGGCATAAAGCACCAGCGGCCAGTTTACCGAGCCGAAGTCCTCGACCGAGTAAATGTTGTAAAAAAGATATGCGGGCAGCGCCACACGAAAGACGGTCTTGTTTGCCGTTTTTAAAAATTGCTCGTCAAAAAAGCCGCAGCGTCCGAGTATATTGCCCAGCACTATTGTAATTATAACGGGCAAAACCGAGTTTGCCGCAAATATCAATGTATCCATAACCGCAATACCAAATAAAGAGGGTCGTTCCCGACCCCCTTGAACCTTTTATAACTTTTGAATGGTCTCCATGATGTAGTCTGCAAGCTCTGCGCTGGTGCAGCCGTCGTCATGGCCTGTTATCTGTATTTTCTTTTCCTTTTGTGTACAGATGTCAAGTGCCTCGTCAAGCTTTGCGGCCTTATCGCCGTAGCCGATATGTGCAAGCAGCATACTTGCGGCACGGATTATCGAGCAGGGGTCTGCGTACTTGTCGCGTCCCTCCTCCACCATACGGGGAGCGGAGCCGTGGATAGCCTCGAACATAGCGTACTTTTTACCCATGTTGATACTGCCCGCAGTACCTACACCACCCTGGAACTCGGCAGCCTCGTCTGTGATGATGTCGCCGTAAAGGTTGGGAAGAACCACGACCTTGAAATCGCGTCTTCTCTTCTCGTCGATAAGCTTGGCTGTCATAATGTCTATGTACCAGTCGTCCGTTTCTATGTCGGGATATTCCTTTGCGATCTCCTTGAACATATTAAGGAACTTGCCGTCTGTTGTCTTGATGATGTTTGCCTTTGTAACACAGGTCACCTTGCCCTTGTTGTTTTTCTTTGCATAGTCAAAGGCTGCACGGATAATTCTCTCCGTACCGTCCGTTGTGGCAACGGTAAAGTCAAATGCCAGATCCTCGTCTATATCAAAGCCCTTTGAGCCAAGAGTATACGAGCCCTCTGTGTTCTCACGGTAGAATGTCCAGTCGATGCCCTCCTCGGGTATTCTTACGGGACGTACATTTGCAAACAGGTCAAGTTCCTTGCGCATTGCAACATTTGCGGACTCGATATTTACCTTGTCGCCCGCTCTGGGTGTGGTCGTAGGTCCCTTTAAGATAACGGGGCATTCCTTGAGCTGTGCAAGCACATCGTCGGGGATAGCCTTGCCTGCCGCAATTCTGTTTTCGATAGTAAGGCCGTCTATCACCTTAAATTCCACCTTGCCGCTTTTTACCTCATCGGACAGCAAAAACTCCAGTATACGCTGTGCCTGCGCGGTAATTGCGGGGCCGATGCCGTCACCGCCGCAGATACCTATTTTAATAACGGGAAGCTTGGAAAAGTCGATAAACTCCTTATCCTGCTTCATTCTTTCGACCCTTGCAAGCTGTTCTTCTATCAGTTTGCCGAATTTTTCCTTTGCGATCTCTATTTTGTTCATTTTATACGCTCCTTTTATTGATATTCCTCGTCATGTCTGATATGGTCACCGCGAAGTCTGCTTACCTCCGCATCATACTGCTCCATCACGATACCGCTGACCCTTGCCAGCTCCTTGTCACTGATAACGGTAACACGGCCGTCCTCGTACTGCTTGTCCACCCATTCCTTGACCCTGATAACAACGGGATGCTTTTTGTCGTATGCATTGTCGTCCTTCAGCCTGTAGAATGTGTTTATCCAATGTGCAACACCCGCAAGACCGGATGTCTTGCTTACCGCTATCCTTACGGGACGGTTAAGCAAAAGCTCCGTATTGAAGATGTTGTATATCTCCTCGTTTTTAAGTATGCCGTCGGCGTGTATGCCCGCGCGGGTAACATTGAAGTTTGCACCCACAAACGGTGTCATAGGCGGTATCTCGTAGCCTATCTCCTTTTCAAAATACTCCGCAAGCTCGGTTATGACTGTGGTGTCCATGCCGTCAAGCGTACCGCGCAGCTGCGCGTATTCCATGACCATGGCCTCCAGCGGGGTGTTGCCCGTTCTTTCGCCGATGCCGAACAGCGATGTATTTACACTGCTGCAGCCGTAGAGCCATGCGTTTGACGCATTTGCAACGGAGCGGTAAAAGTCGTTGTGACCGTGCCACTCCAAAAGCTCGCTCGGCACGCCCGCATGATGATGCAGGCCATAGATTATACCCTGCACGCTGCGCGGAAGCACGGTGCCGGGGAAGGTAACGCCGTAGCCCATCGTATCGCAGGCGCGTATCTTTATCGGCATACCCGTTTCCTCGTAAAGCTTCATCAGCTCACTTGCAAAGGGCACAACAAAGCCGTAAAAATCCGCCCTGGTTATATCCTCAAAGTGACAGCGCGGCCTTATGCCGTATTCTATACACTGTCTGATCGTCTTCATATAATATTCGATTATCTCGCTGCGCTTCATATTCATTTTGTAGAAGATATGATAATCCGAGCAGCTTACCAGAATACCCGTTTCCTTTACGCCGATAGACTTTACCAGCTCAAAATCCTTGCTGTTTGCCCTTATCCACGTTGTGACCTCGGGGAAGTTATAGCCCTGCTCAAGGCAGCGGTAAACCGCATCCTGGTCTTTTTTTGAATATATGAAAAACTCGCTTTGGCGTATCTTGCCCTTGGGGCCGCCAAGCTTGTGCAAAAGCTTATATATATGTTCTATCTGCTTTACCGTATACGGCTCGCGTGACTGCTGACCGTCGCGGAATGTTGTGTCGGTTATCCAGATATCGTTTGGCATATCGATAGGCACGATACGGTGGTTAAACGCGATTTTGGGCACCTCGTCATAATTGTACAGATTATCGTAAAGATTGGGTTTATCTACATCCTGAAGCGGGTAATGCGTTTCACCGCGTTCCAGGAGATTTGTCCTTGAATTGAATATAAACAACTATGCTCACCTCTATTCGTCGTAATATCTGCTTTACTGTTTTAACAATACCTTTTTATATCATATATCTTTTTTTCGTTCTTGTCAATAGATTTTGAATAAAACCGTCCTGTTTTATTCAAACAAAGCTTTCGGGCACATCACAGCCGCAAAAGTAAATTCAAAAACCGACAGACGTTTTTATATGCGAAAGCTGTCGGCCGATGTTATTTTTTGCAAGTTTGTCATTTGCTGCCTGCATTTTCCCTTGCTTCTTTTTTGCGTTCCCGCTTTGGGATATGCTTGGAATTAAATATCCTGATGCCGTTGCCCGCGCCGTGTATCCTTTTAAATATCTCCGCCGTGTAGACCGCATCGCAAAGTGCATTGTGAAACGGCAGTTTTTCCTCTATGCCAAGCATATCTGCGGCATTTTTAAGGCCTATGCTCCTGCCCCTGCCGTATTTAAGATACCGCGCCATTATCTGCTGCACGTCTATATATTCGGCCACTATATCGCCCTCTATCATGCCGTGATAGCACAGATTTCGGTAAAGCACCCTTATATCGCTGTTGCCCCATACACAGTATATACGGCTGTCGCCCGCAAAAGCCCTGAAAGCGGCATAAGCCTTTTTAAAGCCGTCGGCTTTTTCAAGCTCGGCCGCGGAGATACCCGTCATTCTGGCAACGTAAGGGTGCAGTCTGGTATATATTTCGGGCTTGATAAAAACGGAAAACCTGTCCGTTTCGTTAAAGTCCTCGTCCAGCCTTACCGCGCCTATCTGTATTATCTCAAACCTGCACGCGGGATCGGTCTCGGGACTGCCCTCACCGAAATCAAAGGCCTGGTTAAACTCAAAATCCACTACCGTATACATAATGCTGCCTTTCTGCTATATGACCGCCTTTACGGTCTCTATAAATGCCTCTCTTATCTTTGTGCCCGCGCTGTTGTTTTTATACGCCACCACAAGGGTCCAGCTGAAGCCGTCGTTTATATTGTAATACTTCGGCTGCTTGATAAAGCCCGCGAACCTTGCGGAGCTTTCCGGCACAAACGAAAATCCCACGCCGCTTGCCGACAGCCTTATCGCCGTGTCGATACTGCCCGTTTCCATTACCACCTTGGGTCTTATGCCCGCACTTAAAAACGAGCTGTCTGTTATCTGCCTTATGCGCTGTTCGGGGTGCATAAGAATAAAGTTTTCGTCCCGCAGGTGTTTAAGCTCTATCACGGGATATCCGCCGATGGGTGCGGGCTGCTCAAACGGGGACTCAAAATCGTGAGGTGCCGCAAGAAGCAGGTTTTCCGTCATGATCGGCTCGTAAGCGATATTTTTGTTTTGTATGGGCAAATTCATTATACAAAGGTCGATCTTACCCTCCATTATCATGTTTTCCAGCTGAAACGAGGTAGCCTCGGTTATATTCAGCTCTATGCCCGGATATCTTTTCTTGAACACAGGCAGTACGGCAGGCAGGGTGTTGGCCGCCTTGCTCGGCGTAAGGCCGAGATTGAGCCTGCCCGCACGCAGCTGCGAGCTTTCCCTTACGCGCCTATTAAGGTTGTCAAACATTTCTGTAACTTTAAGCGCCGTTTCCACATACAGCTCGCCCTCGTAGGTCAGGGTAAGCGGCACCGTGGAACGGTCGAATATCTCAAAACCAAGCTGATTTTCCAACCTGCTTATATACTGGCTAAGCGACGGCTGTGAAATAAAAAGCCGTTTTGCCGCACGGGAGAAATTTTTCTCTTCCATAACGGTAAGCACATATTCAAACTGTTTAAGATCCATACACCATACTCCTTACTAAATGCTATATACGGGGAAAAGCCCCGCACCTCACATTATAAAACAAAAGGGGCTGTCGCATTAAGCTCCAGCCTCTGGCGAAAAATAGGTTTTTCGCCAAATTGGGCGGTATTGCTGTGTGCCTTGTCATGCTGCGACACTTGCAATACCACAAAGTATGCGGACTAACGTCCGCTCCTCGGGCAAAACGCGGTTTCACCCTGCGGATTTAAGTCTGCGACGCCTGAATTACCTGTTTTTGCCGATTATTCTTTATTAAATGTAATGTATATTTTCTTGGTTCCAAATCCTTTAATACGGCAGGCGCTTTGATTTTTATTTACCCGTATAGGTTTTACAGCACGCATTAAGGCAGCAGTTTTCGCAGTCGGGCTTTCTTGCCCTGCACACCGCCCTGCCGTGTGCTATCACCTGCGTATTGTAGCGTCCCCAATGCTCCTTCGGGAAAAGCTTCATCAGCTCAAACTCTATCTTTACGGGGTCGTCCCCCACAACAAGCCCAAGCTTTGCGCTGACCCTTTTTACATGGGTATCCACAACTATACTGGGAATATGAAAAATATGCGTGCGCACCACATTTGCCGTCTTTCTGCCGACACCCGCAAGTGATGTCAGGCTCTCGATATCGCTTGGCATCACGCCGCCGAAGTCCTCCAGAAGCTTTCCCGCCACCGCGATAATGTTCCTTGCCTTGCTGTGGTAAAAGCCCGTGGAACGTATATCATTTTCAAGCTCCGCAAGGTCAGCACCCGCAAAGTCTTCAAGTGTTGTATATTTTTTATACAAGTCCTTTGTGACGGCATTGACGCGGTCGTCCGTACACTGTGCGGACATTATCGTCGCAAACAGCAGCTGCCAGTCGTTTTCATAGTTAAGGTAGCATCTGTCCTCGGTCGGATAATACTCATCCAGCAGGGCAAGCACAGCCTTTACTCTGTCGCCTTTTCTCATATCGGATAAATGCCGTCAGCCGTTGCAAGCGACGGGTCTACGCCGTATTTCTGCGCCTGACGGAATTTGAAGTAATCCATTGCCTGCTGCGGGAAAAGTGCGTAGCTGAGTACATCCTCCTCGCTTTCGGCATAATCCTTTATCTCCTCGCGCACCTTGGGCAGCATCGGCTCCAGCAGGTCTGCGGGGCGGCAGGTTATCGGTTCTTCCTCGCCGATTATCTTTTTTCTTATATCCTCCGCTATCTTAACGGGGGTCTTGCCGTACATACCGCGTACAAGGTCCTTGGACTCCTTGGGCACCATTTTATATCTTTCGCCCATAAGCACATTTAAAACGGCCTGTGTGCCGACTATCTGGCTGGACGGCGTAACAAGCGGGGGATAACCCATATCAGCCCTTACGCGCGGTATTTCCTTTAATACCTCTTCGTACTTATCCTCGGCATTTGCGTTTTTAAGCTGGCTTACCAGGTTTGAAAGCATACCGCCGGGTACCTGATACATAAGTGTAGCTATATCCACCGCAAGCACCTTGGGGCTTAAAAGTCCGCTTTCAAGCGCTTTTTCGCGGATAGGCTTAAAGTAGTCGCAAATCGCCTTCAGCGTTGCTTCGTCGATACCCGTGTCGTACTCCGTCCCCTTAAGCGCCGCTATCATTACCTCGGTCGAGGGCTGTGCGGTACCCATACTGAGCGGTGACATATCGGTATCTATTATATCGGCACCTGCCTCTATTGCCTTTAAATAAGTCATTGAGGCAACGCCGCTTGTGTAGTGGCTGTGTATCTCTACGGGAACGGTAATGACCTCTTTAAGTGCCTTTACAAGCTCGTAAGCCGCCTTGGGAAGCAAAAGACCCGCCATATCCTTTATACAGATGGAATCCGCGCCCAGATTCTGATAGTCCTTTGCAAGCTGTACATAGTATTCAAGCGTATGCACATCGCTGAGGGTATAGCTTATTGCAAGCTGTGCGTGTGCGCCCTCCTCCTTGGTGGCCTTTACGGCCGTTTCAAGGTTGCGTGCATCGTTGAGCGCATCAAAGATGCGGATAATATCAATACCGTTTTCGATGCTTTTTCTTACAAAGCTGTCAACAATATCATCGGGATAGTTTTTATAGCCGAGGATATTCTGACCCCTTAAAAGCATCTGGAGTTTTGTATGCTTTAAACACGAGCGGAAAGTACGCAGTCTCTCCCACGGATCCTCGCGCAGATAGCGAAGACAGCTGTCAAAGGTTGCGCCGCCCCACACCTCCATTGCATGAAAGCCCGCCGTGTCCATTTTTTCAAGTATAGGCTGCATATCCTCTATGCGCATACGGGTAGCAATAAGGGATTGCTGACCGTCGCGGAGTGTGCAGTCACAAATTTTTATAGCCATTTATAAATACCTCCCATTTATCTGTAAAGCGAAAGGAAAATACCCGATGCAACGGCAGAGCCGATAACGCCTGCGACATTGGGACCCATAGCGTGCATAAGCAGGTAATTGCTCGGGTTTTCTTCCTTGCCCACATTTTGTGCGACTCTTGCCGCCATAGGCACGGCCGAAACGCCTGCGGCACCTATAAGCGGATTTATCTTGCCGCCGCTTAATTTGCACATTAGCTTGCCGAAGATAACGCCAAAGGCAGTTGAAAACGCAAAGGCCGCAAGACCGAGCGCAAGTATTTTAAGTGTTTCGGGTACAAGAAATTCGTCCGCGCGTGTCGTTGCACCGACACTTACACCGATAAATATGCTTATAATGTACATAAGCGCCTCGCTTGCATGGTGCGCAAGCTTTTCGGTAACACCCGATTCTCTTAACAAATTGCCGAGCATAAGCATACCGATAAGGGATGCGGTATCGGGCAGTATAAGTATAACGACCGTAGCCGTGATTATCGGGAAAAGTATCTTTTCGCGCTTTGATACGGGGCGAAGCTGCTCCATTTTTATAGCGCGTTCTTCCTTGGTGGTCAGAAGACGCATTATAGGCGGCTGTATAATAGGTATCAGCGCCATATAGCTGTATGCCGCAACGGTAACTCTTGCCAGCATATGCGGGGCAAGCTGTGTTGTGGTAAATATTGCGGTAGGACCGTCCGCACCGCCGATTATACCGATGCTGGCCGCTTCCTCAAAGGAAAAGCCCAGTGCAAGCGCACCCAGAAATGCGGCAAATATACCGAACTGTGCGGCTGCGCCCAAAAGAAGACTTTTCGGGTTTGCGATAAGGGGGCCGAAGTCCGTAAGTGCGCCTACGCCCATAAAGATAAGGGGCGGGAAAATACCCAGCTCGTCACCCTGGAAGATATACCACAAAAGACCGCCGTTTGCTTCCGTCGCACGGCGCATCTCCTCCGATGCGTAACGCACGGTAAGGTCATACTTGGCCTGCATCGGGCCGAATATCGTGTTTTTCATGCCCAATATCTCAAGCATGGGCTGCTTCGGTGCTTCCATAACACCGCTTATGGGCAGGTTGGCAAGCAGCATACCAAAGGATATCGGCAAAAGCAGCAGCGGCTCAAACTTCTTGGCAATGGCAAGATACAAAAGGAAAAACGCAATAAATATCATTACCGCAAATTTCCAGCCGCCCGGCTCAAAAAACTGGGCAAAGCCCGAATGCATAACAAAATCAAACAGGCTGTCCTGTATTTTTTGTCCTATAGACATAAAATAACCTCCTTATCCCACTGTGATAAGTGTATCGCCGCTTGCTACGGTCTGACCCTTTGTAACATTTATACCGGTTACCTTGCCGGCAACGGAGGTTATTATCTCGTTTTCCATCTTCATTGCCTCAAGTATTATAACAACCTGATTTTCCTTTACGCTGTCGCCCACATTTACCTTTATATCAAGGATATTGCCGGGCATGGGTGCGGTCACGGGCGTGCCGCTGCCGCTGCCTGCGGGTGCGGGTGCTGCTGCGGGTGCAGGTTCCGCTGCAGGTGCCGCCGCGGGTGCTGCCGCAGGTGCGGGTGCCGCTGCGGGTGCGTTGCCCGTTTCTTCTACCTGTACATCATATACTGTGCCGTTTACGGTAATTCTGTAACTTTTCATTATCCTATCTCCTGTTCAATTATTGTTAATAACCGTTATTTTGCAATGCTTCCGTATTCCATGCGTTTACACGGCGTATACTCTTTACGACCAGACCGTCCGTTCCGTCGCGGTGTATACCCTTTTCGGCCTGCATGGCCATAATAGCCGCCGTAATGACAGCAACCAGCTGTGTGTCGTCCACAAGCTCCTCCGTGTCGGGCGTTTGCTGTACTGCGGACGGTGTCTGCACCGTCTGCGGCTTTGCGCCGTTTTTCTTGGCCACAAGGTTGAATATGCTTAAAATACCCATTATGACAAGCAGCACCGCAAACACGATGATAAAGCCCATCACCGACATTGCAAGACCTTCTGTAAGTTTGTCGGCCAATGTCATTTCCATATCGTTCACCTCTTAAAATTCAATGCTTGAATGCTTTCTTGCGGATTTGTTCTCACGCTTGGTCATAAGCATCTCAAGCGCCACGATGATACGCTTTCTTGTATTTGACGGCACGAGAAGGCTGTCTATATAGCCCATCTTTTCTGCCGTATAGGGGCTTGAAAGCTCGTCGTATTCCTCGGCGGATGTCTTTGTTATGGCCGTGTACGCCTTTTTATCCATAAGCGCGACGCACGCCGACGGCCATGCGTATACGATGTCCGCGCCTATATGCTTGCTGTTCATCAGCATATAGGAGTTGCCTATCGCATTTCTGATTATGATGTTTATTTTGGGTACGGTCGCATTTGCGAAGCTGTATATAAGCTTTGCGCCGTACTTTTCTATGCCGTTGAGCTCCTCGCTGAGCTTGCGCTCATAGCCCGCTATATCCGTAAGCGTAACTATGGGGATATTGAAGGCATCGCAGATGTTTACAAATTCTCCCGCCTTTAAAGCGCCCGCCACATTCATAAGGCCGTTGTTTGCAATGATGCCCGTTGTCATGCCGTCAAAGCGTACAAAGCCCTCTATGATGTTCTGCGCATAATCGCCGTGTATCTCGAAAAATTCGCCGTTGTCGGCAATGGAGTTTATAAGATAGTGCATATCGATAGGCGTTTCGTTGTCCTCGGGCAAAAACTCGTTAAGCTTTGGGTCAAGACGGTTAAGGTCGTCCGTTGCCTGTACCATCGGTATCTCAAGATTGTTTTCGGGCAGGAAGCCGAGCAGTTTTCTTGTCAATGCAAAGCACTCCTCCTCGGTTTCGCCGACCATGTGTACCAGACCCGTTTTGCCCGCGTGTCTGCTTGCGTTAAGGTCCGATGGGGTGTTTGCCTTGCCATCAAGGCCCGCAAATACCGACGGACTTTGCATAAACAGCGTACTGTTTGTCTTTGTCATTATTACAAAGTCGGCAAGCACGGGCATAAAGCTGCCCACGCCCATACAGTCGCCCGCGATAATGGATATCTGCGGGATAACACCGCTTGCCTGCGCCTGCTTTTGCATTATTATACCAAAGGCCTCCAGCATATCGAGCCCCTGTGTCATGGCAACGCCCTTGCTGTCCATTATCCCGACAACGGGGTTGCCCATTTTTATTGCCAGCGAGTAAAGATTGGCTATTTTGGTAGCGTGTGCGACATTTACCGCACCGTCCTGCGAAAATGCGTACACAAGCACACCGTTTATCGTGCCGTAACCCGTCACAACACCCGCCTCGGTATTGTGTGCGCCTATCTCGACAAAGCTGTTCTCGTCAAAAAGCTTGTCCAGACGGATGCGCTCCTTGGAGCGTTTTTCCTGCCTGCGTGCGATAAGCTCGTTGACCTTGTCGATTCTTGTCATTGATAAGATACCTCCTCCCAAAAGATAAAAAATATCCTTTGCGTAATATGAAGAAAATTTGTAAAAAATTGTTGTTGTCACTATCTCTTATTGTACTATAAACAGAGGTTTTTTTATAATATTAAATTCTTATATATATTATAGTTTTATTATTATAATATTCGCGTTCGGTATAGATTTTATGTGCATAAACAAAAACGGCGGCACAAAACCGTACCGCCGTTTTTATATACATTAAATTTTTCTCAATGATGGAAAAGTCTTATGCCTGTAAACGCCATGCTCATACCGTATTTATTGCAGCTTTCGATAACAAGATCGTCCCTTACCGAGCCGCCGGGCTGTGCGATATACTTCACACCGCTTTTCTTTGCACGGTCGATATTGTCGCTGAACGGGAAGAACGCATCGCTGCCGAGGGCAACATCCGTCATTTTGTCAAGCCATGCACGTTTTTCCTCGCGTGTAAAGACAGCGGGCTTTTCGGTGAACACTCTCTGCCATGCGCCCTCTGCCAGCAGATCCTCGTACTCCTCGCCGATATAAACGTCTATCGCATTGTCGCGGTCGGGACGCTTGATGTCGTCCTTGAAGGGAAGTTCCAGCACCTTGGGGCATTGACGCAGGAACCAGTTGTCCGCCTTGCTGCCCGCAAGACGTGTACAATGCACTCTCGACTGCTGACCCGCACCTATGCCGATAGCCTGTCCGCCCTTTGCAAAGCAAACGGAATTGGACTGGGTATATTTAAGCGTGATAAGTGCTATTTTAAGGTCGATAACGGCCTCCTTGGGCATATTTTTGTTCTCGGTAACGATATTTGACAGCAAGGCATCGTCTATTTTAAGGTTCTGTCTGCCCTGCTCAAAGGTTATGCCGTATACCTGCTTTCTTTCAAGCTCCGCGGGAACATAGCTTTCGTCTATGCGGATAACATTGTAATTGCCCTTTTTCTTCTGTGCAAGAAGCTCCAGCGCTTCGTCGGTAAAGCCGGGAGCGATAACGCCGTCGGATACCTCACGTCTGATAAGCTTTGCCGTGTCCTTGTCGCAGACATCGGAAAGAGCGATAAAATCGCCGAAGCTGGACATTCTGTCCGCACCTCTTGCGCGTGCGTAAGCACAGGCAAGGGGAGAAAGCTCCTCGTCGTCCACCCAGTAGATTTTTCTGAGGGTCTCGTCAAGCGGAAGGCCGACAGCCGCACCCGCAGGCGAAACGTGCTTGAAGCTGGTCGCTGCGGGAAGCCCCGTAGCCTCCTTTAATTCCTTTACAAGCTGCCAGCCGTTAAAGGCATCCAGAAAGTTGATATAACCGGGCTTGCCCATAAGTACCTCGATGGGAAGCTCGCTTCCGTCCGACATAAATATCCTTGACGGCTTCTGATTGGGATTGCAGCCGTATTTTAACTCAAGTTCTTTCATAGTTTTTTACCTCATTTGTTTTTATTGACGATGCGTGACTCGTACTTGCCTGTTTCGATATCTATATACCTTACAAAAAGCGATACCTTGTTGTCCTCGTTAAGGCTTGTCCATATCTCGTTTGTAAAGGTATCTATATCCATATCGGGGATATCCACCCACTTCGGCTCGCCCTCAAAGCTGGGGAGAGGATTTTCGTTTCTTGCGTAGGTATGGATAAAGCGTCCCTCGCCCGCTATTGCGTTGTTATACGCAAAGGTATAACGGTTGCACGCAGACGGGTCGCCGTTTGCACTTTTAAGGATAGACATTGCATAGCTGTACTTGCCGTTTTCAACGTGCATTATGCCCGAAATGCGGGGTGTGTAGTTGGGCGGGTCGGGCTCAAACTCACGCACGCGCAGGCTCTGCTCGAAGGTGAGCTGTCTGTCCATGCCGTCATATATGGTGTCCGTCTGGTCGCCGTTGGTAACAATGGTCTTATTGCCCAAAACGCGCACGGGCGCATAGATTATAAGGCTGGGGTCCTCCAGCTTTGCGGGGTCGAACGCCTGTGTGCGTATACCCTCACCGTCCTCCACAAATACGCGGTTGCGGCTGTTTTCACTTCTTCCCATTATAAAATATGCGGTAACGGCCTTTTTGCCGTCCTTGCTTCTTCCGATAACGATGCCTCTGCCCGGGTAGGCGTTCTGGCGCAGTTCATCAAAAACAGAAAGCTTATTCATAACCATCTTTCCTTTCTTGGTCACACTTTGTTTTTTGTTATATAAAAAGCATAACATTGACGGCAGAAAATGTCAAGGTATAACACCCCCTCTCTGAAACAATTTTGTAAAAATAATTTAATGGTATTGACTTATTTCACCAAAAATGATAGAATTTATTTATAAAATCTTACGAAGGGAGTTCATTATCATGAATGAAGTTTTACAGAAATTAAGCGCAATTGGTATTGTTCCCGTTGTTGTTATCAACGACGTAGAAAAAGCCGTTCCTTTAGCAAAGGCACTTGTTAAGGGCGGTATCCCCTGTGCAGAGGTGACCTTCCGTACTGCTGCCGCAGAGGAATCCATCAGGAGAATGGCTAAAGAAGTACCCGAGCTTATCGTAGGCGCAGGTACCGTACTCACAAAAGAGCAGGCTGACAAGGCTATCGCAGCAGGCTCCAAGTTCCTTGTAAGCCCCGGTCTTGACCCCGAGCTTGTTGCATACTGCAACGAAAAGGGTTATCTTATCACACCCGGTACATGTAACCCCAGCGACCTTAACCACGCAGTTAAGCTTGGTCTTGAGGTAGTTAAGTTCTTCCCCGCAGAAGCTGCAGGCGGCCTTAACATGATAAAGAGCATGGCTGCTGCTTACACAGGCCTTAAGTTCATGCCTACAGGCGGTATCAATGCAAACAACCTTAACGATTATCTCTCCTACGAGAAGATCATCTGCTGCGGCGGCAGCTGGATGGTAAAGGGTTCTCTTATCGATGCAGGCGAATTTGACAAGATAGTTGACCTTTGTAAAGAAGCTGTTGCTTCCATGCTTGGCTTTGAGTTTGCACACGTTGGTATCAACACAGCAAACGAAGAGGCTGCTATGGCTGTTGCAGAGAAGTTCAGCACACTGTTCAACTTCCCCATCAAAAACGGCAACTCCGCTGTATTTGCAGGCTCCGGCATAGAGGTAAGAAAGCAGATGTTCCTTGGCAAGAACGGCCACATCGCAGTTAAGACAAAATATCTTGACAGAGCTATCAGCTACCTTGAAGCTACAGGTGTTGAGTTTGACCACGACACAGCTATCGTTAAAAACGGCAAGACAACAGCCATCTATCTTAAGGATCAGATCGGCGACTTCGCTGTTCATCTGGTACAGGCTTGATGATATTTCGGCCGCCGACGGTTTTCCCCGTTTCGGCGGCTTTTTTTGTACAATTTGCGAAACTTGTAAGTTGTATTTTTGCCCGCCGTAGTGTATAATAAAACTATAAGAATGATAGGATGTAAAGGTATGTCATCAAGGAGGTGCGCTTATATGGGGACCCTGGCAAAAGCAAGGAAAGCAGTTACGGAAGACGATATTTTAAGCAGGATGCTTATACGCGACGGCAAGGACGGGCTTCTTTTGGATGTGGACGGCGACAATATCGCAGATGTCGGTCTGTTTGACTCCAATACCGACGGCGATATAGACACGCTGGCTGCCGACGTGTTCAACACAGGCGATTTTAACCTGTACATAATGGATATGGATATGACGGGAGTACCCGACACGATATACATAAGCGAGAAAAAGGGCGGCCGCCTTAAGCGCATACAAATGGGCGCAGGCATAGAGGCACGCCTTACGGATGCTGCGGAGGAGCTTTGCACCGTGATAAACCAAAAAAACACCATTGCATCCGACATCTTCCACAAATTGCAGGAGCTTAACAAACTGATAGTATGCACGCGCAATGTTGTAAACCGTACCAGATAACACGGCAGGTGATTTTCATGGACAGATCGCTCAAAGAAAAAACAGATGAGCTGCGCAGCGAATGCGGCAGGCTGCTGTACTGCGCGGAAGGTCTTGAAAACAACGACATAAAAACATTGGAGCAAAAGGCCGATGCGCTGCAAAACGACGGCTGGGACTATATATCGAGCCTGCCCCGCTACCCGCGCAATTCCGCCATTTCCACGGACGGCGACCTTGATGCGATAAAGCTTGGCAACGTGTACTTTATGCTTAAAAACACAAGGACACAGGACGGTATCGCAAGCGAGCGGGAGCGCGAGGCCGCAGCACTTTACACGGAGTATGCGGTGGACAGCGCACTGTTTGCCGTGCGCCGCGCCTATATCTCGGTCTTGGCAGCCGCCATTGCCGAACGGGAAAGCAAATAAAACTTTTTGACAAAATATATTTTTTGTAAATTGATTTTTTTACGGATTTGTTGTATAATGTTGTTGTAAACGTATGCAAAAAAATCAGTTGACGCAGTTGCATTTTTTGCTTATTATGTTGCAGTGTAGCTTTTATTGCGGACACTAATGCCAATACGGCTATACAGGGGGATCAATATATGCTGCCGGGTCTTTGCCCGGCAGTGAAAATTACCCGCAGCATAGGACAGGCAGGTGAATATCTATGAGTAATGACATGAAAGAACTTATAGCGAATACATTGCTCGATATGCTCAAGGACGACGGACTTGACAACATTACAATAAGCAGCCTTGTCGAAAAGTGTCATATTTCAAGACAATCGTTCTACTACCACTTCAAAGATATATTCGGTGTTGTAGCATATATCGTCCGTAAAAATATCATCGAGCTGAAAAATGAGTGTTTTCATATTCCCGATAAATACGCATCCATCCACATTTTTTCAATGGGTGTATGCCGTCGTGCCGCAGTTGCAAAGACTCTTCTTAACACCAAGCACCACTACGAGATAGAAAGCATTATACTTGACGAGTTCAAGCAGTTTATGGACAGGGTCTTCCTCTCTCCGTCATTAGTGGGCATGCTTACCGATGACGAGCGCCGTATCTATGCCGAATTCTGGGCGTGCGGCCTTACGAAGTATCTTGTTGTAAAGACAGCATCGGGTACGCTTGACGCGCAGGAGCTGACGGAGTTTATCACAAGTGCCATGCGTCGTCTTAGCGAAAGCACGATAAGGAGGCCGAAAAATGGAGAAGATGTTTCAAGCCAAATTATACGAGCTTAAGGACGAACTGGATGAATTAAACGCACTATCCGACGTGATCGAAAACATGGACTGCCCCGCCCTTAAAAAAGAGGCCGCCAAACTGGAGGCGGCGGAGCTGGAGTATATACAAAAGCTTCGCGCGATATCGGGCGGCGCAAGCTACGATCTTAACGCCTGTCTTGCGCAGGCACAGCTCGAGCGTATGTCTGACACTCCCGAGGACGGCGATATCGACCCCGAGCACGCAAAAAGAGAGATCGACAATGCGATACACGCACTTAAACACGCCCGCTGGGCAATGATAAAAACCGCAATATTCAATAAAAAAGGTCTGTCGTGACAAAGACAGTTAGGACCCCTCGGCGCAGCCGAGGGGTCCTTTGCTGCAAAATTTACATTTTGTTTATTGAATAATGGCTTGTTTTATGCTACTATAAAAGCAAAGCGGCGTACAGGATATTTCTTGATGAAAGGAGCAAAGAAAATGAACAAACCGATGCTGAAAATAAGCTGTATATCAAACAGGAAAACAATACCGTGCAAGGTGTTTGGGGCCTTGCTTGCTGCAATTATTACCGTACTTTTTATGCAAAGCTGTGTTTTTGCTTATACGGGCACCGGCAGCCAAACAAGCCCGTATATCATTACAACCGGCGAAGAGCTTGTAGAGCTTGCAAAAGCCAAACGCTCGGAATCTTATATCATGCTTAAAAACGACATTGAGATAAACGAGCAGACCGGAACCATAGAGGCGGACTACAAAAAACATATCTACCTTAACGGTCACACGATAAACTGTACCAAGCCGAGTATGTTTCGGTTATATTCAAACGGCGTTGCATCCTATACCTACGGTTATATCGATTTTAACGGCGGTACCATAAACATAGATATACCGGAGCAAACCTATACACCAACGGTATTTTCCGTAGATTACGGACATCTTGTATTTAATAATGTTACAATAAATGCCGTTATGCATAACAACAACAGCGTTCTTATATCGCAAAGTACGAGGGGTCAAAACTTTTTCAGCCAAAGCTCCCTGCAGTTTAATAACTGTACCATAAACAATAATACCGAAAACAAGGGCAGTATCGCCATAAAATCCCGCCCTGTGGTAAAAATGAAAAATACCGTTGTAAACACAAACGAAAACGGTAAAAGCTATGCCTTTGTAATTGACGGAAGAATGCCGTATTATGATATTATAAATACAACATTTAACGGCAAAATGTCAATTACCGGCAAGGACGACAGCGAGGCGGAGAATAACCTGAATTCCTTTACGAATGCGGCAGCTAATAGCGAGCTGTACTTTGCCAGAAGCGACGATCACTACGAATGGATCTCTGCGGATATAAAAGCGGAGATGCCCTATAACAATTACAAGCTTGATGTTATGCCCGTTATAGACACACAGCCCCAGCCCGTCGAGGCAACGGTCGGAGACAATATCTACTTTAAAATAGTGTGCAGGCACGTTGAGAGCATGGACTGGGCTTTGTACACAAAGGAATCGGACGGAAGCTACAAGGCTATCAAAAAATCACGGTGGGTGCAGGAAGGGACAGAAAGCTTCAATCAAGACGTATACACCGAGGAGACCCTGTCGGGAACTGCGACCCTTAAATTCAGCGGCGCAGGCGGCTGGTTAGATGGCCTTTATGTCGGTGCGGACCTGAACTGCGGGGCTTATACGCTGTCAAGCGATATAGTCCCGATAAAAATGAACAAACGTACCATAGAAAAACTGAATATGCACGATTTTGTACTGCCCACGCACGGATCG
>JAFYGI010000038.1 GCA_017543265.1 Bacillota bacterium | reverse complement strand
TCCCGAAGATATGGGGATTGTTATGCGTGACATACTTTCAAAATTGAAGCCGCTTTTCGGAATTGTCGACCTGAATAAAAATGAAAAATATTGGTACAACTCTATGCAAAAATACAAAAAATGGTGCGACAGCGGCAACCTTGAAAAGTACCCCGCGACATGGCGGGTAAGCTTTGACGAAACCTTGCACGATAAGGGCAGCTATTACTATTTTACAAGCTGCCCGATATGCGCTTATTTAAAAGGCATAGGGTTGGGTGAGATAATGCCGCCGCTTTGTGAAACTGATGAATATATGTTTGCATATCAGCACGGAAAGCTATACAGACAAAGTACCATAGCAAGCGGCGGAAAAATTTGCGATTATTGGGTAGTAGGTGATAAGAATGAAAAATAGTCAAATTTATTTCGGTATTCTGGGTGCGCTGCTTTTGGGTATAGGCGATTGGCTGCTCGGGTGCGTTGAGCCAACCGCCGTAAACGGAACCGAATGGAGTGCGCTTGTCGGCGGATACGCAGACGGCTACAACACTCTGCGCCCTGTTATTGCAATGCCCCTCGGCTTTTTCGGCGTGCTTTTATATGCGCCCTGTATGTGGGGAATGGGACAAATTTTTAAAAGCGAAAATACCCGAAAGCTTCAAAGTATAATGATGATAGCGGGAATGGGCGGCTGGGCGCTTTTGCATTATCTTTATGCGGCGGCCGTGTTTGTGTTTGCGTGGATGAGCCAAAATATCTCTTATCAAGCCGCGATAGACACCTCAAATGCGCTGTATAAGGCGGTAATGCCCGGTATGAGCCTTTGGCTTGTGTTTATGCTGTTTCCGTTTTGGATACATTTTGAGGATATGATAAAAGGCAGGTCGTATTTACCGCGCAGAATGGTTTGCTTTCATCCGCTTGTATGGTGGGCGTTAATATATTTCGGCACGATTTTAATGCCGCACACCGCCTTTACAAACGGTTTGCAGACCTTTGCAATGAATGGGGCTATGCTTGTTTGGCTTTTTTCGGTGCTGATATATAAACATTTTAAGCAAATAAATATTGTACTTGACAAATAAAAAAATACCTTATATAATTAGTTAGCCATAACTTACATTGAAATAATAAAGGAGAGAACTATGAGTAAAAAAAATATTAATGTTACGGATATTATTTTGCCGATAATTTCGGTAATTATTGCGCTTGGCACGGCGTTTATATTTCATGCCTGCGGCGCAAAGGAGGACGGCAGCTTTATGAACTGTCATTGGGCGGAGTGTGTTGTTATCGGTCTGGGTATTTTAATGACATTTTTATCCTGCGCGCATCTTTGCACAAGCTCAGCCCAAGCAAAAATGGGACTTAGCCTGTCGCTTGCGGCAGTTTCGGTATTTACCGCGCTTGTGCCGGGTGTTGTTATAAAACTTTGTATGATGAAGGATATGCGCTGTCATACCGTAATGCGTCCCGCTGTAACTGTGCTTTGCGCCGTTATGCTTGCTGCCTGCGTAGTTGATATGTTTATCCGTAAGAAAAAAGGAAGTAATTAAAATGTTGACCAAACTGCCGTTTAAAAATCTTGTCAATAGGCCCGCGCGTTCCGCCGCGCTGATAATTATTTCGGCGTTTTTGTCCTTTTCGGTATTCGGGGGAGCAATGGTGCTTTCAAGTCTTCAAATCGGCCTCGGGAGCCTGCGTTCAAGGCTCGGTGCCGATATTATCGCAGTTCCCGACAAGGCCGCGCGTCAAAACGACCTTGAAGCAATATTGATACAGGGCAGACCCGGATATTTTTATATGGATAAGGAAAATCTGGATAAAATATCTTGTATAGAGGGCATCGAAGCAGTATCGGCGCAATATTATCTTGCCTCCTTAAGCGCCGGCTGCTGCTCTATGCCCGTTCAGGTGATAGGCTTTGACCCCGAAACGGATTTTTCCGTAAAGCCGTGGATACAAAAAAGCTATAAAAAACAGCTTAACGAGGGCGACGTGCTTGCGGGGGCGAATATAAATGCCGAGGCGGGCGAAAACCTGCGCTTTTACGGTGAGACCTGCAAGGTGGCGGCAAAGCTCGATAAAACGGGTACGGAGCTTGATAACGCCGTGTATGCCGACAGCGCTACGGTAAAAATGCTTATGGCGGCGGCAAAGAAAAAGGGCGTTGGCGTTTTGGAGAAAAACGACCCCGAAAAGCTTATATCGTCCGTACTGATAAAGGTCAAGGACGGCTATGATGTATCAAAGGTATCGGACGAGATAAATATACATCTGCGCGGTGTGACCGCGGTCAAGACACAAAATATGATATCGGGCATAGCCCAAAGTCTTTCGGGCATATCGGAGATAACAAATATCCTGATGTGGGCGATAAGGGCGCTGGCGCTTGTTATTATGGCGGTGGCGTTTTCCATGATGATAAACGAGCGCAAACGCGAATTTGCCGTTTTGCGCGTGATAGGCGCATCAAGGAAAAGGCTTGCGGGCATAGTGCTTACCGAATCGGTCATTGTCGGATGTATGGGCGGCCTGACGGGAGTGCTTGCGGCCTGTGTTTTGATATTTCCCTTCGGCGGCCTGCTGGAGCAGAAAATAGGCCTGCCTTATCTTGTGCCCGATGTAAAAACAATACTTCTGACAGCGGTGTCGGCCGTGCTGGCCGCTATGATAGCGGGGCCGCTTACGGCAGCTTTTTCGGCGGTAAAGATAGGCAGAATGGATACGGGAGTTATACTTAACTCAAATTAGAGGTTTTGATGATATGATTTTAAAAGCAGAGGGAATAAGCAAAAGATATTTCAGAAATACCAATACCGCAAATTATTTTTATGCCGTTAAAAAGACCGATCTTCCACTTTTTCGGGGCGAGCTTACGGCAATAACGGGCAGGTCGGGCAGCGGCAAAAGCACGCTTTTGAATATGCTTGGCGGTCTGCTTTCGCCCACCGAGGGCAGGGTGCTTTATGACGGCAGGGATATATATGCCCTTCCCGACAAGGAGCTGTCAAAATTAAGAAACGCTTTTGTCGGCATAGTGCCGCAGGGACAGTCGGCGCTTTCGGCGCTTACCGTGCTTGAAAATGTTATGCTGCCGTATTATATGTACAAAAAAGACGGCGATATAAAAGACCGTGCGGGGGAGCTGCTTGAAAGGGTGGGCATACTGTCGCTTGCAAATGCGTATCCCAACGAGCTTTCGGGCGGGGAAAACAGGCGTTTGGCCATTGCAAGGGCATTGATACACGACCCCGATATAATACTTGCAGACGAGCCTACGGGCGATCTGGATGACGAAAATACAAAAACCGTGCTGGAGCTTTTAAGAGCGGCGGCAGACGATAAAAAAGCGGTGCTGCTGGTAACGCACGAGAACGATGCTTTAAGCTATGCCGACAGGGTATACAGGATGAACGGCGGAGAACTGACCGAATGTGAGGGATAAGGGCCTATGAATAAAAATACCGCGGCATCGAGGGCGGCTGTGATTTTTTTGTCCTTGGGCTTTATCGCCCTTGCGGCCAATATATCAAACGGGAATATTAGCTTTAAAAAAGGCCCCGATGCCCTTACAAGCGCCACGGTAAAAGACACGGGCGAAAGGGTGACGTTATCGGGCGTGTCGGGCAATTATACCGTTATTGTCAATAAAGACCGCGTGCCCGAAAGCATACTTGGCTATTTTTCGGGCAGGGAAAAACGTCCGGTTGCCGAGATAGTCTGTCATATACCAAAGGGTGACCAAAAAGCGCGGGAGTTTGCGCTGCAAATGACCGACAAGGCCGTCGAGGAGGACCCGATGCTGCTTTTGTCAAAGGCGGAGTACGGGGAATTTGATATATTGATACTGTCAAAGAAAACGGCGGACAAATATACCGCAAAAAGCCTGTACGACAAGGAGTTTACCGCTGTTTTGGAAATAACGGGAGAATAGTATGCGAAAAATAAATGCTGTTATAAGCGCCGCGATAATGGTGCTTTTTGTGATACACGGCACAATGGGCGCAATGACGCTGCTGGGTGTGGGACATATAAATTTTAAATATCTTGCATGGGTCATGGCGGGGCTTATAGCCGTACATACGCTTATCGGCATAATACTTACCGCAAAGACGCTTGCGGTCTGTAAAAAAACGGGTGCGCCGTATTTTAAGGAAAATTCTTTGTTTTGGGCAAGGCGCATAAGCGGTCTTGCCGTTATGCTTTTTGTGTTTTTTCATGTAAACGCCTTTTCGTATACGACTTACGGCGTGTACAGGCTGAAATTTTTCGGTATCGGAAAGCTTATTTCGCAGTTTGGCCTGCTTGCTTCCGCTGCCGTGCATATCATCACAAACACAAGGCCTATGCTTATTGCCCTTGGGGTAAAAAAATTAAAGCCCCGTGCAGGTGATATTTTGCTGTTTCTGTCGATCATGCTTGCCGTAATGGCTTTGGCGTTTGTTATTTACTGCATAAGGTGGAATTTTTTATGATAAATATTGTGGGCGCGGGGCTTGCAGGGCTTTCTGCGGCAATAACCGCCGCGCAGAACGGACATGAGTGCCGTCTTATATCAAAGCAGCCCTCCGAGCGGGCGCAGTCCGTGCTTGCGGAGGGCGGCATAAATGCCGCGCTTGATACAATGGGCGAAAACGATACTCCGCGGGAGCATTTTGAGGACACTATGCGCGGGGGCGTGTATCTTGCCGACCCCAATGCCGTGGAAATGCTGACAAAAAATGCGCCCGAAATACTTTTATGGCTGACGGAGCTGGGCGCGGGCTTTAATATGTGCGGCGACAGGCCGCTTTTAAGAAAGTTCGGCGGACAGAAGAAAAAACGCACCGCCTTTGCAAAAAGCAGCACGGGCAAAATAATTATGACCGCCCTTATCGACGAGGCGAGGAAGTACGAGGCAAGGGGACTTATACACCGATACCCGCATCACGAGCTTTGCGACCTTTGCATAAAAAACGGCAGATGCACGGGTCTTGTAATAAGGGATATTTATTCGGGCGAAATTTTGCCCCTTGGCGGCGCGGCGATACTTGCCTGCGGCGGTCTTAACGGCTTTTTTGAGGGGAAAACGACGGGGACGACACAAAATGACGGCACGGCCGCCGTTATTGCCTTTGCAAGAGGGGTGGAATTTGCCAACCTTGAATTTATACAGTATCATCCCACCACCATAGGCATATCGGGCAAGCGCTGCCTTATAAGCGAGGCCGCAAGGGGCGAGGGCGGCCGCCTGTTTGCAAGGATAAACGGCGAAAGGGTGTATTTTATGGAGGACAAGTACCCCGAGCTGGGCAATCTTATGCCGCGCGATATCGTAAGCCGCGAAAGCTATATGATAAGCAGACGTGCGGACTGTGACGGTGTTTTCCTGGACATGACAAAAATATCGGAGGATGTGTGGTCGGGCAAGCTTTCCGATTTGAGAAAGGAATGTATCTACTATCTGTCGCTCGACCTCGCAAAGGAATATATCCCCGTCGAGCCTGCGATACATTATTTTATGGGCGGCATAAATACCGATATTGACCATAAAACCAACATCGAGGGGCTTTATGCGGCGGGCGAATGTGCATCGCAGTATCACGGCGCGAACCGCCTTGGCGGAAATTCCATGCTGGGCGCTTTGTACGGCGGAAAAACCGCGGCATTGAATGTTTCGGATATAAACGATGACACCCCCGTTCTGACCGATGAAAAATTAAATGTATCTCTTTCGCCCGATATTGAGGAGGAAGCGGAAAAGGCACTTTATGACGGGCTTGGGATAGTCAGGGACGAAAAAACCATACTCGGCTCGCTTGAAAGGCTGGAAAAATTGGGCGATAACACAAATGCAAGGCTGGCGTTTGCAAAGGCGATATTAAATTGTGCGCTTGAACGGCGCGAAAGCAGGGGTGCGCATTTCAGGGCGGATCATCCCGAAACAAAGGAGATATTCAAAAAGACAACTGTTGTCAGGGCCGAGCGGAAAAACGGCGAATATATAACAAGTATAAGCTTTCGTGATACAGCGGGGAAAACAAATGAAAATAAGGCTTGATATTCTTGGAAAAAAATACAATGAGGATAAGCAATATATCCGATCCTTTGAATATGAATACAGCGATGCGGGGGCAACGGTGGCGGCGGCTTTGTGTGACATAAACAAAAGGGAGCCGCTTCTTGACATCAACAAAGAACCGTCCGAGCCGATACGCTGGGAGTGCAGCTGTCTGCAAAAAAAATGCGGGGCCTGTGCCATGCTTATAAACGGCCGTCCGAGGCTGGCCTGTGATGCAAAGCTGTCGGAATACGGCGAGGCCGTAAGCCTTGCGCCGCTTAAAAAATTTCCGCAGGTGGCAGACCTTATTGTGGACAGACAGCCGATATTTGACAATTTAAGGCAGATAGAGCTGTGGCTCGGCGAAAAGGCACAGCCCGATGAAAAGCGCACGCAGCTTATACACGAGGCCTCGAGGTGCTTGCAATGCGGCTGCTGTCTGGAGGTCTGTCCCAATTTTTACCCCGGCGGCGATTTTAAGGGCATGGCGGCGGCCGTACCTCTTTCAAGGCTTATATCGGCGGTCTCCGACACCGAAAAAAAACGCATTTTCGCCGAATATGAAAAATACTTTTATGCAGGCTGCGGAAAATCGCTGTCGTGCAAAGATATTTGTCCCGCAGGTATAGATACGGAATACCTGATGGTCAACTCCAATGCTGCTGCCGTATGGAAAAGAAAAAGATGATATGTATATTCTGGATAAAAACGACACAACACCGCTTTATATACAAATATATGACAAAATAAAACGGGATATAACGGAAAACAGGCTTGCAAGGGGAGAAAAGCTCACGTCAAGCCGACTGCTTGCAAAAACCATGGGCATAAGCCGCAACACGGTGGAGTTGGCCTATGAAAAGCTTGTAAGCGAGGGTCTTGTTATAAACCGCGCAAGGAAGGGCTATTATGTTGAGGGTACGGGGCTGCCTGCGGCGGAAAAGGAAGCCGCAAGGGAGAAACGCCGTCCGCTTTACGATATGCGCTCCTACGGGCGGGTGCCGCCGAGCTTTCCTTTAATGAAATGGAAGCAATGTCTGGCCAAGGCAATATCGGACCTTGCGCTTTTTGGCATAGAAACGGACAACTTCGGGGATGCGGTGCTTAAAAACGAGATAGCGGGGTTTTTGTACAAGTACAGAGGTATTTCCTGCACCGCAGACGATATATATCTTTTTTGCGGCATGGGCAGCTGTCTGAACGTCCTTTTGCCTGCCGTAAAAAAAATTTCTCCAAAGGCCGTGACAGAAAACGACAGCGGATTTTTGTTTTGCGGGGATAGTGAAAAAACGCTGCCCGTCAGGGGAAAAGACAAAAATACGGTATATGTAAACACCTTTGCCGACCTTGTTTTTCCTGCGGAAAATATTGCGTATGCCGTCCTTCCCAAACAAGTGGGCGAAAAAATCAACGCCCTGCATTTTGCAACGCCCGACAGGGTGGTGTGCCGCGCCCTTGCGTATTTTATGCAGGATAAAAACTGGGAAAGATATCTGTACAGGCTGTCTTTGGAGGAAAGGGACAAGCTGGATATTATGAAAAGCGTCTGCGTGGAGGTGTTCGGGCACACGGACGGGATCGACCGCTGCGGGGGCACGGTAGCCGTGGGCGGCACATCGGCCGCTTTGATAGCCCAAAGAGCCGCCGAACACGATATACTGATAGACTTTAAGGACGATAGGCTCATACTCGGCGTAAGAGGGATGAAAAAAAGCGATATTGCTTCTGCCGTGCGCTTGCTGTACGAATACGGAGTAAAAGGATAAATGGCGCTGTACTGGCACCATTTATTTTTTTTTATCTGGCACTTTACCAAACGATTAGTCTGTGCTAACATATTCATTGATGTTTGAGATAGTTTGTACTAACTGATCACTACGGAGGCGCAGTATGAAAACAAAAAATAAGTTTATGCGTATTCCTGCTTTTGTATTAACTTTGTTTATGCTTTTTTCGCTTATGCCCGCGCAGGCTTTTGCCGCCTGGGGTCAAAGCGAGGGAAGCTACGCAAACTGGACGGAGCTTGCCGACAAAATGGAGGAGGTTCTCGAGGGTGTAAAGCAGTATTACGCAAACGGTGATGCGGATACGGCTTACGACCAGATGAACCGTGCCTATTACAATTTTTACGAGGTGGAGGGCTTTGAAAAAAGTGCAAAGTCCTATATAAAAAGCTCGCGCAAAACAGAGGTCGAATTGCAGTTTACCAAGTGTAAATCGGGCATAAAAAAGGGCGAATCGACAGAGACCGTAAACGGCTATGTGGACGAGCTTGTGTCGATGCTTAAAGAGGATGCGGGCATACTTGATGTAAAGTTCGGCTACAGCAGCGAAAGTGCGGCTGCGTCGGACAGCGCGGAAGGCAATGACACGCAGACCGCGGAACAGACGGGCGGCCTTGCATCGGGAGCAAATGCGGCGGTGGTTTTTCTCGGCTGCTTCGGCATAATTTTACGAGAGGGCTTTGAGGCCATCCTTGTTGTCGGTGCCATAATTGCCTATCTTGTCAAATCGGGCAATAAAAACAAGCTCCGCGCCGTGTATCTCGGCTCCGTGCTGGCTATACTGGCAAGCTTCGCGGCGGCGCTGCTGCTTAATGCGTTAAAGCTTGCAAACACCGCAAATCAGGAAATAATCGAGGGTATTACAGCCCTTATCGCAGTATTGGTACTGTTCTATGTGAGCAACTGGATGGTATCAAAGGCGGAGGCGGAGGTCTGGAACAAATATATTCAGGGTCAGGTAAACGCATCCGTTGAAAAGGGCAGTCTTTTCACACTTGGCTTTACCGCATTTCTTGCGGTATTCCGCGAGGGCGCGGAGGTCATACTTTTCTACCAGCCCTTATTGGCGCAGGGGAACCCTTCTATGGTATGGGGCGGCTTTGCGGCGGGCTGTGTGATACTTGTGCTGGTATATCTTGCGATACGCTATTTAAGCGTAAAGCTGCCTATAAAGCCGTTCTTTTTGGGTACGAGTATACTTATGTTCGTTATGAGCATATCCTTCCTCGGCTCGGGCATAAAGGAGCTTATAGAGGGCGATGTGCTTATGATGACATCTCCCGCCTGGCTTGCGGCGATAATACCGACAAACGATGTGTTTGATGTGCTGGGCATTTACCCCTGCCTTGAAACACTTATACCGCAGATGCTGCTTCTGACATTGACCTTGCTTATCTTTGTTATGACAAAGTGGAAAAGAAACAGCAAAACGGAAGCGGGCATTATAGCAATTCTTTTCGGAGGATTGGGACTGCACAAATTTTATGTAGGTAAATACGGCAGGGGAATGATATACGCAGTATTCTGCTGGACATTTATCCCCGCGATACTCGGCATAGCGGAGGGTGTACACATCCTTTGCCTGACCGACGAGGAGTTCAAAAAAGAGCTTGCCGTATAAAAAATAAAAAAAGAAAGATCGCAAAAGCGAAATATCAAGGAGGAAACATAACATGAAATTCAAGAAAATTGCCGCACTTGCCACAGCAACAATGATGGCGGCAGCCGTATTGACAGGCTGCGGCTCGGCACAGACACAGGAAGCAGCACCCGCTCCCGCAGAAAACGCAGCGGCAGCATCGGAAACACCCGATAAGGAAGCTCCCGCAGAAAAAGAGGAAGCAGCTGCACCCGGCGATTCGGGCTTTACAGAGGTACCTATCGGTGAGGAGCAGGAAAGCGCAGAGGCTCATATCAATGTAGCTGCCGTTTATTTCCAGGCTGTTGATATGCTTCCCGCAGACCAGATGCCCGCAAGCGAGGCAGATATACACCTTGAGGCGGATATCTCCACCATCGACGACTACTATGGCTTCGGTCTCGGTGCTTGGGTGCCTTATCTTACCGTTGATTACGATGTAAAGGACACAAGCGGCGCAAGCGTTGCAAGCGGTACATTTATGCCTATGAACGCTGATGACGGTCCTCACTACGGCGACAATATCAAGATGCCCGGCGAAGGCACATACACTCTTGAGCTTACTATTCACAGCCCCGCAGAGAACGGATATCTTCTTCACTCCGACTCCGAAACGGGTGTTGAGGCAGGCAAGGACGGCACAGGCTTATGGAGCGATCCCGTTGTTTTAACTTATGACTGGGATTATGTTCCGTTAGCAAAATAATAAAGCATTATAAAGTGACAAAAGCTCACGTCTTTATAATGAGCACCTCTAAATATTCATTATTCGCATAACTTGATGTGTTTTCCAATAGCTGCGTCAAAGCCTCTCAACATAACTTTTCTGTTATGCTTTCGAGTCTTTTCCTTGTTCTTGAAAAACACCTCTGCGTTCTGCTTCAAAGCAATTTTTAGAGATGCCTTATGAGATTTCCCTTGGAATGCGTCGCCCCGGTTTTGGGGCGGCGCAATTCTTGCGTTATGGATTTTCTTAAAAAAGGAGTATCTGAATGTTAAAATATCTTATCCAGATAACACAGGACCTTTTTGTGCCTTGCGTTATTGCGGGACTTATGTACGCATATATACGCTGTACCGAAAAATGCGGGAAGATGATACTTAATGTCGGTATGGCGTTTACGGTGCTGTTTTCGGCTGTTGTCGCCTATTACAGGCAAACGACAAATAAAATAAATATAGAGCAATGGAACGCATATTTTATAGGCATTTCGCTTGTTTCACTTCTTGTTTTTTATATTTTTTCGTTACCATTTATGCAAAAGATGACAAAAAAAGCGGGCGGATATATCACCTGCATTTCGGCGGCGGCTGTGCTTTTTGCCGTGTTTGCCGAGTTTTTGCCGACGGTCATACTTTATCCGTGGGGTTTTATCCAGGCGGGCGAAAGCATAATGTCCACCGATTTTATATTAAAAAGCATAGGCCTTATTTTCGGCCTGATAATTATGCTTATAATTACGCTTGCCGTCAACCGCGGCGCAGGCGCTTCAAGCGGCAAAACAAGGTCGGCCGTGCTTAAAGCCGTGCTTTTTATAAATGCCGCAAGACAGTTCGGCAGGCTTATGTCGCTTTTAAAGCTGCGCGTAAGGTCGGGCTTTATAAAGGGTCCCGCCGCGGTCACAGTTTCAAATATCACGGGTACAAAATTTGCAAGGGCTTACACACAATTTGTGTCAAACAAAAGTGCCGTGTTTATTTATGCCGTAATGGCCGTAATGCTTATTGTGCCCTTGACGATATGGATAAGCAGCTTTAAGGTGAACGAGCCCTATGACAATCCCGCACAGCACAGAAAAATACGCGCCAAATGGCGTGACAGACGGCGCTGGGCAAGCGCAGCGGCAATATGCTGCCTGCTTTCGGTGCTTAATTTAACGGCCGTAAAGGCGTTCAGCGAAAGGAAACCCGAGGTAAAGCCCGTGGAAGAGTGCGAGATAAGGGATGACAGTATGTATGTTTCGTTTGAGCAGGTCGCGGATGGGCATCTGCACAGATTTGCATACACATCCGAAAACGGCGTGGAGATACGTTTTATAGTCATCAAAAAGCCTAATTCAAGCGCCTACGGTGTGGGTCTCGATGCCTGCGAGATCTGCGGCAAGGCGGGATATTACGAGCGCGGCGACCAGGTGGTATGCAGCCGCTGTGATGTTGTTATGAATATAAACACCATAGGATTTAAGGGCGGGTGTAACCCCATACCCATCGAATACAAGGTCGAAAAAGGAAATATCATCGTGCCGATAGCGGGGCTTTTGGAGCATGAAAAGGAATTTAAGTAGAAGGGAGCAAAGAGAATGTTTTTCAGAATGATAATTCGTGCGCTTTTCAGACAAAAAACAAAAATGCTGATGATAGCGTTTACAATTGCGCTGGGAGCTTCGCTTGCGACCGCGATGCTTAACGTAATGATGGATGTCGGCGACAAGGTAAATCAGGAGTTGAAGGCCTACGGTGCCAATATAACCGTGGTGCCGAAGCAGGCATCCGTGCTCAATGAGATATACGGCCTTGACAAAAGCGATGAATCGGGTGCATATCTCAGGGAGGACGAACTCGGAAAGATAAAAACGATATTCTGGGCGTTTAATATAGTGGATTTTGCGCCCTTTATAGATACCCGCGCAAAGCTTGGCGGCAGTGAGGTATCGGTGGTGGGAAGCTGGTTCGACCATCACCTTGAACTGCCCACGGGCGAAACACTTAATACGGGTATGATAAATTTAAGAAGCTGGTGGGAAATAAAGGACGGATGCTGGCTTGACGAGCAGGCGGGCGACAAAAACGCGGTCATGGTGGGCTGCGTTCTGGCCGAAAAGGAAAAAATAAAGGCAAACGACCGCATTAAGCTGACGACAAAGCACGGCAGCGAGGAGCTTGTGGTAGCGGGCATTTTTGATGCGGGCGGCGACGAGGACGAGCGCATTTATGCCCCCTTGGAGGTAGTCCAAAGACTTGCCGATGCAAAGGGTATGCTTACAAGCATAGAGGTCAGCGCCCTTACAACACCCGATAACGACCTTGCACGCAAGGCGGCGCAAAACGGCCCCAAATCGCTGGGCGCGGCAGACTACGAGACATGGTACTGCACGGCGTATGTAAGCTCTATCTGTTATCAGATACAGGAGGTAATAACAAACAGCGTTGCCGCACCCGTAAGGCAGGTAGCGGAATCGGAGGGTGCCATACTTGAAAAAACAAAGCTTTTGATGCTGCTTATAACCTTTTTAAGTCTGCTTGGCTCCGCGCTTGGCATATCAAACCTTGTTACGGCCTCCGTAATGGAACGAAGCAGCGAGATAGGCCTTATAAAGGCCGTAGGTGCGCGTGACGGCGCAATAACCATGCTGGTTTTGACAGAAATTATAATAACTGCGGTGGCAGGCGGTCTTGTGGGCTATTTTGCGGGCTTTGGCTTTGCGCAGATAATAGGGCATACCGTTTTCGGCTCCGCGGTGGAAATGAAGCCCATCGTAATACCCATTGTTGCCGTACTCGTTGTCTTTGTTACGCTTGCGGGCAGCATACCCGCCATAAGGATGCTTCTGAGGCTGAGACCTGCAGAGGTACTGCACGGAAGATAGGAGGCGCAGAAAATGAAAAAGCAAAAAATGTTTTTCCGTATGATAACGGCCTCGCTTATACGACGACACTCGCGTATGCTGGTGGCGCTTCTGGCTATCGCCGTGGGTGCGACCATATTGTCGGGGCTTGTTACCATATATTATGATGTGCCCCGCCAAATGGGTGCGCAGTTCAGAAATTACGGCGCAAATATGCTGCTGCTCCCCGACGGAGAGGAAAAATTAAGCGAGGAAAGCGCGGAACGTGCTATAAAAGCAATAGATAAGGAAAAATTGGTGGGTGCCGCACCCTACCGATATGAATCGGTCACAATAAACACCATGCCCGTTATTGCGGCTGCTGCGGATATGGATGGGGCAAGGGCGGCAAGCCCGTACTGGCTTATAAACGGAGATTGGCCGTCGGCTGACAAAGAGGTGCTGGTGGGGAAAACGCTTGCCGCGACCCTTGGTATAAAGCAGGGCAGCACGGTAAATGTGGTCTATGAAAATGAGACCGCAAAAGAACAAGCCGATAAAAGTGACGAAAGCAAGGCCAAGGAAAAGGACGGGGGCAAGGCGTTTGTTGCATCGGGCATACTTGAAACAGGCGGCACGGAGGAGGATTATATCTTTATCTCCCTTTCGGATATGGCCGAGCTTACGGGGGTCAAGGGAAAACTTGATGCCGTGGAATTAAGCGTTTCGGCCTCTCAGGACGAATTAAAGGCCTATGCCGACAAAATATCGGGTCTTGATATAGATGTTTCGCCCAGACTTGTAAAACGTGTTACACAGTCGGAAACAACGGTGCTTACAAAGCTTCAGGCGCTGGTATTTCTGGTTACGGCGGTGGTTTTGCTGCTTACGATGATATGTGTTGCCACGACCATGATGGCGGTGGTTGCCGAAAGGCGCAAAGAGATAGGCCTTAGAAAGGCTCTCGGCGCATCAAACGGCAGCATTATCACGGAGTTTATGGGCGAGGGATTGCTGCTTGGCGGCATAGGCGGTCTGCTTGGCGTGGTATTCGGCTATGCCTTTGCACAGGCCGTCAGCATGAATGTATTTAACAGCTCCATATCCTTCCGCCCGCTTATACTGCCCGTGACCGTTGTGATATCCGTGCTTGTGACGGGTCTTGCCTGCTTGCTGCCCGTAAGAAACGCAACCGATGTAGACCCCGCTGTCGTACTGAAAGGAGAATAAAAATGAGTCTTTTGGAATTAAAAAACATTTCAAAGATATACGGCGATCTTAAAGCACTTGATGATGTAAGCTTTAAGGTCGAAAAAGGTGAATGGCTGGCCATAATGGGTCCCTCGGGCTCGGGAAAAAGTACCATGATGAATATTATCGGCTGTATGGATAAGCCGTCACTCGGTCAGGTGCTTCTTGACGGAGTGGATATATCAAAGGAAAGCAGCAAAAGCCTTACCAATATAAGGCGTGACAAGATAGGCCTTATATTTCAGCAGTTTCATCTGGTAAATTACCTGACCGCCGTTGAAAATGTAATGGTGTCACAGTATTACCACAGTATGCCCGATGAAAAGGAGGCTATGGAGGCTCTTGCCCGTGTCGGCCTTGCCGAGCGTGCAAAGCATCTGCCAAGCCAGCTTTCGGGCGGAGAGCAGCAAAGGGTCTGCATAGCAAGGGCGCTGATAAACTATCCCGAAATCGTGCTTGCCGACGAGCCTACGGGTAACCTTGACGAGGCAAACGAAAATATGGTAATAGACATTTTTAAACAGCTACACAGGGACGGAACAACGCTTATCGTCGTTACGCACGACCCCGAGGTGGCGGAGGTGGCTCAAAGGACCATCGTTCTGGAACACGGCAGACTTGCCAGAGAAACTATAAACGAAAATTTCAAGGACTAAAAGGGTGATTGATATGAAAAGAAAAATAATTCTTCTTGTGTCGGCAATGCTTTTGCTTGCGGGCTGTTCGTCGGGATATAAGGACGGCACATACGAGGGGAAAAGCACTCCCGATGAGGACGGCGAATATTCTGCCGTAAAAATAACCGTAAAGGACAACCTTATTACAGCCTGCGAGTTCAAGACCTATGAATCCAACGGCGAAGTAAAGGGCGAGGAATATGCCAAATCTGCGGAGGAAGCTGCCGTCGCCGTTGCCTCCGTCCCCGAATACGAAAAGCAGCTTGTAAAATACGGCGATATTTCGTCGGTCGATGCAATATCGGGTGCAACCGAAAACTATAACCAGCTTAATGAGGCTGTTTATGATGCACTCGGAAAGGCAAAGTAGGGTGTTTGCAAACCGCATGGCTTACTCTTTGCGGCAGGCAGCATAAGTCAGGCTCCCCTTGTTATGGGGAGCCTGACTGCGTTATCTGCAAACATTCAGATTATATAATACCAGAATTCATCCTGTACCAATTCGTGCGGTTTGGCATCCTTGCCCTGCGAATAGCGCAGCTCCTGATTTTTGATGCTGACCTTTGTGCCCTCCTCTATGGACTTTGTTATAAAGGTATTGCTGCCTATAACAACATTGTCGCCTATCACGGTCTCGCCGCCGAGAACGGCCGCGCCCGAATAGATGGTGACATTATCGCCTATGGTGGGGTGGCGCTTTATGCCCTTTAGCTTCTGGCCGCCGCGGGTGGAAAGTGCGCCAAGCGTAACACCCTGATATATTTTTGCATTATTGCCTATTACGGTGGTCTCGCCTATAACTATGCCCGTGCCGTGGTCGATAAAGAAATACTTTCCTATCTGCACGCCGGGGTGGATATCAATACCCGTAAGGCTGTGGGCGTGCTCGGTCATGATACGCGGTATGAGCGGCACATTAAGCTTATAAAGCTCGTGCGCTATACGGCTTACCAAAATTGCATAAACGCCCGGAAAGGCGTAAATTATCTCGTTGTAGCTGCCTGCGGACGGGTCGCCGTCATAGGCTGCCTGCAAGTCCGTCTCGAAATTTTCCCGTATATTCGGTATCTGTTTTAAAAACTCCACCGTTATCTCTTCGGCTCTTTTTTCTATTATTTCGTCGGCGGAGTCGTCTACCTGCTCGTTGTATCTTAAAACAATGGCTATCTGTTTTTTTAGGTTATACGCCACATCCTCTATAAGCATCGAGATATGGTTCCTTATGGTATACACCTTGTAGACCTTGTTGTGATAATACCACGGCAGGATTATCTTGCGCATATTTTCAATTATTTTTATTATAACTTCATCATCCAGATGAAAAATATTTTCCTTGTCTATTACCTTGCCCGTTGTGTAATTTTCAAGCACATCGGTAACAATGTTTTCTATATTATCGGCAATTATACCGGGTGTTTTCTTGTCCGACATTACATTACCCTCCATTAAAAATAAGGGGAGGAAATCCCTCCCCCTGAATTTTAAAGACTTCTTAAAACCTTTACCAGTTTATCGACATCTTCATAATTGTTGTAAATACCAAGCGTTGCCCTTACCGTGCCCTCAAGCCCGAGACTTCTTAAAATGGGCTGAGCGCAGTGGTGTCCCGCTCTTACGGCTATGCCGTAGTTGTTGAGATATTCGCCGACATATTCGTTTGAATAGCCGTCAACGATAAGTGAAAGCACGCCCGCCTTGTTTGCGGCGTTGCCTATTATATGCACCTTATCGAGTTTTTGTATCTGCTTTGTCGCATAAAGCAAAAGCTCATGCTCGGCGCGGCCTATATCCGCTATGCCGATATTTGACACATATTTAAGCGCCTCTCCGAGGCCTACCGCATCTGCGATACTGCCCGTACCCGCCTCAAACTTATTGGGTGCGGGGTTGTATATGGTGCGCTCGAAGGTAACATCCTTTATCATGTTTCCGCCGCCGTGATAGGGCTTTGCGGCTTCAAGCAGCTCCTTTTTGCCGTAAACTGCGCCGATGCCCGTGGGGCCGTAGATCTTATGTCCCGAGAACACGAAGAAATCCGCGTCAAGCGCCGTTACATTTACGGGTACATGTGCAACCGACTGCGCCCCGTCTATAAGTATCCTTACGCCGTGTGCGTGGGCTATCTGTATAAGCTCCGCAACGGGTGTTATTGTGCCGAGTGCGTTTGAAACCTGTGTAACGGAAACAAATTTTGTGTTTTTTGTAAACAGTCTTTCATATTCCGAAAGTATAAGCTGACCCGACTCGTCAACGGGAATGACTTTTATCACAGCACCCGTTTCCTGCGCCACAAGCTGCCACGGCACGATATTTGCGTGATGCTCCAAAAGCGAGACTATTATCTCGTCACCGGGCTGCAGAAGCGGCTTTACAAAGCTGTGTGCCACTAGGTTTATGCCCTCGGTGGTGCCGCGTACAAAAACTATCTCGTCCTTTGAGGATGCGCCGAGAAAATCGGCGGTTATCTGTCGTGCGTTTTCGTAAGCGTCCGTGGAACGTGCCGCAAGTGCGTGTGCGCCCCTGTGTACGTTTGAATTTTCGTGCTTGTAATAATAGCTTAACCTGTCTATTACCTGAATGGGTCTTTG
>JAFYGI010000037.1 GCA_017543265.1 Bacillota bacterium | reverse complement strand
TGATGAATACATAGATTATTACAATAACAAAAGAATTCAGGCAAAAACAAAATGGATGCCCCCTGTAAAATACAGAGAAGCATCCATGTGTGTAGCCTGCTTATAAATCAATGTGTCCAGGATTCTGGGTACATATCAAAAAGGGGGTTTTTTTAATTTATCAGGGTTTTTATCCATTTATTGTTAAGCACGCGCGGCACCGTCACAAAAAGCTTGACGACCTCCTCCATATAGACCATGGCAAAGGTAACATAAATAGGTAAGCTAAGCACCGCCGAGCCCAAAAACGCCATAGGCACGCCCACAAACCACACGGTCGCGGCATCGGCTATCAGGCAAAAGCGGGTATCGCCGCCGTTGCGCAGCACGCCGACTATCGTAATAAAATTAAGTGTTTTGATATAAAGCCCGACAGAGGTTATGTACATCATTATCCTTGCATACCGCCGTGCCTGCTCGGTCACATCGAAAAAGCCCGCAATATACGGCGCGGCAAGCGCAAGACAGACCGCCGCCGCGGTGCTGAACACAAGGCTTGTACTCATTGATTTGCGGGAATAGTACACCGCACGTTCCCTGTCGTCGGCGCCCAGCGCATTTGCTATCATAATGCCGCAGGCCGAGCCTATGGCTATGCCCGCCACCATAAACACATTTTGCACCGTACCTGCTATCTGCACCGCCGCCTGTGCGACCGTGCCGCTGTATTTATATGCCACATTGTAGATCGTAGTGCCCAGCGCCCACATAAGCTCGTTAAGTATAACGGGTATGACCACGGCAAAAAAGCCCTTTAAAAACGTCTTGTCAAGGCCGCTGAAATAGGCCCTTGCCCTTGCCGCAATGATATGCTTTTTTAATTTTACCAAAAGCACGACCGCAAAAAGCTCTATGCTTCGTGCCGTAAGTGTTGCCAGCGCCGCGCCCCTTACGCCCAATTTAAGGCCGTAAATAAAAAGCAGATTAAAAATAAAATTGCACACCAGCGAAATAAAGGTGGTGCACATGGGCTGCATTACCTGTCCCGTGGATTTAAGCGCGGCGTTTATCAGCACCGTCATAGCCACAATTATATACGAAAACGCAACTATCCTAAGGTAGGAAACGCCCAGCTCGATCACGGCGGGGTCCTTTGAATATATCGCCATCAGCTTATCGGGTATCATAAAGGCCGCACACTCAAAAATAAGCGCCAACAGCACCGACAAAACAAAGGTAGTGCCCATACATTTGTGTATGCCGCCGTGCTCGCCCCGACCGTAAAACTGCCCCATAAATATCTGACTGCCGCTGTTTATGCCAAAGCATATAACTATAAACAAAAAGAATATCTGGTTGGCAAGCCCCACCGCCGCCACGGGTGCCTCGCCCAGCTTGCCTATCATAAAGGTATCAAGCAGGTTTACAAACGAGTTGAGTATCTCGTTAAGCATTATCGGCAGCGCAAGCATACCGAGTTTTTTTATAAATGCAGTATCTTTAAACATAGTCATTCTATCTCTTCGGGGACGGGGATCCCCTGTCCTGTTTTGTCAAGCATTTTTATTTCTCCGTTTTTTCCTTGACGTAGGGCATAAAATCGTCCTCTATCACCTCGGGCATAGCGTACTTATCGTAAAACAGCAGCCCGCAGACGAGACCCGTAAAGGGTATTGTAAACAAAAGACCCGTACTGCCTATAAGCGACTGTATTATCTGCACGACCACCACCTCGCGGTTGACAAGCTCCAAAAGGTTGTAGTTATTTGCATAAAGCAGCAGCACTTCCGCAAGACAGGTGCCTATATATGCCAAAATAAGCGTGTTTGTCATTGTACCCATAATATCGCGGCCGATATTATGGCACGAGCGGAAATAATCCGACACATCCATATCCACGCCCTTTTCCTTTATCTCCCAAAGGGAGGTTGCAATAGATATGGAAACATCCATTACCGCGCCCAAAGCGCCGATAAGCACGCCCGCAAATACCACCGCTTTAAGGTCAATGCTAAAGCCGATATCAAGTATCGAAAGATAATAATAGCACTCGTCCACCATACCGCTTAGCTTTGCGGCGCGTATCATTATAAGCATAAGCACGGCGCAAAGCGCAACACCGCTTATACAGCCGATTATAGCGCCAAGCGTCTTTTTTGATACGCCGTGGACTATCACCATTGTTGTCGCTATTGACATTACGCAGGTCGCGAATGTCCAGAAATAGATATTTTTGCCCGCCAGCACCGCGGGAAGAAATACCGCAAACACAAAACCGCCAGTCAGCAGCAGGGCAAGTATGGTATTCAAGCCCTTTACACCGCCGAAAAGCACAAGACAGGCAAAAAACGCGCCCACGGCCAAAAACAGCACCAAGCTGCGGTCATATCCCGCAAAGGTCCAGTTTTCGCCGTTATCGTAGCTGGTCAGCACTACCCTGTCGCCCTTTTCCACCGTTTTATAATCTACCTGATCGTAAACATCGGCATACTGGCTGGCCGTAACAATGCCGTTTTTGGTCTTTGCCGTAAATATAGTTTCATCGCCCTCGTGCAGATAGGCCTCGCGGCTGTAGGGCGCGGTGTCCTTTACCTCGGTCACAACGCCGCCCACGGTCAGACCGCCGCCCGTTGCGCCGTCAAGGTGTATATTCTTGTAGTTAAGGCGGTTGCCCGCAACAATGTATATAAGCGCCGCAATAAGCGCGGCAAAGTATATCGTTTTCTTTTTGATATCACTCATTTTACTGCCTTCTTCTCAGGAGACAGAGAACCGTCCCCTGTTTCCTATTTAATGTTAATGCTGAAATATAAATTCCGCGTCCTTAGAATCTAATATTTCATTGAAATTAAAACCCTGTTTTTCTTCACAATCTTTCACAATTAACTCATTTGTTGCGGAATCCAAGTCATAAGTTATAACAGTAAGTTTTCCATCGCTTGTAAAGTGATAAGAAGAACCATCATCATAACTGGTTGAATCAATATACAGACTATTGGGGGAAATTTCTTTTATTTCTCTCATACTTGTTTTCCCGATTTTCACAAGCGAAAACAGTTCTTTTTTATCTATTATTTCATCGGATAACATTACCAATTCACAAAGGCCATTTTTTGAAAAGAAAACGACCGCATAACTATTGTCTGATAATATATAAACCGCATAATAATGTTTTTCGGTTTCCCTGATATAATTTGACGGGAATTTATCTGTAAATTCTTCTATTGTACCTATAAAAATATGTGGGAAATCTTGCTTGCTATAACAATAATTTTGTAGTGTACCCAAATCAAGAGCTGACTCATTTATTTTAATATTCAGATTTGATTCATTAAAATTTTTGTGTTGACATCCTTCTATACACATAAGAATTACCGTTAGTAAAATAATTAATTTATATTTCATTACTGACCCATCCCCATATTTTTTAGTCTTTAAACTTAACATTATTCCACCATGCCTTTACTTAAATTTCAATCATAAATTTATTTTTCTTGGGCGGTACAGGGGACGGGCTTACTTACCCAAACAAAATTCGCTGAATATTTTATCTATAATATCGTCCTCGACAGCTTCGCCGACTATCTCGCCGAGGAAGGTATAGGCCTCGGTCAGATCCATAGTCAAAAAATCCTCGGGCAGGCCGCCGTCTATAGTCGAAAGCACGTTTTCAAGGCTCTGCTTTGCCTTGATAAGGCTTGCCTTGTCACGCTCCGCGCCTATTACGGCCTCTTGGCTGACATTTACCTCGCCCGAAAGAAACATTTTTCTTATCTCGCTTTCAAGGGCTTCAAGACCCGTTTCGTTTTTAGCCGATATATCCAGCACGGCGCAGTCCCAATTTTTAAGATCGTCCGCCGAAAGCACACGTTCAAGGTCGGTCTTATTAAGCAGGATTATGGCCTTTTTGCCGCGCGTAAGCTCCAATATCTCGTTATCCTCGTTTGTAAGCGGGGACGATGAGTCAATTACCGCAAGGATAAGCTCGGCCTCGCGTGCATATTTTCTGGAGCGCTCCACGCCCATTTTTTCCACCGTGTCGGCGGTATCGCGTATGCCCGCGGTATCTATCAGATTAAGCGGTATGCCGCCTAAATTAAGGCTTTCCTGTAAAATATCGCGTGTGGTGCCGGGTATATCGGTCACAATGGCGCGTTCCTCGTCCAAAAGGCTGTTTAAAAGCGAGGACTTGCCCACATTTGGTCTGCCGAGAATAACGGTCTTTATGCCCTCTTTAAGTATCCTGCCCGTTTCCGCGCCGTCGATAAGGCGGTCTATCTGCGCCGTTACCTCCCGCACGCCCTTTTTGATGCTCTCAAAGGTCTCCGTTTCGTTGTCGTGCTCGGGATAGTCCATATTTACCTCGATATGGGCTGTCATGGTGAGTATTTTTTCGCGCAGCTCGGCTATCCTGCCCGACAGCCTGCCTTCAAGCCTTGCCACGGCCGCCTTTCGGCTCTCCTGCGTGCCCGCATTGATAACATCTATCACCGCCTGCGCCTGTGTCAGGTCTATCCTGCCGTTTAAAAAGGCACGCTTGGTAAACTCGCCGGGCTGTGCGATACGCGCCCCGCTTTTAAGCACGGCATCCAAAACGGCGGTAACGGCCGAATATCCGCCGTGACAATTTATTTCGGCAACATTTTCGCGGGTATAGGTGTTTGGGGCAAGCATAACGCTGACCAAAGCCTCGTCCACGGTCTCGCCGTTAAAAACTATGCTGCCGTAGGTCATGGTGTGGCTTTTGCGCTTTAAAAGCCCCTCGCCCGACCTTGGCACAAAAATACTGTCTGCAATTTTTATCGCGTCCTCACCGCTTATGCGCACTATGCCTATACCGCCGCTGCCCGTTGCGGTGGCAATGGCCGCTATGGTGTCAAACTCCGTCACAAATGGCATAAATTTCCCTTCCTTTTAATCCAAAACAGGAGAGGACCAAACCCAATGTCATTAAGTTAAGGAATAATAAAATTTCATCAATTAAAAATTTATCGGTTTTTACAGTAAAAGTATCACAACCACGGGATATTTTACTGTAAAAACCTAACGCTACGGGGTTTTTGCCTACGGCAAAATTCCCCTAAACGCTAAAATTTTTGTCCTTCGGACACATTGATAAATTTTATTTACAAACTAAATGACGTCGGGTAAAAGCCCTCTCCCATTATTTTTTGCCTTTATTACTGCTCGTTATCCTTATTCTGATGTCTTGAGTAGCTGTTTTTCATTGTGATAACAACGTATCTGTGCGGCTCCGTGCCCTCACTATAGGTGGTAACATACCTGTCGTTTTGAAGTGTGGAGTGGATGATGCGTCTTTCGTAAGGGTTCATCGGCTCAAGCACCACATTGCGGCGGTTATGCTTGCACTTTTTGGCAAGGTTGAAGGCAAGCCTTTCAAGGGTCTCCTTCCTTCTTTCACGGTAGCTTTCCGTATCAAGCGTAACATTGATGTACGGATACTCGCTTTTATTTACCACAAGGCTTGTAAGGGTCTGGAGACTGTCAAGGGTCTGGCCTCTTTTGCCGATTATAACGCCCATCTCGTCACCGCTCATATTGATAATAAGCTGCTTGTTGTCGATAAACTCCGATGCAAAATCGACCTTTATATTCATTGCGCCGAAAACGCCGCCGAGGAAATCCTCCGCCGTCTTTATTATAACGGCCTTGTCCTCGTCCGAAAGCGGGGGACGCTCGGGCTTTTCCTCGCCTGCCGTGTCCTCTGCGGCGGGCTGTACCTCTGCGGGCTTAACTTCCTTCTTTTCGGCCTTTATTTCCTTCTTTTCCGCCTTGGCTTCCTTTTTGGCCTTTTCCTTTTCGGCCTTGGCCTTTTCCTCGGCTGCCTTTAACTCGGCCGCCTTTTTCTCTTCCTCCGTAGGCTCGTTTTCATAGCCGGGAAGATATACCTTTACGCGCGTAGGCCTTGCACCGAGACCCAAAAAGCCCCTGGAGCCCTCGTCAATGACGGTAAACTCCACATCGCTGAGGCCTACCCCGAGCTTCGCAGCACCCTCTTCTACCGCCTCGCTTATGGATTTTCCTACTATCTCAACTGATTTCATTTCTTCTTTACCCCATTTCTTTCTTGCAATAATTCCTTTTTCTCAAAATGCTTTGTCAAAATAAGCTGCTGTATTACCATAAATACGTTACCCGTTATCCAGTACACGCCCAGACCTGCGGGGACGTTTGTGGTAAACCACGCCATAACAAGCGGCATGGTGATATTCATTACCTTCTGCTGGCTTTTCATTGCAGGGTCGGTGGTCACGTTTTTGCGCGACATAAGCCATGACGAAAGCCATGTCGTAACACCCGAAAGTATCGGCAGGATAAGCTTCCTGTTCATGGCAAAGCCCACGGTCTCCGTCAGGTTAAGGCCGAGGAAGCTTTCTATAACGGTCTTTTCCTCGTACATATTTGTTACCGTCGGGTCACCCACAAGGCCGACAAACTGCTTTACCTGCGCAGGGTCGATAGCATTTAGGATATAATTGAACATCGAGGTATCCACTTCCGTACCCTTGTCTATGCCAAGGCTTGTGCATACCGTGTTAAACAGCGCCAGTGCTTCCTTGTTGCCGCCCGAAATGCAGCCGATTATGCCGTCGGAAACGGTGCTGTATATATTGTTGATGGTGTCGATGTACACAAACGGATGCTGCATTACATAATACAGGCCGAAGAATATGGGCATCTGTATTATAAGCGGCAGACAGCCGCTGAACATATTGTAGTTGTTTTCGCGGTAAACGCGCTGGGTCTCCATGGACATTTTGCGCTGTATCTCCGGGTCGCCGAGCATACCCTTGTACTTGTCCTGTATCTTTTGTATCTCGGGCTGTATCTTGCGCATTACAAACATGGACTTTTGCTGATTATACGCTATGGGTATCATCAAAAGGCGCACAAAAACGGTAAACAGGATTATTGTTATACCGAGGGAATCCGCCTTTGTAATGCCGTAAACAACATTAAACAGCAAATTGATAACTATGCCGAGCAGCTTTGCGATAGGGCCGACGATAACACCGGGCTCACGCATCATACGCGCGGCAAGATAAAAATTAACAGTCAATTTTTCCTCCTTGAAGTGACGGGCATAACAGCTTCCTTTCCTTCGGAAAATTCTGCTCGACGCTCGGTCATTGCCCCGCGTAGGGGCTAAAATTTTGCCGTCTGCGACGGGCGCAAACTAAATTTTGCCTTTGAATTGAATTCTTACTTCGGTTACAGCAAGAATCAAAATATGTTGCCAAAATTTAATCTGCTCAAAATTTCCTAACGCTACGCAGTTTTTCCTTCGGAAAATTCTGCTCAACGCTAAAATTTTGCCGTCTGCGACGGACGCAAACTAAATTTTGCCCTTGAATTGAATTCTTACTGTAATGGATCATACCCTCCCTTATGGAAAGGATGGCATTTTAAAATGCGCTTCAGCGCAAGCCACCCGCCCTTAAAAAAGCCGTACTTTTCAAACGCCTGATACGCATAGTGCGAACAGGTGGGTGTAAACCTGCATACGGGCGGTGTAAGCGGCGATATGAACCGTTGGTAAAATCTTATCAAAAGCATACAAAGCCTTGCCATAAAATCACTTCTTGTCATTTTAAAAGATTTTGTTTTCGCAATAAATGTTTCAGGGATCTGTCAACCTCGCTAAAGGGCAGTCCGCAAATCGACGCCCGTGCTATAACAACAATGTCATAGCCCCTGCTGACCTTCTCCTCCGTAAGACGATAACTTTCACGGAGTAACCGTGTTACCCTGCTGCGCACCACGGAATTGCCCACTTTTTTGCTTACCGAGTAGCCAATGCGGTTGCAGTCCTTCCCGTTGCGGTAAACATACATCACAAGATTTTTGTTTGCAAGGGAACGTCCACGGTTGTAAACGTAACGAAACATAAAGTTTTTTTTGAGTGTTTGGGTAAAAAGCATACTACCCCTCTTTTCAGTGCCGAAGGATCGTTGTAATTTTAAACAAGGGAGTGCATTTGCCGGCTAACCGATGCTTGAGCACTCCCTTTTAGTGTGTAAGTAGTATTCAGGTCAGGAATTAAGCGGAGAGAGCCTTTCTGCCCTTTCTGCGTCTGGCAAGAATTACCTTTCTGCCGTTAGCTGTGCTCATTCTCTTTCTGAAACCATGAACCTTGCTTCTCTGTCTTTTTTTAGGTTGAAATGTCATCTTCATTGGTAACGCACCCCCTTCTGATAGTTATTTGGGACAGCTTTTTAAAATGCCCCTTTAGGTATAATTTATTTATTTCAGCACTATTTCTATTATAGTAAAAATGCCCCCGCACGTCAAGAACAGATTTACAAAATAAGCAATTTTGTGCAATATGTTAAATATATGCGATAATTGACACGTTTTTTTGGAAACATCGTCAGGGTGCACCCCTGAAAATTGCTTTGATGCATAATGCAAAGAAATTTTCAGAGAGCCGGGAAAGCAGCTGAAAAGCTATGTTGAAGGTGCTTGACACGGCTATATGAAAATTGCTTTGATGCATAATGCAGAGAAATTTTCAGAGAGCCGGGAAAGCAGCTGAAAAGCTATGTTGAAGGTGCTTGACACGGCTATATGAAAATTGCTTTGATGCATAATGCAGAGAAATTTTCAGGGATAACTATCATTCATTTTCGCACAGGTCGGCCAGCGTAACGCTTTGCAGATAGTCGTTTATGCGCTTATCCAGCTCCGTCCACATGGGCAGCGTTTTGCAGCTTTCCTTTCTTTCGCAGGAATTTACCGCGCAGTCCAGACAGGCCACGGGTGCCATGCTTTTCTCCGTCAGTTTAAGGATATCGCCCACCGTGTACTCCGCGGGCTTTTTGGTCAGGCGGTAGCCGCCCCTTTTGCCGCGCATACCCTCCAGCATACCCGCCTTTACAAGCGATGATACCACGCTTTCAAGGTATTTTTCGGATATCTCCTGCCGCTTTGCTATGTCGATAAGCGGTACATAACCGCCGCTGCCTTTTTCCGCCAGGTCTATCAAAACTCTCAGCGCATAGCGCCCTCTTGTTGAAACCATCATAATATTTTCCTCTTTTCTTATGCTTTTGTCCTGCCCCAGTTTTCCGTGAGCTGCTCAAAGCTTATATCCTCAAACCTTTTGTCCCTCATATAGAATATCTTGTCGCAGCGCTGTATCGTGCCCTCTTTATGCGAGATAAAAATGCAGGTCTTGTCCTTCATATTTTTTATATTGTCAAGCAGCGCCCTTTCCGTCGCCTCGTCCAGCGCACTTGTGGCCTCGTCCAGAAGCAGTATCGGCGCATCCGTCAAAAATGCCCTTGCTATCGCGATACGCTGTATCTGACCCTCGCTCAGGCCGAGACCGCGCTCGCCCACCGCCGTTTCAAGGCCGTCGGGCATGGACTCTATCACATCCCATATAAGGGCATTTTCCGCCGCCCTTTTTATTTCGTCCTCGGTGGCATCGGGGCGGCAAAAGGCTATATTTTCCCTTAACGTGCCCGACAGCACCATATTGCCCTGCGGGACATAGGCAAACATACGCCTTGTGCCCTTGTCTGCGGGTATTTTCCCTTTTTTCGTCTCAAAGTATACCTCGCCCGACTGCTGCTCTATAAGGCTTAAAAACAGCTTCATCATCGTGCTTTTGCCTATACCCGACGGACCCGCTATTGCGGCTATGCTGCCCTTTGGTATACGCAGCGAGGCATTTTTAAGTATTTTGTCGTCCTTGTAGGCAAAGCTGACGTTTTCCAGCACCAGCGCATCCACCGCGCCGTAAAGCTCCTTTGTGGTCTCGGGTCGTTCAACGCCCGTTTCGTCCTCCAGCTCCTCCAGCTCCATAACACGCTCCGCCGAGGCTATCATGGAGTAAAACTGGGGTATAAGGCCGCTCATATCCTTCATGGGTGCCTTTATCTGGTCTATTATCTGCAAAAAGGCCGTCAGCGTACCAAAGGTCATAATGCCGCCCTTTATGCGCAGCGCACCCCAGATGAGCGCCGCATAATATCCGCCCGTAAACATAATGTATATGCCCGTGTTTGCGATATTGCTGACCGTGTTTCTTTTAAGCGCCACCTTGAAATATTCCCATTGACGCTTTAAAAGATTGTCACACACAACGGCGTTGTTTGAAAACGATTTTATGACCACCATGTTCTCCATACATTCCTGTATGTAGGAGCGCACCTTGCCCGCCTCGCTCTGCTGCAGCTTGTGCAGGTATTTAAAGTGCCTGCTGTACAGCCTTGCGGCCAGCGCCACCAAAGCACCCACGCCGCATACGGCAAAGGTCAGCTTGGGGTCGATGTATATAAGCACCGCAAGACCGCCCACAAGCCGCACGCCCATTGCGATAGCGTTGGGGATTATGCTGATAAGCGCATCCGTGATGACCTTTATATCGTTGGTAAAGCGGTTAAGTATCTCGCCCGAGTGGAATTTGTTTAGCTTTGTCCACTTTTTGTCGAGCAGACGGTCAAAAAGCCCCTGCTTCATGCGTATATCTATGCGGTTATACGCACGCACGCCCACATTGGCGTACAGCACATTAAGGGCACCCTGTAGGATTATCACGCCGAATACGGCCATGACCGCCCGGAAAAAGCTGCCCGCCGAGTCCCCCGTCACAATGTCCAGTATACGTCTGGAGCAAAGCGCAAGCAGGATAAAGCCGCCCGATATAAGACCCGTGAACGCCGCCAGAAGCACTACCCACCACAGCTGTTTTTTTGTATATTTATATATCCATTTTATAGCCGATGACGAATTTTTTCTTTTCATTGTCTTCCTTAAAAAACCCCCGCCAAGGCAGCAGGGGCAATATAGGTTTTATTTTTTGTCATGATACATTGTTTCGATGTATGCCAAAACAAGGGGAGCAACGCCCTTTGCATCGTTTTGCACAACAGGCTCGCTCATGTAGTATTCAAAGGTACCGTCGCGGCGCAGGTTGTCCGCAGGGCCGAGACCCGCCACAAGACAGATGCCGTCCATTTGCAAGGCACCGTCCTTTTCGGATATATACTTGTCGCAGATGCCCTTGAACGCCTTTTCGCCGTACTTGTAGTAGCTTTCGTCAAGTATGCCTATGCGCGTGCTTTTCATGATAGCGTAGGCAAATATCGCGCTGCCGCTTGCCTCCAGGTAGTTTTCGGGGCGGTCGCCCATATTGACCACCTGATACCACATACCGCTCTCGTCCTGGAATTTGAGCATTGCCTCTATAAACTCCTTGTAGATGCCCGCAAGCGTGTCCTTCTGCTCCGCCATGGACTCGGGCATGATGTCGATAGTGTCGATAAGCGCCATTGCAAACCAACCCAAAGCCCTTAACCAGAAGTTTTTGGACAGACCCGTTTCGGGATCGGCCCAGAAAACGGACTTTGACGAGTCGTAGCCGTGGTAGAACAGACCTGTTTTGGGGTCGCGCATTATCTTGTATACGTTCATAAACTGTCGGAAGCTGTCCATGCAGTTTTCGCAGTTGTTGTACTTTATCTCGTACTGCATATAAAAGGGCTGTCCCATGTACATACCGTCAAGCCAGACCTGGTTGGGGTATATGGCCTTGTGCCAGAAATTGCCCTCCTTGGTGCGGGGCTGTGTCTTTACCTGCGAATAAATGGTATCTATGGCACGGCGGTACTTTTCCTTGCCAGTCAGGTCGTAAAGCTCAAAAAGCGTCTTGCCCGCGTTTACGTTGTCGATATTGTACTCCTTGGGATCGTAGGAGTCTATGCTGCCGTCGTCACGCACAAAATAATCTATAAAATCATCCGCAAATTTAAGAAATTTCTCGTCCTTTGTAATGTTATACAGCTCCAAAACAGCCTTTATCATGCATCCGTCAATGTAGTTCCATGTGGACGGTTTACCGCTGCGTATCTTTTCTATATTCCAGATAGGTGCCTGCGGCGTACTTTTTTCAAGCAATTCGTTTATATATCTGTCAAGTATTTCCATATAGTACCTTCCTTTCTGTCTGTTCGTAAACCACTTCTATTATACCCCAAAATAATACATATGTCAAATTATTTGTGGAGGGGTGGGTTGATTTAACGGGAGGCAGCACGGCGAAGTCCCCGCACGAAAAAAGCACCTCCCTGCGGAGATGCTTTACACGGCAATTATTTGCTTCTTCTGTTGATATCTTCCTTGACCTTTGCAGCCTTACCTACTCTGTCTCTCAGGTAGTTAAGCTTAGCACGTCTTACGATACCGTATCTTACAACCTCGATACGATCTACTCTCGGAGAATGTACGGGCCATGTCTTTTCAACGCCTACGCCGTAAGAAACACGTCTTACAGTGAAGGTCTCGCGAGCACCGCCGCCCTGTCTTTTAAGTACCACGCCTTCAAACATCTGAATACGCTCTCTTGTACCCTCGACTACCTTAGCATAAACGCGTACTGTATCGCCCACGTTAAACTCGGTAACATTTTCCTTTAACTGCTCGTTTTCGATCTCTTTGATAATGTTGTAATTCATAAGGCTTTGCCTCCCTTTCATCATAAATGTTCATAAATGGCCGCGCAGCACCTTACTGCTTCCGGCATTTACCGGACCCACCAGCGGAACATTCGTACTCACAAATAAAGATTATACCACACACCTGTCGGTATTGCAAGCATTTTTTTATAAAATTTTAACTTCGCTCCCGCCGCCTGCGGTCGTCCCTGAAAAACCGCGATATACTCAGCAATATGCCTATACTTATCATGTTTATCCACATGGAGCTGCCGCCGTAGCTGATAAAGGGCATGGGGATACCCGTGTTTGGTATGGTGTTGGTGGCAACGCCCATATTTATTATCACCTGCACGGCTATCATTGTGGTTATGCCCACAGCCAGCAGCGAGCCGAAGGTGTTGTAGCACTTCATTGCCTCGCGGTAGCCGCAGAAGATAAGCACGGAAAAGACGATAACGATTATCGCCGCGCCGAACAGACCCAGCTCCTCACATATAATGGAGAATATCATATCGTTATGCGCCTCGGGCAGGTAGCTTAATTTCTCGCGGGAGTTGCCCAGTCCAAGCCCGCTCAGGCCGCCCGATGCCACCGCATAAAGCGAGTGCACCACCTGATAGCCCGTGTCGGAGGTATCCTTGAACGGGTCAAGCCATGCGTTGATGCGGGCCGCACGGAAGCCCTTACCAAACAGCAGCACCAGCGCCAGTCCCGCCGCACCCAGCAGACCGACCTCAAAAAACCAGCGTATCTTTTTTACCACCGAGAACATCATCGCCATGCTCACCACCGCAAGTATTATGGCGGTGCTGGCGTTTCCCGCACCGATAAGGATGGTCGGGATGCCGACAAAAACGATTATGCACGTCCAGAAGCCCTTGTGGGTGTCCGTAAATTTTTTGTTGGTGTCCAGCATATGCGCAAGTATTATTATAGTCGCAACCTTTACAAACTCCGACGGCTGAAAGCCCATGATACGGCGTTTTGCACCGCCGACGGTACGTCCCAGCACCAGCACGGCTATCAGCAGTATCAGCGAGCCGAAATAAAGTATCATACAAAGCTTGCGGTTATTAAGCCAGTTGTAATTCATGCGGCAGAATATAAACTCCAGCAGAGCGCCGCTGAATACCCATATAAGGTTTCTTGTAAGGAAGTAATATCCGCTTCTGTCATAGCTGGCGCTGAATACCATCACTATACCAAAGGCCAGCAATATGGCCGTACATATGAATATGACCCAGTTCACGCTGCCCACCATCACATTTGTCCTGACAGGCTCGGGCGCTTCACGCCGCGTGTGACGGCTGGTGCTGTATGTATTGTATTCCATTTTACGACTCCTTTCCCGAAATTCAAGTTTTGGTTAGTGGAACTTGCGTTACGTTCAAAAAAAGCTGAAGGTCTTGCAAGTTTTACGTACCGTGTTGTTTAAAGAAGTTTAAATAAACATTGCAGGTATACGACACCTCGCCTTCGCTTTGCTGCGGCTCGGTGTGGTGGGGCGAGAACAACGCGGACTTTTTAATTTTCCGTCCCCGCTTTTCCAAACTGCGGCATTTGTAAATGCCGCACGGCTACGCCGTTATCCGCGTCGTTTTAAAACCGTCCGCACAAGCAAGCTTGCGCTGCGTTTTTAAACCCGACGCGGGTTTGGAAAGCGTCTTATCCGACCCTACTCCAGCGAGTTGACGTAATCCTTAAATATCTCTCCGCGTTGTTCATAGCTTTTAAACATATCCCAGCTTGCGCAGGCGGGGGACAAAAGCACGCAGTCGCCGGGGTCTGCGTTTGATGTACACAGCTCCATTGCCTGGTTGAAATCGTCGGCGCGTTCATAGCTTTTAAAGCCCGCTTTATCGAGTGTGGAGCAGATCTTTTCCTTGACTGCGCCGATAACGGCAACATATTTCACCCTGCCGTCAAAGGTAGCCACCCATTCGGCAAAATCGCTGCCCTTGTCATAGCCGCCCGCAATAAGGCAGATAGGGCTTTTCATGGCCATAACGGCCTTTATCGAGGCATCGGGGTTGGTGCCCTTGCTGTCGTTGTAGTATTTAACGCCGTTTACCTCTCTGACAAATTCGATACGGTGCTCCACCGCCTTGAACTCCCGAAGGGTCTTTCTTATTATGTCAAGGCTCACGCCCGCACAAACGCCGCAGGCAATGGCCGCCATTGCGTTTTCTACGTTATGTCCGCCTATGATGTTCATTTCGTCTATATCAATGACCTTTTCGTCAAGACCCATAAGCCTTATGTACATACTTTTGCTGTCGGAATAAACGCCCTCTTCAAGCGGCTTATCCTGCGAAAAGAACACGACCTTGCCCTTTGTGCGCTTTGCCATGTCGGCAGTCGCGGGGTCGTTGTAATTAAGCACGGTGAAATCCTCCGCGGTCTGGTTCTCAAACACGCGCTCCTTTGCAAGGATGTAGTTTTTCAGCGTTTTATGACGGTTAAGGTGGTCGGGCGTGATATTAAGCACCGCACTTATCCTCGGGCGGAAGGTCTTTATTGTTTCCAGCTGGAAGCTTGACAGCTCCGCAACAAACCAATCCTCGGGGGATGTACCCTCCGCACACTCCGTAAGGGGCGTGCCGATGTTGCCGACCGTACCCGCCAGCCTGCCCGCGTTTTTCATTATCTCGCCCACAAGGGTAGTTGTGGTCGTCTTGCCGTTGGTGCCCGTAATGCCGATAAACGGCGACTTTGTAAACAGATAGCCAAGCTCCGTTTCGCCTATTACCTCTATGCCCTTTTCATACGCCTTTCTGACAAAGGGCAGGTCAAGGGGCACACCAGGGCTCATGACCAGCATATCAAAGTTTTCCGTCTCGTTTTCGGGGTTTCTGCCGAGGATAAGGCCTATGCCGTTCTCCCTGAGCTTTGCCGCAAGCTCGCCCAGCTCCTCCTCGGACTTTGCGTCCTGCGCCGTTACCTGCGCACCGTGCTTTTTAAGCAGCATGGCAGCCGCAACACCGCTTTTTGCCATACCGCAGACAAGTACCTTTTTATTTGTAAGTTCCATTTACGTCACTCCTTTTTATGTAAAGACCCGTTCAGGCCGCGAATATACCCTTTATTGCAAAATATCCCGCCATGCACAAAAGCGCCGTAACGACATAAAACAGCGTTACCACCTTTGTCTCACTCATGCCGCACATTTCAAAATGGTGATGTATGGGTGCCATTTTAAATATCCTTTTGCCGCCCGATATTTTGAAATATCCGACCTGAAGCATGACCGAAAGCGCCTCGCACAGATAAACGCCGCCCACAATAAGCAGCATAAGCGGCATTTTCAAAAGCACCGCCGTGCTTGCAACAAAGCCGCCCAGCGCCAGCGAGCCCGTATCGCCCATAAACACCCTTGCGGGGTTTGAGTTGAACAGCAAAAAGCCCAGAAGCGCACCTGCCGCAGCGCCGCACACGGGTACAAGCCCGCTGCCCGCCATAAGTGCGGCAAACAAAAAGAACACGGCCACCAGCAGCGTAACGCCCGAGGCAAGGCCGTCAAGGCCGTCCGTAAGGTTCACGGCATTTACCGTGCCCACCATAACAAAAAACAAAAACGGTATGTAAAGCACGCCCAGATCCAGCACGGCACCGTGCATAAACGGCACATATACCTGCGTGCCAAGCTGTGCGTGTTTAAGTATGTACCAGGCAAAGCCCGCAGTCACCAGCACCTGAAAAACTATCTTCTGCCATGCGCGAAGCCCCAGGTTATGTTTTTTTACTACCTTTATATAGTCGTCCGCAAAGCCTATCACGCCGTAAAGCATGGTTATTGCCACCACCACCGCGGCATCGTTGTTCCCTTTCAGGAAAAACGCGGCACTAACCAGCATGGCAAGCAGTATCATCACGCCGCCCATAGTCGGGGTGCCCGACTTTTTCTGATGGCTCTGCGGCCCCTCCTCGCGTATCGGCTGGCCGAATTTAAGCCTGTGCAGAAAAGGTATTATCACCGGACATAGAATTATATTTATCACAAAGGCGATAAATATGCTGTAAAATCCTGTTTCTATAGTGTACATTTTGTTTTTCTCCCATTTTCCTTATCTTGCAGTCAATTTTTCCACTATCTTTTTAAAGCCCATGCTGTGGGATGCCTTGACAAGCACCGACGCACCCTCGGGTATAAGTGCCTTTTGCGAAAGCTCGCTCAGAAGTGCATCCGTATTTTCAAACCACAGCGCCTTTGCGGGGGTATTTTCGTATATCCGTTTGGAATGCTCCCCTACGGCTATTACCAGATCTATGCCGTCCGTCCGGGCTGCCACCTGCTCGTGCATTTTATCGGAATGCCCGCCCAGCTCCAGCATATCGCCGAGTATGGCGCATTTAAAGCCCTCCGCCTGCTTTAATACCGCAAGGCTTGCGGCCATTGAATCGGGGTTTGCGTTGTATGCACCGTCTATCACCGTCAGGCCGTTTGCCTCGATTATATCCATACGTCCCGAGGTCGGCGTAAAATCGGCAATGCCCCTTGCCACCTCATCGCAGCTAAGCCCGCAGTTCAGCCCCACGGCCGCCGCCGCAAGCGCGTTGCTGACCATATGCAGCCCCGGCAGGGGTATATCGGCATGAAAGCTGACCTTTTGGCCGTTTACCGCCGCATTTATCGTGCAGGATATGCCCTTTAAGCCCCTGCTTTGTATGTCGGAGGCATAAATATCGCCGCCGTTTTCCTTTACGGAGAAGAAATATGTATTTTCGGCCTTTACGGTGGCAAGCATATCGTTGTCGCCGTTCAATATCTTAAGGCCGTCCTTTTTCATGCCGTCAAATATCTCGCACTTTGCCTTTAAAATGCCCTCGCGCGAGCCGAGATTTTCTATATGCGCCGTGCCCACATTGGTTATGACCGCAATGTCGGGATGCACGATATTTGTAAGATACTCTATCTCGCCGAAATGGTTCATGCCCATTTCTATCACCGCCGCATCGTGGCTGTCCTCCAGCCCCAGCACGGTAAAGGGCAGGCCTATGTCGTTGTTGTAGTTGCCCTGCGTTTTAAGCACGTTTTTGTAATGCGCGGCCAGCACCGAGGCCACAATGTCCCTTGTGGTGGTCTTGCCCGTACTGCCCGTAACGGCCACCTTTACCGCCCCGCTTTTTTTGCAGTGCTCACGCGCCATATCGCCGAGCGCCAAACGCACATCCTTTACAATAAGCTGCGGTATGTCGGCATCGACCTTTCTTTCCACCATAGCCGCCGCAGCGCCCGCCTGTGCGGCCTGCGCGACAAAGTCGTGCGCATCGAAGCGCTCGCCCTTTAAGGCGATAAACATCTCTCCCGCGGCCGCCGTGCGCGAATCCTTGGTAACGCCCGTAATGACCGCATCCTCACCGACAACGGTGCCGTTTGTCATAACGGCGATCTCACTAAGTCTGTAGTTCATTTTCTTGCCTCCAGTGCGGCGGATGCTTCCTCCGCATCGTCAAAATGTATCGTTTTGTCCTTGAAGATCTCGTAGTTTTCGTGACCCTTGCCCGCTATGACCACGCTGTCACCCTTTTGCGCCATATTCACGGCCTTTACAATGGCCTCGCGCCTGTCGGTCACAAGCACATAATTATCCGTTGCCGACTTTACGCCGGGCTCTATCTCGTGCAGTATGTCTATGGGCTCCTCCGAGCGCGGATTATCCGATGTCACCACGCAGAAATCCGACAGTCTGCCCGCTATCTCGCCCATAATGGGGCGTTTCGTCCTGTCGCGGTCGCCGCCGCAGCCAAAGACGGTTATTATCCTGCCCTTTGTAAACTCCCTTACGGCATTTAAAATGTTTTCAACGCCGTCGGGGGTATGTGCGTAATCCACAATGACATTTATGCCAAGGTCGTTGGGTATGTTCTGTATCCTGCCGGGCACGCCCTTTATATTTGCAATGCCGCTTTGTATATCCTCCGCGGAAATGCCCATTGCAAGCGCCGCACCGATGACCCCGAGCGCATTGTAAACGCTGAATCGTCCCGGGACGTGAAGCACGAAATCAACGGGCTTTTTGTCTATATCCACGGTGAAATTCACCCTGTCCATAAGGTATTCTATATTGTACGCCCTGATGTCCGCCCCGTTTTCTATGCCAAAGGTGGTAAATTTGCAGTCGGCCCGACTTTCTATCTGCTTTGCCCACTTGTCGTCGGCGTTTATTATGCCGTATCTGCACATTTTAAAAAGCCTTGCCTTTGCCGCGCAGTAGTTTTCCATGGTCTTGTGAAAATCCAGATGATCCTGCGTAAGGTTTGTGAAAATGCAGGTGTCAAAGTCCGACCCGTCCGCCTTTCTCAGCTCCAGCGCATGGGATGAGACCTCCATTATAACATCCTGCACGCCGCGCTTTGCCATTTCCGCAAATATCGCCTGCAATTCTATTGTATCGGGGGTCGTGGAGGTGGCAAACTCCACATCCAGCTTTTCGCCGTCCACCGTTACGCCCACGGTGCCTATAACGCCCGTTTTGCGCCCCAAGCCGCGAAGCACCGTTTCCATAAAATATGTGCTGCTGGTCTTGCCGTTGGTACCCGTTACGCCGATAAGACGGAATTTTTTGCTGGGCTCGCCGTAAAAGGCCGATGCTATTTTTGCAAGCGCCTCACGGCTTCCGTTTTGTACAAAAACAGCATTCACGCCCTGCGGTATCTCCGTTTCGCACTCGCACAAAACGGCGGTGCAGCCGTTTGCCGCCGCAGACGGGATGTATTTGTGGCCGTCTGTGCTGAAGCCCTTTATACACACAAAAAGTGTGCCCGCCTTTGCCTTTCTTGAATCTATGGTCAGCGCATCTATCTCCACATCTGCGCTGCCGCTTAAAACACGGTACTGCGTATCCTTTAAAAGCTCGGACAATTTCATTTTATCAACTCCAGTTGGAAATTTGTATTTTACCTTTATACATTATACTACTATTTTAAGTATACCGCAACAAATTTATTTCGGGGAAGCCCCAAAAATTATCAAAACGGCTTTATTGCCCCTGCTTTGTGTAGAGTATTATCTTGCTTTCGGGGTTGATAAATTCGTCGGGTGCGGGCAGCTGTGCCGTGACCACATCCCCGTCGCCCACCGTCTGCACATTTATTTTTTGCTTTTCAAGCCTTTGCTTTGCCTCGCCGACGGTCATGCCGATATAGTTTTCCGCCCTTACGGGTGCAAATTTGCTCTCCGTGTCGTTGTAGCTTGCGCTTATGCCCATATACGGCAGGATATTGCCCAAAAGCTGCTGCATAACCGGTCCCGCCACCTGTCCGCCGTAGTACACGCCCTGCGGCTCGTTTATCAGCACCAGCGCAATGGCACGCGGCGACTCGGCGGGTGCAAACGCACAAAACGATGCTATATATTTGCCGCTGCCGCGGGGAAGCTTCTGGCTGGTGGCTGTCTTGCCGCCTATGCGCATACCGGGGATATAGGTCTTGCTGCCCGTGCCCGAGGCCACCACGCTTTCCAGTATGCCGCGCATGGTATCGGAGGTCTCGGCGGAAATTATCCTTTCGCCCGCGCCGTACACTATGTCCGACGTTTTGTCCCCGCCCTTTACCGCCCTTGCAAAATGCGGCGTTATCCTTGTGCCGCCGTTCACGGTGGCGGCCACGGCGCAGACAAGCTGCAGCGGCGTTATCTGAAAGCCCTGCCCGAAGCTCATTACCGCCGTGTCCAGCGGGGTTATGTCCTCCCTTTTGTGCATGATGCCCACCGCCTCTCCGGGCAGATCCACACCCGTTTTTTTGTCAAACCCGTATTTTATCATATAATCGTAAAACCGCTCCCCGCCCAGCCTTGCCGCCACATCTATAAACACGGGGTTACAGCTGTTCTGCACCCCCTGCACAAAGGTCTGCGTGCCGTGAGAGCGCGGCGCACGCCAGCATTTTATACGCCTGTCGGCAACATTTCTGCCCGCATTGCACTCAAAGGTGTCATTCGGGTGCACCACCTTCTCCTCCAGTCCCGCCGCCGATGTCACGACCTTAAAGGTAGAGCCCGGCTCGTATGTATCATTTATGGCAAAATTGCGCCACATACGGTTAAGTGCGTCGTTTTTGCTTTTTGCGCCCGTGTCCCCCCACAGCGCCGTATCTATGGTGTACGGGTCGTTCGGGTCGAAGGAGGGATAGTTGGCCATTGCGTATATCTCGCCGTTTCGCGGGTCCATAACTATTATAAGGCCGCTTTTGGCCTGCTTTACCGTGACCGTGTTTTTTATAAGCTGCTCGGCATAGCGCTGGATATTTACATCTATGGTCGTTATCAGGTCGCAGCCGTTTTTCGGTGCCTGCCTCTGCCCGGGCAGGTTCGGTATCTCCGTGCCGTTTGCCTTTGTGTAGGTCATAAGCCTGCCCTTTTCGCCCCTTAAAATGCTGTCGTAGCGTGCCTCCAGCCCCGTCACGCCCTGATTGTCCCTGCCCACAAAGCCCAGCACCTGCGCCGCCGTTTCGCCGAAGGGATAAACACGCTTTATATCCTCGTCTATCATTACGCCGTCAAGCCCGAGTGCGCGTATGCTTTCGGCCGTTTCGGCATCCACCTTGTCCTTTATCCTTACAAGCGCCACCCGCTTTTGCACCTTTTCAAGCACCTCGCCGTAGTCCAGCCCCAACGCCTGCGAAAGCTCCCGCGCCGTCCTTTCCTCGTCCACGACCTGTGCGTGTATCACGCTTATCGCGGCCGCCGTCTGCGTGCCCGCCAGCACGGTGCCGTTTCTGTCGGTTATATTGCCCCGCCGCGGGGATATCAGCCTGTCACGGGTCTGATTGTCATACGCCCGCTTTACCAGCTCGCCGCCCGCGCCGCTCATCAGCCACGCCACACGCACCAGCATAAACCCGCAGCCAAGCAGCATACAGATATTCATAAAAAATATACGCCGTTTTGCACCTATACCTATCTTTGACATATTTCTCTCCCCCGCAGTATATCATTATATACTATGTCCGATAAAAAAGTTTATTCCGCCGCGGCGGTATAAAACAGGCTTTTTTTGCGTGTGTTTATATAAAACCGCCAACAAAAATTTCCGTTTATGAGAAAGCCGCCCTTTTGCATTGTCATAAATACACAAAAAAAAATTTAAAAAAACAACAAGTTTGTGAACACTTTTCAGCGTTTATTTGCTATAATAATGATTGTGAAAAACCCCTAATATTTTCACATTACAGTTTATGCATCCCTCAATTAGATTAAACTGTAAAACCCCATAAAGAATACCTTCTCTTTATGAAAAAGCAGCCTTTACGGCTGCTTTTTCACTTTGTACGGACTGCGGCGCGGACACTTGCGGGGCAATTGTCCGCATCCATCTTTGCGGTTGATTGTTTCTCCCACTGTAAGCCGAAATTATTTGCGGGGCTTGCCGTATGTGTCAACCAAACGTATATGACAGCGTTTTTAATCAAAAGCACGGACAGCATTGACATTTACCCTATTTTATGATACATTTACATTACACCTGCATTTACCGACGAAAGGAGAAAAAAAATGGATCTGATACCAAGTTTTTCCGTTGACCATACCGCCATAGTACCGGGCATTTTCACCAGCCGCAGGGACACCCTTGGCAGCGAGGTGGTCACCACCTACGACATAAGGCTTAAAAGACCCAACAGGGAGCCCGTTATAGATGTTGCGGCGATGCACTCTCTGGAGCATCTGATAGCGACATACCTGCGCAACGACCCTTATTGGAAGGACGAGCTTATATACTGGGGGCCTATGGGCTGTCTTACGGGATTTTACATTATTTTAAAGGGCGACCGTCCGTCCCGCGACATATACGACATAGTGTTAAAGGCCTTTAAGTCGGTCGAAGCTGCCGACAGCGTTCCCGGCACCACGCCCGAGAACTGCGGCTATTGCCTTATGCACAATCTCGGCATGGCCAAGTGGTATGCGGCGGAGTTTGCCGCCTATCTTGAAGCGCACGCAGACGACCCCATGATATACGAATATCCCCAAACGGACAGGCTTGTGACCGCCGACGGACAGCATTTCTTTGACTCGTGATCGGGTTTTAAAACAGGGCAAAACATCGCATATAATAAGCGATGACCCTGTTTTTTTATTGCAAGCGGGTGATTTTTTAACAAAAACTCTTGTATAAATCCCGATTTTGTATTAAAATAGTATTACTTATATTAATTTACAGCGGCAGGATACGCAAAGAAGGTGAGCATTATGCAGCAAACGCAAAGGATAAAGGAGCTTATGGAAAAAACGCCGCAGGAGCAGATACAGGCGCTTTATGACGAGCTTATTGCAAAAATAAGAAAATATCACCCAAGCGACGACCTTTCAATGGTGGAAAGGGCTTATTCGCTTGCCTTTGAGGCACACCGGGAGCAGTACCGCAAATCGGGCGAGCCCTATATAATCCATCCGCTTTGTGTTGCCATAATCCTTGCCGATCTGGAGCTTGATATGGAGAGCATCACGGCGGGTCTTTTGCACGATGTGGTGGAGGACACGCACTACACGCTCGAGGATATTTCCGCCATGTTCGGGGAGGATGTTGCGCTTCTGGTAGACGGCGTTACCAAGCTTGAAAAGATAAAATTCACCTCCAAGGAGGAGTTTCAGGCCGAAAACTACCGCAAAATGTTCCTTTCCATGGCAAAGGACATCCGCGTTATACTTATAAAGGTGGCCGACCGCCTGCACAATATGCGCACCCTGCGTTTTATGCGCCCCGAAAAGCAAAAGGAGATAGCGCAGGAAACGCTCAATATCTATGCGCCCCTTGCCAACCGCTTAGGTATATCAAAAATCAAGGTAGAGCTGGAGGACCTTTGTTTAAGATATCTGGAGCCCGACGCCTACTACGACCTTGTGGACAAGATACAGCGCAAGCACTCCGAAAGGGAGCAGTTTGTGGCGGCCATAGTGGAAAATATCAAGGCTGCCTGCGACCGACACGGCATACATTGCGAGGTATACGGCAGACCCAAGCATTTTTTCAGTATTTACAAAAAAATGCACAACAAAAACAAGACCATAGACCAGATATTCGACCTGTTTGCCGTAAGGGTGCTTGTTGACACGCTTGCGGACTGCTACGGCGTACTGGGTCTGGTGCACGAGATGTACAAGCCCCTGCCGGGACGCTTTAAGGACTATATTTCCATGCCCAAGGCCAACCGCTATCAGTCGCTGCACAACACGCTGATAGGCCCCGAGGGCACACCGTTTGAGATACAGATAAGAACATGGGAGATGCACCGCATTGCCGAATACGGTATCGCCGCACATTGGCGCTACAAGGAGGGCAAGACGGACGGCAGGGAAAACAGCGAGGACGATAAGCTGACATGGCTTCGCAAGATGCTGGAGTGGCAAAAGGAAATGTCCGACAACAAGGAATTCCTCGACACCATGAAGACCGACCTTGACAGCTTTAACGACAATGTTTACTGCTTCAGCCCGCGCGGTGATGTCATCAGCCTGCGCGAGGGCTCATGTCCCGTGGATTTTGCCTATACCATACACTCGGCAGTCGGCAATACCATGGTGGGCGCACGCGCAAACGGACATATCGTCACCTTTGACTACAAAATACAAAACGGCGATATTATCGAGATAATCACCTCCCAGAATTCCCGCGGCCCCAGTATGGACTGGCTCAACTTTGTCAAGACCCCGCAGGCCAAGACAAAAATAAACCAGTGGTACAAAAAAATAAACAAAGAGGAAAACATCCTGCGCGGCAAGGAGCTGCTTGAAAAGGATGCCAAAAAGAAAAACCTTAATATAAACGACCTGCTTACCCCCGACGGTATGCAAAATGTTATGGAGCGCTACAGCTTCCGCACCTGGGACACCGTATGCGCGGCCATAGGCCACGGCAGCCTGAAAGAGGCGCAGGTGGTAAACAAGCTGAAGGAATTTTACGACGAGGATATCCGCCGCCACAAGACCGCGGAGGAGCTGCTTGCCGAGCGTGACGAAAAGATACACGCACAAATGGAGGCCAACGCCCACGCTGCGGAGGGCGGCACGGGCAAAAGCAGCAGCGGCATATATGTAAAGGGTGTGGGCGATATAGACGTGCGTTTTTCAAAGTGCTGCACGCCCGTACCCGGTGACGAGATAATCGGTTTTGTCACCCGCGGCAGGGGTGTGTCCATACACCGCACGGACTGCATAAATATCATAAACCTGTCCGAGGACGACAGGCACCGCCTTATAGAGGCGCATTGGAACGTATCGGGCGAGGAACGCAGCTACTACACAAGCGATATACGCATAATCGGCCACGACCGCGACCGTTTCCTTATGGATATACTGAAGGTCGTGGCGGACGACGGCATCGCCGTACAAAGTGCGGGCGCAAGAGCGCATAAAAACGGCACCGTCATTGCCGAGCTGACAATATCCATCCATAGCCGCGAGCAGCTTGATATAATCTGCAAAAAGATATACAACATCGACGGCGTGGAAAATATAGAGAGAGTGACCACATGATCTGCCAAGGACAGGAAAACGAATGAGAATAGTAATACAACGCACCAAATACGCCCGCTGCATTATAGACGGCGAATGTGTCGGCGGCATTGACCGCGGCATACTGGCGCTTATCGGCATAAACACGGGCGACGACACAAAAGTTATCGACACTATGCTTAAAAAGATGTCAACACTTCGCATTTTTGAGGATGAAAACGACAAAATGAACCTTTCCGTCACCGACATCGGCGGCGGGATACTGCTCATCCCGAATTTTACAATTTATGCCGATGCACGCAAGGGCACAAGGCCGAGTTTTGCCATGGGTGCAAAGCCCGACGAGGCAAAAACGATTTTTGATGAAATGGTAAAAAGGGCGAAGGACACCCTTGATATACGGGTGGAAAGCGGCGTTTTTCAGGCAGACATGAAGATAGAGCTGTTAAACGACGGCCCCGTTACCATACTTTTGGACAGCGACAAATTATTCTGAAAAGAGGGATAATATGAGGATAAAAGGACTTACCGTGGGCGCACTCGGCACAAACTGCTGGATAACGGCGGACGAAGAAACGGGCCGTGCCATAATTTTTGACCCCGCGGACAATGCAAAGCGGATATACGACACCATCGAAAAGGCCGAATTAAAGCCCGAAAAGATAGTGCTTACCCATTGCCACTTTGACCATTTTCTTGCGGCGGCGGAGTTAAAGCAGCTTTGCGGCGGCATCCCCGTCATTATACCGAAAAAGGATAAGACCCTTGCCGAAAGCCCCGACTGCAACCTTTCAAAGGCCTTTACGGGCACACCCCAAACACTCGTATTTGACGACACCGTGGACGCGGGCGATACGCTCACCTGCGGCAGCCTTACGGCAAAGGTCATTTTCACCCCCGGGCATACCCCCGGCGGCTGCTGCTATTATTTTGAAAACGAGCACGTCCTTGTTTCGGGCGATACCCTGTTTTTTATGAGCGTTGGCAGAAGCGATTTCCCGCTTTCCGACGGCCACGCCCTTAACGAGAGTATAAAAGAAAAGCTTTTTACCCTCCCCGACGATACACAGGTGCTCACAGGCCACGGCAACCCCACAAGCATAGGCTTTGAAAAGCAGAATAATATGTATGTCTACTAAATAAACACCGATCGATCCAAGGAAAAATAAATGAACTACATTTTAAAAAACCACAGCTATTCGGACGACATCGTTGTTACGATAATGATGTTTTATCCCAACGAAAAATACATACAGACCGACACCTGCGGCGATCTTACCGTTTTAAGTATGCTTGACGGGAAAACGGCCATAGCGGCATTTTACGACGGCGGCGAGGAAAAGGCGCACTTTGCCCTTGACACGGCGGCGGATGACGAGCATTCCGTCCGTTTTGCCCTGCGCACGGCGGTTTTTAAATGTCTTATGCAGGTAAAGCCCACAAAGGCACCGTGGGGCACCTTAACGGGTGTACGCCCCGCAAAGCTTGTATGGACGATGTATAACGAGGGGCTTAACGACGACGAGGTCTATACCCGTCTGACTGACAGCTACTATGTGACCGGGGACAAGGCAAGGCTTGCGATAAAGGTGGCCAAAAGCGAAAAGCGCATTGTCGAAAACGGCCGCGGCAAAACGGGTATGTACATCGGCATTCCCTTTTGCCCCACACGCTGCCTGTACTGCTCGTTCACATCCTATCCCCTTGACAGATACGCCGAAAAGGTGGATGCGTACCTTGATGCGCTTGAAACGGAGATAAAATTCACCGCGGGGCTTATTCGTGACAAGGAGCTTGAAAGCATCTACATAGGCGGCGGCACCCCCACCTCTCTGGACGAAAGACAGCTTGACAGGCTGCTTACCATGGTGCGGGACAATTTCAAGGCCCCCGTCGAATACACCGTAGAGGCAGGCCGCCCCGACACCATAAACCTTGAAAAACTGCGTATTTTAAAGGCGCACGATGTAAACAGGATATCCATAAATCCGCAGACCCTTAACGACGATACCCTTGCCGCGATAGGCAGGCGGCACACCGTAAGCGATTTTTACAATGCCTTTGAGCTTGCAAGGCAGGCGGGGCACACACATATAAACACCGACATTATACTGGGGCTTCCCGGTGAGGACGAGAGCCATGTCACAAGGACGATGGACGGGCTGGAGCGCCTTTCGCCCGAGAGCATAACCGTGCATACGCTGGCGGTAAAGCGTGCCTCGCGCCTGCGTGAAACGCTGGACAGGTACGAGATGACCACCTTTGACCGCATGGAAAAAATGCTGGGCATAACGGCAAAGCGCACGGCCGAAATGGGTATGCAGCCCTACTATATGTACCGCCAGAAAAACATGGTGGGCAATTTTGAAAACGTGGGCTACTGCAAGCCGGGGCACGAATGTATATACAACGTGCAGATAATGGAGGAGCAGCAGAGCATAATCGCCCTCGGCGCGGGCGGCTCCACAAAGACCGTGGAAAAAACGCCCCACGGCGACAAAATAGAGCGAATATTCAACGTAAAAAGCGTTGACGATTATATAACGCGCATCGACGAAATGATACAGCGCAAAAAAGAAGGATTGGAGAACTTTTAAAATGGGTGACAAAAAAATACAACCGCGAATAATGCCGGGCTTTATGGAGCTTCTTCCGCCCGACCAGATACTTTTTAACAAAATGAAGGACACCATAAGGGAGGTATACGAAAGCTTTGGTTTTCTGCCGCTTGACACCCCCGTACTGGAGCTGTCGGACGTACTGCTTGCAAAGGCGGGCGGCGAGACCGAAAAGCAGATATACCGCTTTACAAAGGGCGACACGGACATGGCGCTTCGCTTTGACCTGACGGTGCCGCTTGCGCGTTATGTTGCACAGCACGCGGGGGAGCTGACTTTTCCCTTTAAAAGATACCAGATAAGCAAGGTATACCGCGGCGAGCGCCCGCAAAAGGGTCGTTTCCGCGAGTTTTATCAATGCGATATCGACATGATAGGCAATGACGAGCTGCCGCTTATCCACGATGCGGAGATACCCGCGGTCATCTACAGCATCTTTAAAAAGCTGGACTTCGGCAAGTTTACCATAAGGCTCAACAACCGCAAGGTGCTTAACGGCTTTTTCGACTCGCTCGGCCTTGGCGGCAGTATCGCGGACATCCTGCGCACCATTGACAAGATAGACAAGATAGGCGCGGAAAAAGTCCTTGCGGAGCTTTCGGACTTTGGCATAGACAGCGAAAAGGGCGAAAAGATCCTGTCCTTTATCACGGCAGAGGGCACGGCGGACGAGAAGATAAGCTATCTTAAATCGCTCGGCATAGAAAACGACACCTTTTCGGAGGGTGTATCGGAGCTGGAGCAGGTAAGCGCGTATATGCGCCTGTTCGGCATAGAGGACAGCTATTTTACCATAGACCTGACCATAGCAAGGGGTCTTGACTACTACACGGGTACGGTGTACGAGACCGTGCTGGACGATTACAAGGGTCTGGGCAGCGTTTGCTCGGGCGGCCGCTACGACAACCTTACGGGCTATTACACAAAGCAAAAAATGCCCGGCATAGGCATTTCCATCGGTCTTACACGTCTTTTTTCACAGCTTCGCGCGGCGGGGATAATACAGCCCGAGTCCGCAAGCGTTGTAAAGGTGCTGGTCGCACCCCTTGGCGTGGATCTGAAATTCCCGCTTGAGGTGGCCGACAAGCTGCGCAGCGCGGGCATATCCGCCGAGGTCTACTATCAGGACAAGGCCATGAAGCACAAAATGAAGTATGCCAACAAAATGGGCATACCCTATGTTGCAATAATCGGCGAGGACGAGCTTAAAAACGGCGAAGTGACCGTTAAAAATATGCTGACGGGCGAGCAAAGCACCGCCGCGGCAGACGATATAGTTTCAATGATACAATAACGAGGGGGCGTTAGTATGAAAAGGACTTTAAAGAGAGGTATTTTAGCCGCACTTACGGCGGCAGCGCTTATGCAGACATCGGTATCTGCACACACGCCGAGCGGACCGTTTGCGGATGTGCCGCTTGATTCGTGGTACTGTGAATATGTCACTATTGCGGCGGACTTCGGTGTGATAAACGGGCGCACCGAGACTATGTTTATGCCCGATGATACCATCACCTGCGCCGAGGCCGTTAAAATGGCTGCCTGCGCACACGCATCAATGCACCATTACGATATTTTTGATTTTACGGGCGACCACTGGTACGACAAATATGTGCGCTGCTGTCAGGACAACGGCATTATCGAGCCCCATGTAAAGCTTAACATGAACAAGCCCGCCACCCGCGCCGAGATAGCCTATCTTTTCTCGCGCGTTGACAAAACGGGTATGTATATCAATCAGGTGCCGATAACCGATATCCCCGATGTTGACGGCGATACACCCTACTATCACGAAATTATGGATATGTACGAAATGGGTGCTGCAACGGGCGATGCCAATATGGCCTTTCGCCCCAACGATAATGTAAAGCGCAGCGAGGCCGCCGCAATGATAACAAGAGTTATGTGCTATGATTTGAGGATAGGCCTGCCAAAGGGATAAACAAAAAAGCCGACGTTTTCGCGTCGGCTTTATTTATTATCTGTTCATTTCCTCCTGAGGGCCGTCGGATTTATGTGTTTTGATAACACTTTCTATCTCGCCCAGGCTTGCCGCGGGCATATCGCCGTAGGTGGTGTTTTTAACGGCGCTCATTGCG
>JAFYGI010000036.1 GCA_017543265.1 Bacillota bacterium | reverse complement strand
TCGCCCTTGACAACTGCCGTAACATCAAGCCCTCTGTCAACAGCCTCTTTCACGATAAGCTGACCTGCCTTGCCATTTGCACAAACTACTGCGATTTTCATAATAAGTACCTCCTAAAGTATAGCATAAAAATTGACTTCTGTAAAGTTGTAAACGCTACCGTTTCAACTTTCTGATATCAGTATATCATGCAAATACCAAGTTGTCAATAGAAATATTACAACTTTGAAGGATTGCATAAAAGGACTGTGAAAAATATGTGCATACTCAACAAACTATATTGCTATATATCAAGCAGAGGTCGGCTCTGCGATCCCATGTTCAGCTTTATACTCCCTCACACGGCGGTAAAAGGTATTAGCTGACAAGCCCATTCTCCGCATAAAGTCCCTGCCTGTGATGTTCTTGGACTTCCATTCCCCATAGAGCTGCCCGAACCTCGTCCAGTCGATCTCAATGGGTTTCCGTCCCGTGTACTTGCCCTGTGCCTTAGCAATCTCGATGCCCTCACGCTGTTGCTGTTTGAGCTGTTCACGCTCCAACTGAGAAAGGGCAGCGAACACGGTGGCATAAACTTTCTTGATGGAGTATCGGTGTCGATGTTTTCCTTGTGGCTGATGAAAGTGACACCCTTTTCGGTGAGAGTGTCAATGATGTTCAGCAAATCCTTTGTGGAGCGACCTAAACGGCTGATACTCTCGATGTAGTAAGCGTCAAATATCTCGCGTACGAGATATTTGACGCTTACGCAGTATCTTGATCAAGATTTATGTGCTATGTTAAAATGAAAAGGCAGCACCCTCAAAAAAAGTGCCGCCTTTTGGTTGATATTATATCTTATTTTTTGTAAACTGTGCTTAAGCCTGTTTTGATTTTTGAAGTATGGCTATTACATCAAGCATATCAACATTGCCTATGCCGTCAAAGTTTGCAGCCTTTATTGCCTTTGCGTTTTTGTCGGTATCGTCTTCAAAGAATTTCTTGCCCGTGCTTATGTATTCAAGCACCATTGCGGCATCCTTATCATCGACCTTTTTATCGAAGTTTACATCACCCAAGAGAGGTATTTCGCTCACTTCCTTTATTTGAACATCGGGCAGTTCGGCGGTAACTGTGGCATAATAGCCGTATGCATTCACGCCGCCGTCGGAAGTGAAACCGAATGTCACGCTGTCACCCTCGACTTCAAAGGTTTTTGTGTCCTCCCCCGAAAGTTTGAGAGAAATTTCCTTTTCGTCCTCGGTAATTGTCATAGGCTCGGTATCGTCGGCATTTTTGAATACATAAACAAAGTCACAGTCGTTTTCGGTGTTATATTTCAGCGTAACTTTTAATTTTTGTGCGCCGTCGATCTTAACGGTCTCTTTTGTATCAAGTCCGTTGTCGTAATCACCGTCTTGTTCGCCCTTATCGTTTATGTTTGATGTATGCGAATACTTTGTTACCTCATCATTGAATACCGCCGTTGCGGTCGTGCCCTCTATGGTCGTGTTTACCCTGTCGGTCGTTTTGTGTGTACCGTCATTTTGACATACCTTTGTTCTGGTGCAGGTCGAGTAATCATAAGCCCATTCGTAGGCCGGCTCGCCCCAGTTATGACCAACTGCGGGTATCACAACATCTTTTTCCGAAAGTTTCTGTGTACCATCCTTATCGGCAAAGAAATTGCCGTGAGTGTCCTCATAATGCTCGATACAGCCGTTTTGCTCACAAGTCGCCGCCTTTGCTTCCACCTTGTTTACAACAAAGTTTGCCGCAAGAAGTTCCACGCTGTCGGTTACCTTGTTTCCGTCCGCGTCCGCAATATAATAGCAGTATTTTTCATCGTCATACTTTAACGAATAGCCCGCGGGGAGATATTTTTCTATCTCATACAAAGAGTCGGCCGAATCGTCCGCAACGTTTATTTTGGCATTTTTGAAAACCACGGACGAAGTGCTGTCCATAGTAAATACAAGGGGATCGTTATATGTTCCCGCGTAAAATTCCACATTGTCAACGGTCAATTTACTGCCCGACAAAAGCTTTATGCCAAGCGCGCCCCATTCAATACTTCTTGTATCTTCATCGGCATTTGCGGGGGGATTTACCTTTGCATTTTCAAGCGTTAAAATACGGTCTCCGCCGCCGCTGTTGTTTCCGACAGCGCCGTTAAATGTACCGTTTTTGATAGTAAGGTGGTTTCCTGTAGTTATCGACTTAGCCGTTACGGTATGTCCGTTAAGGTCAAGCGTGAAATCATTTTCTATGTACGGATAATCGCCGTAACCCACATTGGGTTCGTCAATATCGTCCAAAACCGTTATCGTATCGCCCGACTTAACGGCTTCTATTGCGTCAATAAGTCTGTAATACGGCGTATCGCCTATTGTTGCAACAGCGCTTGTGCGGTATATCGCCTCGGTGTACTCATCGGTAAACTCTACACCGTTAACATCTATTACTGCGGTATATTTCTTTAAACCCTCTTCGGTAGCGGTGGGTTCCTTTACTATCTCGGTCTCAAACTCGGTGGTATTGTATGCATCGCGTCTGCCGCAGACCTTACACTCGATATTCAAAGTCGCCATAAGTTTGCCCGAATAGCTGTGTATTCCCCAAGACCAATTCGGTTCATCCCAATCGTGACCGCCAAAAGAATCCAAAAATATATCATTATAATCTTCGATCTCTACCAAATAATCATTTTCATCAACGGTATAATATTTACCGTTGCATTTGTAATATTCTTTATTTCCCGATTCCGTACAATTAGGTTCTACCGCCTCATATAATACAGCCCAGTTCCATAAAGCCGTTACCGTCTTATTTTCGGCAGGCATTGTTTCGGGCAGATCATCCCAACCTTTAAAAAGAGCTCTCGGCAAAGTCGGGTCTGCCGGCTTTTCTATCTTTGTGCCGTAATCTGCGGTAATAGGCGGTATAACAGTACCTCCCATTTCCGTTTCCGTATCGAATGTCAATGTATATCGGTTGATAGTCCAGTTTGCCGTAATATTTACATCTTCATCCGGCATAGTTTCGGGAATTTCGGTATCCCAGCCGATAAATGTATAGCCCTCTCTTATCGGATCCTCGGGTGCTGTTATACTCGTGCCGTAATCCTGTGTTATATCAGCTGTTTCGGAACCGCCGTTTGCATCAAAGTGTATTGTATGTACATGCGGTGTAAATTTTGCCGTTATTGTAATATTTTCGGCAGGCATTGTTTCGGGTATGTCTTTATCCCATCCGTCAAAATCATTACCCGTTTTTGTAGGATCGGCGGGAGCATTTACAGCCGTACCGTAATCCTGCGTTATTTTTGTAACAGCTTCACCGTTATTCGGGTCGATAGTTATTGTATATTGATTGATAGTCCAATTTGCCTTTAATTCCAGATCATTAGGAGGCATAGTTTCGGGCGGTTCGGGTGTCCAGCCCGCAAATGTATAGCCTGTCTTTGTCGGATTCAGATTATTGATGACCCCGGAAATATCCTGACCGTAACGTCTCATCCATACGCCTATGCGTGTACCGCCGTCCGTATCAAAGGAAAGCGCATAATTTCCCTCTGTTACGTTAGCCCATATTACAAGGTCGTGCGCGGGCATAACAAGACAGCCGTCATCATATATGGTTACATTATACGACCGCACAACATAACCCGGAGCGCCGCAATAATTAAATGTAGCCTTTACTCTGGCGTACGGGATCGCATAGAATACATCATCACACTTAAATCCATTTGGATATGCAACTATACCGCTTGCAGTGCCGTAATCTTTTACCGACTCTCCAAAATCGATCTCGGTATTTTCCGAGGATGTTATGGCATATACCCTTTTGCCCTGTTCGCCGTTAAGATATGTATAATAATAGCTGTTTGTGATATTGGCACCGCCTTGTGCAAAGTTTTCGCAATTATAGCTTTGTATCGTAATTTCAGACGGATTGAAAAACGAATCCGTTATATTTGCCGTTCCGTTTCTGCTGCCTATAAAACCGCCGCATTTATTTGTATTTTCTCCGAGAAGTTTTCCGTCAAATACACAGCCGCTTATATCAAGTAGGGAACCCGTTCTATTTAATGCCACTAAACCGCCGTGTAAGCCGTTATTTGCCGTACTGCTGTTTATCGTCACGCTTGAACGGCAGTTTTCTATCGTTGTATTGCCTGACTGCTTTCCTATCAGACCTGCCGCATATTTTGCAGAAGTATTGATAGTACCGTTGACTTTAAGATTTTTGATAACACAATTACCCGATGTATAGCGAAACGGTGCAATTACATTTTCATCAGTGCTGTAATTTACCGTTATCGTCTTTCCGCCGCCGTCAAAATTGCCTTTAAATTCGTGTCCGCTTTTTCCTGCGGTCTTTGCTGTCGATATATCGTTTGTCAGTTTGAAATACATTCCGCTTGTATCAAAGGTATTACAGTAAGACGCAAATATTTTCCAGTCTTCGTCATCTTCTATAAGATAAGGAGAATCCTCTGTTCCGTTGCCGTCGAAAAATGCATAATCAGGCGTATTGAGCATATAAAACGCATAAACGGAACGCTCCTTCGGTCCGTATGTTATATTTTCGTAATACCCGTCCCAAGAGTCAAATTTAAAAACCTTGCCATCCGAAAAATAATATTCCTCGGGTTCCGGCGGCTGTGCACTTTCACCGTAATCTACCGTCTGAGTTTCATATGCATTGCCATTCGGATCCCTGAATACAACAGAATAGTCAAATGTATGCACTTTGACTTCCTTTTCAACCGTCGGGCCTGCGCGAAAAGCTTTTTTTAACGTAACGTAATAGTCATCTTTGGCATTTGCCGTGTCGTTGACTGTAATACCGTTTGCGTTATAAATCACACCATCATTTGAACTTTGATAATTTGCATCCTGATAGGGATATACAGCACCGTACTGGTCGTAAGCTATACCTCCCGACACTTGATAAGTCGGAGTATAATCGTAATCTGTCGGCACATATATATCATCCGTGCAGCTAAGAGGTGTAGCACCGAAACATACTACGCCGTTTTCATCAAGATTTGAATAATAGTCGGTAGTTATCGTTGTTTTGTTTGAGCCGACATCACTATTTGACCAATCTCCAAAATACGGTTCTTTTGCGTCAAAGTATAATGGCACCCAAGTCCAATCTCCTCCAAGTCTTGCAATTTTGCACCCCATTTTTCCTTCCCAAAGTGTTACGGTTTTATTTATAGGACATCCCTCGACACGATTTACCGGTTCTATCTCTAATTTTGTTATATACCATTCACTTGCATTCTTAGTGCGTCCGGTATTGAAGTAGTTCAATTGATAAGGAACGCCTTCTATATTTTTGAATGTATAGCTTTGTTCCCCCTCCTTTGCTGCAGCATCGGATAATTCAACAGTTCCGTTATTCATGCGACATATATATTTTCCCGCTGCAAATATTTCCGGATACTTATAATATAAAGTTATATTGTTATCCTCCGGGGAAACATTTTTAACATTAAAGTATACCTTAACATTATAACGCGGCCGAGCTTCTTCCGCCGTTACCGTCCTCTCAAATACCGCCGAACTCATCAGCAGCATTGTAGACAGGATCAGCGCCGTTACCCTGTGTAATAAGTGCATAAATTTTTTTGTCATTGGTTAAACCTCCTTTTTAACACTTTTCTCGTTTTTCATTTGTTTTTTGCTTGTAATTTGTAAACTGTGAAAACATCATATCCGCCGCCAAAGCCATAGCTGCTGCACGCATAAATATTTTCCGTTTCATTTCTATTCCCTCTTCAAACATTTGCACTTCCCGTGCGTAGTTTTGAATATAGCCTATATCTTGATTATAAAATAATTTCTGCTGTTTTTCAACCGTCAAATTCGTAAATCAAACTTACGAATTTGACAGTATACAAGTAAGCGATCGTAAGCGTCAAATATTCTGCGTGTTTAAATTTATGTCTCTTCCGTTTATAATTAATCCAAACCACTCCATAGACTAATTTAGATATGACAAGCAGGTGCAGCTGATGTTCAAACTTAACCACACTATGCCGAGAACGGAAGAATATATGTCGGTTTTGAAAGAACTATTAGGCGATAGAATAGGCGAGGGGAGTTATGTTGCCGCACCTGTTTCGGGGGTTGCTATAGACAAACTTGTTATCGGAAAAATGTTTTTATAAACAGCAATTTTCTTGCTATGTCAAGGGGCGTCATCGTTATCGGGGGAAATGTAGCTATTGCCGCAAATGTTCAGCTGCTCTCCAACAACCACGACCCTTACGACAGAGATATTCTGACCTGCAAACCCATACATATAGGCCATCATGCGTGGATAGGCGCGGGTGTGACCGTTACGCCGGGTGTTACGATAGGAAACTATGCCATTGTGGGTGCTTCGGCCGTGGTAACACATGAATATCACAACTTTTGGCTGCGCCAAAAGCCAATTACTGCGTAATTGTCCGCATCTATTTTTGCGGTTGAATGTGCCCGATTACGGCGTTGCCGTCGGTAATCTTGCAAAAGTGATAAAAATGCTCGACCCTGATAAATTCAAAGAATGAAGTTACAAAATATGAAAAGTTTAATAAGGAGTAAGCGGCCCTTTTTGCCGACCAATTTGACCCCGACAGAGTTATATTGACATTATTTATTGAAAAAACGGCGATAAATTATGAAAGACGGCAGGCTATAATCGATTATCTTACCGGCAATTCCGAAGCCAAAACTGCCGATATAGCCAAAGCAATAGGTCTGAAACCCTCTAAAACAAGGGATTATTGTGCGAGGATAAAAGCCAAATCAGCGGAGCGTATGTTATTTTGGCTGTATAGGATACAACGACAAAAAAGACAGCTTTTGCTGTCTTTTACCGGTTTTCAAGCCCGTATGACGGGTCTGCCCATTTGCATACAAGGCCGCCGTATACGGTGCGTACCTTGCTGTCGCAGGCTATATCGTACCTGCGCCCGTCTTTGGCCGTATTTATATAGTTTATGCCGAAAAGCCTTGTGCCAAGGTCGTTTTTGGCCGCATAGACGTAGTTGAGCGTTTTTATTGCATCAAGGGTGGTATAGCGGTGGCCGTTCTCGTCATAGCGGCAGACGGCAAGATTTATCATAACGGGTATGTCCGCCTGCTCTATGATGTGGTACAGCGCCGCAGGGTCTCTGTTTGCGTCGTTAAAGGTGGCCGTTACCGCCAGTATGTCGGCGAGGTCGGTGCCCGCAAATTCGTATGCGGGCTGTGACAGCATAACGGGCTGCACAAGCACCGCGCAGGGACAGCGGGCGCGGAATATCTCCGCGCAGTAGCGGTAAAAGCGCAGCTCGCCGCCTATGCAGATATATATCGGCATACCGTATTCTCCCGCAGCATCCGCCAGCGCGGGCAGTCGGCTGAGCGGCATGCTTCTGTTTATCAGAAGCATGGGTATTTTGCCGCGTGCATAGCATTCCATAACTCTGCTTTTGGGGTAATCCTTTTTTACGCCTATAAGATAGATGCTGTTTTTTACCCCGCATATTTCCTCGTATTGGGCGATATCAACGCCCGTGCCTGCGATATAAGCCCCGCAGACGAGCTTGCCGCTGTCCGCACGGCAGCACAGGGCATCAAAAAACAGTACGGCTGTCAAAATAAGCGCTTTAATCCTTTTTTTCGGCAAGATAAGTATTCACTCCCTCTAAGTAGTTAAGAGGGTAGCCGTCGCTTGAACACAGCAGATATTTTGCCTCAAACGCAGAATAGGGCACCGATTTCCTGCCGCCGTTTTCCGCATCGTGCCAGTATTTTTTCAGCACACAAAACGGCAGATAAAAATATTCGTCCGTGCATGAAAAATGCACCAGCAGGAACGAAATGCCGCCCTGCTCCTCGAAATGCTCCATAAATTCCACCTGATGCTCGTGTATGTTTTGCAGCGGCAGACGCTTTTCGTGCGTTTCCTTGGCATCAAAGCATACGGCTATCCCCTGTACCGCGCCGATATAGTCCACCGTGGACTGTCGGTCAAAGTAGGCAAGGGTTATCTGCCCGTGCTCCTTGTCAAGCTTTATCGGCGTTATAGGTGTAGGTATCTTCTGTATTATTGCCACATGACGCTGCTTGTATACATCATTTGTCATATTTATCATTTCTTCAAAGGCGCTGCCGCGCAGGCCTCTGGTGTTCCAGTATCCCATTATTTATTCTCCGTTTTAAGCAGCCTTTCTGCCGTATATCTCAATACATCGTTTTTATCGTTTAAAAAATCCTCTATGTCCTTCTTGCTTCCGCCCGTATTTATGTGTGCGATAAGTGCGTTTCTGACTATAGTCGCGCGGCCGCGCCAGTATATGCCCGTATGCCCGTATTTTTCCTTGAATTGGCGGTTCGTAAGCTTAAAAAAGTGGGTATAGTCCTTTTCGCCAAAAAAAATATCGGCCTTTCCCCTGTTGCGGGGGCAGGAAAGCTGGCATATATCGCAGCCGTAGACCTGCGTGCCGAGCATTTTCATCTGCACATCGGTAAGCCGCCCCTTTATCTGCGTAATATAGGAAACACATTTTTCGTAGTCCATGGGGCCGCCGTTTATGGCACCGTGCGGACAGGCATCAAGGCATTTGCGGCAGTCTTTGCAGCTTCCGCCGTCGGGGGTGCTGTAGGTGTCGAACTCCTCGGCGGTTATGATATAGCCGATAAAAAACATGGAGCCGAATTTTTCGTTTATAATAAAACCGTTTTTGCCGTAAAAGCCAAGCCCGCAAAGATAGGCGGTATACCTGTCTACCAGCGGCCCCGTGTCGGTAAACGGCAGTCCCGTAAGTTTAAGCGTGTCCAAAAGCTTTTCGAGCATTTGCGCAACAAAGGTGTGATAGTCCGTGCCTGCCGCGGCAATGGATATCCCCTTGTCGGTGTGTATACTGCGCGGGTAGGGGCAGCCTATGCAGACGACCGAACGTGCGTTTTCAAGCGTGAGCGAGGGATCCGTGCGCTCTGACAAAGTGTATTCCACAAAGGGCACGGGGCGCGAAAGTGCCGCTTTCAGCTCCGTAAATACACGCGCGGGAGTGACACCCGCGATTATGTTGTTTTGCTGTGCGAACTGCTGCAGCGCCGCCATCGTCTGCATAGGCCATACCTCCGTTTCTGTGTCATTATATCAAATACCGCCCGCCGTGTCAAATGCGGCGCTTGCGGGGTGGGCTTGAGCCAAATAAAAAAATATGTTGTATATTTACGGGATATGTGATATAATAGGGTAATAATTGTATAGGTATGTGCAATTTTTACTTTACTCGACAAAAAATAGGAGGCTTTATAATGGGTAAATATTTCGGTACCGACGGTGTGCGCGGTGTTGCCAATGTGGAGCTTACACCCGAGCTGGTGTACAGACTTGGACGCGCAGGTGCATATGTACTGACAAAGGAGACCAATCATAACGCAAAGATAATCGTGGGCATGGACACCCGTATATCGGGCGATATGCTGGAGGCGGCGCTTATAGCGGGCATTTGCTCGGTAGGTGCGCACGCGGTAAGTCTGGGCGTTGTGCCCACACCTGCGGTAGCTTACCTTGTTAGAAAATATAATGCGGATGCGGGCGTTGTTATAAGCGCATCGCACAATCCCGTACAGGACAACGGCATCAAATTTTTCAACTCGCAGGGCTTTAAGCTGCGTGACGATCTGGAGCTTGAAATAGAGGAGTATATGGACAGCAAGTTTTCGTCCATTCCCCGTCCCTATGCGGAGCAGGTAGGTGCAAGGGAGATCTGCGACACGGCTATAGACGATTATGTGGACTTTGTTGTATCGACCACGGATATAAAGCTTGACGGCATGAAGATAGTTATAGACTGTGCAAACGGCGCAACATACAAGGCTGCTCCGCTGGCCTTTGACAAGCTGGGCGCAGAGCTTATTGCCATCCACCGCGAGCCCGACGGCACAAACATCAACTTAAACTGCGGCTCAACGCATATCGAGAGCCTTTGCAGGGCCGTACAGGACAACGGTGCGGATATAGGCATTGCCTTTGACGGCGACGGCGACCGCTGCCTTGCTGTGGACAAAAACGGCGAAATGGTGGACGGTGACGTTATTATGGCCATCTGCGGTAAGCATATGAAGGACGTGGGCACGCTTAAAAACGACACCATAGTTGCGACCGTTATGAGTAATCTGGGTCTTTTCCAGATGGGCGAGAGAAACGGCATAAATATAGAAAAAACAAAGGTCGGCGACCGCTATGTGCTGGAGCGTCTGCTCGAAAGGGGCGACTGCTTCGGCGGCGAACAGTCGGGACATATAATCTTTTTTGACTACAACACCACGGGTGACGGCATACTGACGGCTATCCAGCTTCTTTCCACGCTTAAGAAGACGGGCCGGAAACTGGACGAGGCAAAGAACATTATGGAAGTCCTGCCGCAGGTACTTGTAAATGCGCGTGTTGACAATAAAAAGAAAAAGGAATATCTTTCAAACGAAACCATCAGGTCCGAGATCGAAAAGCTGGAGGCCAAGTTCTCGGGCGACGGACGTGTGCTTATACGTCCCTCGGGTACGGAGCCTATCGTCCGCGTTATGATAGAGGGCAGGGACAAGACCGTGCTCAAGGCGGAGGCTGAAAGATTGGCAAGACTTATCGAGGGTCTTTTGAACTAAAAAACAGGAGGACAAACTATGTGTGGTATAGTCGGATATATCGGCGGGCAGAATAGTGTGCCCGTGCTTATAAACGGCCTTGAAAGTCTGGAATACCGCGGCTACGACTCTGCGGGCGTTGCGGTGCTTTCCGACGGAAGTATAAAAATAAGAAAAACCAAGGGCAAGGTGGAAAACCTGCGCAATCTGCTGCTTGAACAGCCCGTTGCGGGCAGGGCGGGCATCGGCCATACGCGCTGGGCGACACACGGCGCTCCGTCGGATGTGAATGCACATCCCCATTTCAGCAACGACGACAAAATTGCCGTTGTGCATAACGGTATTATCGAAAACTATCAGGAGCTTAAAGAAGAGCTTCAGGCAAAGGGCTATGTTTTCCACTCCGATACGGATACGGAGACAGTGGCTCACCTTATAGACGATTTTTACAAGCAGGACGGCGACCTTTTGGAGGCGGTAAGAGAAACGCTTAATGTTATCGAGGGCTCCTATGCTCTGGGCGTTTTGTGTACGGACTACCCCGACCAGATAATTGCGGCCAGAAAGGAATCCCCGCTTATCGTGGGTATCGGCAAGGGCGAGAATTTCATCGCATCGGATATCCCCGCCATCCTTAACTACACAAAGGATGCCTATATACTTGGCGACAAGGAGTTTGCACTTATAAAGGCAGACGAGATAAAGCTTTTTGACATAGACGGAAACGAGATACAGCGCGATGTATACACATACAGCTGGGATGTTGAGGCTGCACAGAAAAACGGCTACGACCATTTTATGCTCAAGGAGATATACGAGCAGCCGAAGGTCGTTATGGACAACCTTTCAAGACGCTTTTCCGCAGACGGCAAGCACGTTGAGCTGGACGGCATAAAGCTTGGCAAGGCGGAGCTTGAAAACATCAACCAGATATATATAGTTGCCTGCGGTACGGCGTATTATGCGGGTCTTGTGGGTAAATACCTGCTTGAAAGACTGGTGCGCATACCCGTAAATTCCGAGGTGGCAAGCGAGTTCAGATACAAGGATCCTCTCATTGACGAGCATACGCTTGTTATCGTTGTTTCCCAGTCGGGCGAAACGGCGGACACCCTGTCGGCGCTTAAGCTGGCAAAGGCAAAGGGTTCAAGGGTGCTGGGCATTGTAAATGCCGTCGGCAGCTCCATAGCGCGTGAGGCGGATGACGTTTTATACACGCTTGCGGGCTTTGAGATAGCCGTTGCATCGACAAAGGCGTTCTCGGCACAGGTAATAGCAATGTATCTGCTTACCCTGCATATTGCGCAGGAGCTTGGCACGCTGCCCGAAAAGGACTTTTTGGAGATAAAGGATGCCATGCTGAAGCTTCCGTCACAGATAAACGACATTCTCACAAAGGCGGTGCCTTCGATAAGGAAATTTGTTGATAAATATATTTCGTCCAAAAATGTGTTCTACATTGGCCGCGGACTTGACTATGTTGTCGGCATGGAGGGCTCCCTTAAATTAAAGGAGATAGCTTACCTTCACAGCGAGCCTTATGCGGCGGGTGAACTTAAGCACGGTCCGATCGCGCTTATAGAGCCTGCTACGCTGGTTGTCGGCGTGGCAACGCAGGAGGCGCTTTTCGACAAGACAAAGAGCAATATGAAGGAAGTTAAGGCAAGGGGCGCAAAGGTCCTTGCTATTGCAATGCAGGGCAACAAGAGCATTGAAGAAGTGGCGGACGATGTTATCTACATACCGCGCACACATTGGATGCTGACATCCGTGCTTGCAAACATACCGCAGCAGCTTTTTGCATACTATATGGCGCTGGGACTTGGCGAGGATATCGACAAGCCGCGTAACCTTGCAAAGAGTGTTACTGTGGAGTAAAAGGGGGTGGCCGTTATGACCATGGGTATAATATGCGCTATTGAAGCGGAAATACAGTCTATTAAGGAAGATGTAAATGTCATCTCCGCCAAAAATATAGTGGGGCTTGACTTTTATATGGGCACATTGAACGGACAGAATGTCGTGCTTGTGCGTTCCGGTATGGGCAAGGTAAATGCCGCCGTATGTACACAGATACTTATAGATATGTATGCTGTTGATATGGTGGTAAATATGGGTATTGCGGGCGCAATAGCACCCGACCTGAAAATAGGCGATATTGTGGTGTCGGACGACCTGGTGCAGCATGATGTTGATGCTACGGCCATAGGCGACGAACCGGGCGCACTTTTCGGTTCGGAAACAACATATCTCAAGGCCGACGACCAGCTTGCCAAGCTTGCTTATACGGCTGCCGAAAATATGGGCTTTTCCATAAGCATAGGAAGAATTGCCAGCGGCGATCAGTTTGTATCCTCGCCCGAGGCAAAGGAGCGTATATGGAGAACTTTCAAGGCTAAATGCTGCGAAATGGAGGGCGCTGCCGTGGCACAGACCTGCTTCCTTAACAAAATACCGTTTGTTGTTATCCGCGCTATATCCGACAATGCGGATGAGGGCACGGAGGTCAATTACGAGCGCTTTATGCATGAATCCGCCATAAGAGCGGCCTGTCTTACGAAAAAAATACTTGAAACGCTGTCGCAGTAAGGCGGGAAAATAATATTGCAAATAAATGGCGGAACGCTGTGACCGTGCAGGTCATAACGCTCCGCCTTTTTGTGTGCGCGGTATCGGCCGCAATACGTCGGATACAAAGCAGGGCTTATTTTTTCAGATATTTCATGCGCGTTGCCATGCCGCCACGGATGTGGCGCTCGGCCTTGTTTTTGTCCAGTACCTTGTGCACCGATTTGGCAAGAACGGGGTCTATTTTTAAAAGTCTGTCCGTCAGATCCTTGTGGACGGTTGATTTGCTTATCCCAAACTTTTTCGCTGCCTCCCTTACCGTCGCCTTTGTTTTTATTATGTACTCCCCAACCTCTATTGCACGCCGTTCTATATAATCCTTCAAAATAAAAACTCCCATAAATCTTTGTACAGTATATGCTTGATTTACGGAAATCAGCACTGCAAAGGGTATGGGAGTTTTTGTTTCAAAACGCAGTCAAAATAAATGCGGTGTTGCAAAGAGCGGCGTAATATGCTAAAATTAAATATAGCAAGACTCACCCGGGAGGACAAAAATGATAAATGACATATTAACAAAAACAGGTGAAATGCTGGACAAGATAGACAGCGTTATGTATTATCCCATACTGATAATCGTGATGACATTGGCAGGCATCTATTTTACCGTGCTTACAAAGGGCGTGCAGGTGCGTTTGTTTCCGGAGTCGCTCAGGCTTTTAAGGGAGCCGCCCGACGACAAAAAGCAGGTATCGTCGCTTCAGGCCATGCTTGTTTCCACGGCATCGCGTGTCGGCACGGGCAATATAGTGGGCGTATCCACGGCAGTATGTCTGGGCGGCCCGGGCGCGTGTTTCTGGATGTGGTTGATGTGCATAGTGGGCGCATCGTCTGCCTTTGTCGAAAGTACGCTTGCGCAGGTGTATAAAAGAAAAAAAGAAAACGGCGAAAGCTACGGCGGCCCCGCCTATTACATAGAGCGTGCGCTTCATGCCCCCGTGCTGGCGGCGATATTCTGCGTTTTTCTTATTGCGACCTATGCCGTGGGCTTTAATCTGCTTTGCTCGTACAATCTCCAGTCTACCTTTGAGGCCTATGCCTTTTACGACAAAAATGTCACGCCGTATGTTGTTGGTGCGGTGCTGGCGGCCTTGACGTGCTATTGTCTTCTCGGCGGCGGCGGACGTATAATCAAGTTGACAAGCTTTATAGTGCCGATAATGGGCGTTGCGTATGTGTTGGTATCGCTTGCGGTCATTTTATTCAACATAAAAAATATGCCCGATATGTTTGTGCTTATTTTTAAGGATGCCTTTGATTTTAAGGCGATATTCGGCGGTATATCGGGCTCGTGCATGGTTTACGGCATAAAGCGCGGCCTGTACTCAAACGAGGCAGGCGTGGGCTCGGCACCTAATGCGTCGGCCTCGGCAAAGGTAAGCCACCCCGCAAAGCAGGGACTTGTACAGACTTTGTCGGTATACATAGATACGCTTTTGCTGTGCACGGCGACCGCGCTTATGTGTCTTTCAACGGGCGTTGAAAGAAATGAGACGGTCTCGGGCGCGCTTTATGTGCAAAATGCGATATCGACGGTGTTCGGCAAGGTCGGACCGATATTTATCACCGCGGCAATGGTGCTTTTTGCCTTTACCACGCTTATCGGCAACCTGTATTATGTGGAAAATGCGCTTATTTTCCTTAACAAAAGAAAAAAACCGTCCGAGAGGTTTATGAAGATATTCCATATAGTCTGCGCCTTTGTCGTTTTTCTCGGCGCAGTTATCCCCATGAATGCGGCGTGGGCTATGGCCGATATCACCATGGGCGGCATGACGCTTATAAACCTGCCTTCGTGTATGATACTCGGCAAGGTGGCAATAGATGTGCTGAAGGACTATGAACAGCAAAAAGCTCAGGGCAAAAACCCTGTGTTTTCCGCTAAGAACATAGGGCTGGAGGAGCATGAAGCAGACTTTTGGAAATAAAGCGGCCGGAGGATAAAAATGCTGGAATTTCTATACCCCAAGGAGTATCTGCCATCGGTTTTTTGCATAACGGCGGACAAGCTTAAAAAACTGGGCATAAACACACTTATATTTGATATAGACAATACGCTGGTGCCGTACTGGATAAAAGTGCCCACGGCGGAGCTTGAAAAATATTTTACGGCTCTGCGTGAAAACGGCATTACGGTATCCGTGCTTTCAAACAGCAGGGAGCAGCGCAGCAAGGTATTTTGCGCGGGGCTTGACATACCCTATGTGTACCGTGCGGGAAAGCCCGGCATATCGGGCATGAAGCGACTGCTTGAAAAACTGGGCAAAACGCCGCGGGAATGTGCAATAGCGGGCGACCAGATATTTACGGATGTGTGGGCGGGCAACCGCAGCGGAGTTTATTCCTTTTTGATAAAACAGGTCGATCCCAAGGACGAATTGATAACCGCGCCGAAACGCCCGCTGGAGCGGCTGATAGTGCGGCTTTACTGCAAGAAATACGGGAAAGAGGTGCTTTGATGATAAATGCGGATATAAATGCTGATACAAAGGTGTTTGCGGTACTCGGCTGCCCCGTGGGGCACAGCCTTAGCCCGCTTATACAAAATACTGCGGCCGGGCTTAAAGGGCACAACATGGTGTATACCGCAATGTGCGTGGAGCCCGAACAGCTCGGCGATGCCGTAAAAGGCGGCAGGGCTTTGGGCATAAGCGGCTTTAATATCACCGTGCCGCATAAAAAGGCGGTCATGGAGCATCTCTGCGGCCTTGACCCCCTTGCGGAGCTGATAGGCGCGGTAAATACCCTTAAACTTACGGAAAACGGTTATGTCGGCTATAATACCGATGCCGTGGGTGCATATTATGCGCTGGCGGAGGCGGGTGCCGACGTAAAGGATAAAAACGTGCTGGTCATAGGCGCGGGCGGCGCGGGCTATGCCTGTGCGGCAATGGCCTTTATGCGCGGCGCAAAAAGCCTGTATATCGCAAACAGAACAGTGGCCGTTGCAAAGGCATTTGCGGAGCATCTGGCGCTTTCCGTTTACAAGACGGACAAAAACAGCGTCAGCGCGATAGGCATAGACGATATTTACGGCCTTGACGGCATAGACATAGTTATAAACACTACCATACTGGGCTTTGGGGCAAAGGCGGGGCAGACCCCCGTTAAGGATGTATCGTGGTGTAAAAAGGCGGGTGTATCCACGGTTTTTGATGTGGTGTATTCGCCCTGGGAAACACGGCTTTTGCGTGAGGCAAAGGGCGTGGGCATCAAAACGGTAAACGGCTTTCCGATGCTGGTTTATCAGGCGCTTGCCGCGCAGGAGATATGGTTTGACACCGAATTTACGCCTGCGGAAAAGCAGGAGATATGCGCGGGGCTGACAAAGTATTATTTATCGAATTAACAAGAGGTTTTATATGGAAAAGAATATAGTTCTGGTCGGCTTTATGGGCAGCGGAAAGACAAGCGTGGGCAAGCGCCTGTCAGCCGTGCTCGGGCGCGGGTTTACGGACATGGATGATTATATAGAAAAAAAGGAAAATTTAACGGTCACCGAGATATTTGCACAAAAGGGTGAGCCGTATTTCCGTGCGCTTGAAAGGGAGCTTTGCGCGGAGTTTGCCGCGGGCGGCGGCAGGATAATCGCCACGGGCGGCGGTGTTGTAAAGGATGCGGAAAATGTGGCGGCACTTAAAAGGGGCGGCATTATTTTCTATCTTAAAAGCACGCCCGAGCAAATAGCGGATAACCTTAAATACGACAACACAAGGCCCCTGCTCCAAACGGGCGACAAGCTTGCCAAAATAAGGGAAATGATGGCGCAGCGGGAGAAGTATTACAGCGGCTGCTGTGATGTTGTGATAGATACGGCGGGCAGAAGCATAGACGAGACGGTGGAAAAAATACTGTCCTGCATAAAGGAGGAAAGAAAATGAAAATAGCGGTCATAAACGGCGTAAATCTCAATTTTACGGGCATAAGGGAAAAGGGCGTATACGGCAGCAAAAGCCTTGACGAGATAAATGCGGACATAAAGGCCTTTGCGGACAGCGAGGGCATAGAAACGGAGTTTTTTCAGTCCAATATCGAGGGCGAGATAGTCAATTTTATGCAAAAGTGCTACTATGACGGCGTTGACGGCATAGTGATAAACCCGGGTGCTTTCACGCACTACAGCTATGCTCTGCGCGATGCCATTGCCTCCGTAAGCATCCCCACCGTGGAGGTACATATGTCAAACATACATAAGCGCGAGGAGTTTCGCCATACAAGCGTGACCGTACCCGTTTGCGCGGGTCAGATATGCGGCATGGGCGATTACGGATACAAATTGGGTCTGCTGGCTCTTAAAAATTTGCTTGAAAGCGGAAAATAGTTTTATTTGGTTCGATTATGCAAAAAATATTTAACTTTTTGTGAACAATTTATATTGCAAGATGCAGTAATATGTGGTATAATCATCATACTATGTATGCTTATATGAGATTTTTAATGGAGAGTCATCATGCTTAAGAAGATAAAAAAGAGAAAAGATTGGACGATCAAGCAATTTATCACCTATTTTATGGTGTTTATAATTATTTTCCAGGCAGTGCTGTTTGCGCTTATAATGGCTATAGGCGGCGGTCTGCGCAACCTTGCGGATAACAGCTTCAAGCCGTTCAAGGAAACGGTGGACCTGCGTGTGGAGGATTTTACCGCCCAGCTCAATTCTGCGGCAAACGAGCTGACGGAAAAAAGCCCAGCAATAAAGGATAATCTGCAAAAGGTGGCCAACAAGTACGGTGCGCCGCTCTCGCAGCTTCAGGACAACCAGAACGCCAAGGTGGAAATGTACCAGAGAAATATGGACAACCTGCGCACATTGGCGACAAAGGACAATATATCGGGTGCATTCCTTATAATGGATACCCGTATGGACAATTATACGCCCGTAAGTGCGGTAGTGCTGCGCAAGACGGACATGGGCACGGAAAATGTGAACGCTCCCACGACGCTGCTTGTAGGCGGTGACTATCTGGTAAAAGAGGGCGTTACCCACAAGAGCATCTACTGGTCGCAGTGCCTTAACATGGACTATCCCGAGGACTACGACTTTTACGCAAAGACCCTTGAAATAGCCAAGGAAAACAAAAATATCCCCGGCGAAAAGCTGGGCTATTGGTCGGATACATACGATATAAACGACGGAAAGCGCAGGATGATGGCATATACGCTGCCTATAGTCGATTCGGAAAATACGGTGGTCGGCGTTATGGGCGTGGAGATGGACCTTAACTACCTGCAGCTGCTGCTCCCCTATTATGAGCTTAACTCGCAGGGTGTCGGCGACTATGTTGCCGTGCGCATGGAGTCCTTCGATGCCGAAACGGGCAAAAGGATATTTGTATCGGGCAATACCTTTAACGAGATGAACAAGTACAGCGACGAGGTCGAGTATTCGGCAAAGCCCAAGGCCGACGGCGTTTATCAGATGATGGCAAAGGGCAAAACATCGTCAAAGGTATATGCAACAAAAAATATACTTGATATATACGGCAATGCGGCGTACAGCTATTCGCCCATCATACTTTCGGGTATGGTAGAAAGCCGCTACCTGCTTGAATATGTAAATAAAATACAGATGAACATCGTGCTTGGCTTTGCTATCATGATGATACTTTCGCTGATATTTGTATTTAACTTTACCGACCGCATGGTGGCACCTATCAATTCGTTCGTGTCCACCATAAAGAAGATACGTCCCGACAATATCGTGCGTCCCGATCCCACAAGGATACGCGAGATAAACGAAATGGGTACATCCATTGCGGATGTGACCGAGGAGCTGTCAAGCTTCTCCAGAAAGACATCGGCGATACTGTCGCTGACGGGCGTGTCCATTGCGGCGTTTGAGTACGACCCCGCGTCAAACTATGTTTTCGTTACGGAGGATACATTCAAAATATTCGGTATGTACAAGCAAAACAACGTGCTGTACATGGATAAGAAAATGTTTGAAAGCAGGATAGTGCCCATAATCAAAAACATACGTCCCGGCATAGATGTCGTTGCCCCCGTAAAATCGGGCAAGACGACAAAATGGCTGCATATAAAGACGGTTGAGGAAGAGGGTAAGATACTCGGCACCATAAGAGACGTTACCGAGGAAACGCTTGCGGGACAGCAAAAGGACTACGAGCGCGACCACGACCCGCTTACGGGCTTCCTTAACAGACAGCCGTTTATCGACAAGATGCGTGAACATTTCAGCACGGGCAAGGGTCTTGCGTTGCTGGCTGTCTGTAAGATACCCGATCTGTCGGCCATAAATTCACGCTATGGCTCCATAGTCGGCGATAAGTATTTAAAGAGCGTTGCCGATGTGTTCTGGACACTTGACGAGCCCACAACAAAGATAGCGCGTACCATGGGCGACGAATTTACCATGTATATCGACGGCATGAATGCAAACGATATTACGGAAAAATTCAACCGCCTGCTTGAAAAGCTTAATACTACAGAGTTTAATGACGGCGATATAAACGTGCCGCACAATATATTTGCGGGTGTTGCGTGGTATCCCGCCAACACGAAAAACGCAGACGAGCTTGTCGCTTATGCGGAGTTTGCCGCAAGCGGTGTGGAAAATTTCACGGGCAGAAATCTTGTGCAGGTGTTCTCGGACGAGGCATACCAGACAACGCTGGCAAAGCACAAAAATCAGGACCTTATCGGGCATCTGCTTGAAACGGGCAGCATAAGATATGCTTACCAGCCCATTATAGACACCGCAACGGGCGATATTTACGGCTATGAGGCGCTTATGAGACCGCAGGCCGACGGTATCACACCCGGTGATGTTATGCAGTACGCATCACGCAACGATGCTTTCTATGCGGTTGAAAGGACAACATGGATCAATGCGCTCAAGGGCTTTACGGAGCAGGTTGACAGCCTTAGCCCCAAACGCATATTTGTAAACTCTATCCCCAATCAGCTGCTTGTTGACGAGGATATAGCCCTTATTGAGGAGCTGTACGGCGGCTACCTTGACAATGTGGTGTTGGAGATACTGGAAAACGAGCAGACGGATGCGGGCTTTGTGGAGAAAAAGCGTGCGCTCAAGGACAAGTGGCAGTGCCTGCTTGCACTTGACGATTTCGGCAGCGGCTATGCAAACGAAAACTCGTTGCTTACTATCAAGCCCGACCTTATCAAGCTTGACCTTGACCTTGTTGCAAATATTGACGAGGATGCCGACAGGCAGTCGCTTGTAAAGAATATTGTCGGCTATGCGCATAACCGCAATATAAAGGTGCTTGCAGAGGGTATTGAGTCGCGCGAGCAGATGAATATCCTGTTAAGCCTTCAGGTCGATCTTCTTCAGGGCTTCTATCTTGCAAAGCCCAACGAAACGGTGCTTGAAGAGCTTGACCCCAAGATAAAGGAGCAGATAACCTCCTTCGACCCCAACGATATGTTCAGCGCAAATGTTGCGTTAAGAATGTAAGAATAATAAAAGCGGATATGTCTCTTTCGGACGGGAAACCGTCCCCCGGAGATATATCCGCTTTTTGTTTTGAAAATTTCGGTTTAAATCGTATCAGATAAACGAATTATACTCGGCGCTGTATGTATAGCCGATATCCGCAAGGGAGTCGGTTATATGCTGCCTGTCCGCGCCCAGAGCCGTGCAAAGCTCGTCCATATCGGCGTAGTTATCGCGCAGCTGGGTGTTGATGTAGCTTAACAGCATATATTTATCCTTTGGCAAATTCACAGAAGTCCCTCCTTTGCAGCGGCGGTGTAAAATACGCAAAACGGTACCATGACCTGAGCAAAGCCCTTTGTGCCCGAGCCGCCGCAGATAAGCGCGTCCTCGGCCTCGCGTTTGTTCATGCCGCTTAATATGGAGGCGGCCGTGCCGTGTATGTACTCAAATGTGGGCATACCGACCTTTAAATATTCCGTGTCGCCCGTCAGCTCGTAGGCGTAGGTAAGTGCCTCAAGTATTATCGGATTGTTGCCGAGCCTTTTAAGACTGGGCAGCTCCTTGTAATAGAAAAGCCCGTTGTCCAGTCTGGCATTTTCCACCAGATCGTCCACGGCACGCAGCATCATGCCGCGCACATCGCTCTTTGGGTCGAGCCTGTAATAGCGCATAAGACTGCATACCGCAATCGCTATCATAAATACCACGCGGATGGCGGTGTTGTCGGTGTAGGGTGCAAGCCACAGCCCGTACTCCTCCTCCCATTCGCGGAAATGTCCCACTATGCGGTCGCATTTTTCAAGCCATTGCTTGTCGCCCGTTTCGCGGTAAAGTGCGCAAAGGGTGCGCAGCGCCCAGCCTGTTTCGCGGGCATTGGCCTGACCGCTTTTTTGGAATATGGGCTGCTCGAGCAGGCGCTGTACATTGTGTCCTATGCCGACAGCCGCATCAAAAAATTCCCTGTCGCCGCTTAAATGCCAGCAGTCCAGAAGTCCCTCCACCCATTGATGCGAGCAGACCACCTTTTTTGCATCGACGTGACCCTCGCAATGCTCGTACTGTCCGCCCATTATAAGCGGATCCTTGCTGTAGTGGCAGATATCCACGTCTATCTGATGCCTTGCGGCCACCAGCGCATAATCCATATACCGCCTGATGCCTGTGCGTGCGTACATAAGCACGCAGGCGTGGGGGAAGTCGTACTCGTTGTTTGTCCATACCAGCCGTCCGCCGCCTCTGCCCTGCAGGGTGTAGCCGCCGTCGGGGCAGTCGCCCCAGTTTAGCATACCGTAGCAGCGGCCGTGCTCGTCGGCCTTACCCGTAAGGAATATTTCCTGCTCGGGTATTTTTTTGTCCGTAAATATATTTTCAAATACCCCCGCACGCCGAAAAACATCGGGCGAAAGTGTGGGCCTTGCGGGCATCTGATAAGCTGTGCTGCGGTGGTTTATATCTTGCTTGTCCATATCGGAGGGGTGCAGATGCACAAGTATTTTCTGCTGCCTTGCCATACCCGATTTAAGCACTATGCTTTTGCCGTCGGGCACAAGCATTACTTTAAGCCCCGTTTTTGATGCCTCCATAGCCTTGGGGAAGTTCTGCTGCGCCTGAAATACGGTTGCGCATACGCCGCAGTCCGCGTTTGTGCAGTCGCCGAAAAATGTGCCGTAAAACACCTCGGGGTTGTGCTCGTTGGACTCGTACTGCAGGTATTTTGCATCTATCTCGAGGTAAACGGGCTCGCTGCTGCTCTCGTTATATCGCGTTTTGTAATTTGATGCCGCTGTCATAAACCTGTCTGCGCGGATATCTATATTTACGGCCAGCGCATTTATGTCTATGCTCTCGTCGGTGGTGTTGATAATGTTGCAGGCCAGCTCAAACCACGGCTTGTCGGCGTAAAATGTCAGCGTCAGCTTTATATCGGCGCTTCTGTTTTCGGTAAATATCCTGCCCTTGCCCTCTGCAATGTGGCATATAGGGCCGCTTTCCGCAGTTGTCCATGTATCGGTCTGTATTTCCCAGCTGCCGTCCTTTGTCGTAAGGCGCGGCGCAGATATCTCAACGGGTATGCCGCGGTATAAAAATCTGTCAAAAAGCTTGTTTTTTTCCGTGGAAAGAACTATGTCAAGCCCGTCCGTTTTTATTGTCCTGCCGTCCGCAAAGCCCTGTGCGGGGGTGCTGCCCTCGCCGTCTGTGCCGCAGCGGTATAAAACGCTTTTGTTTGCGGGCAGGTCTGCTGCGGAACGCACAAACGCCCATTTTATGCTGCCGTCCTCCCAAAGGGCGGTGGGCTTTGCCTGTATCGGCATTCTGCTGCCGTCTGCATCGGTTATATATATGCGGTTTATGTCGGTCAGCTCGCCCTTTTTAAGCGGAAAAGCAAAAAAATACGGCTCGTTTTCAAGCGGACGCGAGTATACCTTCTCAAAAAAAATATCAAACATAATTTTTCCCTCCGTGCTGCATCGTTCCTTGCCTTACACCTATATAATAATGCAAAAAAACACATATTTCAATAGCTTTTAAAATAAAAATAAGGGTTTTATACAGATTTTTTGCCAACAGAAAAGGGACCGCCGCAAACAGCACAAAACCATGCCGTCTGCGGTGACCCCTTTTGATTGTCAGAAGCCCTGTACGTCTTCAAGGCCTATTGTTTCGTCAAATACATTGCAGATCTGCTTGCCGGGTATTTTGTTGTTATATACATATCCGTATATCATTTCGCGGTAAGCGTATACCTTCTGGCGGAGCTCCTCCTTGTTCTGGGGCTCCGTTATGGTCATGCCCTCGCTGGGCTCGTCGGGATAGACAACATTGTTGGGACCTATACAGTTGTCAAAGCTCCATACCACACCCGAAATGCTAAGGGGGGTCATTTTTGCCATTTGTATATTTTCCACATTGTTGAATGAAAGTATGTTTTTCATATCAAAACGCACGCCGCCGCTGCCCCTGTCGCAGTTCTGGTCAAAGCCCTTTGCCTGATACTGTGACGCATTTTTCGCATTGCCGTAATGGTCAAAGGCGATACAGTTTTCTATATAGCGGTAGCCCGTGGAATCGGACTCGGAAGAACCGAATTTAAAACCGTTGGGATTGCCTGCCCAATTATTGTAAAGCGATTTGTAGTTGTTGGTGTAGCCGAGCAGTTTCATGGTCACATTAGGCCAGTTATTAAGGTCAAGTTCCTTTGCGTTGTACTTGCGCTCAAAATCGCCGTCGGCCGCCATAAGCGCCTTTACATAGATAAGGTTTTTATCGAGCGGATAGCCCATTTTATAATCGTACTCGCCCGTAAAGGTATCGGGGTTGCCGTTATGCCATGCAAGACATTCAATATAGGTGATATCGGTAACATAACGCTTGCCGTCGCTCATCCTGTCGTAGCTGTCCCAGCCGTCATCGGCATTTTCCCACGCACGGCAGTTGTAGAAATAATTTCCGCCGCCCGCGCCTATTTTTACGGAGAAACCGTCGGCATCCGCACCGCTTTTTTGTACTATATCGCCGTTGCGGTAGCTGTCGCAGCAGTAGAACTTGTTGTCGTGGCTGCCGTTTGTTATGGAAACACCGCTGTTGTTGTTATAGCGGAAAACGCAGTTGGTAAATGTACAGTTGCCTGCGTTCTGGTTGTTGGGGTCGCCCGAGTCGTTGTTTTTTATACGCACGCCGCAGTCGCCCGCGTTTTCTATGATAAGGTTTTTAAAATCATAGCCGCCGCCTTTGATATAAATGCCGACACCGACTTCTCCGCGCTGCGAAAGGCTGTCGCGAAGAAGTGCGAAATCGAGTGCGGCACCCGTGCCGTCCTCGCCCGTAAGGCCGTAAAATTCCACGCCCGCATCTACGGTGTTAAGGTCTATGCGCTCGGGGCAGTCAACGGTACCGCTGATGTAAATTTTCTTTTCACCCGCATTTATCGCGCTTTTAAGCTCGTCAAAACTTTTGACCACCACACCGTCGGAGGTGTCGGGGTCGTCGGGTTTGCCGTTTTTGATATCAAACTCGGGTCTTAATGTTTTTTGCAGTATATAGCTTGCATCGGAGGCAGTGACAACGCCGTCTTCGTCAAAATCCGCCGCCTTTATCTGCTCGTCCGTCATGCCTGTTTTATTGCCTATAAGTGTGTATTGCAGTGCAAGTGTCGCATCGGTCGCTGTGATCTTTGTGTCAAGGTCTGCATCGCCCTTTGTCGCCGCATAGCCGGTAAATGCACACGCCATAAATATCGCACCGCCGAGAAGCAGCGCGGTCATTTTGCGTTTCACGGTAAGTTGTCCCTCCTGTTTGCCTGATTTTTAGTTGAATACGTCACATATCTGCTCGCCGGGTATTTTGTCGTTATATACATAGCTGTATATCATCTCGCGGTAAGCATATACTTTGTCACGAAGCTCGTCTTTATTTGCGGGCTCGATAATTGTCATGCCCTCGCTGGGCTGGTCGGCATAACCGCCCGCAGCATAATGCTCGGTGTCGTTTTCGGGCGGCAGGCAGTTGTCAAACGACCATACAACGCCGTTTATGGAATCGGCAGTCATTCTTGACATCTGGATATTTTCAACATTATTGAAGGAAAGGATGTTTTTCATATCATAATGTATCAGTTTTGCGCCGTTTTGCGATGTTTCGTCCGTGTCGCCGCAGTTCTGGTCAAAGCCCTTTGCGCGGTACTGTACGGGTTTGCCGCCGTTGCCATAGTGGTCAAAGGCAATGCAGTTTTCTATATATCTGTACTCCGTGGAATCGGACTCGGCCGAGCCGAACTTAAAGCCGTTGGGATTGCCGCCCCACGCGCTGTAAAGTTTTGAGTATGTGTTGGTCTTGCCGAGCAGTTTCATCGTTACCTGAGGCCAGTTGTTAAGGTCGAGCTCGCGGTTGTTGTACTTATGCTCAAAGGAGCTGTCTGCTGCTATAAGTGCCTTTACATAAATAAGGTTTTTATCGAGGGGATAACCCATTTTGTAATCGTACTCGCCCGTAAAGGTGTCGGGGTTGCCGTTATGCCATGCAAGACATTCTATATAGGTAACATCGGGAACCAAACCGCCGTCCGACTTGCGGTCGTAGCTGTCCCAACCGTCGTCGCTGTTTTCCCATGCGCGGCAGTTGTAGAAGTAGTTGCCTGCGCCTGCTGCCAGTTTAACGGAGTAACCGTCGGCATCCGCGCCGCTTTTTTGTACTATGTCGCCGTTGCGGTAGCTGTCGCAGTTGTAGAACTTGTTGTCGTGACCGCCTTTTGTAACGGAGATACCGCTGTTGTTGTTATAACGGAATACGCAGTTTGTAAACGTACAATCGCCTGCGCTTGAGCCTGTTATGCGCACGCCGCAGTCGCCCGCGTTTTCTATTATAAGGTTTTTAAAGCTGTAGCCCGTGCCGCTGATGTAGATACCCGTGCCGCCGCTGCCGCTTGACGACTGGCTGTCGCGCAGTCCCGCAAAGTTGAATGCGGCACCTGTGCCGTCGTCGTTTGTAAGGCCGTAAAATTCCATGCCTGCGTTTGCACTCTTGAGTTCAAGCCGATTGGTGCAGTAGATGGAGCCCTTTACATAAATTTTCTTCTCGCCCGCGCTTATCGCATTGGTAAGCTCGTCAAAGCTGGCAACTACAACACCGTCAGATGTATCGGGGTTATCGGGTTTGGGGTCGTCTTTTTTGATATCAAACTCGGGACGGAGCGTCTTTTGCAGTATATAGCTTGCATCCGAGGCAGTCACAACGCCGTCCTCGTCAAAGTCCGCAGCCTTTATCTGTTCGTCCGTGAAATTTGTTTTGCTGCCCACCAATGTATACTGCATGGCGAAGGTAGCATCTGTCGCAGTTATTTTGTTGTCAAGGTCAACATCGCCCTTTACGGCGGCATTGCAGGTCACAGCCGAAAGCATGACCGCGCCGCATAAAAGCGCTGACATAAGTTTAAGTTTCATTATTATCCCCCTTGCTGTGTTTATTACATACCCTTAAATACATCTGTTTTATCCGTTCTCTCCCAGGGCAGGTCGATATCTGTCCTGCCAAAGTGGCCGTATGCCGCCGTCTGCGCATATATGGGTCTTCTTAAACCAAAGGCCTCTATTATTGCGGAGGGACGAAGGTCAAAGTTTTTCTTGACCGCTTCAACTATCTTTTCGTCGCTTACCTTGCCCGTGCCGTAGGTGTTTACCAGTATGGAAAGGGGCTGGGCAACGCCGATGGCGTATGCAAGCTGTATCTCACACTTGCGTGCGATGCCGCTGGCAACTATGTTTTTGGCAACATAGCGTGCCGCATATGCGCCCGAACGATCCACCTTTGTCGGGTCCTTGCCGCTGAATGCGCCGCCGCCGTGGCTTGCGTAGCCGCCGTAGGTGTCAACTATTATCTTTCTGCCCGTAAGGCCGCAGTCGCCCTGAGGACCGCCTATAACAAAACGTCCCGTGGGGTTGATGTAGTATTTTGTGTTATCGTCAAGCAGCCCCGAGGGTATAACGGGCTTTATGACCTTTTCTATCATGTCCTTTTCTATTTGTGCGTGCTCGATATTGTTGCTGTGCTGTGTCGATATAACAACGCTGTCGATGCGCACGACCTTGTCGTCGTCGTACTCGACCGTTACCTGACTTTTGCCGTCGGGGCGCAGATAGTCAAGCTCGCCGCTTTTTCTTACCTCGCTCAATCTTTTTGTAAGCTTGTGCGCAAGATATATCGGCATTGGCATAAGTGCATCTGTTTCGTCGCAGGCAAAGCCAAACATCATGCCCTGATCGCCCGCACCCGTGTCATGCTTGTCGCTGCCGCGGCTTTCAAGCGAGGCATCAACGCCCTGCGCAATGTCGGGGCTCTGCGATTTAAGGCTGGTGATAACTGCGCAGCTGTCACAGTCAAAACCGTACTTTGCACGGTCATAGCCTATTTTGCGCACGGTCTCGCGCACAACGTTTTCAATGTCTACATAGCTTTTTGTGGTCACTTCGCCCGCAACCATAATAAGACCCGTGCTTGCAAGCGTTTCGCACGCAACACGCGAGTAGGGGTCCTGCTCGAGCATGGCATCGAGTATTGCGTCAGATATCTGGTCGCAAATTTTGTCGGGATGCCCTTCGGTAACGGACTCGGATGTGAAAAGTCGTCTCATGAAGTATTCTCCTTTAAGTAAAAAAATTGGTTTTTGGATATGCACAAAAAAAAGCCCTTTTTCAAAGGCTTATCCGAACGTCTACTCATCTTTCAGATAGTTGCCGCATTTTGCGGGAAAACCTGTGGGAATTGGCACCGATGCATACTGCCGGTTGCCGGGTTTCACAGGGCCCAGTCCCTCCGCCGCTCCGGATAAGTACATATTATCTACCCTATAATAATATCACTAAATAATTGTGATGTCAATATAGAAAAAAATTCGACATTTTCACATAAGGGCACACATAAAAAAACCGCGGTCTGTCCGCGGTTTTGTATTTGTTTATGGGTTTGTCAGCTTCCGTTGAGTTTTTCGGTGCCTACGAATTTTGTGGAGTTGGTTACCTTTTCAACGGTGTAAATACCGTGCTCATAGGTAACAAGCCAGCGTCCCTTTACGCAAAGCTGTGCAAAATACACACCGCCCGAGGGAGCATAGGCAAATATAGCGCCGTCGGTGCTGTTGGTGCAGTAGGTTTTACAGCTGGCACCGAGCGGACGGTTGGCGTTTGTAAACTTTAAGGGAGGATTTCGCACACCGCGCTGACTGCTTACGGTCTCAAGGATATCCTTTGCGATAAGAAAGTCGGCATAGTTATCCGCATTTACGTCATACGTGCGGTCATTCTGTGCCTTTTTCAGCATCCAGTTTGTCAAAAAGCCGCAGGGCAGCGTCTTGCCGCCGTCATAATATTCGGAAGTATAGGTCTTGTTGGTGTACATAACACCCTGACCGACGGAGCGTTCAACAATTGATACCTCCATGCCGTTGACCATTACCCTGAGGGTATTCATGGCGGACATTTTGGCTGCCCTTTCAATGTAGCCCACAACATTCGGTACTATCATGGTTATTAAAATTACAACTATTGCAATGGTAACTACCAGTTCAACAAGGGAAAAGCCTTTATCCTTGTTTCGTTTCAGATTGCGTAACATATGGCCCGCCTCCTTTCACTTGAGAGTGTATGGTTAACAAAAAGTTCATTTTTGACAAAAATAGTTTACAATTTTCAATATATCACAGTATTTGCGTGTAGTCAAGTAAAAATCTTTATTTTGTGAATTTTTGTAATTTTGTGCAAAAATTTATTTTGCAGCTATTACCTCTACCTCGGCAAGCACATTTTTGGGCAGCTGCTTTACAGCCACGCAGGAACGTGCGGGCTTGGTGGTGAAATATTTGCCGTAGACCTCGTTAAATGCGGCAAAATCGCCCATATCGGCAAGGAAACAGGTGGTTTTTACCGCGTTTTCAAAGCCGCAGCCCGCCTCGGCAAGTATAGCACCCAGATTTTTCATTATCTGCTCGGTCTGGCCGACAATGTCGCCTGCCTCCACATTGCCCGTGGCGGGGTCAATGGCTATCTGTCCCGATGTAAAGACAAAGCCGTTTACCTCTACCGCCTGTGAATAGGGGCCTATTGCTGCGGGTGCGTTTGGTGTGTGTAATGTTTTCATGTTCATCTCTCCTTTATTCTACCAGCTTATAGCCGTTTTGTATAAGTGTGTCTTTTATTTCCCTGACGTGCGCATGATTTCTTGTCTCCATGGAGATACGCAGGTAGCAGGCGTTTATGTCTATGTTGACATCCGCCCTGTCGTGGTTGATGCTTACGACATTCGCGCCGAGGCGTGAAATTATGCGCGATACGCTTTCAAGCTGTCCCGGCTTGTCCTGAAGCTCTATCACAAGCTCGGCAAGTCTGCCCGCCTTTTGCAGGCCGCGGTTTATCACCCTTGAAAGTATGGTAACGTCGATGTTTCCGCCCGATACAAGGCAAACCACCTTTTTGCCCTTTATATCCACCTTGTCAAACAGCGCTGCGGCAACGGAGACTGCGCCCGCGCCCTCCGCAATAAGCTTTTGCTGCTCGATAAGCGCAAGTATGGCGGTGGAGACCTCGTCGTCGGTAACGGTCACTATCTCGTCAACGTACTTTTCGCAAAGCTCGTAGGTGGTGCCGCCGGGGGTCTTTACGGCAATACCGTCGGCAATGGTGTGTACGGACGGCAGGGTGCTTATTTCGTGTTCCTTAAGAGCCTTTACCATTGATGCGGCACCCGTGGACTGCACGCCGTATATCTTTATATTGTGATTGAGCGTTTTTATCGCAAAGGCAACGCCGCTTATAAGTCCGCCGCCGCCGACGGGTACAATGACCGCATCCACCTTCGGCAGGGCATCCAGTATCTCCAGACCTATCGTGCCCTGTCCCGCAATGACCATGTCATCGTCAAAGGGGTGTATAAAGGTGGCGCCGCTTTCCTTTTGTATCTCCGTAGCCTTGTTGTAGGCATCGTCGTATGCGCCCTCCACCAGACAGACCTCCGCGCCGTAGCTTTTGGTGGCCTCCACCTTGGATATGGGTGCGCCGTCGGGTATGCAGATGAGCGAGCGTATGCCGTTTTTGGCCGCCGCCAGCGCAACGCCCTGCGCATGGTTGCCCGCCGAGCAGGCTATAACGCCCTTTGCCTTTTCCTCGTCTGTGAGCTGCGATATTTTGTAATATGCGCCGCGCACCTTGAACGAGCCCGTTATCTGTAAGTTTTCCGTTTTCAGATATATCTCGCAGTCGTCCCTTAAATTGGGCGCTTTTATAAGGTCGGTGGGTCTTATAACGTCTTTAAGGATGTATTGTGCGTGGTATACCTTATCTAATGTTAACATAGCTTCTCCTTTTAAAGTTTTATGTATATATATTTTACCACATATTGTGTGTCTTTTCAATGGTTTTTGATTGACATAAAAGGATAAAGCCTGTATAATTTATATAAGGAAACGCTGATTTAAGGATACCAAAAATAATTTTGCGCATTTGCTTAACGGCTCTGTTTGCTATGTTCAGCCTGTTAGGCTTCACATTAGCATGGTCGTGGCTGCGCGCCATAATGAACGCACCTGCAAATGCGCCGCCATCGGCTAAAATTATTTTTGTTTTTTTGAATTTAATCAGCGTTTCCATAAGTAAAAAAACGGAGGTGCAGTATGGAAAATACAT
>JAFYGI010000035.1 GCA_017543265.1 Bacillota bacterium | reverse complement strand
TTGATGAATACATAGATTATTACAATAACAAAAGAATTCAGGCAAAAACAAAATGGATGCCCCCTGTAAAATACAGAGAAGCATCCATGTGTGTAGCCTGCTTATAAATCAATGTGTCCAGGATTCTGGGTACATATCAAACACTCCCGCCTGTTTTTTGTCGCCGAAATATCGGCATACGGGACAGGGTACGATTATTTGTCTCCGTCCCGAAATTTTATAGCATATAATATGCGTTGCCGCAACCGATTTTTTTTGAAATAATGCAAAATCCAAGGAAATATTGTTGATAATGCGGTATAAATATGTTATTATATTTACAAATATTTGATTGGTTATCGGTAATAACGGCAAAAGGCAGGGTTATCAAATTTTAGGGAAAGGAGAGTATGTGCAAAGGGCATATTCCTTTGTCATGCAAATTGAAAATGGGAACGAACATTCAAAAAACCGGTAAAGTATATCCGCTTACAGCATACGAGCGAGGAATGTATATATCGCAAAAGCTCGATCCGCAGTCAACGGAGTATAATTTGAATATTTTGCTTATTATTGAGGGTGCGTCTTCAAAGGATGTTAAGGCTGCTATAACCAAAATTTTTGCCGCACACGAGGTCTTTCATTCGTATTACGGTGAGCAGGACGGGAAACCTGTGCGCATAATTTCGGAGAATTTGCCCGCAATAGACGAAAAGGCCGCGGCAGACCGTGCGGAAGCAATAGCTATAGCCGAAAAATATGCCCTACCCTTTGACCTTGAAAAGGATATACCTGTACGCCCGACGGTATATACCGCGGCAGACGGCTGTGTTATACTGCACCTGGCAACACATCATATTACATTTGACGGGGGCTCCGTGAGGACATTTTGGGGTGAATTTAACAAGGCTTTGTGCAATGAAGCAATAGAGCCGCTAAAATACGATCTTTCGGATATTTGGGACAGAAAAATCGACAAAGAAAACGGGCTTGCATATTATCGCAAGTTGTTTGAAAACGGAGTGCCTGTCTGCGAAATGCCGATAAAAGGCAAGCGTCCGGAAATACACCCCGTGTCAGACAGCATAATAACCGATAAATACGATGCTTCGGAGCTGAAAAAGCTGGAGGATACCGCCAAAAAGCTCGGCATTACCAAATTTGAACTGTTTTTTGCTGCAATATCAATGGTTCTCGGAAAATATACATCATCGGAGGAAGTCGTTATAGGCGTTCCGACCAATATGCGCCCGTCGGATGCGAAATATGTAATAGGTATGTTTGTAAATACCGCCCCCGTACTTGTTCGTCCTTCACGAAATATGAATGTGCGTGAATATATTGAAAATTCGGCGGCAGCGATACATAACGCAACACACGGCAAATCGGTACCGTTTGAAGATCTGGTGAGTGAATTTGCAAAAGCGCGTGACAAAAGCCGCAATCCCATTTTTGATGTGAGCCTTAATTATTTGTATGAAATACCGCAGTTTGAGAATAACGGCATAAAGACCTTGATGTATGTTCCTCTGCAAAATCTGCGCAGGGATTTTGTCATAAATATTCGCGTATGCGAGAATAGCCTTTCATTGATGATCCAATATTCTTCCGAATTATTTGAAGAAGAGGTCGTAAATAATTTTGTCGAGCAGATCAGGTATACGGTAAATTCGATTTGTGAGGACAGCGGTCAAACCGTGAGAGAATGCACCGCATTGCCCGAGGCTCAAAAAGAAAAATTGATGCGTTTTTCCGTGACAGCAGAGGAAAAGCCCGAGTATACACTTTTACACAGGCTTTTTGAGAAAAATGCGGCTGAATATGCCGATAAAACAGCACTTATTGCCGAGGATGCCACCCTTACATACCGCGAGCTGAACGAAAAAGCGAACATTGTTGCAAATAACCTTATAGCAAAGGGGATACGTCCGAATGACAGCGTAGCCTTGCTTTTGCCGAGAAAGTCGTTCTTTTTGAGCTGTCTTTTCGGTGTGCTTAAAGCGGGCGCCGCGTTTATCCCCTGTGACCCGCAATATCCGTCCGAACGTATAAACCATATCATACAGGACAGCGGCGCATCATTTATAATAACAACGGCCGACAAGCTTGCATATTATCCCGAGGATAAGGCAATAGATGTTGAAAGTATAACAAGGGGCGAAAACACAGATACCCCCAATGTGGATATAACGGGCGATTCTCTTGCGTATATGATATACACATCGGGTTCGACGGGTGTGCCGAAGGGTGTAATGCTTAAACACGAGGGTATATGCAATTATCTCAGACCTCATCCCGCCAATATACATATGAAGTCCGTTCATGACCTTGTCAATACATATCTGTCGATAACCACCGTATCGTTTGATATGTCGTTCAGGGAACACACGGCGTCGCTTTGCAACGGTAAAACGCTGGTTTTTGCCTCCGACAACGATATGAACGACCCGAGAGCATTGGCGCGTTTAATGGAAAAGTATAATGTTGATTGCATAAATGCCACCCCGTCAAGGCTTCAGCAGTATTTATATAACGCTGCATTTTGCGAAAGATTAAAATATTGCAAATGTATAATGGCGGGCGGCGAATTATACCCCATTTCTCTTCGTAATAAAATAAAAGAAATTGCTCCGAATGCACGGCTGCTCAACACTTACGGCCCTACCGAAATAACCGTTTCCTGCAACGTAGGGGATCTTACAAATGCGGAATATGTAACGGTAGGCAAGCCACTTCTTAATTACAAGGAGTATATAGTCGATAAATTCGGAGATATAGCGCCCTTTGGAGCTGCGGGTGAGTTGTATGTCGGCGGAATAGGTGTCGGAAAGGGATACAGAAATCTTGAAAAAAAGACGGCGGAACTTTTTGTCACCTATAACGGCGAACGGATGTACCGCACAGGGGATCTGGCCAAATGGGATAATGAGGGCCGTGTTCTGATAATCGGCCGACTTGACAGCCAGATCAAGCTTAGAGGACTGCGTATAGAGCTTGGCGAGATAGAAAGCGTTATAGGAAGCTTTGACGGTATCAGGGAAGCTGCCGTTGCTGTCAAAACAATAAATAATACAGAGCATATAGCGGCATATTTTACGGCCGATAAGCAGATAGATATCGACGCGCTTAAAAACCACGCCGCATCAAAGCTTACGCATTATATGGTGCCGACCGCGTATATGCAGCTTGAAGAAATGCCGCACACATTCAACGGAAAAAAAGATATGAAAAATCTGCCCGACCCTATCATTGCCGAAAAGGCCGAAAGTTCGGCAAAGCCGCATCAATTAACGGCGTTTGAACGTGATATTTGTCAGCTTGCGGAAAAGGCAATAGGCTCGCCTATCGACGAGGTCGGTATAGATCTTATGAATCTCGGAATGACATCACTTACGGCAATTTCATTTGCAACCTTTGTTGAAGAAAAATACGGCTGCGAAATACCCGTAAGCAAGCTTATGAAAGGCTTAAGCATATTACAGACGGAGGATATCATATATGAAAGTCTTTTGCATAAAGGCTCCATTAAGAAAGATACCGTTAAGACAGAGCTGAGCAAGGAATATCCGCTTTCCTTCAATCAGCTGGGTGTTTACTATGAGGTGATAAAGCAACCCGAAGAACTGCTGTACAATATGCCGCTTTGCTGCATATTTGAAAATGTCGATGCAGTCAAGCTGAAAGCCGCGTTGGAAAGAGCTGTCGAGTGTCATTCTTATTTAAACACGCATATAGAGGTGCGAAACGGCAAGCTTGTTCAGGTACGCAATGACGATGCAAAGGCCGATATACCCATAACCGAAATGACAAAGGCCGAATTTGAAGAGCGAAAAAAGAAATTTGTACGACCGTTTGATCTGCACAAAGATATACTGTATCGTTTTGAGATAATAATAACGGACAAAAAGACATACCTTCTTTCGGATTTTCATCACATTATATTTGACGGTCTTTCACGAGGTTTGTTTATGGATACCGTTTCCAAGGCATACAGCGGAGAGAATACGGAAGCTGAGCAGTTAAGTTATTTTGATTATGCACTTGGCGAAAGCGAGTACAAAGAAAGTAACGAATATCATATTTCCGAGCAATACTTTACGGATATGATGAGCGAATTTGAGACTGCGGCGGAGATACCTTCGGACAAAAGCGGAAGGATCGAAGAAGGACGTATCGGTACAGTCGATGTAATGCTTGAAAAAGGGCGTGTGAAGAATTTTTGCAAAGAAAAAGCCATCACTCCCGCAAGCCTGTTTCTTGCTGCGGCATTTTATGCCGTATCACGCTTTGCAAACAACAAAAACGTGTATATCTCCACCATTTCAAGCGGAAGAGTCAGCAGCCAAACACGCCGTACCGTAGGTATGTTTGTGCATACACTGCCGCTCCATATAAATTTTAACAAAAAAATGACCGCGGACGAGCTTTTAAAGGCAGCAAATGCCTCAATGCTCGGCGGTATGGAGAACGAGGCCTATCCGTTTATGCAGCTTGCAGACAAATACGGCTATCGCACGGAAATAATGTATGAGTGTCAGCTTGGTGTAAGCGGTTCAAAAAACAGTATAGGCGAAGCCGCGTACAAAACAGAGTATCTTAAGCTTGAGGCTCCCAAATTCAAGGTGACGATCGCCATTGAAGATAAAAACGGTCGGATCGCGGTTACCATACGCTACAACAATGCTATTTACACAGACTCTTATATGCGTACACTTGCGGAGTCGGTGAAAACAGTTGTTTTAAGCCTTATGGAGGGCGAAAACACGGATGTAAGCAAGCTTTCACTTGTAACAGACGAAGAAAGGCAGCGCATTATAAGCATGGGCGTGTCGGCAAAGCAGGATATACCCGTAAAGCTTCTCCACCGCATATTTGAGCAGCGCACATCGGAAACACCGCTGAAAACCGCTCTTATTGCAAGCGACAAAACACTTACATACAAGGAATTAAACGATGAAGCCAATCGTATAGCAAACAGCCTTATCGATAAAAACGTGCGTTTGGGCGACAGTATTGTGCTGCTGCTTCCGCGCAGAAGTTTTTATTTCGGAGCAATGTTTGGTGTGCTTAAGGCGGGTGCGGCATTCATTCCCTGCGATCCCCAGTATCCGCCCGAGAGGATACGGCACATAATCGACGCTTCGGGTGCCCGTTTTGTTATAACCACCAAGGATCACACAGGCGAGCATCCCGCGGAACAGACGCTTATTATAGACGATCTTCTTGCGGGCGAAAACACCTCATCCCCGAATGTTGATGTCACGGAGCAGGATATCGCATATATGATATATACATCAGGTTCTACGGGAAAGCCGAAAGGTGTTATGATAACGCATCTTGGCATTTGTAATTATCTGGAGCCGCACAAGGCGAATATACACATGAAGTATATCCGTGACCATGTAAACTGCTGTTTGGCTGTTGCTACGGTATCATTCGACACATCGTTCAAGGAACACGCCGCCCTGCTTTGCAACGGAAAAACATTTGTGTTTGCAAACGAAGAACAGATGAACGACCCGGTGGAGCTGACAAAACTAATGGCAAAGCATAACATTGATGCAATGAATGCGACACCGTCCCGTTATATGCAATATCTGGAATATAAGCCGTTTGCCGAGGCACTCGCCAAATGCAGCCTTGTAATGGCAGGCGGAGAGGCATTCCCCGATGTGCTTTTAAAGCGGATGAGGGAGTATGGCATAAAGAATATTGCCAACAGCTACGGTCCCACAGAGATAACCGTTTCATCAAATCTGGCAGTTCTGGACGATGCAAAGCATATTTCTGTCGGCAGACCGCTTCTTAATTACAGCGAGTATATTGTTGACAGCGATATGAATATCGTACCGCAGGGAGTTGTCGGCGAACTGCTTATCGGCGGTGCGGGTGTTGCAAAGGGCTATTGCAATCTTCCCGAGCAAACTGCCGAGCGATTTATCGAATACAACGGACAGCGTGTTTATCGTTCGGGGGATTATGCAAGATGGGACGAGGACGGAAATGTTATTATCCTTGGGCGTATGGACAGCCAGATAAAGCTGAGAGGATTTCGTATTGAGCTTGGGGAAATAGAAGGCCTGATAGACAGTCAGCCGCATATAAAAAAGTCCATCGTTACCGTCAAAAAGCTTGGTGATACGGACACACTTTGTGCGTATTATACCGCCGATTGTGAGATAAAGCCCGAAGAACTTAAAGCACAGCTTGCAAAGTCACTTACACATTATATGGTGCCTACAGCATATTTACAGCTTGATACTATCCCCGTTACGCCTAACGGCAAGACGGATATGAAAGCCCTGCCCGACCCCGTGCCCGTGTCATCGGGAGAGTATTCCGCCCCCGTAAATGATACCGAGAGATATTTTTGCGAATTATTCGGCAGGGTACTTAAGCTTGATAAAGTCGGTGCGACCGATAATTTCTTTGACATAGGCGGAACATCATTACTCGTCACATCCGTTGCGATAGATGCTGCCGAGCATGGCTTTGAGATAACATACGGTGATATATTCCGCAGAAGTACACCGCGGGATCTTGCAAATATGTTTGTATCGGATAAAATTGACGAAGTGGTAAAAATTGTTGACTTTGCGCAATACGATTATTCAAAAATAACAAAGCTTCTTTCGCATAATAATATGAGCTCCCTTTTGGCGGGCAAAACACGGCCCGTAGGGAATATTATGCTGACGGGAGCAACGGGTTTTATGGGTATTCATGTATTGGCACATTTCCTGAAGCATGAAAAGGGCAAAGCTTTCTGTCTTTTGAGAAAAGGCCGATTTGACGATCCCCTTATCCGTTTGAAAAATGTATATTTCTACTATTTCAATGATGCGGACGAAGCGGAATTTGAAAACAGAGTTATAGCATTTAATGGAGACGTAACAGATTACAAATGCTTTGAAGCTATGGAGGAACTTCCCATAGATACGGTATTCAACTGTGCGGCAAATGTCAAGCATTTTTCAAGCGGAACGGATATCGAGGATGTCAATGTCGGCGGAGCCGCAAACTGCGTGAAGTTTTGTAAGAAAAAAGGTGTGCGTTTGATACACTTCTCCACAACAAGCGTAAGCGGAAACAGCGTTGATAATTGTCCCCCGATCTCCTCGGTGCTTGATGAACAGACACTTTATATGGGTCAGAGGCTGGATACCAAATATTCAAATTCAAAGCTTCTTTCCGAGCGTGTAGTGCTTGAAGCCGCAGCGGAGCAAGGACTTGATGCAAAGGTCATCCGTGTAGGCACCTTGTCTGCACGCGAAAGCGACGGGGAATTCCAGATGAACTTCCTTACCAACAATTTTTCGGGAAGACTCAGGTCGTATGGAATACTCGGCTGTTTCCCATACTCAATGATAAATTCTCCTATATGTATGGGACCCATTGACGAGAGTGTCAGAGCCTTTTTTGCCCTTGCCTCCGTTCCAAAGGAATGTTGTCTTTTTAATTGTACCAACAACCATATAATTCCGCTGGGTGATATCATAACCGAAATGAACAGGGCGGGTATAGATATAAAATTTGTCGAAGACGCGGTATTTGACGAAGCCGTTGCCAAGGCCGAAAAAGACCCTCAAAAGGCAGCTATACTTTCAAGTATGATCGCGTACAAAAATATGGCACACGGAAAAAAGACCGTTCCTATCCGTTCGGTAAACAATTATACAACACAGGTTTTGGCACAAACAGGATTTTTCTGGAAAAACACCGATGAAAAGTACATCCGCAAGTATATCAACGCGCTGTCATCGCTTGGTTTCTTTGACAGTAATAATTTAACGAGGTAAACGAATATGACGGAAAGAAAAGGCAATCTCATAAGAAAAAAATACAATGAGTATCTTGTTTCCACTCTTGCTATGAGCACATCTATTTATCTTGCTGCCATAGTTGACTCCATAATGGTCGGCAATATTCTCGGTGTGAATGCTCTTTCCGCGGTAAGCCTTACCTCGCCCATTGTATATGCCAAAAACATAGTTTTCAGTATTTTTGTATACGGCGGCAACACCCTCGCCGCAACATACTGCGGCAAACGTGACAGTCAAAGCGCCAATAAGACATTTACTTTTTCGATAATCTTTGGCATCATTACCTCGGCATTACTGATGGCTATGGGAATTTTCTTGGCAAAGCCAACCGTTTCATGGCTTTCTCAGGACGGTCCGCTTTATAAGGATGTATATGATTATCTTATACCGCTTTGGGTAAGCGGACCTTTGCTCGTGTTCAGCAACGGGATCGCGGCTTATGTACGCACCGACGGTATGAAAAAATTAGCCTCTGCCCTACCCATTGTTTCAAACATAATAAATCTTTTTCTTGATTATGTTTTTATGAAAGTATTTCATTGGGGTATTGCGGGCGCGGGATGGGCGACCGTCGCCGGATATGCATTAGGGTCATTGCTGTTGATACCATACTTTATGTCAGAGCAGCGCACGGTACATTTTGTAAAGATCGGCTTTTCGGATCTGAAAATTTTAGCCGAGCTGCTTAAAACGGGACTTGCATCCGCATTGATACATATATGCAATTTTATCAGAACAGCTGCCGTCAATTCGGTCATCCTTTCGGCAGTGGGCGTTGTCGGTATGCAGATAGCGGCAATATGCCTGGCGGGACTTAATGTTGCACTTATATTTATCCAGGGTTCGGCCAATACCATAATGCCTATCTGCGGTGCTTTGTACGGCGAGCGGGATAATAAAGGGTTAAAGTATGCTCTGCGCTTTGCATTGATTGCTTCGGAGGTCATGTGTTTTATTGTATTGATCCTGTTTGAATTATTTCCGCTTCAGCTGGGCAGAATGTTTGGCAAAATACCCGTTGAAACCGTATCGGAACTGAAAACAGCCATTCGCATCTTTTCCGTTTGCATACCATTTTACGGTATTTCCTATTTGATAAGGGCATTTTACCAGTCTACCAAGCAAAGATTTGCTGCCTCGGTTTTTACGATCGTTGAGGGAGCTGCAATTATTGTTCCGATGATATACATATTTTCATTGATAGATATAAGGCTTATCTGGTTATCATTTGGGCTTTCGGAACTCACGGCGATTGTTCTTACGGTTATTATTATGCAGATAATTGCAAAACGTAAAGGACTTTCAAGCTTTCTTATGCTGGACAATATGAATGAAAAAAACGTCCTTGATATGACCATAAGCAATACAACGGAAAATGCAGTTGAAATTTCAAAACGAATCTTTGATTTTTGTATCAACAGCGGTATTGAGAAAAAAACTGCAACTGTTTTAAGTGTTACAGCCGAGGAACTTGCGTCAAACGCCGCAAAATTTGCATATACTCAGACGGGTGATATTGATATTTGCACAAGGATCAACGAAAATGATCTGATACTTCGCTTCAGAGACAGCGGCATACCATTTAATCCGCTTGAATACAAGGACGATTCGGGCAAAGATGTGATCGGGCTGGATGTTGTGCGAAAACTCACTCCAAATATCACTTACAACAGGGTCCTCGGTTTCAATGTTACGGTAGTCACCGTCCGACAGGGCAATGCGAAAGACGATATAAATAATTGATATGGAAACAAAAGTATATTTAGCCGATGTAAGAAAGCTGGAAAACAAAAAAATATTCAATGATCTGTACAGCCGAGTTTCGCCCGGGCGCAGAGAAAAAGCCGACCGAATGGTATTTCCAAAGGACAAATATCTCTCGCTCGGCGCGGGAGCATTGCTTGAGGCGGCACTTGCTGCCGAGGGCGTGACGGATCTTACCATGACAACAATGCAGAATAAAAAACCATGTCTGCTGTACCGCAAGGATATTAAATTTAATATTTCACACTCGGGTACAAAAGTGATGTGTGCAGTTTCCGACTGCGATATAGGCTGTGATGTTGAACAAATTATTGATGTCGATAAAAAAATAGCGAAAAGATTTTTCTTTTCGGAGGAATATAAGGCACTTATGCGCTGTGAAAGCAAGGATAGCTATAATGACCTGTTTTTCAGATATTGGACGCTTAAAGAAAGCTTTATGAAAGCAACGGGGCTTGGATTTAAGCTTGCGCTTGACGAGTTTTCCATTTCATTTGATAACGGCAGCATTTCGGTAAAGCAGAATTTCGATAAGAAAAAATATTACTTTGCCGAATACGATTTGAAGGACGGATATAAGTACGCACTTTGCAGCGCAGATAAGGCAATAAGTACAAAAAAGGTCATAGAATATGATTTTGACCAACCGAATAACGAAACTGTTTTAACTTTTGTGTAAATCAAAAAATTTATGTATATGCGGGCAGGATCATCTGCCCGCATTTTTCGGTATAAACCACAAAACTCTGTTCATTTCTTTGTTATGCCGCAGGCGATAAATATTAAGCAGCAGCATCATTCCGCAGGCATTTTATATGAGGAAACAAGCACTTTTTGCAGCACTGTAGAAGCATCTGCCGCAGTAAGCTTCCCGTCGTTGTCCGCATCCGCATACATCATCCATGCAGCCGTCTTTTTTTCTATCGGCATTTCATAATTGCCCGCAAGCACTTTTTGAAGTATCACGGTGGAATCGGTAGCGGTAATTATACCATCCGCATCCGCATCACCAAACACATACTTTGTGTTTCCCTCGCCGAAGGTAACGGCACTTATCATATTTTTAAGCCATGTTGTACCGTTGCCGCGCCTTACGTCAAGCGGGTTGATTATAACGCTCATCTGGCCGATCACCTTTAATTCTCCCACGCTGTCCGAAAGGCTGCCCGTATCGCTTATAACATAAGCCATACCGTTTTCGCTGCCGATATATACGGTTATATGCCCCCTGAACATAAGCAGAGAACCGACGGGGATGCCTTTGAAAAATTCCAGTTTTTCTTCATCGGTCATTGCGCTTATATCCGATACACGCTCGGGTATCTGCGTCTGCCATGTCGTATTGCGCGGTATCTCCAGCCCGAAGCAGCGGTATATCTGTCTTGCGTACATCGAGCAGTCCATAGCACCCAGCATACCGCCCCAGCCGTAGCGGTTGCCAAGACAGCCGAAGGAAACATCCAGCACATTGCCCTGGGTAAGCGGCAAATAGCCCACACTTACGTTATGATGCTGGGATATAAGGGCGGGCTGCCTTACATGATTTCCTTTTTCGTCCCTTGTCGGCAGATAGACGACATAATTGTTCCAGGTGCCTCTTTCTGCCACCGTTTCGGGCATTTTATCCTTTGGTACAAGTTTAAGCACCGTGCCTATCATAAGATCGACATCGGATATTTCGGGCACATATATTGACGGTTCAAGACTTATTTTATCCTGTATCACAACAATAAAGTCTTTTGCGTTTATATCGACCTTCCATGCGTTGAGCCATTCCTTTTTTGATGCACATATCGCAAGGCAGTCCGCAGGCACCCAGCCCTCGCAGTTAAAGGTCGCGCCGTTGTAAAATGTCTTGCCGTCTATCTCGCATTTCTGGCGTATAACAAAGGGCTCGTTGACATTCATTGCAGAGCCCTGAAGCTCGTCGTCGGTATCATTTGCGGAATACCCCACAATATCCTCGGTGGGCCAGTCCTTCATATCCGCACGTTTTGTCACAACGGCATACTGTGTCTGCATCTCGCCCGAATAGCCCGTTTCCTTCATTGCCTTTATCATTTTGCCAAAGTATTGGCTGTTATACACCCTTTTGCCGTTTACATAATACTCTTCCTTCGGAAGCTCCCTGACTATGGGTGATGCGGTATATGTTTCGGGCATATTTTCAAGGTCGTGCATACAGGTCTTGGGCTCCGCAAGCATTTTTGCATTAAGCTCCTCTATTTCAGAGCCCGTCATAAGCAGCCTTTGCGCATTTCTTCCAAGCTTGTCCTTCCAATAGGAAGCATGGCACATTTTTTCATCGACACCGCTTGCATAGGTAAGATTGCCCGTATTTTCGGTGTTGTCATACGAAATTGCCGTCCCCGAAACAACTTCATCCGCATATACGGTTTTTGTGAGTGCAAAAGTATTTTGCATTGCCATCAGTGCGGCTATAAGAATAATATATTTTTTCAAAATAATCTCTCCGATCCGTAATTTTTAAGAACTCGTGTGTGCTTATACAGCACAGAGCCTGTGAGCGTATTGTATCATATATGCCGCGAAAAATCAAGCCTGATAAGCACACCGCCCACAGCAAGCAGGGGGGTAAGTATTATGCCGGATATCGTGTAAAATGTATGGGGTTTTGTCGTGTGATATCGGTACGGGCTTAATTATCAAAAAGCTGTCCCGGCAGCTTTAATTTTTGCTTGGGCGGGAAAAGTGCATCAAAAGCCTCAAAGCCCTCGGGGTCGGTATCCGAAACAAAATATCCCTCCGGGGTTGAGTATTCGCCCGTTATCCCGTCAAGATAGCCCGCCTTAAGCTCCTTGCAAAGGAAGAACGAGGCATCCTCGCCCTCGGGCAGACCGTGATAGCGTATGCCGAAATCGCTTGCAAAGCCAAAGCCGCTTTTGCCGTAAAAGTCGATATTGCCCTCAAAGCAAACCGCGCCGAAGCCAAGTTCTGCTGCCCTTTCAAGCGAATAGTCAAGCAAAATTTTGCCGTAGCCCTTTCTTTTAAGCTCGGGCGTGATGCAGATAGGTCCCATAGTCGTTATGGGGATATCTCTGCCGTCGTCGGCCTTGATATCGGCGCGCACAAAAACATTCTGCCCTATAAGCTTATTATCCTTGTACATAACAAAGTCCAGCTCCTTGACAAATGCGGGGTCGTCCCTTAATTTGTTAAGCACAAAATGCTCCTTGCAGCCGGGGCGGTACACATTCCAAAAGCTTTCTCTTACCAAATTTTCTACCTCGCGGTATTCGTCCTTATTTTCCAAACGTATAATTATATTTTTGTCCATTTTTAATTCTCCTTTCAAAATTCTATATTGTTTATTTTAAAGCTTTCACCGTCTTTGACAATATATATTCTGAGATTGTCAAGTCCGCCGTAATTGTCATATTCGGCAGTTACCGTATATTCGCCCTCCCCCGTTTTTTCGATAACGGGTTCGCGCTCCGAAAAGGCAAAGCCGCCGCCCATTGGCGCGTACAATACATACAGTTCGCCGTTTTCATCAATATATACGGGTCTGTCGGTGCCGAGCAGGTTTGAATAGCGCCGCGAAACAAACTCCGCCGTCAAGTATTTTTCCGTAAGGCTGCGTATGTCCTCGGTGCTTTTAAACTCGGGGTCTGTGACCCTGTAATACACATCACCGTTTTCCGCGGTGAATTTGCTGTTTTCATCACAGGGCACGGCGCAGGCACCTAACCTGTCGATAGTATTCAGCGCAGAAGTAAGCGTCTTGGCGGTCTTTTCGTCCAACTCGTCCGCTTCCGCCTGTGCGGTGTTTTCGGCGGGGCGGATATCCACCGTTTCCTTTTCGCCGCATCCCGCAAACGATGCCATAAATATAAGGGCACCAATGCAAAAAATAAACTTTTTCATTTTCACTCCTCCTTTAACTATTGCACCAAGTGCTGTCATAAAATATTTCCGCAAGCATTCCTTTACAGCTTTTGCAGTTTTTTATATGCTCCTCTACCGCTATTTTTGTCTCTCTGCTGCAAATACCGTCATAGTACAGCGGCAGAAGATCCTCTATCACTTCACATTTGTAATTCACTTTTATCGCTCCTTTTCCATATAAACAAAAATAAGCTCGTCCTTTATTTCCTTTTCCCTGAATTTTTTATATCCCAGATTTTCGTATAGCCTGATATTTTCCTTGCTTTTGGTGCTTGTAAAAAGCTCGCACCTTTTATTCGGAAAAATACTTTCGATCTCCGTCAAAAGCCGCGTGCCAAAGCCTCTGCGCCTGTAGTCTGGATGCACCATCAGCTTGCCGATATACACCGTGCCGTTTTGCTCCCCTGCACGCACAGAGCCGATGATCTTGCCCTTATCCGTCATTTTTAATATAACGCCGCTTTTAAATTCCTCAATTACCTCGTCCAAGGTCTGTTTAAGCGGCGGGATATCCGTACTGCCGAATAACGCCGCCTCGCTTTGATAGGCAAGATACTGTAACTTCAATATTTCCGAAAGGTCGTCATATTCCGCTTTAATTATTGTACACATATCAGCCTCCGTTTATGTTTTTTATCTCCTTTTGTAAATTTTCAAGAAATTTTCCCGCATGCGCCCCGTCCATCTGCGTGTGATGAAACTGAAACGATATGGGCAGATAATATTTAAAAAATCTTTTTCTGTATCTGCCCCAGATGATAAATGGGTTATTGAAAATGCCGCTGTTCATACCCACCGCACCGTCAATTTCCGTATCGACTATGGCAGACGTACCTATTACCATACTGTTTTCGGACAGATCCCTGTCCCTGCAATTTTTTGCACAATAAGCAGTGTATTTTAAATATTCCTTATTGAATTTATAAAGATCGGCATAGTACATAATATCGCATGAATTGACCTCGCCGTTTTTGTTTTTTACAATTGTATTTACCGCTATGCTGTCATAACACACAAGCCTTTCCCCGACGGGAAGTATGTAAAATTCCTTTATTTCCGACGCCGCCCTGCCTATACAATGATCCAAAAGCATATTTAATTTAAGGTGCTTTCTTCTGCTTGTTTTAACAAGTGCCGTTATATCCAAGGTCTTAAAAAATGTCACCATTGGGTTTGGCGCCTTCATCCAAAGCTTATAGGCATTGTATCTTGTTGTGTTTTTGGGTTCTATCTCTCTTGCCATTTTTATCCTCTTATGTAAGTCCGATATCCAGCCTTTTAAAAGTGACCGTTTGCTCCTTCATAGATATTTTGCCAACCGTATAGCCGTACTCCCCAAGCTCCTTTTTATATTTCAAAAATGAATGGTCTATCGGCACTCCCGCAATTTTTTCTATCTCGTAAAAGGTCAGCTTTGAAATGTCATTTGCTTTTATGTATTCCCATAAGGGGTCGTATTTGCTCATTTTTTATTCCTTTACAAAACTGTCAATTTCCTTTTGCAGCAAACGAAATACATTTGCCACAAGAAATCCATCCGCTATGGCATGGTTAAGGCGCACGCTCACGGGCATAGCAAGCCTGTCATTTTCCCTGCGGTATCTGCCCCAGTTGACGATAGGCGGGAAAAACAAATACCCGTCGGGCAGCTCTATATTCATAGAATCATAGGATATCCACGAACTATATGATGCATCAACCCAATTCGGGTGGTTTACGATATCAAGCTTTTATTCGCGGTCATTTTTGGCCCGTTCCACATCATCAAGGGCATTTTTATAAAAAATATTGTAGTCCTCGCTGTAGCTTGTGTAAACGGGGGTGCAGGTCTCGGTGTCCTCGTGAAAAACGTATTGGGTGGGGTTTATCACATCATAGCATATCAACTCGTTCGTTTCCCACAGATAGCCCATTTTGTAATCATCGCGGGAGTTTAACACCTTTGAGAGGATATATAAAAAATTGATATAAAATTTTGTGCCCCTGCGCTTTGAATATTCAACAAGCGCGGTAACATTCACCCTTGCCGTCATTGATACCGAGCATTTGCAATCCTCCGTAAAATGGCGGAACACACCATTGCGGTAGTATTTTTCAATATCAATTACTTTGTAATTCATATATTATCACTCCGTTACTTTTCTAATAATTTTATAAATTTTTTATCGTTCATCTGTTCATTGGTGACATACTCGCCGTTGTAAAAAAGCGAATAGGTCGTTATCGGAGTCGGGGCATTTTGTGCAGCCTCTTTTTTATCAAGGTGTATTGCCTTAAAGCTCACGCCCCGCTCCTTTGCGGTCTGCTCCAGTATCGGCACATATTTTGCATTAAAGGGGCATTGGCTTGTATAGTAAAGCACATAGTCCTTTTCGTCAATATGCGGATGCCTTGCGCAGTCCTTGAATTTTGGTTTTTCCGCGGCCTTATCAAAAGGCAGATGCCAAAGCTGTATGCCGTTGTCCGCTTCGTCCGATACCTCAAAACCCTTGTATTTTAAAAACTTTGGGTCTGCCAAAAACGGTTTTTTCTTCGCTGCCGCAAGTATGCAAAGGCCCTTTTTGCCCTTTGCCTTGCTGTCCCGTATACACTCGTTCAGCAAATCGTTTGAATAACCGTGACCCTTGAACGAGCCCGACACCCACAGACAGTCGATATACATAAACCCGTCCGCAATTATCGGCACCCACGCATTTTCCGCAGGGATATACTCGATAAAGCACTTGCCCCTTTCAACGCTTTTTAAAAATACAAGCCCCTCGTCAAAGCACTCCGTCAGCCAAGCCTTTTTGGATGATACCTGCACATCCCTGTTGTTCGAGATAGCACAGCAGATATGCTCCTTTTCGATATTTTCCTTTGTTACCCTGATATATTCCATAACTGTCCCTCTTATTCGACTATAAGCGCACGCGCATCAATACTGCCCGTGCGTTTATCCATTATACTTTTGTATTCCTCCGAAGCAAAACATTTTTCAAGCTGCTCCCTTGACGGAAATTTTATTATAATTACTCTCTGCGGTGTCCTTTTTGATGAAAGCGGTGTTATTTTCTCCGACCTTATTATATATTCACCGCCAAAGCCCTCAACTACCGGCTTTACGCGTTGGATATAGTCGTCATACATTCCCCTGCCCTTTTCGGCATCAATGTATGTATCAATAATAAAATAGCATCCCATATTATCATTCCTTTCTGCACGCCTCAACCGTCCTTGCAAAAAGCGGATTGGTTTTAAGAAACAGCATATTCAGCCTTTCGCAAACGCTGTCAACAAGCGCCTTGTTATCCTGTCCCTTGTCATTTTCGTTTACTGTTTTTTCTATGATGTTTACAATTTCCTTTCCCTCGGCAATTTTTATTTTAATCTCTTCGCCTTGGTAAGTCCTGTCCCACGCAGGGTAGAAAAAATCCGCATCAATTAAGCTTTCAAGCCTGTCAAGTGATTTTTTCGTACTCTCCAAATTTACAAATATAGGTATATCGCCCTTAACGGGTATTGCATCGCCGACAAAAACTGCATTGTCTATTTGATAGGACACCTCGTCCGCGGAATGTCCCGACGTACCGATGACCTTTATTTTTATGCCGTCAATTTCTGCCGTATCGCTGTCCTTAACAATTATATCCACCCTTGCCGACTTGCCCGCCAAGGCGTAAAAATTTGGTATGGGGCGCTGACTGAATTGCAGGTCTATATCCTCTATCCACGGTCTTTCGCCCGCCGAGGCATAAATTTTTGCACCGTATTTTTCACTGAAATATGCCGCCGTGCCGATATGGTCGGGGTGCGCGTGGGTAAGCAGAACTGCCTTGATATCAACCGAGTTATATCCATCCTCTTCCACAGCCTTTTCAATTATGCTTTCACAGCCCGAAACTCCGCTGTCTATCAATATTACAGCCTTATCACTTTCTACGGCATAAACATAAACATATCTTTTTATATCGGGTGTTACATTAAAGTCAATTTTTATTTGTCTGATATTCATATTTCTCACCCCTGCTTGATATAGTCCTCTACACTTCCCTTTATTTTTATATTGCTTTGCGGCACTATCCTTGTGCGCTCGTCCTCGGGCGCATTTATGCACATCAGCAGACTTCTGCACAGCACGCCGAATTTTTCCGCCAGCTCCTCCCGAGAAAATTTCACTACTTCGCTTGCACACAGCGTTGCCATACCGTGTGCATAAAGCCAAAGGTTTTCATACAGCCACATTGCCCGCCCGCTGTCAATATTAAAGGTCTCCGTTACGGCATCTATTACCCTGTCAAGGTGCCCCTCGCTGTCAAGCACGCTTTTCATATCCGAATTTTCCGCCTTTTGCATAAAAAGCAGTCTGAAAAGGCTTGGCTCGTCCATTGCAAATTTAACATATTCCATAGCAAAGCCCTTGAACGCGGGGGTCATTGCAAGTCCCCTTTCGGCACGGGCATTGTACATCTCCCGTGCGCATTTTGCCGCGGCATTTCTCAGCTCCTCCAATGTATCAAAGTAATTGAACATCGGCCTTGTAGATGTATCGAGCTTTTTTGCCACCGCCTGCGCGGTGACGCTTTCTATATTGCTCTCGCGGATTATATCCAGCGCGGCATTTATAAAATCCTGTTTTGTAAACCTTGGTTTTGGCGGCATATTTATCACTCCATCATTATATAACATTTGTTATGTAACATTTATTATATAACATACAAAAGCCTTTGTCAAGCAAAAATATCCCGCCCCGTATTTTAATACCGCCCCCACTTTAAAAAGGGAAAATTTGCCTGTTCTTTTTCGGTCGGCTTAAAAGGATTTTCTTAACGGACGGCGAATTTTACAGTGTACGGCAAAAGTCGCAGTGAACTGTCGTGAAATGTTTGCACTTTGGCCTATTATTGTAAACAATTTGGCCGTACTGTCTAAAAAGATTATTTGACATAAGCCAAATTGACGGTTATAATATATAATATAATACTGTACAAAGGGGGCATGACCGCACACAGTCGTTATAAACACATTTAAGGAAAAGAATAAATATGAAGGGTGAATGAATATGAAATCAAACTTATTAAAGAAAACAACGGCATTTGCGCTTTCGGCAGCAATGCTTTGCGGCGCTTTTGCAGTACCCGCATTTGCAAATGACGGTTCGTATGACGGCGATTACGACGAGCCTGCAATAGAGCAGGATTTCAATACCACGTCCATTGAATTGGCAGAGGGCGAAAGCTGCGATATAAGCGATTATCTTACCTATACCGTAGGCTCCTATTCATGGAGTGTTTCCGACAGCTCCGTTGCAAAAGTAAACAGCGGTGTTATCACGGCAAAAAGCGCAGGCTATACTACCGTTACAGCCACTCACGAATATGAGGTATGGGCATTTAAGGTTGGCGTTGAGGCAAAGGAACAGCCCAAATCGGTCAACAAGTTCAAAAAATCCATCGAACTGATAGAGGGCGAGGAGGTAGACCTCAGCGATTTTATGGAGGCTTCTCCCTCAAACTACAGCTGGGTAAGTGACTCCACCTATGTTGCTACGGTAAGCCGCGGCGTTGTAAAGGCTAAGACACCCGGTCTTGCCATAATAACCGCGACAAACGATTACGAAGAAGGTACCTTCTATATAAGCGTTGCCGAGGATAACACACAAACCAAGGCAGGCACGACCTACGTTGATATAATGGGTAATGTAGGCGAGTCTCTTTACCTTGCAAACCTTTACCTCAACGAAAGGGCAAGCTTATACACCTGGAGTTCAAACGACACCACAGTTGTTACGGTAAATTCTCAGGGTGTTGCATATGTTAAAAACAGCGGCAACGCAACGATTTATGCAGATGCTCCCGACGGCTACCAGTCCTACCAGTTCAAGCTTAAGGCATCGGGCAGCTCGTCGGTCACAACAAAGGATGTAACCGTATATGTTGACGAAAGCTACAACCTGTCCAACAATGTTTCGGGCTCCGCACGCAACTACGACTGGACAAGCAGCAACACAAGCATCGCCACGGTAAACTCCTCGGGTGTTGTATACGGCAAAAAGTCCGGCAGCACAACGGTATATGTTTACGAATCGGGCAGAACAAACGAGGTTTACAAATTTAACGTGACCGTTAAGTCCACCAGTTCCTCAAGCTCCAAGAGCATAAACGAAAAGTACACTATCTACATGGGTACAAGCGACAGCGTTGATATTTCCGACTACCTTGCAAAATCGGCAAGCAACTACGACTGGGAGACCAGCGACAAGGAAGTTTGCCGCGTATCGGGCAGCAAGCTTAAGGCTTACGGCGCAGGCAGCGCTGTTGTAAAGGCATGGGGCAGCAAAAACTATCAGTTTAACGTAAAGGTAAACAAAAACTACAGCAACTATGATGTAAGCTTAAAGGCTGACGGTTCCATCGACCTTGACAAGTATCTTGACGACGATGCAGCGCGTTATGATATCTCCTACTATGAAACAGGCATAGCAAAGGTAAAGAACAACACACTTGTCGGCAACAAGAAGGGCACGACATACGTTATATTTGAGAACAAGCGTTCAAACGAAGTAGTACAGCTTATGGTTGAGGTAAGCGGCACAGCGGCACAGACCGTGACCGAAAAGCCTACCGAGACAACAACACAGCAGACTGTTATCGAGACACCCGTTAGACAGGCTCCCGCACCCGCAGGCAAGCCCGCGTTTACCGATATCTCACACAGACAGTGGGCAGTAAATGCCATCAACAACATGGCTGCAAAGGGCTATATCAACGGCAGAAGCTCCACTATCTTCGCACCCGACGATCAGTGCTCCAAGGCTGATTTCACCATCGTGCTTACAAAGATGATAGGCATTGAAAACGATGACTATGCAGGCGGCTTTGATGATGTTTCAAGCGACAAATACTATGCAAAATATGTAAATGTAGCAAGATACCGCGGTATTTGCGCAGGCGTTACGGGCAACAGCTTCAAGCCCCAGAACGCTATAACGCGCGAAGAGGTTATGTACATGGTTTACAAGGGCCTTGAATTAAAGGGTAGGACTCTTGACACAGACACGACCGCTCTCAGCGCATACAGCGACTCAAGCAAGATAAGCAGCGAATATAAGACTGCTGTTGCGGCACTTCTTAACGAAGGCATCGTATCAGGTGTTTCCGATACCGAGATCGACCCCACCGCAACAATAACAAGAGCACAGATGGCTGTTCTTTTAAATAATATAGGTATGTAAAATAAAAAAGGGGTCGTCACCCGACCCCGCACAATTAAAAAAGCCTCGGTTTTGATATGTACCCAGAATCCTGGACACATTGATTTATAAGCAGGCTACACACATGGATGCTTCTCTGTATTTTACAGGGGGCATCCATTTTGTTTTTGCCTGAATTCTTTTGTTATTGTAATAATCTATGTATTCATCA
>JAFYGI010000034.1 GCA_017543265.1 Bacillota bacterium | reverse complement strand
TGATGAATACATAGATTATTACAATAACAAAAGAATTCAGGCAAAAACAAAATGGATGCCCCCTGTAAAATACAGAGAAGCATCCATGTGTGTAGCCTGCTTATAAATCAATGTGTCCAGGATTCTGGGTACATATCAGTTATGCGGGGCTTTTTTTATGCCGTTACTATGTTGAGTATCGTTTCGACTGCCTTTTCCATGCTTTCAAGTACAACAAACTCGTAGGGGCCGTGGAAATTATGTCCGCCCGTAAAAAGATTGGGACAGGGCAGACCCATAAACGACAGCCTTGCGCCGTCCGTACCGCCGCGTATGGGGCGTATATCGGGTACGACACCCGCCTTTTCGGCCGCCTTTACCGCACGGTCAAGCACAGATTTATTTTTTTCTATGACCTCGGCCATATTGTAATATTCATCGTATATATCCGTTTCCACACGGCTGCCGTACCTTGCGTTTATCTTGTCGGCGGCCTTTTTCAATGTCTGCTTGCGTGCTTCAAAACGCTGTCTGTCGTGGTCGCGTATTATATATTCAAGGCTTGCGCGGCTCACATCGCCCTTTATATCGGTCAGGTGGAAAAAGCCCTCATAGCCCTCGGTATTTCGCGGTGTTTCATCGGGTAAAAGCGCGTTCAGCTCCGCTGCCAGCAGCGCCGCATTTATCATGCTGTCCTTTCCGCTGCCGGGGTGGACGCTTTTGCCGCGTATGCTTATTTTCGCGCGTGCGGCGTTGAAGCATTCATAGCTTATCTCGCCCTCGTCGCCGCCGTCAATGGTGTAGGCAAAGTCACAGCCGAATTTCTCCGTGTCAAAGTGATCCACGCCCGCGCCTATCTCCTCGTCGGGCGTAAAGGCCACCCTTATTGTGCCGTGCTTTATTTCGGGGTGCTTTATAAGATAGTCCATGGCGGTAAATATCTCCGCCATGCCCGCCTTGTCGTCGCCGCCCAGCAGGGTGGTGCCGTCTGCGGTTATGACCGTCTTGCCGACATAGTTTTTAAGTATCGGGAATTCCGCGGGGGAAATAACGATGCCGTCCTTTAAAACAATATCGCTGCCGTTGTAATCGTTTATTATATTGGGGCGTATGCCCATGCCGCTGTAGTCCGGGCTGGTGTCCATGTGCGCGATAAGGCCTATAACGGGCAGCTTTTCGTCCGTGTTTGCGGGAAGTGTGGCCGTGACATAGCTCCAGCGGTCTACATTCACGTCTTTCATGCCCATTACACTCAGCTTGCCCGCAATGACCTCCGCAAAAAGCTCCTGCGCCTCGGTGGAGGGGTAGGTGTCGGTCTCGGGGTCGGATTGGGTGTTTATGGCGATAAACTCGGTAAAATATGCAAGTAAGGTATTTTTCATAAGCTTCTCTTCCTTTTTTTGACAATACGGGCGGTTGTCTGCCGCTCTATCAAAAGTATACATATTTTGTCCGAAATTGTCAAGACGGCCCCACGGCGAAAGGTTATCGCATACGTTTTGTTCGTTTATAATACTGCTTACGGCGGAAATTCTCATACGATGTGTTATCTTTTACGGCAGAGGTTGGCCTGTACGCGCTTGTGCGCGTTTCGGCTATGCTTGCCGAATTTCTGCCAATAATTTTGGGCTTGCCGTTATTAACAAAAATCGGGAAACCCAAATCCGTACCGTATTGCATTTTTTGGCGGGATATGGTATAATTACGCCAAATACATGAGCGGAAATAAAAAACGAAAGGAGAATTATATGGAAAAAACTTTAAAACGCATTATATTTGCGGCAATTTTTGCTTTGTCGGCACTTATGCCGTGTATGTGCGCGGCGGCGGAGACGTCAAAAACGGTCATGTCGCAGCTTGACACGGTAAAAAACGCGGAAAAGGACAAAAAGACCTTTTATAACGGTGACGTGATATGCACGGGCATGACGGCGCATACAACGGCATCCAAGGACGATGCACTCAGCGTCAAGTCAAAAAAAGGCACCTTTAACAGCGGTACGGACAGCGAGCGGGTGTTTAAGGCAGAGGGCAACAATACCGTGCAGATACCAAAGGGCAATAAAAGTATAAGCGCGGAGTCGGCTGTGGTCGGCAGTATACCCGAAAAAGGCGTGGATACGGGTATAAAAATAAGTGTTTCCTCCCCGTGCGAGCTGAGGGTCTACGGCCTTATATCCACCGATACGGCGCTTTTTGCCGCTGTTTCGGCAAATGACGGCCGCATAGCCGCGGCGGCAGCGGCACAAAAGACGGCAAACAATATGTATACCGTACCCGTGCTTACTCTGCCTGCGGCGGGGGAATATATATTTTTTGTCCCCGCATCGCAGACAACGGTGGATGTGTTTGAAATAGATATAACGCCCACCGACGGCACAACTGTACAGACCACCGTCGTTACCGAGACCACAACGGAAACGACCACCATACACACAACAACACAGGCCGCACCGCAGGACAGCGCAATGGCGGATCGTATTGTCGTTATCGCGGCGGACGCGGCGGGCGGCAGTCTCGGCGCGGATGCGGTACTGGGACAGGGCGTGAGTATATGGCTTTCGGGCAGCTCCCTCTCGGCATTCGAGGGCAAGAGCAACCATGCCGATTTTAATGACGGCGAGCGGGTGTTCAGGGGCACGGGCACAAGCAGCAACTGTATACAGATGGCAAAGGCCAATAAAAAGCTGACCGAGGCAAATTCCTCCGTCGGCACCGTGCTTTCGGCTCTCCCCGAAAGGGGCATAAAAATAACGGTGCCCTGCATGGCGGATATAACCGTTTACGGCAGTCTCGGCACCAGCACCTGCCAAAAGGCGATGTATGTGCTTGTGGGCGCATCCGACAAAAAGATAGCTGCCGCAAAACAGGCGACCAAAACGGATATAAACAACACCACAAAAAACTATGTCCCCACCCTTACGGCACCCCGCGCGGGCGAATATATCTTTTATGTGCCCGAGGAAAAGACCAGCGTAAATATTTTCGAGATTGATATACAGTATTACGATGCGGACGGCGACAAGGTGTGGACACAAAACGATGCCCGCATGGTATTAAAGGATGTTTCGGGCATAGCGCCCCTGACCGCCCCGCAGCGCGAATGTGCGGATATAAACAGGGACGGCGTGAACGACCTTGCCGATGTTATCGGGATAAAAAAGCGCAGTCTTTTGGGCGTGTAAAATAAAATTTCTCATAAATATAGTGAACGTCAAAAATATTTTGACGTTCACTATAGGATGGGGCTCATAAATAATCCGCCTTAAGCAAGCTTAAGTCCGATTATTTAATTCGCTTACTATAAAATTTTGTGTTGACAAAAAATAAATATGGGTGTATGATAATTGTAAGTAAGATTAAATTCAATACTTTAAACCGATGAAGCGGAGATAAAAACGGGATACGACCTAAAGGCATTGCCGACAGAGAGTCCGGAGGCTGGAAACGGACAGGAAACGGATCGTTAAATGGACCGCAGAGGGCATGGTGAAAGCATGACAAGTAGCCGTGACGTGGGGGCATACGTTAGTTGCCGGGGGTATGCTTGTACCCTGAAAGTGCGCAGTGTAAGCTGTGAAGCAAGGTGGCACCGCGAGTCGATAACGTATATACGACCCGTCCTTGACAGATCAAAAAGATTTGTTAAGGACGGGTCTTTTTGATTGACTACCGTTAAACAACAGAAATGAAGGGAGAAAAAAACATGGAAAAACTTACATTCAGACCAACCTTTGAAGAAGTGTCACAGCTTGCAGAAACAGGGCTTTACGGCACGATACCCGTCAGCTGCGTTATCGAAAACGACAGCATAACACCCGTTGACGTTATGCAGAGGATGAAAAAGGTCTCCGACCACTGCTATATGCTCGAAAGCTTTGAGGACAGCAAGGAGTGGGGCAGATACAGCTTTCTGGGCTGTCATCCGCTTATGGAGCTCACCTGTCTTAACAATGTCACAACGGTAAAAACAAAGCTTACCGCGCAGGAGATACCGGGCGACCCGAAGGAATATATAAGAAAAATAATAAACGACAACAAAAGCCCCGTGTTTGACTATCTTCCGCCGTTTACGGGCGGCCTTGTGGGATATTTTTCCTACGATTACATCAAATACGCGGAGCCCACGCTTGACCTTGATGCGGAGGACCGCGACGGCTTCAAGGATATGGATATGATGCTTTTTGACAAGGTAATCGCCTTTGACAACAGCAAAAACCAAATAGTCGTTATGGTAAATATGGATGCGCACAGTTACAAAACAAGCTATTATGCGGCCGTAAACGACTGCGCGGCTTTAAGGGATATGATCCTTAACGGCGAAAAGGCCGAAAACGAGCCCCTTAAATTAAAATCAGATTTTACGCCGTTGTTTGACAAGCAGCGCTACTGCAAAATGGTCGAGACCGCAAAGCACTATATATACGAGGGCGATATTTTCCAGGTGGTGCTTTCAAACCGCTTGGAGGCCGAGATAGAGGGCAGTCTTTTCGACACCTACAAAATACTTTGCAATAAAAACCCCTCGCCCTATATGTTTTATTTCTCGGGCGGCAGCGGCGAGATAGCGGGCGCAAGCCCCGAGACCCTTGTCAAGCTGGAAAACGGCGTGCTGCACACCTTCCCGCTGGCGGGCACAAGACCCCGCGGCAAGACGGCCGAGGAGGACAAGGCGCTGGAGGAGGAGCTTTTAAGGGACGAAAAGGAGCTGGCCGAGCATAATATGCTGGTAGACCTTGGCAGGAACGACATAGGCAAGATAAGCAAATTCGGCACCGTAGAGGTGGAAAAATATATGCAGATACAGCGTTTTTCACACGTTATGCACATAGGCTCCACCGTGCGCGGCGAGATAGCCGACGGCAAGGACACCATTGATGCGGTGGATGCGATACTCCCCGCAGGTACGCTTTCGGGCGCACCCAAAATAAGGGCGTGCGAGATAATAAACGAGCTGGAGAACAACAAGCGCGGCATTTACGGCGGTGCGATAGGCTATATATCCTTTGCGGGCAACCTTGACACCTGTATTGCCATAAGGCTTGCATTCAGCAAAAACAACAAGGTATTCATCCGCTCGGGCGCGGGCATAGTTGCGGACAGCGTGCCCGAAAAGGAGTACGAGGAATGCCTGCATAAGGCGGCGGCGGTCATAAACGCGGTCAAGGCTGCGGGAGGTGTAAGATAAAATGATACTTCTTATAGATAATTACGACAGCTTTTCCTACAATGTATTTCAGCTTGTGGGCGAGTATGTCAAGGACCTTAAGGTGATAAGAAACGACGAAATGAGTGTTGACGATATAAAGGCATTAAAGCCCGATGCCGTTATTATTTCCCCGGGTCCGGGAAGACCCGAAAACGCAGGCATCTGCGAACAGGCCGTAAAGGAGCTGGATGTGCCGATACTGGGCATTTGTCTCGGACATCAGGCTGTATGCGAGGCGTTCGGCGGCAGAATAACCTACGCAAAGCAGCTTATGCACGGCAAGCAGTCCGCTGCGGACATAGACACCGAAAGCCCGCTGTTCAAGGGAATGGACGGCAGGATAACCGTTGCCAGATACCACAGCCTTTGCGTGGACGGCGACAGCCTGCCCGAGTGCTTCAAGGTGACGGCACGCACGGACGACGGCGAGATAATGGCTGTCGAGCATACAAAAAGATCCATATACGGTCTGCAATTTCACCCCGAGTCGGTGCTTACGCCGCAGGGTGCGCAGATAATGAAAAATTTTATAAATATTGTGGAGTGTAAATAAATGATATTACAACAAATCGCAGAAAAAACAATGGAGCGCACGGCGCAGGAAAAAAATAAAATATCGCTTGAAACGGTAAGACGTGATGCGGAAAGCCTTGACAAAAACACGGGTTTTCCGTTTGAACGGGCTTTGGCGCAAAAGGGGCTTGGGTTTATCTGCGAGGTAAAAAAGGCTTCGCCGTCAAAGGGGCTTATTGCGGAAAGCTTTGATTTTGTAAATATCGCAAGGGAGTACGAACAGGCAGGCGCTGCCGCTGTATCCTGCCTTACGGAACCCTTTTGGTTCAAGGGCGCGGACGAGTATCTTACACAGATAGTGCAAAATATCACCATCCCCGTGCTGCGCAAGGATTTCACCGTGGACGAGTATATGATATACCGTGCAAAAATAATGGGCGCAAGTGCAATACTGCTTATTTGCAGTATTTTAAGCCAAGACCGGCTTAACGAATACTACGGTATCGCCAAAAGTCTCGGCTTATCCGTGCTGGTGGAGGCACACGACGAAAAGGAAATAGAAATGGCGCTTAAATGCGGCGCACGCATAATAGGCGTAAACAACCGTAATTTAAAGGATTTTACCGTTGATATAAACAATTCGATAAATTTAAGAAAGCTGGTGCCCGAGGATGTTATATATGTTTCCGAAAGCGGCATGAAGAACCCCGATGATATAGCAAGGCTTTACAAAAACGGCGTAAATGCCGTGCTTATCGGCGAAACGCTGATGCGCAGCCCCGACAAGCGTGCCATGCTGGACGAGCTTTCAAGGGGATGCAGGTAATGATGGTGTACAAAAAAAGCGAGCAGCGCCGCCACAGGGCAAAAATAAAGATATGCGGGCTTTTCCGTGACGAGGATACGGACTATGTGAACGAGGCTCTGCCCGATTATGCGGGCTTTGTCTTTTACGAAAAAAGCCACAGGAATATTGACCTTGAAACTGCGGCGCGGTTAAGGGCAAGGCTTGACAAAAGAATAATGACTGTGGGAGTTTTTGTTGACGAGCCGCTTGAAAGTATGGTACAATATTGCATTGGTGATGTGCTTGATGTCGTGCAGCTGCACGGACACGAGGACAACGCCTATATAGAAGCGCTGCGCCGCTTTTGCCGCAAGCAGATATGGCAGGCCTTTAAAATACGCAGCCATGAGGACGTTTTAAGGGCAAATGCCTCCGCGGCGGATATGCTGGTGCTGGACAACGGAAAGGGCACGGGCAAAAGCTTTGACTGGTCGCTTTTAAAGGGCGTGGAAAGACAGTTTTTCCTCGCAGGCGGCATAAATACGGAAAATATCGGCGAGGCGCTTAAAATATGCCCCTACGGTATTGACGTGAGCAGCGGTGCGGAGACCGACAAGGTAAAGGACAGGGACAAGATAAAATATATAGTTAAGGAGTGCAGAAAATGAGTAAAGGACGTTTTGGCGAGTTCGGCGGACAGTATATCCCCGAAACGCTTATGAATCAGCTTTACGAGCTTGAGGAGGCCTACAATTTTTACAAAAACGACAAGGCCTTCAATGACGAGCTTAATACCTTATTGAACGAGTATGCGGGCAGACCGTCGCTTTTGTACTTTGCAAAAAAGATGACGGAGGACCTCGGCGGCCCGAAGATATATATAAAGAGAGAGGATCTTAACCATACGGGCTCGCACAAGATAAACAATGTGCTGGGACAGGCGCTTCTGGCCAAAAAAATGGGCAAGACCCGCGTTATTGCCGAGACGGGCGCAGGTCAGCACGGTGTTGCAACGGCAACCGCCGCAGCGCTTCTGGACATGGAGTGCGAGGTCTTTATGGGCAAGGAGGACACCGACCGTCAGGCGCTTAATGTGTACAGAATGGAGCTTCTGGGCGCAAAGGTGCATCCCGTAACAAGCGGCACCATGACACTTAAGGATGCCGTGAACGAGACCATGCGCGAGTGGGCGACCCGCTGCGAGGACACGCATTATGTACTGGGCAGCGTTATGGGTCCGCATCCCTTCCCGACCATCGTGCGCGATTTTCAGAGTGTTATCTCTAAAGAGGCGCGTGCGCAGATACTTGAAAAAGAGGGCAAGCTCCCTGTGGCCGTTATTGCCTGTGTGGGCGGCGGCAGCAATGCAATGGGTATGTTTTATAATTTTATACCCGACAAGGATGTTAAGCTTATCGGCTGCGAGGCTGCGGGCAAGGGTGTTGATACCGAGCTTCACGCGGCGACCATCGCAAATGGCACGGTGGGCATCTTCCACGGCATGAAGTCCTATTTCTGTCAGGACAAATACGGCCAGATAGCCCCCGTTTATTCGATTTCGGCGGGTCTTGACTATCCCGGCATAGGCCCCGAGCACGCAAACCTTTACAAAACAGGCCGTGCAAATTATTATCCCATAACAGACGACGAGGCTGTTGAGGCCTTTGAATACATTGCAAGGACAGAGGGCATAATCGCGGCTATAGAAAGTTCTCACGCCGTGGCGTATGTTATGAAGCACGCAAAGGAATTTTCAAAGGACGACAGTATCATAATCTGCCTGTCGGGACGCGGTGACAAGGACGTTGCCGCAATAGCGCGTTACAGGGGGGTAGAGATATATGAGTAATATTTTTAAGGATAAAATTTTCAAAAACAAGGCGTTTATCCCGTTTTTAACGGCGGGCGACCCCAATGCCGACACCACGGTAAACTGCATACTTGCAATGGAGCGCGCTGGTGCCGACCTTATAGAGATAGGCATACCCTTTTCCGACCCCACCGCGGAGGGCGTTGTAATACAGGATGCCAATATCCGCGCACTTTCAAACGGCATGACAACGGACGGCGTTTTCGGCATTGTCGAAAGGGTGAGGGAAAGATCGGATGTGCCTTTGGCGTTTATGACCTATCTTAACCCCGTTTTCCACTACGGCTACGACAGATTTTTTGAGCGCTGTCAAAAGCTGGGAGTCTGCGGCATCATCATCCCCGACCTGCCCTTTGAGGAAAAGGACGAGGTGGAGGAGGTCGCATCAAAATACGGCGTTGAGGTAATTATCCTTATCGCGCCCACCTCCCACGAGAGAGTCAAAAAAATAGCAAAAGAGGCAAGGGGCTTTATCTACATCGTTTCGTCAATGGGCGTAACGGGCGTAAGAAGCAGTATCAGCACCAACCTTGACGAAATTGTTGCGGCTATCCGCGAAAACACCGATACCCCCTGCGCTGTGGGCTTTGGCATAAGCACACCCGAGCAGGCAAAGAAAATGGCGGCTGTTTCCGACGGCGCGATAGTCGGCAGCGCAATTGTAAAAATTATCGCACAGTACGGCGAAAATGCACCCGATAAGGTGTACGAATACGTTAAGAGCATGAAAGATGCGGTAATGGAAAGCTAAGGAAATGCTGATTAAATTCAAAAAAAACAAAAATAATTTTAGCCGATGGCGGCGCATTTGTAGGTGCGTTCATTATGGCGCGCAGCCACGACCATGCTAATGTGAAGCCTAACAGGCTGAACATAGCAAACAGAGCCGTTAAGCAAATGCGCAAAATTATTT
>JAFYGI010000033.1 GCA_017543265.1 Bacillota bacterium | reverse complement strand
TGATGAATACATAGATTATTACAATAACAAAAGAATTCAGGCAAAAACAAAATGGATGCCCCCTGTAAAATACAGAGAAGCATCCATGTGTGTAGCCTGCTTATAAATCAATGTGTCCAGGATTCTGGGTACATATCAGTTCCAAAAGGCTTTTTTTGTTATTATAATTTTGACGTTACGGTTTTGCTGCACGACCATGCCGTCAAAGCGTAGCCGATAACAAGGTTAAGCGCAAAGCCGCCTGTCATTTCGGCCTCTTTTATCATGGTGGGCGTATTTATCAGTACGGTAAAAAAGTCCGCCTCGTATCCCTCAGAGGTGAGGTATTTATATATCTCGATAGCATAGTCCAGAACGTTTGCAAACAGTATTGCAATGCAGGTCACTATGATACATGATATAACGCCTTTTTTGTCCAGCGCGCCGCTGAATTTTTCGTAGCAGAACATTGCACCCAGCATTATAACATATCCCGCGATACCCGCAATAAAGCCCGCATAGCCAAGGCCAAGCCATAAAAGACAGCCGGGAACGGCACCGATAACGGCACCCAAAAGACCGAGCAAAAGATTGCTGCCGCTTTGTGAGGTATCACTTGTTATACTGCTGTAGTGGTAGGATGTGCCCGTTGTCGGCGCATTTGCGGCGCTGCCGCTAAAGCCGTCGTCAAGCTGAAATTCTTCGTTGTTATTTGGTTCCATATTGCCTCCTGTAACGTATTTATTTTTATTGACCACAAAATTATATCATGGATAAAAATAAATGTCAACAATATTCGACAAGGGAACTCAGATATTCTCCATCCTGTCCAGCAGCCCCTCAAACACCTTCATTGCGTTTTCGACGGGGGCAGGCGTACTCATATCCACACCTGCGCCCTTAAGCAGGTCTATGGAGTATTTGCTGCTGCCGCTCTTTAAAAAGCCGATATAATCTGCTGCGCCGTTTTCCTTTAAAATGCGCTGTGACAGCGCTATTGCCGCGCTGTAGCCCGTAGCATACTGGTAAACGTAAAATTGGTTGTAGAAATGAGGTATCCTTGACCATTCCCAAGCTATCTCGTCGTTAAGCTCTATATCATCGCCGTAGTAATCGCGGTTAAGCTTAAGATATATCTCACAAAGGGAGTCAAAGGTCAGCGGCTCGCCACGCTCCGCCATTTCGTGCGTGGTCAGCTCAAACTCGGCAAACATGGTCTGGCGGAAAAGCGTGCCCCTGAACTGCTCCATAAAGTAGTTTATAAGGTATTTTTGTCTGTTCTTGTCGTCTGTGGTCTGCAAAAGATGCTCCATAAGCAAGGCCTCGTTTACGGTTGAAGCGACCTCCGCAACAAAGATAGTGTAGTCACCGTAGATGACGGGCTGATTGCTCCATGTATAGAAGCTGTGCATTGCGTGACCCATTTCGTGGGCAAGCGTGAACATGGAGTCAACATTAAAATTATAATTAAGGCTCACAAACGGATGGCAGCCGTAAGCGCCCCAGGAATAGGCACCGCTGCGCTTGCCCTTGTTTTCGTAAACATCCACCCATTTTTCCTCGTTAAGTGCCTTTGTAAGCTTTTCGACATATTCGCTGCCCATCGGCGCAGCGGCTTTCAGTACCTCGGCCTTGGCATCCTCGTATTCTATCCGCGTCATGTCGTTTTTAACTATCGGGGTGTAAAGGTCGTACATATACAGCTTGTCCACGCCCAAAAGCTTTTTGCGCAGCCTTACATAGCGGTGCATAAGCGGCAGGTGCTTCCTTACCGTTGCGATAAGCTCCCTGTAAACGCTTGTCGGGATATTGTTTGCCGAAAGAGCGCTGTCAAGTGCGCAGGGGTAGTTTCTTAACCGTGCAAGGGTAACATCCTTTTTGACCGAAGCATTGTATATCGCCGCAAGGGTGTTTTTCTGCTTGTAATAGGATGAATACAGGTTTTTAAAGGCACTTTTTCTAAGCTCTCTGTCGCTGCTTTGCAAAAGTGAGATAAAGGTGCTGTGGGTGAGCCTGTGCTTTTTGCCGTTTTTGTCAACGGCATCTTCAAAGGCTATGTCCGCATCGTTGAGCATGCCGTAAATCGTGTCGGGGCCTGCGCATACCTCGTAAAAGGCGGCAAGCAGCTTTTCGGACTTGCTGTCAAGTATATGGCTGCGGCTGCGGAGTATATCCTTTATATAGTGTGCGTATTTTTTCAGGCTGTCGCTTTCAAGTGCCTTTAAAAGCACGGCTTCGTCAAGGGCAAGTATGCCCGGCTCGATAAACGACACAGCGCCCGAGTATGCGGAAACAAGCGAATCAGCGCGGTCGGTAAAGCCCTGATATTTCGTGTTCGTGCTGTCCTCGTTTTGTTTAAGGTTGGCATAGACATATATCTGCTCTATATTTTTGGACAGCTCCTCCATCTCGGAAAGACAGTCCGCAAGCTTGTCTGCGGTTATCGGGTCGTATTTTTCAATGTCATTTACCGCCTGCGAATACTTGCCGTAGGCGCTTTCCCACGCCTCGTCGTCTGCAAAAAGGTCGGTTATGCTCCATATATTTTTGGGGTCTGCTTCGCTGCGTAATTTCAGTTCACTCATTTTTTTTAAATTTTCTCCTTTTTTTTGTTGCCATAAATGGCATTTCATAGTATAATTATAATATAAAATGAAAAAAAATAAACACTTTTTTCAAAAAAATACGGATTATTTTTGGATACGCAGCACAGGCGGGTATAAATTACAGCATTATAGGGGAAACTTAACAGCCTGCAGTGTGCTGTATGCGCAAAAGATGATCGTACAAGAGAGGGGTTTTTGTTATGGCACTTAAGGTTTTGATCGTAGCGACCGAGGTCTCGCCGTATGCCAAAAGCGGCGGCTTGGGTGATGTTACGGGCTCACTGCCCAAGGCACTTAAAAATGCGGGCATAGACGTAAGAGTGGTCTTCCCGAAATACCGTACCATCAAGGAGGAATATCTTACTTCCTGCGAATATCTTACCGGCTTTGACGTTACGCTGGACTGGCGCACGCAAAAGGCCGATATATACAGGATAAACCATGCCGACGTACCTACATATATGATAGGCAACGACTTCTACTTCGGCAGGGGCGGATACTACGGCTACAGTGACGACAACGAACGCTTTGCATTCTTCTCGAAGGCTTCTATAGAATTTCTGGATTATATTGACTTTATCCCCGATGTTATACATTGCAACGACTGGCAGACAGGCCCCGTGTGTGTCTATGTAAAGGATGTTTACAGCAAGATCAAGTATTTTGCTAATATAAAAACGCTTTACACCATACACAACCTGCAGTATCAGGGTATGTTTACGCGCGATACGCTTACCATGATGGAGCTTAACGACGGCTACTTTGTCGGCGATAAGCTGGAGTTTTACAACATGGTAAACTACATGAAGGCGGGCATACTGTACTCCGATGCGGTAAATACCGTAAGCGAGACCTATGCAAAGGAAATACAGACGGGCGAGGGCGGCTACGGCCTTGACGGCGTGCTGCGTGCGGTAAACAACAAGCTTTACGGTATTGTAAACGGTATAGATTACGATGCAAACGACCCCGCGACAAGCACCAAGATCGCCGCAAACTTCAGCGCAGGCAATATGGACGGCAAGCGCGAGTGCAAGATGCAGCTGCAAAAACAGCTGAATCTTCCCGTTGACCCCGATATACCCATATTCGGCCTTATATCCCGTCTTGTGGATCAAAAGGGCATAAATCTTGTGCTTCAGGCATCGCAGGAGCTTTTAAGCAAAAATGTACAGCTTATCGTGCTCGGCACGGGCGATTATCATTACGAAAACATATTCAAGGACCTTGCATTCAGGTATCATGACAAGGTAAGCTCAAATATTTTGTTCAACGATACGCTTGCACAGCAGATATATGCGGGCAGTGATATTTTCCTGATGCCCAGTATGTTTGAGCCCTGCGGTCTCGGTCAGCTGTTTGCCATGAGTTATGGCACGGTACCCGTTGCACGCGCTACAGGCGGTCTGGTGGATACCATAAGGGACAACGAGAACGGCTTCCTGTTTGCGGATTACGACTGCGGCGGTCTTATGTGGGCGATAAACAAAGCGCTTGAGGCCTATGCAGACAAGGGCCGCTGGTCGGGCATGGTCGATAACGCTATCAAAACAAGATTTTCGTGGGATGACAGCGCAAGAAAATATATAGAAATATATCAAAAAATAGTAAATCAATAAAAGCACGGGGCTGTATAAGCCCCGTATGCTATGTTAAAGGAGAAATTATGAAGGTCAGAAACATTTTAGGCGAAAGATTTAAGGAAGCACCTAAGGACTGTACTATCGAAAGCCATGCCTTTATGGTGCGCGGCGGTTATATGCGCTATATGTCAAACGGTATATACTCGCTCTATACTCCCGGCAAGCGCATTATGCAGAAGATAGAGGCCATTATCCGTGAAGAAATGGATAAAATAGGCGGTCAGGAGGTCATGTTCCCCGTTGTTATGCCTGCATCCCTTTGGGAGGAATCGGGCAGATATACCTCTATCGGCAGCGAAATGGCACGTTTTGAGGACAGAAGCAAAAACAAAATGGTGCTTGGCATGACCCATGAGGAGGCGGCCGTGCATCTTGCAAGGGATATTGCAAATTCCTACACGGATTATCCTTTTATGATATATCAGATACAGACCAAGTTCCGTGACGAGCCCCGCGCAAGGGGCGGCCTTATCCGCGTGCGCGAGTTTACCATGAAGGATGCCTATTCCTTCCATACAAGCATGGAGGATCTGCAGGAATATTACAAGGACTGTCACAAGGCTTACGAGAATATCTACAAGCGTGCCGGTGCAAAAAATGTTATCTCCGTTAAATCCGATTCGGGTATGATGGGCGGCAGCGTAAGCCATGAGTTTATGCTTATAAGCGATATAGGCGAGGATACGCTTGTTATCTGCACCGAGTGTGACTACAAGAGTAATATGGAAGCCGCAGAGTGCATTACAGAGCCCCTTAACAGCGAGGTAAAGCCGCTTGAAAAGGTACATACACCCGAAACAAAGACAATAGAGGCTTTGAGCGAGTTCCTTAAAATAGAAGAAAAGGATCTTTGCAAGGCTGTTGTTTACCAGAAAAACGCCGACGATAAGTATGTTATTGTGTTTATCCGCGGCGATCTGGAGGTAAACGAGACCAAATTAAGAAATTACCTTGGCGAGGAAATTCACCCCGCAGCGGAAATATTCGAGGAAAGCGGCATTGTTGCGGGCTTTATAGGCCCCGTAAACTCAAATGCAAAGGCGGAAATGATATTTGATAAGTCCCTTATCGGTATGAATAACATGGTCTGCGGTGCAAACGAGGTGGACTATCACTATGTTGGCGCTAACCTTGAACGCGACTACGGCAAGAAAATAGAGTATGTTGACGTGGCTAAAATTTATGAGGGTGCGGCCTGCCCCTGCTGCGGCAAAAAGTCCATTAAGATAGAAAAGGGCATTGAGGTCGGAAATATCTTCCAGCTTGGCACAAAGTATACAAAGTCTATGAATATGACCTACCTTGACAAGGACGGTAAGCAGCAGTACCCCATTATGGGCTGCTACGGCATCGGAGTAGGCCGTCTGGCCGCTTCCGTTTGTCAGGAAAGCCATGACGATTACGGCCCCATCTGGCCTATCACCATAGCACCCTGGCAGGTGGAGATATGCGCACTGCGTGCCGATAACGAGCAGGTCAAAGCGCTTGCGGACAGCATTTATGACGGCTTGCAGAAAAACGGCGTAGAGGTGCTTTACGACGACAGAGATGTGCGTCCCGGCGCAATGTTTGCCGATGCAGACCTTTTCGGCATACCCGTAAGAGTGGTGGTAAGCCCCAAAAACTGCGACAAGAATGTTGTCGAGATATCCTTGAGGGACAAGAGTCTTAAAACGGAGTTTTCGGCCGATACTGCGGTAGAGGATATTATCGCATTGGTCAAAAAAGAGTTTGAAAAATACGCTTTATAATAATGTACTTGTTTTTCGGAACACCGCATAAAAACGGTGTTCCGAAAAATATTAAAAAAATTGAAAAAAGGTGTTGACAAACTCTTAAAATAATGGTATTATTATTCTTGTCGTTGAATGACGGCAAGTTAATATATGCGCGACTAGCTCAGCTGGCAGAGCAGGTGACTCTTAATCACAAGGTCCGGGGTTCGAACCCCCGGTCGCGCATTTTTAATAAGCGCGACTAGCTCAGTTGGCAGAGCAGGTGACTCTTAATCACAAGGTCCGGGGTTCGAGCCCCCGGTCGCGCATTTCCCCGAAAGGGGCAAAGCTTGTACTTTGAAAACCGAATAATCAAAGAATTAATACTCAATCCCTTAAAATTCAAGTTGAGAAAACAACTATAAAAATCAATGAAGATTAATTCACTTCGTGAAAAAATTCAAGGAAGATTAATTCTGCTAAAGCAGAAAAAATCAATGAAGATTAATTCACTTCGTGAAAAGATTCAAGGAAGATTAATTCTGCTAAAGCAGAAAAAAATCTAAGTCAGTAACATTCGAGTTACAAACTTTTTTATGAGAGTTT
>JAFYGI010000032.1 GCA_017543265.1 Bacillota bacterium | reverse complement strand
GGCGGGCTATATATTTACAACAAGGCCTTTACGCCCGACGCAAATTTCGAGGACGAGATAACCAAGCTAAGCAACTCGATATACTACATGACCAACATAAAGGGGCTTATGGAAAGGCAGATGGACAGATTTATAAAAAATTCTCTGCTGCGCAAGCCGCACGTTATGAAGCGGCTGATAGAGGTGGGATTTATGATACCCGCAGATAACTGACAAGGCGGGGCGGTTTGTCAATTTTCGCCGCCCGCATACAAAAACCGATTGAAATTTACGGCGTAATGTTATATAATAAGCCTATATCAATTAGCGAGGCGAGACCTATGGACAAAAGAATAGAACAGACGGTACAGCAATGTATCAACGAGATAAACAACAGAATAAAAAACCTTAACAGGCTCAACATCATGGTCATAGGCAAATCGGGTGTGGGCAAAAGCACGCTTATAAACAGCCTTTTCCGCGGCAATTTCGCCGCAACGGGGCTGGGTCGTCCCGTAACAAAGGACATACGCAAAATAGAAAAGGCCGACTTCCCGCTGACCGTGTACGACACCCCCGGCTTTGAGCTGTCTAACGCACAGCAAAAAGAGGTAAAAAGCGAGATACTCGACATAATAGAAAAGGGTTTTCGCACCCGTGACATAAACGATGCGGTACACTGCATCTGGTACTGCATAAACGTAAACGGCAACCGCACCTTTGACGAAAGCGAGATAAGCTGGCTGCGCGATTTTACGCAAAGCCCCGTCATGGGCAATATCCCCGTTATGGTGATACTTACGCAGGCCTGCCCCAAGTCAAAGGCGCGGGAAATGCAGGCGCTTGTGGAAAAGGAGAACCTCGACATCGCAAAGGTGGTGCCCGTGCTTGCGCAGGATATGGATTTTGACGGCGAGTATACGGCCAAGGCCTACGGGCTGGAGACCCTTGTTTCGGTAATGAGCGAGGCCCTTGCGCCCGAGCTTCAGGATACCCTGCAAAACCTGCAAAAGGTCAGCCTGGAGGCTAAAAAAAAACGTGCGCACGCCGTGGTGGCGGCTGCGGTAACGGCCGCATTTGGTGAGGGCGCGGCACCCGTGCCGTTTATGGATGCGTTTATGCTGGTGCCCACGCAGATATCCATGATTGCCTCCATAACGGTCATCTTCGGCCTTGACATCAGTAAAAGCCTGCTGACAAGCTTTGTTTCCTCCGTTGTCGGCACCGCGGGTGCAACGATATTCGGGCGGTCGATAGTGGGCAATATCCTTAAAGCCATTCCGGGCGCGGGTACCGTTGTCGGCGGCGCTGTTTCGGGCGCAACGGCAGGCCTTATCACCACCGCTCTCGGCGAAAGCTATATAAAAATAATGGAGCTTTTCTACCTCGGCGAGCTTAAAAAAGAGGATATCTACGGCAATAAGGGTAAACGCCTTATGAGCGATATTTTTAAGGATAGTCTGAAGAACTTGGGACGGAAGAAGGATTGAGCATACCCCGCAGCTTACACACAGTAATATCCCACACACAAAAACGGCGGCCGAAACCGCCGTTTTATTTTATCCCCAAAGACAGCAAACATTTTCACAGCTCCGCCAATCTCTCCAGCGCCACATACACCTGCGATATTTGATACCAGGTGGCAAAGTCCACCACGCCCGTCTGCGGCAGGTTGAATATCTGCTGAAAGGCGCTTACCGAGGCCGCGGTCTCGCTGCCGAATATCCCGTCGGGCACGGGTCTGCCCACCGAATAATAGGTGCGGCCTATGCGGTCAAGCTGATTTTGCACGGTAGCCACCGCGCTGCCCCTGCTGCCTATGGAAAGCTCGGTTCCGGGATAGCTGACGGGCACGCCGCTGACGGTCTCGGCCTGCTCCGTATAAATGTCGTCGCCGTAGTAATAGCGCAGTATCTCTATGGTCGTGTAGCCCCTCTGCGCCAGCTCCTGACTGCCCCACTGGCTGAGCCACCCCGCACGCACCACCCGCCTGCCGTCCGAATACTGCGCAAAAAGCGGCTGGTCGGCGTTATAGCGTTTGATATATGTGGTAAACAGCTCATCTACCGTTTGACTGATGTCCTCAAATATTGTACGTCCGAAAACAAAGGTCTGGTCATAGGCAGGCGAATTTGTCACGGTAAAGTTGTAGCCCATGCCCCTGTACCACTCCGTATAAACACGGTTAAGCGTAAAGCTTATTATTGCCAGAACATTTGCCCTTATCGCCGCACTTTCCCAAGTGGAATATATCTCGGACGAGGCAACATTTTTTATATAATCCTTAAATAAAATATAGTAGTTTTCGCCGTCACTTGAGGGAATCCCGTCATGTACTATCACATATTCGGGTATCACGACCCTATCAAGCACCGCAAAGCCGTCCTCATCGGGCAGGGGCTTGACCTCGGCCTCGGGTATCTTTTCGGTGTCGTCCGCCCACAGCGCGGGTGCGGGGATGACCACCGTATTTGCGCTGTTATCGGAAAGGTCGGCGCTTTGTATGCTGATAACATTGGGGAAAATTTGTATGCCCTCTATGCGCAGACTGCCGATGCCGTCCGCCGTGATCTCGGCATTATAGGCCGTGTACGGCTTGCCGCCGCCCTCGGTGGAATATATCTCGGCGGGTGCGGGAAGCTCCGTTATGTCACTCTCGCCGTCCCCGTTTGTAAAAAACGTCTCCAAAAGCTGCCCTTCGCCGTATAACCGCACCTCCGCCCTGCTCACCGGCCGCGCGACCCCGCCGTTGAATACCTGAAATTTCAGTCCGCCCTTGAATAGTGTCATGTTTTTGCTCCGTAAAACCGTTTATACCAGTATATTTTAAGGGGCGGGAAAATATTATATCTGTCAAAAAAAACGGGAAACACATTTCGCATTTCCCGTCCCGGATTGTCAAAAAAGTTATTTTATATTATATTTTATGAATTATTTATAGTAAGCGAATTAAATAATCGGACTTAAGCTTGCTTAAGGCGGATTATTTATGAGCCCCATCCTATAGTGAACGTCAAAATATTTTTGACGTTCACTATAAAACTATTTGCTTCATCTTATTAGGTAACT
>JAFYGI010000031.1 GCA_017543265.1 Bacillota bacterium | reverse complement strand
GCTGCGGGGCTTATACCGCGCTTTTTTGACCCGGACGAGGGCGCGGTTTTTATCGGGGGCACCGATGTAAGGAGCATATCAAAGGAGGCGCTGATGAACACCGTTTCCTATGTGTTTCAAGACAGCCGCCTTTTAAAGCGTTCTATTGCCGATAATCTGCGCATTGCAAAGCCCGATGCCACCGATGCGGAAATTTTGGATTCCCTGACAAGGGCAAGGTGTGGGGACATTGTTGAGCGTTTGCCAAACGGCATAAACAGCGTGCTTGGCAGCAAGGGAACCTATCTTTCGGGCGGCGAGCAGCAGCGTATAGCCATAGCAAGGGCAATGCTTAAAAATACCGATATAGTTATTCTTGACGAGGCAAGCGCCTTTGCCGACCCCGAATGTGAGGCCGAGGTGCAAAAGGCCTTTGCGGAAATGGCAAAAAACAAAACCGTTATTATGATAGCGCACCGTCTTTCCACAATAAAAAACGCGGACAAAATATATGTGCTTAAGGACGGTAAAATCGCAGAAAACGGCAGGCACAGCGAGCTTATCGAAAAGAACGGCCTGTATGCCGATATGTGGACGGAATATCAAAAAAGTGCAGGCTGGAAGGTGGGTGGAAATATATGACAGAATTTTTTATGAAGAAATTTGCGCTTACAAAAAAAGGCGCACAAGATATGATAACGGCAATAGCTTCCGTGACGATATCAAATATAGCGCTTATGTTTCCCGTGGGGCTGCTGTATTCATTTACTGAGAACTATCTTAATAGGGATATAACGGCTGATAAAACAAAGGGTTATATTATAATGTCCATACTTTGCCTGTTCATTATTTATATAACCAATTTTTGGCAGTATAATGCCACATTTTTTGCTACATACAGGGAATCGGGCAAGCGCAGGATAAATCTTGCGGAAAAGCTCAGAAAGCTGCCCCTGTCTTTTTTCGGCAAGCGTGACCTTGCAGACCTTACATCTGCCATAATGTCCGACTGCGCTGCTGTCGAGCACGCAGGCTCACATCAGATACCGCAGTATTACGGCAGTATGCTTTCAACAATAATTATATGTATATGTTTATTTTGCTTTAATTATAAAATGGCACTTGCCGCCGTGTGGGTAATACCTGTGGCGCTTGTTATTGCGCTTACCTCAAAAAAGGTGCAGAATATTTTTTCAAGAAAGCAGGTAAAGGCGAAAGTCGAACTAAACGAGGGCGTGCAGGAATTTATCGAGACCGCCCGCGACCTTAAAAGCTGCAATGCGGAAAATGATTATCTTAAGGGACTTTTTGGTAAGGTGGATGCGGCCGAAAAATGTGCGATAGGTGCAGAGCTTGGTATAGCAATTTTTATCGTGACGGCACAGCTTATACTAAAGCTCGGTATAGGTACGGTGGCCGTTGCGGGCAGTGCGCTTTTGATAAAGGGCGAGATTGATACGATCCGGTTTTTCGCCTTTTTATTGGCAGCATCACGTCTTTATGAGCCCATGAGCGCAACACTTATCAATATAGGCGCGGTCAATGCCCTGCAGGTAAATACGGACCGAATGAATAATGTAAACGAATATCCCGAGCAGACGGGTACGACCGAATTTTCGCCAAGCGGATATGATATTGAATTTAAAAATATAGGCTTTTCCTACGAGGACGGCAAAACCGTGTTAAGGGATGTCAGCTTTACCGCAAAACAGGGCGAGGTAACGGCTCTGGTGGGTGCATCGGGCGGCGGCAAAACAACATTATCCCGCCTTGCGGCACGGTTCTGGGATATAGAAAAGGGCAAAATAACCGTAGGCGGCGAGGATATATCAAAAATCGATCCCGAAACGCTTATGTCCGTTTATTCCATTGTTTTTCAGAATGTAACGCTTTTTAACAATACCGTAAAAGAAAACATCAGAATAGGCAAAAAAGATGCCTCAAACGAAGAAATTTACGCTGCGGCAAGGCTTGCCAACTGCGACGAGTTTGTGCTTAAGCTGCCAAACGGCTATGATACGGTGATAGGCGAAAACGGCAGTAAGCTTTCGGGCGGAGAGCGCCAAAGGCTTTCCATAGCACGTGCCTTTTTGAAGGATTCTCCGATAATTCTGCTCGATGAAGCCTCCGCAAGCCTTGATGTAGAGAACGAAACGGCAATACAAAGCGCTATCTCAAAACTTATAGAAAACAAGACCGTTATTGTTATTGCACACCGTATGCGCACGGTTTTGGGGGCGGATAAAATAGTTGTGCTTTCGGACGGTATTGTAAAAGAATGCGGCACTCCCGATGAATTGCTTGAACAAAACGGAGTTTTTGCCAATATGGTAAGAACACAAACGGAAAGTGAAAGTTGGACGATTTAAAATGAAATATAAGGGTATATATTGGCACATACTTGCGCCCATGATAAAAAGAAGCATAGAAAAAAATCACGGAAAGGAAATTGCACTGTGTGCAATAAAAGGCGGCAGGCAAAAATATAAAGAACTTATATTAAACGCGCCCGAGCTTGGAAGCGGCAATCAAATGGCGGCAAATGCCTATTTTGCCTATGTCTTTGTTGCTGTATGGTTGGGAACGGATAAAAAGCTGAATCCCGAAGATATGGGGATTGTTATGCGTGACATACTTTCAAAATTGAAGCCGCTTTTCGGAATTGTCGACCTGAATAAAAATGAAAAATATTGGTACAACTCTATGCAAAAATACAAAAAATGGTGCGACAGCGGCAACCT
>JAFYGI010000030.1 GCA_017543265.1 Bacillota bacterium | reverse complement strand
TTGATGAATACATAGATTATTACAATAACAAAAGAATTCAGGCAAAAACAAAATGGATGCCCCCTGTAAAATACAGAGAAGCATCCATGTGTGTAGCCTGCTTATAAATCAATGTGTCCAGGATTCTGGGTACATATCATAACTTATCCGGCTTTTTTTGTTAAAGAGATATATCCCGACAAACGCGGGGCTTTTATAAAAACTGCATTTCGGAAAGCATACGCATAAGCACCTGCGGTGCAACGGTATTTATCATATCTATTGACAATGTACCCGTCTGCGCACCGAAGGAGCAGACTATATCCCACACATCGTCGGGGCGGATATTTTCAAGGAAACGGTGTCCGTCCGCGGTAAGACGCATTATGTAAAGATAGTCTACCTCCTCGCCCGAGGCCTGGAACTTGCCCGCTATCAGCCCCGCCTCTATCGCAATTATTGCGGCGTAGGTTATCTCCTTTGGCTCGTAATACCTGAGCGCGGGTATGTCCAGCAGGTCGCTGTGCCAAAGCTCCGTCAAATTCATTTCGTTGTCTATATATTCATGTGCCTCTACCGCGAGCATAACGTCGCGCAGGCAGTTGTAATTTATACGCATTGTTTTTCTCCCAAAAAAAAGCCCCGTCAGGCTCCCAATGTCGATCGAACAAAAAACATTGGAGAGCCCCGGGGCAAATCTTTTATCCCATTGTATCGTATTTTGTGTCTGTACACATTACATTGCTTGGTGTAGTCCAGTTAAAGTGACCCGACATACCCATCATCTTATCGCTTTTAAGGAAGTTTGCATAGGTTACGGTATTGCCGCCGCCGATAGGATCGTCCCATGTAACGTCAACATTGTACCACTTGTCACCCAGCTGTATAACTGCCCATTCGTGCTGCATATCGCTGCTGATGGCTATCTCGCAGGGGATCTTCAGCTTATCCATAGCTGCCTTGAACATACCCGCATAACCTGTACATATGCCCTTTTTGCTTACCATCATATCATATGCCGTAAGGGATGCATTTGTCTGGTCATACTCGTAATTTGTAACGATGTAGTCGTGTACGTTCTTTACTTTGTCGTATGCTGTCTGGCCAAGTATGGATGTCATTTTGGTTATCTCTGCATCAAAGGCTGCCTTCTGCTTTGTGATATCTGCCGTGTTGTAGCTGCAAATAAGTGCTACGCACTTGCCTGTGCTCTTGTCAAACTTACAATCAACATGGTTGCTTACATAAAACAGATCGGGGTTTTGTGCCACTATGCCGAGATATTTGTCCATTGCCTCCTGCGGTGTCAGTCCGTAGGAAGATACGTCTATTTCCTTGCCTGCATTTTTAAGTGTGGTAGTTATTTTTGTCTCAAGCTCGCCCGCAATGGCTGTGCCGGTAAGCATCAGAAGGCTTAAGCATGCCGCAGCAGCCGCTGCGAGAGTTTTTAATAATGTAGTCTTTTTCATAGTAACCGCCGTCCTTTCGATAGTTGGTTTTATATTCACTAACTAATGGAGGAAAGCGTGTCTTTTGGGTAACAAAAAAAGCCGATATATCCAATATCAGCAAACCCATTAAGACTATACAAGCTTAACCTGTACTGCACCACGGCAGGCAACCGGCTGTCATAGTATAAAATACCGTAGACCCTTGGCTTTGCGTCCTTACCTTTCAATAAGTTTGCCCATTATTTAGTTGTCTTTTTTCTCTTCACTTATATTTTAGCAAAATCAGCAAAGAAAATCAAGACGTAATTATAAACAAATTTTTGGTTTATTTTACCAATAAAAAGCGGGGATAATGTACACTATACACAATCCCCGCACATATCACGCCGACTTTAAAAGTTCGTCCACGGCGTTTATATCCATAGGCCGTCCCCAGATGTATCCCTGTATAAAATCGCATTTCAGCATTTTAAGGGTGTTAAGCTGTTCCTCGTCCTCCACGCCCTCTGATATGACATCAAAGTGCATAAGATGTCCCATTGAAATTATGGCCGCAACAAAGTCCGTAAGGTTGTCTTTTTGCTGCAGGCCGTCCACAAAGGCCTTGTCTATCTTTAAAAGGTCTATGGGCAGCTTTGTAAGATAGCTTAACGAAGCATAGCCCGTGCCGAAATCATCCAGCGCAAGCTGTATGCCCATGGATTTTACCCTGTTAAGTATCTCAAGTGCGGTATCAATGGATGAGATGAAGACCGACTCGGTTATCTCCAGCTCCAGATTTTGCGGCGGAAAGCCCGTTTCCATAACAGCGGACTCAACATCGCTTAAAAAGCTGTTTTTGGCAAGATGCACCGCCGAAATGTTTATGGAAAGTATAAGACTTTCGTTGTGCTTTTTCAGCATCGGCAAGAAGGTCTTCATTGCCTTTTTCATAACATAGCAATCTATATCCGTGATAAGGCCGTTTTTTTCCGCCAGCGGGATAAACACGCCGGGGCTTATGGGTCTGCCGTCGCTGTCGTTAAGACGAAGCAGCGTCTCAAAGCCGCGCAGCTTTTTGTTGACCGTGTCGTACTGCGGCTGGAAAACCAGATCGAAGCCGTCGTTTGCAAGTGCGGCACGCATAAGCTTGTCTATATTCGCCGTGCGCTCCACGCTTTTGGTCATATCGTCGTTAAACATCAGTATATTTGACTCGCCCGAGATACGGCTCATCTGCATAGCTATATCCGCATAGCGCACAAGCGTCTCGGGGTCTTTTGAATGCAGGGGGCAGATCGCTATGCCGAAGCTTGCATCCACAAAAACACTGCGGTCAAAAATCGTTATTTCGTTTTTAAGTACCTCCGAAAATTCCCTAACGTGCTTCATAAGCGCTTCTTCATCCTTGTATGGACTTATCACAAGCGCAAACTCATCACCGCTGAGTCTTGCAATAAAATCGTTTTCGTCCATAACGCACTTCCAGCGTGTTACAGCCTCATTAAGCACCATATCGCCAAATTCGTGCCCTGCCGTTTCGTTTATATGCGTAAACTTGTTAAAGTCTATATAAACCACCGCAAATTCATCGTCCTTTTGTGAAAGCGTCATTATAAGCTCGTTAAAAGCACGGCGGTTCGGGGTATTTGTAAGCGAGTCGGTATAGGCTATTTTGTGCAGCTCCCTTTCCTTGCGCTCCAGCATCGTAAGGTGGCGGTGAACAAGGGAGGTTATAACATACATGAAAATAATCGATAAAAGCGCCGGTACGACAATAAAGTCCCTCACAAACAAAAAACCGATAATTATGGGGACAAGCTGTACCGCAAACAGCACCCTTGCCACCCTGTACGCAGGCTCTTTCAGCACGGCCACATTAAGCACCACTATCACGGCAAGCACCATGGTAAGTATCATATCTATCTCCGAGTGTCTCAGCTCTCCGCTGCCCACTTTAAGATCGACATTATTGATATGCACCGCCGCCATAACGCCCACAAAAAGCAAATAGACAAATATAAACAAAATCAGCTGAGGGGTAAGTCTGTTTTTATTTTTATCCTTCATAGCAGACACTCCTTTTATGCAGCAAAATTATACGTCAACAAAATGTGTACATTCCTTTACCATTACATTACCACATTAATTGTAACATATCCTTTACCTTATTGCAAGATTTTTGTAAAAAAATTTTGTCTTTTTTTAACAAAATGTGAACTTTTGTCGGAATATAGCGATTTTTCGCTTACAATATCATGTTTTTGTAATAAAATAACTGTATTTATTTCCCATTTATTACAGTATGTCTACGTGCTCGTTATTAAGCGCCTTGTTCATGCTTCTTACGGCGCAGAACTTGCCGCACATGGAGCAGGTATCGTCAAATTCTGGCGCACGGTCGGCGCGTATGCTCTTTGCGTATTCGGGGTCAAGGGCACACTCCCACTGCGCATCCCAGTCAAGCGTTCTTCTGGCATCTGCCATTTTATTGTCAATGTCTGTCGCATGGGGAATATGCTTTGCAATGTCGGCCGCATGAGCCGCTATCTTGCTTGCGATTATACCCTGCTTAACGTCGTCCAGATTGGGAAGCGCAAGATGCTCCGCAGGCGTAACATAGCATAAAAACGCCGCACCCGCCGTTGCCGCTATGGCGCCGCCTATAGCCGAGGTTATATGGTCGTAGCCCGGTGCAATATCCGTCACTATCGGGCCGAGCACATAAAACGGTGCGCCCATGCAAATACTCTGCTGTATCTTCATATTCGCCTCTATCTGGTCGAGCGGCATATGACCGGGGCCCTCCACCATTACCTGTACATTTTTTGCCCATGCACGCTTGGTAAGCTCGCCAAGGCGCACAAGCTCCTCTATCTGGCATACATCGCCCGCATCCGCGATACAGCCGGGACGGCAGGCATCTCCGAGTGAGATGGTAACGTCATATTCGTGGCAGATATCCAGTATCTCGTCGTAGTATTCGTAGAAAGGATTTTCCTCGCCCGTCATGCACATCCACGCAAACACCAGTGAGCCGCCGCGTGAAACGATATTCATTTTTCTTTTGTGCTTTTTTATCTGCTCTATGGTCTTTCTGGTTATGCCACAGTGCAGCGTAACAAAGTCCACGCCGTCCTCTGCATGAAGTCTTACCACATCTATAAAATCCTTTGCGGTAAGGGTGTCAAGGTCGCGTCTGTAATGTATAACGCTGTCGTATACGGGCACGGTGCCTATCATTGCGGGACACTCGCTTGTAAGCTTGCGGCGGAAGCCCGTAGTGTCACCGTGAGACGACAGATCCATAATGGCCTCTGCGCCCATATTGACCGCCGCCATTACCTTTTCCATTTCCTCGTCATAGTTTTTAACATCACGCGAAACACCCAGATTGACATTTATTTTTGTCCTTAACATACTGCCCACACCGTTGGGGTCGATGCACTTGTGGTTGCGGTTGGCGCATATTGCCACCTTACCCTCGGCGCACATCTGACGTATGAACTCGGGGTCGCGGTATTCCTTTTTTGCAACTGCCTGCATTTCGGGCGTTATTATGCCCATTTTTGCAGCCTCCATCTGTGTTTTGTACTCTGCCATTTTTGTTTCTCCTTTCAAGGCCGTGAAATTGTAAAATTTTCCCTCTGAAATAAAAAAACTCCGAAAATATCGGAGTCCGTTTTTAAAATAATGCGTGTATCTTTCCTACGTTGGCATTACCCAAATCAGGTGTAAGGGTCGATGTTGATAACATCCTCTCAGCCTGTTTACAAGCTCCCCCGATATGCGCTATATTATAACACATATCGAGGTGATAGTCAAATATTTTTTTATGCATTGGGAGTTGCCGAGGTCACGCCGTCATTGTCTTGGCCAAAGTTTTGCCTGCCGTGTCGGCCGCCGCGTCCGCCGCCCTGCGAAAAGTCGGGCATTTCGCCGTTTGCGCCGAAATCGGGTCTTTCACCCATGTTCGGCATTTCACCGTTTGCACCGAAGTCGGGTCTTTCGCCCATGTTCGGCATTTCGCCGTTTGGCATCTGTGCATTTTCGCCGAAGACTCTGCCGCCCATGCCGCCGCCCATCATGGACTGCGGTATCTCGCTGACCTGAGTGCCGTTTATGATTATAGTACCGCCGTTAAACTCGGCCTTGCCGTCGTAGTCAAAGGACGATGTCTGCGCGGTCACATCAATTTTACCGCCGTTTACGATAATATTGCCGTTTGCATCCACCGCATCCGTGTCACCGCGTCCCATTACGATAGTTATATCGCCGCCGTTGAATTCCACAGTCGGTGTACCGCAGGACTTACTCTTTGTACTTGCGTTTATGCCGTCGTCGGAGGCCGAAATGCTGACGGTGCCGTCGTTTATCTGTACAAAGGTAGCCTCTATGCCCTCTGCGGCCGTGATATCGAATGTGCCGCCGTCTATCTGTACATAAGTAGTGCCCTGTATACCGTCGCTTGCGGCATTTATATCAAAGGTGCCGTCCGAGATATAGATAAAGCCCTTTGTATCGTCATCGCTGTTTTCGCTGTGAAGCGCATCTTTGTCGGTCTTTATGGTAAAGCTGCCGCCGCATATCCTGATGGAGTCGTTTGCCTCTATGGCATCCTTTGTCGAGATTATGCTGTATGTGCCGCCCGTGATCTTCAGATCGTCCTTGCCCGAGATACCGTTGCCCTGTGCGCTTGTCAGGGTAAGGCTGCCCGTGCCGTTAAATACGATGTCGTCCTTTGAGTAGATGACCGCATCCGCGTTTGTACTGCCGTCTGCCGTAAATGCACCCGTTACCGAAAGATTGCTGCTGCCGCTCAGGTTGACAAAGCATTTATCGGCCGATACGACATATATCGCAGGTGTGCTGTCATTTTTGATGTTTACATTGTCAAGCACTATACATACCTTGTCGTCACTGCCCGCCTCTACCTTTATCTGTGCATTTTCGGCGCTGCCGCTTATAACGTAAACGCCCGCCTTTGTTATGCTTATCGTCTGTCCGTCCGAAACGGTCATTTTTTCCGCCGATGAGGTGTCTGTCGTCTGTTCAAGGTCACGGTCGCTGAAAAGCTCGTCCTTGCTTACGGTGGTCACGCTTGACGAAGATGTCGATGAAACGGTATTTTGTCTTTCCTTTGCCGCCGCATTTTCAAGCGCCTTGCCCACAGAGGAAAACGCCCGCTTTACCGATGCTATCACCGAGCAGATGCCCGACGGCAGATCCGTCGTTTTTATCTCGCCCCCGAGCATTTCCGTCGATACCGTTACCGCCGTATTGCCCGCCGCTGCCGCCGCAGTTTCCACCGTGTCGGACACCGTCTGTGTATCGGCCGATGAACAGCCTGCCGTCATTGCACATATACTTATTATCGCCGTAAATTTATATATCTTGTTTTTCATTTTTATTACCTGCCTTTCTTTGTTTTGGTAGGTCTATACTACCACGGGCAGTTTAGAAAGTCCTTAATCAAAAATTAGAAGTATATTAAAATACTAATAGAATAAATGGGACAAAGACAAAAACGGCGGATATATCTCTCTTTGACAGGAAAAACCGTCTCGCAGAAATATATCCGCCGTTTTATTTTAATTGTTTCCGAAAAGTGAGCCGAAGCTCTCCTTTTGCGACTCTCCCTTGTCACCGCCGAAAATAAGGCCGCTGAGGGTTATCACATCGCTGTTTTCAAACTGTATTATGCCGAAAACAGGCTTTGTATATGTTTTTTTCATTACGCCACCTCCGGTATTTCGGTAATAAAGGCATTGCCGCTTGTTGTTTCGTCCTCGATAAAAGGTATCTCCTTAATATCGGCGGGCATATCAACAGCCCGTAACTGCGCCTGTACATTGTCAAGCTGCGCCCTGTCGCCGTCAAAATCGGAAACGACCGATGCGCTGCCCTCGCAGAACTTGCCGTTAAGGTCGATATAATACGGCTTTACTGTCATTTTACCGCTTATGCCGCTTATGTCCTCCACGGTATAAGCATAGACATACTTGCTGCCGAATGAATTTGTTGTTTTGCCGTCTGTTTCGGTATCATAGCCGTATCCTGGGACAGATGTATAGACCGTATTTGTTCCTCTTACAGCCGTTTTGCCGTCATATTCAAATATAAAGCCGACTTCCTTGTAATTAAGGCTGTCTATAGACGCGATATATGTATAGCTTGTGCCGTCAAAGCTTTGACCTATCTGCTGGACTGTGTCGTCAACGATCTCGGGTGAGGTCTCGGTCACGGTCTCGGTGGTCGCTTCGGTTGTAGCCTCTGTTGTAGCCTCGGTGGTTACTTCGGTTGTAGCCTCGGTAGTCGCCTCGGTCGTTGCTTCGGTCGTTGCCTCCGTTGTTGCATCGGTCGTTGTTTCGCTTGACGTTGTGCTTTCCTCGTCGGGGTCGCCCTCAACTATCTCATTGTTAAATGCAATGTTTGAGAATGTAACATCCGCATTTCTTGTGGTGTAAAAACCAAAGTAAACCGTGCCGCTCATTTTGTTTGTATAGGTCTCGGTAACATCGCCGTAGGTGACCTTGAACCTGTCGCCCGCCTTGACTATCCTTACCTTAACGGTATCGCCCTTTGCGGGAGTATATGCCGCCGTAACATTTGATGCAAGCACATCGTCTGTCCTTGCAAAGGTAACATTTGCGCTGTCGCCGTATTTAAGCGCACCAGCGGCAACATAGCTGTAAAGGTTTTTATTGCTGTCGTCCACGGATACCCTGTCAAGACAAACGGCACCGAAGGACACCTGATTGTTTATAAGTACGTCATTTACCGTTGCATCGGCGCTTATCTCAAAGTTGGATGCGGCATCCACGGGCATATAATACAGCGTGAACGCATCACTTGTAGCCGCTATCTTGCCGAAGCTCTGATTTGTTGCAGCATCGCCCGTTCTTATGCGTACCGAGTTTTCGCTCAGCTCGGTTATTTCAAAGTTTGTTTTGCCCGATGTCGTGTTTACGACAAGCGCCCCGTTTTTGACCAGCTTGGATACACCGCCTATATCGCCAAAGGCTGTTGCGTACCACGGTCTTGTGGCGGTAAATACACTTTTTGCAAGCTCGCTTTCGTCAAGATCCGCCGCATCCGGGTCGGGCTCGGTATAGGTGGGATTGACTATAAGCTCGTTTGCCTTGACAGGTGCGGATATATCGCTTTTTACATACGCCGCAAGGCCGTTTGACGAGCTTTTGAGTGCATTTGCCATAAGATAAGAAACATAGGCTGCACCGTAGTTGTTAAGATGCGTGTTGTCCACGCTGCTCGGCTTGTTGTTGAGCCATGCGTGCAGATATACCGTTTCATCCACGCCAAGGCTGTCGTAAAGGTCCTTTGTCATTTTTGTATTGTCTATAACGGTCAGGCCAAGCTCTGTACCAAGCTCGCGCACCGCCTGTGCATAATCGCCGCCGTTTGCCTGATGAAGCTGTGATGCGCTCCATGTGCCGCTTGCCGTTCTTCTTACAACGGGTGTTGCAAGCACGGGTGTAGCGCCCGCATCAAGCGCAGGCTTGATATAGTTTGCATAAAGGCTGTTTTTAAACGAGCCCTCTGTGTCCTTGTCGCCCAGAGGCTCGGTATATCTGGCGGTATCGTCGCTTTTTTCGTCATTGTGTCCAAAGGCGATGATAACATAGTCGCCTGCCTTTACCGAGTTTTTGTATGTGGTATAGTTGCTTTCGGCCGTAAAGCTTTTGGAGCTTCTTCCGCTCAGCGCAAGATTGACCACCTGTGCATCGTCGGTCAGATAATCGCCGAAGCGCGTACCAAAGCCCACTCTTTTGTAATAATAGGTCGTATCGTCGCTTTCAGAGTAATCGCAGCCCGTAGAGTCGCCCATTATGTACACCGTCGTTTTGTCGGCAGCCGCAGTCATCTGCGGTACCGCGCCCGACACACAGCCGATGCAAAGCGCAAGCGTCATGCCTATCACCCTTCCCGCAAGTTTAGAGATCCTTTTCAATTTTTATCCTCCTCTTTCCGTTAAACTTATTCCGCTTTTAATTATAAGGTATAACATGGGGTTAATGTCAAGAATATTATTATTAAAATTTTTTAATTTTCGGCAAAAATTTTTTCGGGATACTCTTCACATTAATATTGATTTTTGTCGTACAAATGTGATAACATATATTTGGATATTTTTGTATTTGACCGAAGGAGGACAAATATGGATAAAAAACGTTTTAACGACGGCCGCAGCGATCTTCGTCAGCCGCTGTCCGCACTTGCATTTTGCCTGGTCGGCGCTTTGATGAATATTGTATTTTCGGCCGCGGCAACACATTTTAAGCTTCCGGTCTTTTTTGACTCGGTAGGCACCGTGCTTACCGCTATGCTCGGTGGATATATGCCCGGTATCGCCGTCGGATATATAACCAACATAATAAAGGGCGCATCGGACATAACAAACGCATACTATGCCATTATAAACATACTTATTGCACTTGCGGCGGCGTATTTTACGCGAAAGGGCTTTTTCAAAAGCATCGGCGGCACCGTTGCGGCAATACTGGTATTTGCGCTTATAGGCGGCGGTCTCGGCTCGCTTTTGACCTATTACATATACGGTTTTAACATAGGCGAGGGCATATCCGCACCCTTTGCGATATACCTGTACGACAGATACATACATAGTGTTTTCTGGGCACAGCTTACCGCAGACCTGCTGATAGACATAATTGACAAGACCATTACCGTTTTGGCGGCGCTTTTGTTCATGCGCTTTATCCCCGACAAGATACGAAAGCTTATACGCTTTTACGGCTGGAGACAGCACCCCCTTACCGACGACGAGCGCATAATCGCCGAAAATCAGTCCACACGCAAGTTGTCGCTGCAGCACAAGATACTTTTTATCATAAGTGCGGCCATTATCATTATTGCGGCATCATCTATAGGTATGTGCTTTATCCTTTACCATAAGGCCATCATAGAGGAGCACAAGGCCTTGTGTGAAAGCGTTGCAAGGCTCGCCTCATCCATTGTGGACGGTGACAGGGTGGACGATTACCTTGAAAACGGCACCGATGCAAAGGGATATAAAGAAACGCACGAGCGGCTCAATGCGATCTTCAAGGCCGACTCGAATATAAAATACATTTATGTATACCAGGTACGAAGGGACGGCTGTCATGTGGTATTTGACCTTGACAGCGAGGATATACACGGCAATTTCCTTGCAGGAGACACCGTCGGCAGCATTAACCCGTTTGACCCCACGTTTGAGCCGTATCTGCCCTCACTGCTTGCGGGCGAAAAGATACCCCCCATCATTTCGGACGATTCCTACGGCTGGCTTTTGACGGTCTACATACCCGTTTACCGCTCGGACGGCAGCTGTGCCTGCTATGCGGCGGCGGATATTTCCATGGATCAGGTCAAGACGGATGAGATAAGCTTTGTTGTAAAGTGTACGGCCCTGTTTTTTGCATTTTTCATACTGATACTTGCAATAGGCCTGTGGCTTGCGGAATACAACGTAATACTGCCGATAAACACCATGTCCATCTCGGCGGACGACTTTGCATTCAACACCGAAAAGGAGCGCGAAAAGAGCGTTGAGCGTTTCAAAAGCCTGGATATTTCCACAGGTGACGAGATAGAACAACTTTACAACTCCTTTACAAAGACCATAGACGAAACATCGGGATATATAGAGGATATACAAAATAAGGGCCGTGTAATAACCAAGATGCAAAACGGTCTGATACTTGTACTGGCGGATATAGTGGAAAGCCGTGACAAGTGTACGGGCGACCATATCAAAAAGACGGCAGCCTACACCCGTATAATCATGGAGCAGCTGAAGAAAAACGGCAAGCACCTTGACGTACTGACCGACAGCTATATAGAGGACGTGGTAAACTCCGCACCTCTGCACGATATAGGCAAGATAAAGATACCCGACAGCATACTCAACAAGCCCGGCAAACTGACCGACGAGGAATTTGCGATAATGAAGACCCACTCCGCCGCAGGCGCGGAGATAATCGAGGGCGCGATGGAGCTTGTGTCGGAATCGGGCTATCTGATGGAGGCCAAAAACCTTGCCGCCTACCACCACGAAAAGTGGAACGGCATGGGCTATCCCGAGGGTCTCAAGGGCGAGGAGATACCTCTGTCGGCGCGTATAATGGCCGTTGCGGATGTATTTGATGCGTTGGTATCCAGACGCAGCTACAAAGAGCCCTTTACCTTTGAAAAAGCGATGGATATAATAATTGAAGGCTCGGGCAGTCATTTCGATCCCGACATTGTGGACGCATTTGTTGCCGCAAAGGACGAAGTAAGATACATTGCCGAATTGAATATGCACAAATAAAAACAAGAAAAGCAGATGTTCATTATGGATATCTGCTTTTTTATGCAAATTTTATCTTAATCTAATCTGAATTTAATAAAGGCATTTTAACATTAAAGTATAAATTTATAATTGCTTTTATGGGAGGTTCAGTATGAAACGCAAATTTATGGGTATTGCGGCATTTACCGCTGCAATTATGACGGCAGGCATTTCGGCATCCGCCGCAGCGGCAATAATACGCGGCGATGCGGATAAAAGCGGTGCTGTGGATGTTTTGGATGCGGTGACCGTGATGAAATATGTTGACGAGGGTACGCAATTTGCAAATCTTTCGTATTCCGATGTAAACAACGACGGTGCCGTGGACAAGACCGATGCCGCATACATATTAAAGGCTGTGTCGGGTCTGTACACCATACCCGACGAGGCAAAGCACACAATAGTCCTAAGCGACAATGCCATCACATTTGACGGTGCGGCACAAAATACCGTTTACGCCGAGATCGACAATGCGGCAAATACAATAAAAATAATCAGCCCCGGTACATACAATATTTCGGGTACTCTTTCCGACGGACAGATAATAGTCGATATCCCCGAGTCTTACGACAATAACAATGCGGAGCTTAATTTAAACGGTGTAACGATAACAAACTCCAACGGCCCCGCAATATACGGAATAAACGGCGATATAGAAATAAGCGCAAAGAAAAACACGGTAAATACGCTTACGGACGGAACGCCTGCGGTATTTGAAACGGAGACCGACGAAAGCGGAAACGAAACGGTAACGGAAGATCCGAACGGCTGTGTTTTCTCGCACGACGGCATAAAGTTAAAGGGTACGGGCAGTCTTGTCATCAACGGCACCTATGCAAACGGCGTAAGCGGCAAGGACGAGGTCGTTATACAAAAGCTTGCCCTTACGGTAAATGCGGTAAATAACGCCGTTAAGGCCAAGGACTATGTTAATATAAAAAGCGGCACCGTCAATTTGACAAGCACGCAGGGCGACGGTATACGCTGTACAAACGGCTATGTATCCATATCGCAGGATGATGCGGAGACTGCCACAAGCGTAACGATAGATGCAAAGGATAACGGCATTTTCACAAAGGCAGACAGCAGCGAAACAAACAGCGATATAAGTATTACGGGCGGCACGGTAAATATAACGGTACAGCCCGACGGCGAAGCCGATACCGAAAACTGCAATTATGACGGCATACATACCAAGCTGGGCGCAATAAGCATTACGGGCGGCACGGTAACTGCCAAGACCTACTGTGACGGCATACAGGCCGCAGGCGTTCTGACAATAGACGCTGCGGCTGTCATAAATGTAACCACAACGGGCGAAATAACCTCATCTTCGGGCAGCGGACAGGGACAGCCGTTTAACCCGTGGCAGCAGACCACAACAACGGAAAATGATATTTCCGCAAAGGGCATTAAAACGGATACGGATATGTTTATAAAAGGCGGAGCAAATATAACCGTTGTTTCCACCGATGACAGCGTACACGCAAACGGAAGCATAACGATCAGCGATGCGGCACTTACGCTTGCCGCAGGTGATGACGGCGTTCACGCAGATGATACACTTACGATAAATGACGGCTGCGAGCTGACGGTTTCCGAAAGCTATGAGGGTCTTGAAGCCCTGACTATAAATATCAACGGCGGTGTTATGAATGTGTATTCAACCGATGATATGGTAAATGCCGCAGGCGGCAATGACGGCTCGTCAAGCAGCGGCCCCGGCGGTGACCCGCAAAGTTCAGGCGCAAACGGCAATATAAACATAAACGGCGGTTATCTGTACTGTGTAAATACCACACAAAGCGGTGACGGCGGCGACGGTATAGATTCAAACGGCAGTATCACAATGAACGGCGGTACGGTAATAGTAAACGGCATAGCGGGCAACACTTCAAACAGCTCCATTGACTACGACAGCAAATTTACATATACCGACGGCTACCTGTTCGCAACGGGCGGCGGCTCTATGGCAAGCGAGATAACAAGCGGTCTGACAGCCTCCAACCCCGTGCTTACTTACGGACTTTCAAGCAGCAGCTCGGGCGGTCAGGGCGGCTTTGGCCGACCCGGACAGCAGGGCAGCAGCAGTTCCGCAAACACTATTGCAAAGGGCACAAGGCTTACGCTTACCGACGGCAGCGGAAATGTTATAATGACACTCGTTCCCGTAAATAACGTTGAAAATATTGTTATGGCTGCGGGCAGCAAAATAAAAAGCGGTTCAAGCTATACACTTTATTCGGGCGGCAACTACAGCGGCAGCGAAGATGTGTACAGCACCGACGGTACCTTGACGGGAGGAACAAGTCTTGCCTCAAAAACCGCGGGCAGCGGAGTAACAAGTTTAAGCTGATTTTTCTATAAAAAAACAAGGCTGTCGCTTTGATATGTACCCTCTTTACTGGACACCCAGTAAGGAGGGTATTTTTTATGCGTTATACTTATGAATTTAAGAAAGAGTGTGTGGAACTTTATCGACAAGGACAATGGGCTGAATGCCCGGAAGGCATTTCAGAAAAGGAAT
>JAFYGI010000003.1 GCA_017543265.1 Bacillota bacterium | reverse complement strand
TTTTTTCGCGGCGGTGTTTGCGTATGCGCAAATAATCTCCGCTTGGAGTGGGAAAAACACTCCCGCGGAGAAACATTTGCGCGTTTTTGTGCGGCGGTGCCCCCGTACACGCAAATAATCTCCGCTTGGAGTGGGAAAAACACTCCCGCGGAGAAACATTTGCGCGTTTTTGCGTGGCGGTGCCCCCGTACACGCAAATAATCTCCGCTCGGAGTGGGAAAACACTCCCGCGGAGAAACATTTGCGCGTTTTTTCGCGGCAGATAGGAATTATGCGGGAATGTGTAGTTTTTTGGCGAAAAATATTGACAACGGGAGCCTTTGGTTGTATAATCCTAATTGTGTTAGTTATAATAAACTAATAATGTATTTGAAGGGAGATTATAACCATGTTAAAAGATGTATTGACAAGCGAAAAATTTTTATGTTTTATCGGTGGTATAGCTGCTGCGGTGGTAGGAACAAAGGTGCTTAAATGCGAGAAAACACGCGAGCTTTGCGTGCAGGGACTTGCAAAGGGCATGAAGTTTAAACACGACACCCGGACGGCCGTGCAAAACCTTAAGGAGGATGCACAGGACGTTTATTACGATGCTATGGCACAGGCGGATACCGCCGAGCCGGCCGCAGAAGAGTAAAAGGGTGATGTTATGCGACATCAGGTGGTTTACGACAAGCCCGGCCGATTGAGGGCAAGGCTCAACACGTCGCTTTCTTACGAGCAGGCCGCGGGGCTTGCATCGCTGCTGTCGGGCATAGACGGCGTAACGTCCGCCGAGACCACGGCCATAAACGGCGGTATGCTTATTTATTACAGGCAGGGTGCAAGAGAGCGGATATTAAATTTTATAACATCACTTAAAAAGGCCGATATACCGCGGGAGGACGACATTACGGCGCAGTCCCGCGAGCTGACGAACGATTTTAAGCAAAATGTGTTTACCCTGCTGAAAAAGGGCTTTATAAGGCGATTTATACTGCCGGGGCCGCTTAAAACGCTGTTTTCGCTCAAACGCGCGGGCGGTTTTATCAAAAAGGGCGTAAAAAGCCTGTGGGACGGCAGGATAAATGTCAGCGTGCTCGATGCCGTTTCGATATCCGCCGCTTTGCTTTCGGGCACGTTTTCAACGGCAAATTCGATAATGCTGCTTTTGAATATCTCCGAGCTTCTGGAGGAGTATACCCACAAAAAGGCAAAGGCCGCACTTGCGAAAAGCATTTTTGTAAATACCGACAAGGTATGGCTGGTCACGGACGGCGGCGATGTGTCCATACCGTCCGCACAGCTTAGAAAGGGCGATAAAATAAGGGTACGCGCGGGTGCCATGATACCCGTTGACGGCGAGGTGGCCGAGGGCGAGGCAACGGTGAACGAGGCCTCCATGACGGGAGAACCCCTGCCTGTCCTGCGCGGCGCGGGTGCAAGCGTATACGCGGGAACGGTAATTGACGAGGGCAGCGTGGTCATATCCGTCAGAAATCTTCCCGACGAATCGCGCATACAAAAAATAGCCGATATGATAGACGAGTCAGAAAGCCTTAAAGCGGGCGTGCAGAGCAAGGCGGAAAAGCTGGCGGATGCAATAGTCCCGTACAGTCTGCTTACGGCGGTGGGCACCTATCTTTTTACCCGCAGCGTACAAAAGGCGCTGTCGGTGCTTATGGTGGATTATTCCTGCGCAATAAAGCTGTCGTCGCCCATTTGTGTTATATCGGCCATGCGTGAGGCCGTGGGGCACAATATTATGATAAAGGGCGGCAAGCACCTTGAAAGCTATGCAAATGCCGACACCATCGTTTTTGACAAAACGGGCACGCTTACGGCAAGCTGTCCCAAGGTGGAAAAGATATATGCCTTTAACGGCTATGACGAGGAAACGGTCTTAAAAACGGCTGCCTGCATTGAGGAGCATTTTCCGCACAGCATAGCGCGGGCGGTGGTCAAAAAGGCCGAGGAAGCGGGCTTATCGCATGAAGAGGAGCACGCCGACGTGGAATATGTGGTGGCGCACGGCATAGCGACCATGCTGGACGGCAAAAGGACGCTGATAGGCAGCGCACATTTTCTTTTTGACGACGAGGGCATAAAGCCCGACAGGGAAACGAAAAAGATGATAAAAAAGGCCGCGGCGGGCTGTTCGGCACTTTATTTGTCGATAGGCGATAAGCTTGTGGGTATGCTTTGCATAAACGACCCCCTGCGCGAGGATGCGGCAGATGTAATAGACGGCCTTAAAAACTGCGGCTTCAAGCGTATAGTCATGCTGACGGGCGACAGCGAGGCGGCGGCGAAAAAGGCCTGCGAAAAGCTGGGCATTGACGAGTACAAGGCGCAGGTACTGCCCGAGGACAAAGCAAATATCGTCAACTCGTTAAAGCGGGACGGACATAAGGTGGTCATGGTGGGTGACGGCATAAATGATTCGCCCGCGCTTGCGGCGGCGGATGTTTCCGTTGCAATGAAGTCCGCATCGGATATCGCGCGGCAGGTGGCGGATATAACGCTGCTTACGGAGGACCTTTCGTCCCTTATGACCTTAAAGGAGCTTAGCGAAAAGCTGTTTAAGCGCATAACCGAAAACCACAGGTTTATAGTGGGCTTCAATACCCTGCTTATACTCGGCGGCATAAGCGGTACACTTGCGCCCTCGACATCGGCTGTGCTGCACAATGTTTCCACAACCTGCATAAGCGCTTTAAGCACAAGACCGTGCCTGATAAAATAAAGGGATGAAAAAATGTCAAAAAAAGCATCGCAGTTTCAGATAAAGGCAATGTCGCTGATCTACCGCGGCAGGGGCATATTTAAGCCGCTTGATACGGGCGTTATCGACGGGCGCGTCAAGTGCGTGAGAGAGTATATCGCAAATATATTTTTTTACACCAAAAACGGCACGACCATTATGATAGATGCGGGCTACAACTACCCGCGGCTGAAAGAAAAAATGGGCTGGCTGGGGCTTGACCCGAAGGATATACGCCATATACTCATAACCCATCAGGACACCGACCATGTCGGGGCGGTGGAGGATGACAGCGACCTGCTGTTTGAAAATGCCGTTTTATATATCGGCGAAATTGAAAATATGTATCTTACGGGCGAAAGGCGCAGGCGGGTGCTCGGCGGGCTGTATACGCTGCCCCGCGTCAGTATCCGCAATAAAAAGCGGCTTTTAAAGGATAAAGAGGTATTTTACATAGACGATATAAAAATAGAGGCCATACTTACCGCGGGACACACCCTCGGGCATCTTGTCTATCTTATAGATGATGAATACCTGTTTACGGGCGATACAATATGGTTTGGCGCGGACGGCGGCTACAGCTTTATAAATGTGCTGGCGCAGAGCAACAAGACCGCAAAGGCCTCGCTGAAAAGCCTTGAAGAGCTGCTGAGGTCGCGCGGGCTTCGGCCCAAAATAATAACGGGGCATACGGGCTGGACGGACAGTCTCGATATGGCCTTTGCGCACAGGGACAGGGTGTGCAATTCGCTTGTAAGGCAAAAGCCGCCCGACCCCTCTGCACCCTATGACGGCTATGACGAATCGGGTGACACGGAGGAAAAGGCAAAAAACACCGTATTGAAAAAGAAGTTTTGACAAAATCCCAAAAATATGCTACCATGGGTAAAAGGGCATATCCGAAAACCGCCTTGAAACTGTCGGGCTGTGTATAAGTTTTCGGAGGCGACAAAAGGCTTATGGGAGAATATTATGATAATAAAGGAATCTGCGGAAAACTATCTTGAAGCAATACTTATGTTAAGTGAAGAAAAGGGCTATGCACGCGGCATAGAGATAGCAAATGAACTATCCTTTACAAAGGCAAGCGTTTCCGTTGCGATGAAAAGCTTTCGCAGCGAGGGCTATATAGATGTCAGCCCGGACGGCAGGATAACGCTCACGCCCAAGGGTATGGAAATTGCCGAAAAGATCTATGCACGGCATAAACTTATCGCCAAGGCGCTTATTGCAATAGGCGTTGACGAGGAGGTAGCGCATAGGGACAGCTGCCGTATCGAGCACGGCATAAGCGATGAAAGCTTTGAAAAGATAAAGGCATACCTTGCCACAAAGGGAATAGAATGATACGGTGACAAAACGACGGATATATCAAGAAGATATATCCGTTATTTTTTTGCATATTTTAGTAAATAATAAAGGCGCAGATCAATTTTAAAAAAAGTGTTGACAAATGATGTTAGTTATGTTAAACTAACTATGTAGTTAGTTAAGACTAATCAAATATATTTTTGAGGCGAGGATATTATGAGTGTGGTAATAGTTGGCGGACACGACAGAATGTGTTCAAAATACAAGGATATATGCAAAAAATACGGCTGCAAGTGCAAGGTGTTTACGCAGCTGCCGGGCAATTTTAAAAACCAGATAGGTGCGCCCGACCTTATAGTGCTTTTTACAAACACGGTAGCGCACAAAATGGTAAAGGCCGCGGAAACACAGGCGGAAAAAACAGGTGCCTGCATTGCACGCAGTCATTCGTCAAGCGCGTGTGCGCTCAGCGACATTCTTGACAAGTGGGGCAGAGAGCCTGCTCCCGTGTTTTGACCGCATAACAGCGGAAATTTATTTCCGTGTAATACAAATATCATGGAAAGGGTGAATATGTATGTCATTGGAAAAGGCCGTGGGGCTGTACTGTGCGCCCGCACTTGCGGGGATAAAGCCGTCAAATATGCTCAGCTATTCAACCGATAGCAAGGCAAAGACCTTTGCGGAGCTGGCGGCGCTCAACAGGCAGCTCAACCGCAGCGATATTTATATCAGGGTGCTGTGCGAGTATGAAAACAGGCTGCTGATACTGGTTTACAGACGCAAAAAACTGCTTGAATACCTCGGGCAGAGGGACGTGGCCGATTTTTTGAGAAGCTGCGGCTATAATACGCAAAATGACATTGAAGCATATTTTTCCACCCTTGCCGCAAGAATATCGGGCAGCGGCGGTTTTCCCCACGAGGTCGGCGCGTTTCTGGGTTATCCCGTGGAGGATATTTACGGCTTTATAAATCACAAAAGCTGCAAATACACAGGCTATTGGAAGGTGTACGGCAATGTGGAGCGTGCCAAAATGCTTTTCAAAAAATACGACAGCTGCCGCAGGGCAGTCGCAGAGAGAATGAATATGGGCAAGTCGCTTACGGATATGTTCGCACTTGCTTAAAGCACCCGAGACAGGGCTTTTGCAAAGGCCTTCGGGTATCATATAAAAAAGGAGAAATGACAAAATGAGTAAGACAGTTATTGTTTATTGGAGTGCTTCGGGCAACACCGAGGCTATGGCAAATGCCATCAAGGAGGGGGCACCCTCGGCGGATCTTTTTTCCGTGTCGGATATTTCGGCAGGTACCGCAGCGGAGTACGACAACCTTATACTGGGCTGCCCCGCAATGGGCTCCGAGCAGCTTGAAGAGGCTGAATTTGAGCCTTTTTATGAGGAATTAAAGCCGATGCTTTCGGGCAAAAATGTTGCCCTTTTCGGCTCCTATGACTGGGGTGACGGTGAGTGGATGCGCAACTGGGCAGGCGATGTCAAGGCGGCAGGTGCAAACCTTGTAAATGACGAGGGACTTATCGCAAATAACGCGCCCGACGACGATGCCGTAGCCGCTTGCAAGGCTCTCGGCGAAAAGGTCGCAGCATTATCCTGATTTTTTGATCTCCCTGAAAAAAAGGAGCTTTTGCACACGGACAACAGTACCGCGGTGCGAAAGCTCCTTTTTTTATTGTGTTTTTGTATCGTCCCCGCTGCCGTCCCCGTCCTGAGGCTCGGGTGCGGCTATATCGGTGTGTTTTTTCAGTATTTCCATAAATTCCTCGCCGGTTATGGTCTCCTTTTCGATAAGGAACTGTGCCAGCTCGTCAAGCGCATCTGCCTGTGACTCGATTATTGCCTTTGCCTGCCTGTGACAGTCCTTGATAAGCTCCAGCACCTCGCGGTCAAGCTTTGCAAGCGTTTCGGGACTGCAGTTTGATACGGCGCGGCCGTCAAGATAGCGGTTTTGTATGCTCTCGAGCGCCATCATATCAAAGGTCTCGCTCATGCCGTACATACTTATCATGGCGCGTGCCATGTTTGTCGCACGTTCGATATCGTTGCTTGCGCCCGTGGTGATGCCGCCGAATTTTATCTCCTCGGCAGAGCGTCCCGCAAGCAGCACAACTATCTCGGCATACATTTCGGCCTTTGTCATAAGATATTTTTCTTCCTCGGGCATCTGCATCGTATAGCCAAGTGCGCCCATGGTGCGCGGCACTATGGTTATCTTCTGCACGGGCTGGGTGTTCTTTTGCAGAGCCGCCGCAAGCGCATGGCCGATCTCGTGGTAGGCTACTATCTGCTTTTCCGTGGCGGAAAGTATGCGGTCCTTTTTCTCCTTGCCCGCAATGACCACCTCAACGGCATCCAGAAGGTCCTCCTGCAGGACCTCGTTCCTGCCCATCCTTACGGCCCTTAACGCGGCCTCGTTCACCATGTTGGCAAGGTCGGCGCCGACTGCGCCGCTGGTCGCAAGCGCGATCTTTTTAAAATCGACATCACTGCCGAGCTTAACGTCCTTTGAATGTACCTTTAAGATATTCTCGCGCCCGATAAGGTCGGGCTTTTCAACGATAATGCGCCTGTCGAAGCGTCCGGGGCGCAAAAGCGCCTTGTCGAGCACCTCGGGGCGGTTTGTTGCCGCAAGTATAACTATACCCTTTGACGTATCAAAGCCGTCCATTTCGGACAAAAGCTGGTTTAAGGTCTGCTCGCGCTCGTCGTTGCCGCCTATCTGGTTGTCGCGGCTTTTGCCTATGGCATCTATCTCGTCGATAAAAACTATGCTGGGTGCGTTTTCCTGCGCCTGTCTGAAAAGGTCGCGCACGCGCGAAGCACCGACACCCACGAACATTTCCACAAAATCACTGCCCGAAAGGCTCATAAAGGTCACCTTGGCCTCGCCCGCAACGGCCTTTGCCAAAAGCGTTTTGCCCGTACCGGGCGGGCCGACAAGAAGTGCGCCCTTGGGCTGCTTTGCGCCTATGCGCGAGTATTTTTCGGGGTCGTGCAGGTAGTCTATTATCTCCACCAGCGACTCCTTGGCCTCGTCCTGCCCCGCAACATCGGCAAAGGTCACGCCCGTTTCCTGCTGCATATATATCTTTGCGTTGGATTTGCCGACACCCATAACGCCGCCCATTCTTCCGTCAAGGGAGCGGGTTATCATGCGGAACAGGAAAAAAATAAATACAAGCGGCAGTATCCACGACAAAACAAAGCTCACCACGGGTGAGTTGTATACCACGGGGGTGGAAAACTTTACGTTTTTTTCTATCAGAAGCGGTACCAGAGCATCGTTTTCGATAAGACCCGTGCGGAAGACCCTGCCGCCGAGCTTTGCCTCGTCGGGCGAGGCATCCTTTTTAAGCGTTACCTCTATTTTGCTGGACTGAAACTCCACACTTTCCACATAGTCCTTGTTTATCCAGTCGATAAAAGTGCTGTAGGGTATCTCCGTTGTCTGCCGCAGTATGCGGTATGTGTTTATCAAATTGAATACAACGGTCAGTATTATGGATATCGTAAGCAGACGTATGAAAATGCGTGCATCGCTGCCCTTGTTGCCGTTTGGCTGTTTGTTGTTGTCTTCGTTCATTTGTACACCTCATTTTGGCATATTGTCAGCGGGTACCCCAAAAAGCCGTGCAAAACGCTTTTGGAGATCCCCCAATGTTAATTATACCAAAAATCTGTCTTTTTGCAAGAGAATTTGCCGAAATATAAGATAAACTTATCGTGAACGAAAAGATATTCCGCCGTTCGGGGCTTGATCGGTCAAGCCTAAGGTCATTTATCTTATTTGCCGTGAGATATGTCAAGCTTTTCTATCTGCACATCGGTATAGTAATGGTTAAGTATATCGCGGTAGCCGCTGCCGTTTTGTGCCATAAACTCCGCGCCGTACTGGCTCATGCCAACGCCGTGGCCGTAGCCGTAAACGGTCAGCTCCGCACCGCTGTCGGAGATGCCAATGTAAAAATCGGACGAGCGCAGGGAAAGTGCGCGGCGTATGTCGTCACCCGAAAACGTCCTCCCGCCCGCGGCGGCCGTCAGCACATATCCCGCGCCGCTGCGCTTTGTTACCCTTATATCCGATGCATCCTCCACCCCGAGCTTGGCGGCAAGGGCATCAAAGGAAAGGGCGACCGTCTGGGTGAATACGGGGGCATTCCTGTCGCCCTCGGAGCTTACCGAGCGCAGGTAGGGCAGGGGTCTGCCCCATACGTTCTCGCTTTGCTCGGTCGTGCCCCCGCTTGCGGAGCAAAAGGCGGCAAGTATCGGCTCGCCGCCGTACATTATCACCTCGCCCGCCGTTGCCTCGACCGCGCCCTTTATTTTGGACAGGTTTTTGTCGTATTCCCCGCCCCAGCGCGTGCGCAGCTCCTCGCGGGAAAGATATGCCTGTCCTATCGTATTAAGGCAGACATTCGGGTCTGCAAGGTATTCGCGGTATGCGTATGTGCGTGCCGCCACGGCCTGCGCCTTAAGCGCCTCCGTGTTAAAATATACGGGCATTTCGGCGGCCGTCACGCCGATAACATAGTCCTCGAGAAAGGCGGGTATTGCGCCCCTCGGTTTTTTTGGCACCGCTGCGGATGTGATTTCCGAAACGGTAGTGGACTCGGACTCGGTCTCGGTAATAACTGCCGCTGCGGGCGCTGTTTCGGGGCGCTGCATAACGGGCTGCCGCATATCCGCATAAACATCGGTCTTGCCGTAAAAATTGGTGCATAGCCATATAAGCAGGGTGGTGCCGTAGATCATCATTACAAATAGTGCCGTGTCGTGTTTTTTCAATGTAAGCTCTCCTTTTTACTGTTCTTCGCGTATCCGACATATATCAACACCTATGCCGCGCAGCTTTTCTTCAAGGTTTTCATAGCCGCGGTCGATATGGTGTATCTCGCCTATTTCCGTGGTGCCCTCCGCCATAAGTGCGGCCGTGACAAGGGCTGCCCCCGCACGCAGGTCGGTCGCCTTGACGGCCGTGCCGCTTAAATGCGAAACGCCGTTTACCACGGCGCTGCGCCCGTCTATTTTTATATCCGCGCCCATGCGGTTAAGCTCGGACACATACATAAAGCGGTTTTCAAACACCGTTTCCCTGACTATGCCGCTGCCCTTGCCCGTAGTCATAAGCGCCATAAACTGCGCCTGCATATCGGTAGGAAAGCCCGGATAGGGCAGGGTCTTTATATCGGTGTTTTTTATCCCGCCGCAGGAGTCAACCCTTATAAGGTCTTCGCCCGTTATTATTTTTATGCCGGTCTCGTTAAGCTTATGAATAACGGGGGCGAGATGCTGCGGTACAACATTTTTTATACACAGATCGCTGCCGCTTACGGCCGCCGCCATAAGCATATATGTCCCTGCTTCTATCCTGTCGGGGAGTATGCCGTAGCTGCAGCCCGACAGGGAGCCGACACCGTGTACGGTTATGCTGTCCGTGCCCGCACCCTCTATTTTGCCGCCCATTTTGTTTATAAAGGCGGCCAGATCGACTATTTCGGGCTCGGTGGCGCAGTTGCAGATACAGGTATCGCCCTTTGCATAGACGGCGGCAAGCATAATGTTTTCCGTTGCCCCCACACTCGGGAAGTCAAGGTATATGCTTACGCCGTGCAGCCTTGGGGCGCTTATGTGTACCAGACCGTGCTCCAGCGTTATATCCGCGCCCATTGCCGAAAAGCCTTTTAAATGCAGGTCTACGGGTCTTAAGCCTATGCCGCAGCCGCCGGGCATGGGCATTGAGCAGCTGCCGAAGCGCCCGAGCAATGCGCCCGCCAGTAAAAACGATGCGCGTATTTTCTTGGCCGTTTCGTATTCGGGCGTGCGGTTTTGTACGCTGCCGCAGTCCACGGTCACGGTGTCTGCGCTGCGTTTTACATCCGCCCCGAAGTATGCAAGCAGGTCGAGCATAACATCCACATCACTTAACTTTGGTACGTTAAGCACCGTTATTTTGCCGCTGCATAAAAGCGATGCGGCCAGTACGGGCAGGGCTGCGTTTTTTGAGCCGCTTATCTCTACCGTACCCGACAGCGGTGCAGCCTTTTTTATCAGATATTTTTCTGTGTACATATTTGTTCTCCGTTTCGGTTTTTTGTCCCGTCGGGACTTTGGGGGCTTTGAAAAATTTGATTTTCGCAGGCCGCCTTATATAAGTATGGACAAAAACCCGTATAAATATAATGAACAAAAACAAGAAAAAAATTTGTCAAACCATATGTAGCCATAAGAATTATTTTGCAGAAAAAATACTATATACGGCGACGATATGACATTTTACATGAATTGTAAAAAAATAATTGACAATATGCGCGGCAGATGTTATCATGTAGCAATATGGGCATCGATTTGTCGATTGGAGTGGGATAATGAAAGAATATAAAAGTTTTGATAAAGGCTGTACGCTGTTTGTAAAAGGCGTGGCTGTTATACTGCTTTTAACGCACCATACGGTCGCGGCTTTTCCGCAAAGCTATCCTATAGACATTTTGCACTGCGGTATAAATGTGTTTATAACGGCGGTAACAAAGGTGTGCGTTGCGCTGTTTACCGTGTTAAGCGGATACGGCCTTGCAAAAAGTTTTGAAAAAAGCTCCGACAGGAGTATAATATTTGTGCTGAAGCATATAAAAAAGCTTCTTATAAATTTCTGGAAAGTTTATGTTCTGGTTTTTTTGCTGTCCGAGTGCAGGCTGATGGGCTTTATCTATGAATCGCCGATAAAGCTTTATATAAATAAAAGCGAAAGATTCAGTCCCTTTGTTACCTTTGTGCTGGATTTTTTCGGGCTTATGGGTCTGTTTTCCACACCGACACTTAACATTACGTGGTGGTACATGGAAACGATACTCTTTTGCTATCTTATGTTTCCCGTTTTAAGGGCGGGAATAAAAAAGATACCGATATTCACTCTGTTTGCCGCAGCCGTACCGTGTATAATTCTGGGCTGCCTGCGTATAGCGTCGATACCCATGGACAGTAACGATGAGATATATTATATGTTTCCGTTTGCAATGGGGATTTTTGTGGCAGACAGGGATATTTTAAACCGCTTTATAAGAAGAATATCCGATAAATATTTTCTGCATCTTGCGATCTCGTTTGTTACGATGCTTGTAATGATGGTGTTTGCAACACAGTTTTCGGGTGTGGGTTATACATTTTTTGCCGTCAGCATTGTTTTTTTTGCGGCTGTATTGCTTAAATATGATTGTTTTATAATGAGATGGCTGAAACTGCTCGGAGAACAGTCAATGAATATGTTTCTTATCCATTCGTTTCTGCTCAGCAACTGGCTGGCGGTGGCATGGATATTTGAACTGACGGACAATATTTTTATAAAAGTAGGCGTGCTGACGGTTTTAAGCTATGCTACCGCAGTTTTGCCTACCGTGCTCGACAGCGTGATACGCAGGGCGTTTTATGCTTTGCGCGCAAAAAAGCGGTGAACCCTTAAGGTCCCCGCTTTTTTTATTCGATGGGGTATTTGTGTGCGGTCAGCCGTTTTTCAAACTCCTCAACGGGCAGGGCAGGCTGTGTGTTGACTTAAACGGTGGAATATGATAGAATACGACAAACAGATCGTGTGCTGTTCACACTTCGTATTATTTCCAAAGGAGGAAATGCTTTGGATACATTAAATATCTCCAACGCTACTGTCAGAAACTGGGAACGGCTCGGCACGGACACAACGGGAAAACTGACAAAACGGGCAAACAAAGTAAGATCAGGGAAACGGATCGTTCCCTTTGAGTATATCTCCGATAAGAATAATATTGCGTTGCTGGAAACCATAGTGGAAACGATACTTGACGGCGGCTATCCGTACATGGATTGTATCTACACCCTGTGTGTTGGCCGATTAAAGCAATGCGGTATATATTCCGATGATAATGTTCGGCAGGTATTGGCCGAATATGCGGGAAATTCTGTTATTTCCGAACTTACCCGATACTCGCTGCCGACTGATGAATTTGATTTTATTGGTGCGATATATCAGTCTTTACTGCTTGAAGGAAACAAAAACTGTATGGGGTCATACTATACTCCGCAGAAAGTAGCTGCCAATATGACTAAAGATCTGGATTTTTCGGCTAAGCAGACCTTTCTTGACCCATGCTGCGGAAGCGGCTCTTTTTTGCTTACGCTCAAATGCGGCGATCCCGATTTGCTTTACGGGGTCGATAGTGATGCCGTGGCTGTACTGATCGCCAAAGTAAATCTTCTGTGCAAGTACAGTCATGTTGATTTTATCCCGCATATCTATTGTGCAAATTATATTGGATCCGATGCTCTGTCATCCTGCGATGATGTTTTTGATGGGCCGTTTGATTATATTTATACAAATCCGCCCTGGGGCGCGGCAACAAACGCGGACAGGGTTTCGTCGCATATCCGATCGGGGGAATCGTTTTCGCTTTTTTTTGTGCAGTCTTTTTACGGATTGAAGCCGAATGGCCTTATAAGGTTTCTTTTTCCGGAATCCGTCTTAAACGTTAAGGTCCATAAGGATATCCGCTTGTTTATGTTAGAAAACTGCGCCATTGATACCATCACATTTTATAAGGAAAATTTTACGGGGGTAGTAACATCGTATGTTGATATTTTGGCCTGTAATGCTGCGCCCCGCGACACGATCCGCGTAACAAAGGATGGAGATACATTTTGTATCGCATACGACAGTTTCGGAAAAACCGATAATATTGTTTTTAATATACTTACAAATGATGATATTAAAATTATAGAAAAAATCAAAAGCCGTTCTTCTTACGATCTTTCACAAAGCGTATGGGCGCTGGGGATCGTTACGGGTGATAACAAGGGGAAATTATTTGATACCCCAAAGCATGGCATGGAGCCGATCTACACGGGAAAAGAAATAGCCCGGTATTTCCTTAAGCCTGCAAAAAAATATATTTTTTACGAAAGAGAACAATTTCAGCAGGTTGCAAAAGACGAAATATACAGATCGCCCGAAAAACTCGTTTATAAATTTATCTCCGACAAACTTGTTTTTGCATATGACGATACCAAAAGTCTGTTTCTTAACAGTGCAAACATTTTGATCCCGTCGGTTCCCGGAATGTCTGTAAAGACCGTTATGGCATTTCTTAATTCGGATCTGTACCTGTTCCTGTACAGAAAGCTGTTTGGTGAAATAAAAATACTTAAAGGGAACCTTTCGCAGCTGCCGTTCCCGATGATCCCGCCTGATACAAACAAGCAGATAGAACAGCTGATCGACCGAATAATAGCTTCACAGGATACCTCGCTGATCGAAAGACTGCAAGACATCATTTATGATGTTTTTCAACTGACCGAAAAAGAAATTGCCTTGATATGCTCTTCAATATAAAGGCGGAGAAGAATGCCGATTTCATATTCAAAGAACAACATATAAACACCATAAATACAAAAAGCCTGCGGGACATCAACACCCCGCAGGCTTTTATAAGTTCGTAATAACATCAACTTTTTTTGCTGATTAACGGAGATTATACACGCAAGTTTTTAAAATGTAAATATGAAAAAATTTTATATATTTTCCACCCGAAAAAAATTATATTTTTTTCACATAAAAAATTTGACTTTTTCGGTTTCGGAATTCAATGTTGTTAAGATCGGAGATTCAGGCGAAGTATATTAAACACTCAAACACGGATAACCGTGCGGGGCAGACGGCTATCTTTTTCTTATTCCGCATAGCCTATTTGTTGACTTTTTCGGGGCGGTTTGGTATAATTATAAGTGGTGGATACTCATCAACTTTATGGAGGGCATAATGAAAAGAATACTATATCTGACCGACTTGTATTATGAAGCAAGGAGTCATACAGGGGACGACCGATTCAAAACATTATTGAAATTTAATTAAAGGTATGGTAGAATAATGTTAAGTTTAAAGACTAAAAAATATGGGGTTGGGTCAAAAGATGTTCATTATAAAATTTATTAAATATAAGAGGAGGTAACATTATGGAAACATTTTCTTACACGAAAGGACGAAGCAGGTATCCACGCAAGACCCGCAGGCCTTTTGGTTAAGCTTGCAAAGACATTTTCAAGCACGGTAACCATTGAAAAGGACGGAAAAAGCGTGAACCCGGCAAAACTTATGCCGGGTATGGGTATAAAGTGTGGATTTTGGGACATATGCGCCGCAGGGCGTTGGCTTTTTAAGAGGAGGCTTGATTTATATGAAAGATAAGATTTTTGAAGTATTGCAGCGTGTGGGACGCTCGTTTATGCTTCCGATCGCGTTGCTCCCTATCGCGGGTCTGCTGCTTGGTGTGGGCAGTTCGTTCACGAATGAAACAACACTTGAAGCATATAACCTGACATCGGTCATCCATCCGGGCAATCTGCCGTATCTGATCCTTGATATTATGGCTCAGACAGGAAGTGCGGTGTTTAGTAATCTTGCTTTGCTTTTTGCAATGGGTGTTGCGATAGGTATGGCAAAAAAGGAAAAAGAGGTTGCTGCTCTGGCTGCCGCTGTATCATTTTTGATAATGAATACGGCAATAAGTGCGCTGATAACCGCAAACGGCGGCGTAGAAGCTATGGCGGAAAACTCAACAACGTCCGTTCTTGGTATAACTACGCTGCAAATGGGCGTTTTTGGCGGTATTGTCGTTGGTCTTGGCGTTGGCGCACTGCATAATAGATTTTATAAGATAGAGCTGCCGCAGGTGCTGTCGTTTTTTGGCGGAACAAGGTTTGTACCGATAATATCGAGCCTTGTATATCTTGTTGTCGGCATTATAATGTTCTATCTGTGGCCGATAGTGCAGCACGGCATTGCAATGCTCGGCGCGCTTGTTCAAAATTCAGGTTATATCGGAACGTGGATCTATGGCATAATGGAGAGGGCTTTGATACCGTTCGGACTCCATCATGTATTTTATATGCCGTTCTGGCAGACTGCTGTCGGCGGTGAAGCAATGATAGACGGACAGCTTGTCAGCGGAGCGCAAAACATATTCTTTGCCGAACTGGCTTCAAAGTCTACGGATGTGTTCTCTGTTTCGGCTACAAGATTTATGTCGGGTAAATTCCCGTTTATGATATTCGGACTTCCGGGTGCTGCATTGGCTATGTATAAATGTGCACGACCCGAAAAGAAAAAAGTTGTCGGCGGTCTGCTTATTTCGGCAGCACTTACATCGATGCTGACGGGTATTACCGAGCCTATTGAATTTACATTCCTGTTTGTTGCACCCATGATGTATGTGGTACACTGTATATTTGCAGGTCTTTCGTATATGCTTATGCATATATGCGGTGTAGGCGTGGGAATGACTTTCTCGGGCGGCCTTATAGATATGGTTCTGTTTGGTGTGCTTCAGGGAAATGCCAAATCTCATTGGATATGGATCGTAATAGTGGGTATAGGATATTTTGTGCTTTATTATTTCCTGTTCAGCTTTATGATCAAAAAGTTTAACTATAAAACCCCGGGACGCGAAGATGATGACGAGGAAACAAAGCTGTATACAAGAGCGGATGTAAATGCCAGAAATTCAAACAGGAGTTCGGATAATGTCAGTGCGCTTATTCTCAAGGGTCTTGGCGGCAAGGCAAATATATCCGACCTTGACTGCTGTGCCACAAGGCTGCGTATTACCGTTATCGACGAAACAAAGGTGGATGAAAATGCGCTCAAGCAAAGCGGTGCGGCAGGAGTACTCAACAAGGGCAAGGGCGTACAGGTCATCTATGGACCGAAGGTGTCTGTTATAAAGTCAAATCTTGAAAATTATATGGAACTGCCCGAGTCTGATACGCTTGCCGATATTACCGAACCTGTGGTTTCAAAAGAGAAAAAAGCCGATAACGGCGGCAGCGGCAAGAACACGATACTCGGTGCGCATATGGCGGGAACTGTTCTGCCGCTGGCAGAGGTCGAGGATGAAGCGTTTGCCGGTGAGGTATTGGGCAAAGGTATAGCCATAGAACCTACGGAAGGCAAGCTGTTCTCACCCGTTGACGGAACAGTGGATAATCTGTTTGATACAAACCACGCCATAGGTATTTCAAACAATGACGGTGTGGAAATTCTTTTGCATATAGGTATCGACACGGTACAGCTTAACGGAAAATATTTCAAGGCACACGTTAAGACAGGTCAAGAAATCAAAAAAGGTGATCTGCTTATAAGCTTTGAGATAGATAAGATAAAGGAGGCAGGTTATAAGGTAACAACACCTATGATAATCTGTAACACCGATGATTACAAGGACGTGACTGCTGTGGCGGACGGAAACATAGAAGTAGGGCAGGATCTGCTGAAACTTGTTTCGCCTTAATTCATTTTCCTTTTCTTTATATGTGGGCGGCACGGCAAAATGTGCCGCCTGTCTGTATTTTGCTCGCGGGTCGAGACCCTTAGGAGTCATACAAAGAGTCATACAGGTGACGGTTTTGTGTATGAACCGCCCTCATATATCCTTATGGCAAAGGAGGGCTTTAAGCTTGGTGCGGCTGCGGCATACCCCGCGGGTATCGTGTTTGCGGTATTTTGCTTTGGTATTTATATTTTTTAGGGAATAAAGGAAAAAAATAAACTGTAAAACGGTGATGTGAATGAAGGAAATATTAAGAGCCGAAGGGCTGATAAAAAAATTTGTAAGCGGCGAAATTGTCGTAAATGCGTTAAGGGGCGTTGATTTCAGCATAAACGAGGGAGAGTTTGTGGTGGTGCTCGGTCCGTCGGGCTCGGGCAAAAGTACAATGCTCAACATTATAGGCGGTATAGAGACCATAACCGACGGAAAGCTTTTTTACAACGATATAGAGGTGCATAAGCTTTCAAAAAGCGGCCTTACGGATTACAGGCGCAAGTATGTCGGTTTTATTTTTCAGTTTTATAACCTTATGCCAAACCTTACTGCGCTTGAAAATATCGAGCTTGCAAAGGAGCTTACCGATAACGCCCTTGACCCCAAGGAGCTTTTGGCGGCGGTAGGGCTTTCGGAGCGTGCGGATTATTTCCCCGCAAAAATGTCGGGTGGTCAGCAGCAGCGTATCGCCATAGCGCGTGCGCTTTGCAAAAACCCCGACCTGCTGCTTTGTGACGAGCCTACGGGCGCACTCGATACCAAAACGGGCGTTGATGTGCTTGAATTATTGCTTGATTTTAATAAAAAATACAACAAAACCATTATTGTGGTAACACACAATGCAAATATCGCTTATGTTGCGGATAAGGTCTTTTATTTCAGGGATGGTCATATAGAAAAGGTAGTTATAAACGAAAAGCCGCTTACTCCCGACGAAGTGGAATGGTAGGTGAGGCACATAAATGAAAAAATTTTTCAGAAATATTCTGCGAACGATAGCGCAGAATAAAATTTCATATATAGGTGCCGTGCTTATAATTGCTATGGGCGCGCTTATATACACGGGTATGACCGACTTTAACCTTATTTTCGACGAAAAAAGCACGGAATACTTTGAAAAAACGGCTTTTGCGGATGTTTTTGTTGAAGTGGCATCCATGCCAAGACAAAAGGTAGGCATACTGGAGGATATAGAGGGCGTAGACAGCTGCTTCGGCCGTCTTGAAGGGAATATGCGCCTTTTGCGTGACGGCGAAACAAAGGTCATAACCATACACGCAATGGCCTACAGTCCAAACGACAATATGAACAAGCTTTTGCTTGAACCCGAGCCCGACAATATGAGCGACACGGATATTTATATCAGCAAAAAAATGTGTGATATATACAATATCCAAAACGGCGATGTGATAACCGTTATCGCCAACAACAAGACAAAAAAATTGACCTGCCGCGGCATTGCCTATTCCTCCGAAAGAATGACAAGCACGGCAGACGAGAGTGCGACCTCCCCCGACAGCTCCGTATTCGATATAGCGGCAATGAGTACGGATGGTCTTGAAAAGCTGCTTGGTGTTAAGGGCGAGATAACAAATATCGGCGTCAAGCTTGCCGACGGTGTGACATATTCGGATGTGAGATACAGCATAGAGCAAACGCTTAAGCCTTACTCCGTGATTTCCATAACCGACAGAAAAGATCAGGAAAGCTATACCGGTATAGTCGAAGAGATAGATATGTATACGCTAATAATATCTATTATTCCGACTATTTTTATGGGCGTTACGATATTTATGCTTTACATAGTTCTTAAAAAAATGATAGATAAGGACAGGATACTTATCGGTACTATGAAAGCCTTTGGCGCAAGCGATCTTGAAATACTGACGCAGTATATGAAGCAGGCCGTTGTAATAGGTATTGCAGGCGGAGTCCTGTTTCTTGCACCTGCGGAAATGATGGGTAAATTTTTGTATGTTGACGATGCGATATATTTTAATTTACCCGATCAAACTTATTATCCGCATTTGTCATCGTGGGTGATGTCGATACTTATATCGCTTGTTACCGCGGTAATATCGGTTTATCTGGGCGTAAGCAGCGTTATGAAAATAAACCCCGCCGAAAGTATGAGGGCGGCGGCACCAAAGGGCGGAAATTTCAAGATACCGCCGTTTATGGGCAAGCTGCTTAACATAAGGCAAAAAATCGGCCTTACATCAATGCTCAGAAACAAGGGCCGAAGCATCATAATAGCGGTTGCCGTGGCGTTTCCGTTTTCGTGTATAGCGGCGTTCGGCTCCTATAATCTACTTATAGACAAAATGGTCAACGATCAGTTCGGAAAAATAGAAAACTACGATATAAAGGTAAAGCTTACCGAGTTTATAGACCGCAATGATGCAGATGCCATTTTAAGAAATATGAAGGATGTTTACAAGGCGGAATCGGCGGCAAGCTATTCAACGATAATGACGGCAGCAAACCATTACGAATATGCGCCGTTGATGGTGCTTAACAACAATTCCGATATACTGCGCATTATGGACAGGTACGGCAATTATTATCAGCCGCGCGATGACGGACTTATAATGAGCCACCATATGGCAAAAAAACTAAAGGTAAAATCGGGCGATACCGTAAAAATAGAGTGCAAGGACCTTACCTATACCAATTCGCCCGTTGAAGTGCCTGTTGTGCAGATAATAGAAAATGCCTCGGGTATGTACAGCTATATAAACGGGGACGGCATAAACAGATATTTTCCCGTAAAAGACAGGGCAAATCTGTTTATGATATCCGCTGACCCCGGCAAAACGGACAGTATAAAAACACAGATAAGCAAAATGCGAAGCATCGCTTTTATGTTTACGCAGGAAGACCAGAAAGCCAGCTATGCTGAAATGATGAGCACAGTTGTGCTGATAATGAATTTTCTTGCCGTATTTTCAATAATAGCGGGTGTGCTGATGATATACAATATTATGGGTATAAGCATAAGAGAGCGTAAAAACGAGTTTGGTACACTTATGGTGCTTGGTATGACCAAACGCGAAATAAGCGAGATAATCGTTTTTGAACAGCTGATAAATTTCTGCATCGGCATATTGATTGGTATACCGTGTATATACGGCTGGTGCAGGGTAATAGAGTTTGCCGCAAGCAGCGACAGCGAGACAGTGACTATGCAGATATTCCCGATAATGGTAATTGCGGCACTTGCCGTATGTATCATATCTGCTTTGGTTTCCGTTATATTGATAATAAGGGATGTCTTTAATATGGAACTTACCGATGTCCTTAAAGAAAGGGAGTAGTACATTGAAAAAGAATATTATAGCAAAAATTTTAAAAGCAGCTGTCGGGATAGCGGCGGTATGCGGCATAGGCTACGGCATCTATTGGGCGCTGAGCGAGGATATAGAGGTACGCTGTCTGAAGGTGGCGGCAAGTGAATATACGGACAGCTTTACCGAAAATGCCTATGTAAAAAGCGGCGATACCGTAAACTGCGTGAGCGAGACCGAGGGTGCTGTGATAAGCGTAAACGTAAAGAAAAATCAATCTGTAAAAAAAGGCGATGTTATAGCGGTGATCAGCAGCAAGGATCTTGAATTTGAAAAGCAGGCACTTAATGACGAGATAGCTTCTTTGCGTGCGGAGCTTAACGAAACAAAGCAAAACGACAGCTATGACAAAAAGGATATAAGAAACAGCATCAGCGAGCTTGATGTTGCGCTTGAACAGATAGAAAATGCGCGTAAGCAGAAAAAATACGAAAAGAATATGGAGGTATCTCCCGAAACATATATCAACGTATTAAAAACAGCCGTTGATGCCGCAAAAACAGACCTCGACTACAAAAAAACAGAGCTTGAAAACAAAAAGCGGCTTTTTGATGCGGGCGTTGTTACCAAAAACGATCTGGACACCGCCCAAAATGAATATGATTCCGCGCAGAACAGCTATACCGAGGCTTTACAAAAATATAACGATGCAGTTGACAGAGCATCGGCAGGCAGCAGCGAAAATAATGAATATTACAAATCAATACAGGAGGATTTTGATATTCAGCTGAAGGAAATTTATGCAAAGCGCGATTCGCTTGAATCACAGCTTTCAAACGATAAGCTGACCCTGGCCGAGGTAAACACAAATACGCAGATAGCACAAAAGCAGACCCTTATCACACAGATAGATGATAAGATAGCACGCTGCACCGTAAAGGCGCAGGCTGACGGCATTATCTCCGACCTGCCCGCCGATAAGGTAAACCGCGTTGAAGCAGGCGATGTGCTTGCGGTCATAAGGCCCGAAACGGATCTGCGTGCCGAGGCGAATATTCTCACAAACGAGGAGCCGTATATCAATGTCGGCGATAAGGTAAAGCTGACACAAAAGCTTAAAAACGATAAAAGAGAATATTCGGGTACGATAGCCGAAATATACGACTATGCGGAAAAGACCACATCCGCGCTCGGCAATGATGAATACCGCGTTAAGGTAGTGATAACCCTTGATGATGTGACCGACCTTAAGGACGGCTACGAGCTTGAAGCCGAATTTGTTACATACAGCACCGACAGCGGCATTACCGTGCCCAACAGCGCATTGTACAAGCGCGGCGAGATATATTATGTATTTATAAACGACAAGGGCATAGCAAAGGAAATGCCCGTTGTACTGGCGCACCGCGGAAATATAAACAGCGAGATAGCATCGGGCATATCCGCAGGCGATGAGGTTATAATAGATGCAAATACAAAAAACCTTGCCGACGGTGTTGAGATAGTCGCCGAGTTGGTGGAAAAATAAACCGGGATACGGGTTGGATATTTTGTAACAGGAAATGTATATACAAGGCAAACGGTTACAAGCTCCGGGAGAAGCATTATAATCAGACAGCACGATTTCTTTTGACGAGGAAGTAAACCTTAGTGTTCCCAAAGAATAATTACAAACTAATGCTTGAAATTTAACCAAAGGTATGATAAAATAATATCAGGAATAGGAACGGAAAAGTATTGGTCGGTTCAGGGGCTCGGTATCAAATAAGAAAAGGATGATAATTATGATGCAAAGCGGTAAAAAAATAGATGACGAACAATTAAAAAAAGTATCGGGTGGCTGCGGACAGGGTGACGCTTCGGCTTCCACCGATGAAGACAGAGACAATTCTGGTTCGGCTAGTGGATCGGGTTATGAGCAGGATCGCGAATGGTCGTTTGATTTGTGTAGGTAAAGAGATACCCCCGCCTTTAAGACGGGGGTATTTATAGTTTTACACAATACGAATATCGTTGGTGTTTCTGTGCTGAGCATCACCAACACCCGATTTTCGGTAATTATATAAAAAAGTGAGGAAGAATATGGTAGAAAAGACAAACACATACATAAACGGTTATTGATGAGGGTAATGTTATGAATTATGAAACACAAAAAATCGACTTAAAGGGTATACCGAATGCAAGGCAGCTTGGCGGCTATATCGGATATGAGGGCAAAAGGGTAAAGTTTGATACCGTCTTCAGGACGGGTTCGTTATACAGGGCCGAGGCGAGCGCCATAAAGCTGCTTGAAGAAAAATATCATTTGAGTGATATTATTGACTTCAGGATGCCGCAGGAGACTGCGGTAATGCGCGAGCCCGATATCCCGGGGGCAAAATATCATCATATTTCCGTGCTTAATGATATTCCCGTAACAACGGAGGATTTTCAAAAATACACGGAGGCAATGCGTATACAGGATCTGGGGCAGCGCTATCTTATAATATACAATGCGGGAATAGAAATAAAGACCGATGCGATCTATAAGTCTATTTTTTGCGGAGCCGACGGGAAAGCGGGATACAAAAAGTTCTTTGAGATACTGCTTGGCAAAAAAGAAAATGCGGCCGTTCTGTTCCATTGCACACAGGGCAAGGACAGGACGGGAATAGGAGCAATGCTGCTGCTTTTTGCGTTGGGCGTTGACAAGGAAACTATATTAAAGGATTATATGATGACCAACGAGGCTTGCTCGGACCTCCTTGATGCCATAAAGCGTGATGTGCCAAAGGCAAGCGGGGATAAAAAGGTGCTTGAAACAGCTCTTTTTCTGGAAAGCGTAAACGAAAGCTTTATCCTGCCCTTATTTGATATTGCCGACAGAGAATACGGCGGAATTATGGGTTATTTAAAGACCGAGCTTAAATTAAGCGATAAGGATATTTCGGATCTGAGAAAGATATATATTGAATAACGGAGGTAAATTATGACATTGGAAAAAATAAGCGGCGGTGCTGTAAAATTAACCGGAAGAATAGATGCAAACAACGCAAAGCAATTCGAGACCGAGCTGCTTGCTGCTGCGCCCGAGGGCGATATCACCATTGATGCAGAGGAGCTTGAATATGTGTCAAGTGCGGGCTTAAGGGTGTTTCTTAAGCTGAAAAAAGCGACAGGCGGCAGCGTGGATATAATAAATGTGTCGAATGATGTATATGATATATTTGATGTTACGGGCTTTACCTCCCTTTTAAATGTATCCAAAAAACTGCGCGAAGTGAGCGTTGACGGCTGTGAGGTCATAGGCGAAGGCGCAAACGGCAAGGTATACCGCCTTGATGCAGAGACTATAATAAAGGTATTTGCCCCGGGCGTGCCTATGGAAACCGTAAAGGAAGAAAGGGATTTTGCAAGGGCGGCTTTTGTTTCCGGAGTGCCTACTGCTATATCGTATGATGTTGTAAAATGCGGCGACAGCTACGGTGCCGTCTATGAAATGCTTGAAGCCGAGACCTTGTCTTCGGTTATAAAAAAATATCCCGAGCGTGCCGAGGAGTTTGGCGTAAGACTTGGCGAAATGCTTAAAAGGCTCCACTCGGCGCAGGCGGATACACGGATATTAAAAGATATGCTGAAAATATACAAGCAGCGCGCCGAGGGCATGAGAAAATACCTTACCGACAAGGAGACCGCCAAGCTGAAAAGTGTATATGATGCACTTCCCGAAAGAACAACTCTTCTCCACGGAGATTTTCACGTTAAGAATGTTATGCTTATGGATGATGAGCTTATCTTTATAGATATGGGCGATGTTGGCTACGGTCATCCTTTGCTTGACTGGGGAAGCTCGTATCTCGGTATGGTAAATATCGGCAGGATAAATCCCGATGCTGTTGAAAAGTACATAGGTATAAGCTACGACCTTTGCTTAAGGGTCTGGGATAAAATGGCAGAGGCGTATTTCGGTGCGGATAAAGCGGAAGAGGGCAAAAAGCTTGCCGAAATATACGGCCTTGCAAAATATACACTTGTGCCGTTTATATACACCAAATTTACCGATGAAATGGCAAATCGTATGGTTGAAAGATGGCGCAAAAACGGGCTTATATCCGAAACCTATGATATATCGATGGCTTTGGGGCATACGAAATAACACTTATGTTTTAATGCACTTTCTATATGTCATACAGGGGACGGTTCTCTGTATGACTTGCGGCGGAATTATGGGTTATTTAAAGACCGAGCTTAAATTAAGCGATAAGGATATTTCGGATCTGAGAAAGATATATCTTGAATAACGGAGGTAAATTATGACATTGGAAAAAATAAGCGGCGGTTCTGTAAAATTAACCGGAAGAATAGATGCAAACAATGCAAAGCAGTTTGAAAACGAGCTTTTCGCAGCGGCAGGCGGCGAAAGCATAACGCTTGATGCATCGGGGCTTGAGTATATATCCTCGGCGGGACTGCGGGTTTTGTTAAAGCTAAAGAAAACAAGCGGCAAGGTAAGTGTTATAAATGTCAGCTCGGATATATACGATATTTTCAGCGTTACGGGCTTTGACAATATACTCGATATCAAAAAGACCGTAAGGGAGATAAGCGTTGAGGGCTGCGAGATCATAGGTCAGGGCGGCAACGGTACGGTATACAGACTTGACGACGACAAGATAGTAAAGGTTTACAGACCCGTCGTAAAGCTTGAACAGATAGAAAGAGAGCGTGAATTTGCCAAGACTGCACTTATAAACGGTGCGCCCTGTGTTATAGCGTATGATGTGGTAAAATGCGGCGAAAGCTATGGCATTGTTTTTGAAATGCTCAAATCGGATACACTCGGTCATGCAATTAAAAATAACCCCGATAAATTTGAAGAATATGTGGAAAAATACGCTGCGCTCGCAAAGGAACTGCACGGTGCCGGGCTGCAGAACGGCGTGTTTACAAACATAAAAACGGTGCTGCACAAAAGAGTGCCAAATCTTGCGCAGTGGTGCTCCGAAGATGAGTTAAAGCTCATTGACAGCCTTATTGACGAAATGCCCGATGGGAATTCGATTATACACGGCGATCTGCATCCCGGAAATATAATGATACAAGACGGCGAACTGCTGCTCATTGATATGCCCGAGGTGACTATGGGACCCAAAATATGGGATATAGCTGCCATTTACAGGGATATGATATCTGCGCCGCAAAGCACACAGGGAGATAATCTGAAAACTCTTGTAAACAGCGTGGGTATGCCAAAAGAACTGATATTAAAAACGGGATACAGATTTTTTGAGCTTTATACGGGGATGACCGACAGGAAAAGGCTGGAGGCCTATTTCGGCGGCCTTGGGCTGATATATGCCTTTAATGTTGTGTTGGTCGTAGGCAACGGTAACAGAAATGCGGTAAAAAGTGCCGATGGTATTATGGAAAGGCTTTTAAGAAAGGTGGTAATACCTAACGAACAGGCGCTTAGATGTATGCTAAGATCGTAAATTTGCTATAAAATAATAACTTGGGAGAAAGAAAATATGAAAAAGATAAATATTGCCGTAATTACTATGATAATTTTTGTTATAGCCTTTTTATCGGTTGGCTGTACGCAAGAGGGAAACTCCGGTGCCAACAATACCGGGCAGGCAGCCGAGGTACAGACTGCAAAAGAGACAATAGGCATAATAGGTGCCATGGACGAAGAAGTTGCTATATTAAAGCAGGCTGCAAATATTGAAAAAACCGAAAAAATTGCCGATATGGAATTTTGCGTCGGTACATTGGGCGAAAAAAACGTAGTTATCGTACAGTGCGGAATGGGTAAGGTAAATGCGGGAATATGTGCG
>JAFYGI010000002.1 GCA_017543265.1 Bacillota bacterium | reverse complement strand
CAACTGAGCTATCTGGGCATAAACAATAGGTGTCACTCACAGCGACAAGTAATATTATAGTGCAATCGGGCCGAATTGTCAAGCCCTTTTTTTATTTTTTTAAAAAAAAGTTTATTTCGACCGAAAAAAACATGTTTAATAGGAAAAAACAAAAAAATCATTGCTTATTGCGCCGAAATTTGGTATTATAATTATATATGCCTATAAAATTTTAATATATAAAAGCGAGGTAATTACAATGGCAGTTAAAAAGGAACTTCTTTACGAGGGCAAAGCAAAAAAGGTATATGCAACGGACGACCCCAACCTTTGCATTTTTGAGTACAAGGACGACGCTACGGCTTTCAACGGCATCAAGAAGGGCTCGTTTGAGGGCAAGGGTGAAATAAACAACCAGATGGCAAACTTTATCTTCCGTCTGCTTGAGAAAAAGGGTATCAAAAGCCACCTTGTAGAGGAGCTTTCAAAGCGCGAAACGCTTGTTAAAAAGGTAGATATAATCCCGCTGGAGGTCATAGTAAGAAATATCGCCGCAGGCAGCTTCTCAAAGCGCTACGGTGTTGAAGAGGGCGTTGTGTTTAAGGAGCCCACACTTGAATTCAGCTACAAAAACGACGAGCTGGGCGACCCGCTTATCAACAGCTATCACGCACTTGCGCTGGGTATCGCCACACGCGAGGATATCAAGAAAATTTCCGACATCGCCTTTGGCGTAAACGAGGGCTTGAAGGAGATCTTCAAAAACATCGGCATCAAGCTTGTTGACTTTAAAATAGAGGTCGGCCGCACAGCGGACGGCGAGATAGTGCTTGCGGACGAGATAAGCCCCGACACCTGCCGCCTTTGGGATGCAGAGACCAACAAAAAGCTGGATAAGGATCAGTTCCGCCGCGACCTTGGCGAATTTGCCGAGGTTTACCACGAGGTTTGGGCAAGACTGAACGATTTTTATAAATAAAAACCGTCAGCAGCTTGTTGACGATTTGCGCCCGAATTAAAATCTGCCCCAACTTGGGGAACAAGATAGAAGCCGAGCTTTCGTAATACGGAAAGGAACAGTGATTTTATGAAAGCAAAAATAATTTCTCGTATATTTATATTTGCTCTTACGGCGTTTATGTTTACTGCATATATCCACGCGGAGGAAATTGACAAGCGCGGTGTTTTGGACGAAGAAGCAAGAGAGGGGTATTATTCATCCCGTACAAGGATGCCCATAGTTTGGAACCCCGACAGATATTTTGTCACAGACGGCAAAAAATCGTGGATAGAGGACGAGGAAGGCAACGACCAGGCTGTTGTAAACTATTATATTTATCCCGTTGACGAGGAATACGGCGTATTTTGTATGTCGGGCAATTGGAGTCTCGGCGAGTTTACACTCATAGGCAGAAACGGCGAATTTGGCAGAGATATTTACAAATACCCCATTGTCACAGCCATAAAATTCGAAAACTTTCATATTATTGCCCTGACCGAGGAGGATAACAATACTATCCGTGATGTTTCCGATATGACATTTTTTGACACGGACGGAAACAAGATAGATGATGTGTACAAATACATTGCCGATAAGGGCGCAAAGCCCGCGGACGGCATATATTACGACAGTTGGCACAAGGCAGATACCGTTTCTTTTTTGGTAAAGCCCGAGGATATACCCGCCAAAGCGGGCGTACCCGATAAATACCCCTACATCCCTGCCAAGGAGCGCGTTCCCGTGGGCAGCAGAGGGCATTATTATTTCAGCTACCGATATGCCCGCAACGAGGGCGACCTTTACGGCTATGTTATAGAAGATGCCGATGGCAAAGATGTATATCACTGGGGAAGCGAGCCGCAGATAGATATGTTTGCAGGAAGTTCAAGTCAGCTGATAAGCAAAAAATATGAGGTAAGACTCTATCACAGCTACGAAAAAGATTACAATGCATACACCGTTTATGATGTTGACGGCAATGTTGTTGCAAGCTCCGTCAACACAAAGACCCCATGTCTTATAGATTTCGGCGAGTTTTATGTTATACGCATCCCCGAGGGCTGGCATAAGCCCGATTTTGAATATTACAGCATGGAGGGCGAGCCGATAGCCGATATAGACGCATATCTGACCCGTCACAACAAAAAGCGCACCGACGGCATATATGATGTTTCTTACGACACCGATGCCAAAAAGGGCGGCTTGCGCGATGATGCGCAGGTATTCTGTCAGGAGCCGCCAAAATACACGGTGATAGGTCTGCAAAACGGCCGTACCATAGTCACCAACGGCGTTGATATGTCCTGGCTTGAACAGCAGGGCTCCCAAAGCGGTATTGACCTTACCGAGATAATAAAGGGCAAGCTCTCAATGCTGCATTACGCCGCGGGTGTGTATCTTATAGAATATCCCGACGGCAGTATGGAGCTTATGAACGAGCAGTTTAAAAAATTCGGCAAGGGCAGTTTTGATGTATGCGTGCTTGATTTGGACGGCGCATACTATATTGCCGAAAGTCCGAAAGGCGTTTCCGCATACGACAAAACACAGACCGTATATTATGACTCCGACGGGAATATCTTTACCCCCGAGGCCATAAGGGAAAAGAACGGCAAAGACATCACCGCTGCGGTAAAGACAAGCGATGCCGATGAAAAGTTAGCCCTTGTGGGACGTTGGGACAGACCTTGGGACAAAGTAATAAGCTATGACCCGTATCTGGTGGATGCAAGGCAATATCCTACGCGCATAAAGGTTACGGATGATGTATATATAGCAGGTCAAAGCGGCGAAAAAGTTTGGCTTGAACACGAAAACGGCGAAGATTGGGACGGGGCACACAATCGGTATTCCGATCTTGAGCCTATCGGCACAGACCCGCTTTTATTCCGCGCAGTTATAGAAAATAACGGCGAAAAACAGTATGTCGGGCTGCGCGCCGTATGGCTTCAAGAACTTCTTCATACAGCTTTTTGGGACTTCGGCACAGAAGCAAAATATAATTATTTCCACTCTCTTCGCTACGGCGATGAAATTATTTATACGGGCAGCACAGAAGATGTTTCTCCGTTTGACACCGCCAAAACCACATATTATGTGGCGGGCGAGAACAATTCGCTGACCGTCTCGGACAATATAGAGGCATATTTAAAATCAAAAGGCCTTAAACTTTCCGATTTTGTGCAGAACACCGTACCCGAAACCAAAACGGTGCCTGTTGCGGAGACCTATCTTTTTGTGCAGAACACCGTACCCGAAACCAAAACGGTGCCTGTTGCGGAGACCTATCTTACAGTTGACAACAACAATTAACAATTTCAATTTATATATAAAGAAAGGGAAACTTTTATGAAAAACACTTATGAAACGCCCCTTAACTCCCGCTATGCAAGTGCGGAGATGAAGGAGGTATTTTCACCCGACAGAAAATTCAAAACCTGGAGAAAGCTTTGGATAACCCTTGCCGAGATAGAAAAGGAGCTTGGGCTTGACATTACCGACGAGCAGATAGCCGAGCTTAAGGCGCACGCGGACGAGATCAATTACGAGGATGCCGCAAAGCGTGAAAAAGAGGTACGCCACGATGTTATGGCGCACGTTTACGCCTACGGCCTGCAATGTCCCAAGGCAAAGGGCATTATCCACCTTGGCGCTACAAGCTGCTATGTCGGCGACAACACCGATGTTATTTTAATGATAGATGCGATGAAAATTATCCGCAAAAAGGTGCTTTCCGTTATAGACAAGCTGTCAAGGTTTGCTATGGAGTACAAGGATATGCCTACTTTGGGCTTTACGCATTTTCAGGCTGCACAGACAACGACTGTCGGCAAGCGTGCCTGCCTTTGGATACAGGACCTTATGATGGATCTGGAGCAGATAGATTTTGTGCTTGAAAGCACCAAGCTTTTGGGCAGCAAGGGTACAACGGGTACACAGGGCAGCTTTATGGAGCTTTTTGAGGGCGACAGCGAAAAGGTGCGCCGCCTGGACGAGATGATAGCCGAAAAACTTGGCTACAGCGGCGTTTTTGCGGTAAGCGGCCAGACCTACACCCGTAAGCTTGACAGCATTTATGCAAACGTTTTAAGCGGTATTGCACAAAGCTGCACCAAGTTTGCAAACGATATGCGCCTTTTACAGCACTTAAAGGAAATGGAGGAGCCCTTCGAGAAAAATCAGATAGGCTCATCCGCTATGGCGTACAAGCGCAATCCCATGAGAAGTGAGAGAATTACGGGTCTTGCACGTTATATTATGATAGATGCACTTAACCCCGCATTTACAACGGCGGGTCAATGGTTTGAAAGAACACTTGACGACAGCGCAAACAAGCGTATCTCCATACCCGAGGCATTTCTTGCGTGTGATGCTATTTTAGGCATTTACAACAATGTTGCCGAGGGACTTGTGGTTTATCCCAAGGTAATAGAAAAGCACCTTATGGCGGAGCTTCCGTTTATGGCGACCGAAATTATTATTATGGACGGTGTTAAAAACGGCGGCGACAGACAGGAGCTGCACGAGGCTATCCGTGTACATTCCATGGCGGCTGCCGCAAATGTTAAGCAAAACGGCGGTGACAACGACCTTATCGAGCGTATCGCGGGCGACCCCATATTCGGCATGAAATTAGAGGATCTTAAGGCCATCCTTGACCCGAAGAATTTTGTCGGACGTGCGCCGCAGCAGGTCGAGGAATACATAACAGGCACGGTAAGACCCGTTGTGGAGGCAAACAAGGCCGAGCTTATCGCTCATACGGAGCTTAATGTATAATAATATAACTGAAAAGGAGTTGTAACAACTATGGTTAAAGCAATAGTAGGCGCCAACTGGGGCGACGAGGGCAAGGGCAAAATTACCGATATGTGCGCGGAGAACGCGGATATAGTGGTACGCTTTCAGGGCGGTGCCAACGCGGGACACACCATTATAAACGAATACGGACGTTTTGCGCTTCATCTTCTGCCAAGCGGTATCTTCCACAAAAACATTATAAATGTTATCGGCAACGGCGTTGCATTTGACGTAAATGCGCTTAAAAACGAAATGGCCGAGGTAAATGCCGCAGGCGTACAGTTTAAGCTGGCAATAAGTGACAGGGCGCAGCTGCTGTTACAGCACCATATTCTTCTTGATACCTACGAGGAGGAGCGCCTTGCGGACAAAAAGTTCGGCTCGACCAAAAGCGGTATTGCGCCCTTTTACTCGGACAAATATGCCAAGGTGGGCATACAGGTATGGCAGCTTTACGACGAGGAAAGCTTAAAGGAGAAATTAAAGGGCTACTACGAAAAGGTAAATATTTCCATGAAATATCTTTACAACAAGCCCGAAATAGACTATCTCGAGGTTTTTGAGACCTTAAAGGAATACGCAGCCTTTATAAAGCCCTATGTTACCGATACATCAAAGCTTTTAAGGGATGCGATAAAGGACGGCAAAAGCATACTTTTGGAGGGTCAGCTGGGCACCTTAAAGGACACCGACCACGGCATTTACCCCTATGTTACATCATCCTCCACCCTTGCGGGCTATGCCGCAGTAGGCGCGGGCATACCGCCCTATGAGATAAAGGACATCATTGCCGTAACAAAGGCTTATTCCTCCGCAGTAGGCGAGGGTCCCTTTGTAAGTGAGCTTTTCGGCGACGAGGCAGAGGAGCTTCGCAAGCGCGGCGGCGACAAGGGCGAGTACGGCGCAAAGACAGGTCGTCCCAGACGTGTTGGCTTCTTTGATGCCGTTGCTACACGCTACGGCTGTGCATTACAGGGCGCAACCGAGGTTTGTATGACTTGTCTTGATGTATTAAGCTACCTTGAAACGCTTTATGTCTGCACGGGTTACGAGCTTGACGGCAAGGTTTACAAGGATTTCCTGACCACCGCAGACCTTTACAAGGCAAAGCCCGTTTATACCGAGCTTAAGGGCTGGCACACCGATATACGCGGCATTGACAGCTATGACAAACTCCCTGCGGAGGCAAAGGCCTATATCGAATTTGTCGAAAAGGAAATAGGCGTACATATCTCTATGGTCTCAAACGGCCCCAAGAGAGAGGAAATTTTATATCGTTAAACAGGAGGAAAACACAATGAAGAAATTTGCTGTATTGACAGCCGCTCTTCTCTGTGCCGCTGTGCCCGTTATTGCCGCCGACAGCGTTAATGTAACGGTAAACGGTACGGCGCTGGAACAAAAGGGCGTTATACTTGAAAGCAGGACAATGGTGCCCGTAAGGGGCGTTACCGAGGAGCTTGGCTACACCGTGGATTGGGATGCCGACACAAAGACCGCGACCTTTACAAGCGCGGAAAACGTGGTAAAAATGACCGCGGGCGACAGTTTCTTTTATGTAAACGATGAAACTGTTACCCCCGATGTGCCCCAGACCATAATAGAGGGACGCTTTATGCTGCCGCTGCGTGCGCTTTGCGAGAGCGTGGGTGCGCAAGTCGATTGGGACGGCGAGACAAAGACCGCGGCTATCACCACCGAGACCGCCCGGCAGCCCAAGGACGAGCCTGCGGAAGAACCCGCAAAGGAGCCCGAAAAGGAGCCCGAAAAAGGCGATAATTCGCAGGGCAATGCTGAAGAATCAAGAGTTTATGTAGTACCCGAAGATGTAATTGTAAAAAGCGGTACTATAAAAACTGTTGACGAAGATACGCCGGTAAATATTATTGAATACTAAAAAATAAGGGGCTGTTGCAACAGCCCCCTTTATTTTACAGCAAAACACCCGCCGCATTACTGCGGCGGGTGTTATTTGGTTTAGAATTTAATTTCTTTATCTACGTTACCGGTCTTAACTGTAAAATTACCCTCTACAAGACCACCGCTTGCGGTGATAATATCTTCACTTGCAAAACCTATAACCTGAACCTCGGGCTGTGTGTATGTCTTTTTCATATTATCACCTCTTATTCTACAACCATATATGTTCTTAAACCGGTTTCTTTCTTGATAACTTTCTCTGTGTACTCAGTTGCATCCTTAGTAGCTGCTGTCTGTGCAACAAACTCAACATCAACTACCTTTGCAGCCGAAGCAGCACTCTGAGGCTTAAGAACCGCAACAAAATCATAATTGCTGCCGTTTTCAACACATTCTGTGAGATCTTCCTCACCAAGAACTGTGTCGCCGTCCTTAACAACTGCCTTCAATGAGTAGATATAACCGAATTCCCAATCATCGCCAACTTCCTTAGGAACAGAAAGCGTAACAAATGTACCGGATGACTGCTGTGCAGCAGAAGCATCGCTTGTATCGGTCTCACTCGTATTTACATAAAGCGCACTTACATTTGAAATATAGAAATCATTGGGAGCTAATTCACCGCTCGTCTGAGTAAAGGCAACATACAGAAGAACGCCATCCTCGGCTTTAGATGTATCAACAGCCGTATACTCGGGGAAATTGTTTGTGTTAAGCGAGCCGGCAAATAACACCGAATCACCCTTATCTGAATCCCATGTTTCAAATCTCGGAGCATCTACCATTTTTGAGCCCTTTTTATACTGGCCAATGATATTATCATCAAAATATGAATACGCATACTTTGTATTATCATATCCTAAGTTAAACTGGAAGCCGGATACATACTGATATTCGGTACTCTCATACTTGATAGGAACTATAACTTCACCCTCAACCAATTCTGCCTCACCAACTGTAAATGTAGTTGCAGCAAAAGCAGTAGCAGTCATTAATAATGTAGCGGCTACAGTAACCACTGCACCAAGTAATTTATTGATTTTCACTATTTTTCCCTCCTATTTGGGTATAACCTTAAATTATTCCTTTTCCAAAATAAGTTTCTTAATAAGGTTTACGTCGTTAACATTGATTACGCCGCTAAGATCCATGTCACCTGCGCTGAACGCATCACCGACAAGTATCTTGGTACCAAGAATGTGAAGCTTCATCGCATTAACATCGTTTACATTGATCAAGCCGTCCAATGTAGGATCGCCAAGCAGATAACCTGCGCTACCAAACTTGATTTTACCGTCATTAGCTGTTGCTGTGTCATTTGCACTTGTGCCGTCAACAGAAAGCTGCTTGATTGCTATTGTAATGTCGATATCATCAGCTGCTGTAGCGGGAACATCAAATACAAGGTAAGCAATGTTCTGCTTTGCATCAATATCCAATGCCGAAGCATTAGCCCATGCAAATACCGCATGACCTGCATCTACCTTGCCACCGACAAACACACCGTTTTCAGCACATATGCCTGCGGGAGCCGCAAACTCATCGCCTGCTGCTGTAAATGTTGCCGACAAATCGGGGAACTCTGTTGCGTGTTCCGAAGGCTGAACTATATCAACGCTGTCTTTATCATATGTAACGTCAAATATGTAGCCGTTTACCGTATCAGCGGAGCCGCTGGGCGCCACAGTAACGGGAACCACAACTCTTTGGCCTGCCGTACCATTTACAGTAGCTGCCTCATATGTAGCAGCGTGTGCTGTAACGGAAGCCAACATTATTGTGCCAAGAGCAACCATGGCACCTAAAAGTGTCTTAAATTTCATGATTAACCTCCTTATTTTTTATATTATAAATATACCTATCGTTATTATAACATTGCTTTTTGCAAATTGCAAGTATTTTTACAATTTTTTTTAATGCAGGGCGCATTTTCTGCGCCCCGCGTGTATATTGTGTAATAAGCCGCAAATAAATACTATATGTTGTTATTACGAATTGGGTACAAAGCTCATATAGAATATATTGCCCGTATCCGCCTTGGTGATCGTACGCTCGCCCGCCGAAAGATCAAGCACCAACAGGCCGCAGCCGCCGGATTTGGCACCGGTTTTCTTGACGTCGTCCAGTTTAAGATTGTACTTTGTATCCGCTGTGCCGAATACCACATACAGCTTGCCTGCGGACGGAGCGTTTACCTTGATGCTTGTCTTTGTTTCAAGCTTTATGCAGGATGTATACTTTGTGCCGTTTACAACAGCATAGCCGTTGGATGTGGATTTGTTTCCGGTTACGGTGTATATGCCCACTGTCTGACCCGATGTGTATGAGTCGGGAACGCTGAATACATTACCTGCGGCACCTACGGGTACCTCAACACCCGTAACGGAGGTAGTAGCCTCTGTAGTGCCCTCCGTGGTCGCCTCGGTAGTTGCCTCTGTGGTAGACTGTACGGTGCTTGGGTGTGCAAGGATATACTGTACATCCAGTATATCAAGCTTTTCGTCGCCGTTGCAGTTGCCTTGGCCGATATCAAACTTAGCCTCCAGGATATTTATGCCCGAAAGGTATTTAAGCAGGTATTTTGCATCTATCTCGTTTACAGCGCCGTCCTTGTAGACATCACCGTTTCCTGCGGGAACGACATCGCTTGCCTTTGCTATGGCAACATTGCCTACGGTAACATTTCTCTTGCCCGTTGTAGCAGTAACAAAGCGGAGCATATCAATTGTATCCGCGCCGCTGAAACTTACGACCTTTGTACCCGTGCTGTCGCCCGATGTAAGCTTGAACATAACTGTTTTTGCGGTCTTGTCAACGGTTATTTCGTAATCAACTGCCTTATTTGCGGCTGTTGCAACGCCCGTATCAACAAGGCTGCTGTTATTCGTACCTGTCCTGATGCAGTATTTGTTCTTATCATTTATTCTTATACCGCCTATCTCCGTGTTGCCCGACTCGTTGTAAAGCTGGAGGATAGTCCAGTTAGAGCCCTTGATGGAGGGCGTGAATGTACCCGACAGGGTATACTTGTTATCGCTTGTTGTAAACGGCAGGTTAAGCTTGACCATAACGATAGTGTCATTATCCACGACCGTTGCCTTACCGTTTTCGATAAGCACGCCCGCATCCTCTATCTCGCCGTCAAAGCCGTTAAAGGTGATATCCTTTTCCTCGTACTGTGTCTTGCCGTCTACCTTGACCTCGTTGCCGTCCTCGTCAACTACGGCCTTTTTCTCGCGCAGGCTTGTGTATGCGCCCTTTGTGCTTGCGCTGTCGTATACAAGATAGCCTGTCTTGCCCGAAAAGTCATAGCCGTTGTTAAAGGGTACCTCTACATTGTAGTCATATATAACAGCTGCCGTTGTAGGCTCTGTCGATGCTTCCTTTGAGGTCTCCTCAGACTTGGATGTCTGCTCCGTTGCCTGTGATGTAGCCTCCGTGCTGGCCTCGGTCTCATAGGATGCGACCTCGCCGCCCGCATCAAGACCGCCTATCTTTACAACGGGTGAACGGTATGCAATAACAAATGATTTAAGGTCGCTGTCAACCGAGTAGTAGTTTGCCGTTGTAAGCGCCGTATATTTGCTTCTTGCCGAATCCGTGATAATTGCGCTGCCCTGTACGCCCGCATACTTCATTACCTTTGCGGGTACCGTATCGGGGTCGTCTACATCCGATGCCGAAACACCGAGACAGTCGCTGTTTACTGTATCAAAGTTGTTGTAAGCATTGCCGCCCTGCTTGGTGGTAACATTTGAGGGAACGGTAGCCGTTCTGCTTGATACCTCATAAGCATCAAAATCAACGCCGTCCGAGGATGCGTAGGGCTTGTAGCCCGTTGCGCCCTTGATAACATTGTTGTATGCCTTGATGATACCGCCGTTCTCGCCCGAGAATGTACCCTTACCGTCATTCATATCATTGCCCTGACGGGAGATGAGCATGGGGTACTTACAGTTATTGAAATAGTTGCTCTCAACAAATGCGTTGCTGTTAAGTGCCGCACCAACGCCGTACTTTGCATTGCCGTCAAAGTAGTTGTTGTAAACGTGTACGGACATTGTCCTGATACGCGGGTGACGCGAATCGGAATGGTCGAACCAGTTGTGGTGGTAGGTTATGTAGTTGGGGCCGGACTCACTCTTCATACCGCAGAGAGAGGACTTGCCCGAATCCCAGAAATGACAGTAGGCGACAGTGATAAACTGCGAATTTGCCTTGATATCTATGGAGCCGTCGCCCTTTGCCTGGTCGGCATCGCCGCCCGTAGCACCGTAGAATACGTCCATGTTATGGATCCATACATCGCCGTTTTTGGTATCGAGTGACAGACCGTCGTCCATAAATGCCATTAAGGCAAAGTTTCTGAACTCGATATTACCTGCCTGTCTTACAAGGAAGCCGAAGCCGTTTACACTTGCATCGTCGCCGACACCCTCAATGGTGATGTTCATTTCGGTATAGCCCTTGCCTTTTATCTGGATACCCTCCTCGGACGAGCCGAAAGAATCGACATCACTTGCCGAAACCGTACCGATGATACGGATATCGAGAGGTGTATTGTCAAGACCCTTTTCCTTACCCGTAAGGATAGCCTGTAAACCTGTAATTTTCTCGGCACCCTTTGACGATGTGATAATATTTGCCGTTACCGTCTTTGCGGTATCCTTTGTAACATAGATGACCTGTGCGCCCGATTTGAGCGAGCCGTCCGCATTATATGCTCCGGGCGGGTTTGTGCTGTCGTTAAAGTACGACTTGCTTGCAAACGCAGCACCCGAGCGGTCATGTGCGGTTACCGTCAGGTTATCGGTGGTAAACGCCTTGGACTCGTCTTTTGTGCCGTTGATATAGGGCACGATCTTCATCTGATATGTACCCGCGGGAAGACCCAGCGCATCTGCGCGGAAATATGTGGGGTACTTTCTGACAAGCTGATTATCAAGCTTTGTCCATGTGGATGCGGACGATGCCTTGACATAGGCCTCAAAGCCCGTTGCATTGGGCACGGTCGTCCACTTTACATAGGCGCTTTCAAGCCAGCCGCTCTGCTCCAGTATGTAGGAGCTTGCAGCCTCTACGCTTACCGGCGCTATTTTGTCAAACAGCGGCAAGTCTGCGGTGCGCTCACTTACGGGAGCTGCGCCGACAGCCAGCATTACGGCCATAAAAGACGCGGTAAGTCGTTGTATACTTTTTCTCATTGTAATAACTCCTCCTTAAATACACCTTTGAAAAAAATAATCCTTACCTATTTTATAATTTTTAGGTGTTTATGTCAATCTTATTAACGCAAATATTATTAATTCGGGATTATAGACAAATTGAAAATAACGAATTTAGAAGAAACGACCATAAAGCGGCAAAAATGCAAAACGAATATTAAAACATTATGAGAATTAGGGCAAAAAGACAAGAAAAAAGCAATTTCCGATGGTAAATTTCAAAGATTGTTACGAACGGAATTTTCACAAAAAAAATGATGAATAATGAAAACACGGAAGCCCCGCATCATACACTATTCATCCGGCATATTTACAGCCATATTCTGGAGGTGAGGGGAATCGAACCCCTGTCCGAAGACCCGTTGGCTCAGGCTTCTCCCATTACAGCCGCTCTATATTTATTCCCCAACCGCAGCGCCGAACGGCAGGCACAGCGGCCGGGTAGCTTCATAAGGTCTTTTTACGGCGCAAAGCTTGACCGCAAAAGTTCCCCGACAAGTCGATGCCGGTTACCGCAGCGTCGGGACTCCGCGGGCCGACAGCAGCCCTTAGGCTACAGCTAATAAACTGTTGTCGTTTATTTTTTAAAAGTTTTGAACCTTTTAGGTGGTTGTTCAACACCAATGGCTGCCTGGGCTTTCAAACCCCCCGTCGAAACCATTGCACCCCCGTAATAAAAAAAGCGGTACGGGATGTATCTCCCGTTCCGCTTTTATTATACCCATACATGGGCAATAAGTCAATTAAAATTTTATTACAATTTGTTACAGAACTCAGCTTTTAAGTCCTATGCGCACAAGTGCGCGTTTAAGCGCAAGCTCCGCACGGAGAACGTCAAGGTCAGCACTGCGCTTGTTAAGGCGCTCCTCCGCACGCTTACGCGCCTCCTCCGCACGGGCAAGGTCTATCTCGTCCGCCCATTCGGCAATATCGGTAAGCACGGTAACGCCGTTGTCACCTATCTGTGCAAAGCCGCCGAATACAGCCGCAGTCTTTTCGTCCTCACCCTCGTTTTGTATGCGCATAACGCCGTAGTCCAGCACCGTTACCATGGGCTGATGTCCGTGCATGATGCCGACATCGCCGCTTTTGGTACGCATTATGACCATATCGACATCGCCGCTGAACATTTCGCGTACCGGAGTAATGACCTTTAAGGCTATTTTATTTTCCGCCATTTATCATCACCCCTGCTTTACTCTGGCAACTACCTCGTCTATAGTACCTGCGCTGAGGAAATAGCCCTCGGGGATATCGTCGTGCTTGCCCTCGAGTATCTCCTTGAAGCCGCGTACAGTCTCTTCAACGGGAACATACTTGCCGTCGTAGCCCGTAAATTTCTCCGCAACGAAGAACGGCTGCGAAAGGAAACGCTGTACCTTTCTTGCACGGTTTACGACCACCTTGTCGGACTCCGAAAGTTCGTCCATACCAAGGATGGAGATGATATCCTGAAGCTCCTTATAGCGCTGAAGTATAGCCTGTACATCACGCGCAACATTGTAATGCTCCTCACCGAGTATCTGCGGGTCGAGTATTCTTGAATTGGATTCAAGCGGGTCGATCGCAGGATAGATACCGAGCTCGGCAATGGAACGGCTTAAAACCGTGGTAGCATCCAGATGCGCAAATGTTGTTGCGGGTGCAGGGTCGGTAAGGTCATCGGCAGGCACATAAACCGCCTGTACGGAGGTTATGGAACCCGTCTTTGTGGATGTGATACGCTCCTGCAGGGTACCCATTTCGGTAGCAAGCGTGGGCTGATAACCAACCGCTGAGGGCATACGGCCAAGAAGCGCCGAAACCTCGGAACCTGCCTGAACGAAACGGAAAATATTGTCGATAAACAGCAGCACGTCCTGATTTTCCCTGTCACGGAAATATTCTGCCATGGTAAGACCGGTAAGTGCTATTCTCATTCTTGCTCCCGGCGGCTCGTTCATCTGGCCGAAAACAAGCGATGTTTTGTTGATAACGCCGGATTCCTGCATTTCGTAGTAAAGGTCGTTACCCTCACGGGTACGCTCGCCTACGCCGCTGAAAACGGAGAAACCGCCGTGTTCTGTTGCGATATTTCGGATAAGCTCCATGATAAGGACAGTCTTGCCAACGCCCGCGCCGCCGAAAAGACCGATCTTACCGCCCTTTGAGTAGGGGCAGAGAAGGTCGATGGCCTTGATGCCCGTTTCAAGAAGCTCGGTTGCGTTTGCCTGCTCCGCAAAGCCGGGTGCCTTGCGGTGGATGGACCACTTTTCCGCACCCTCGGGAGCGGGCTTGTCGTCGATAGGCTCGCCCGTTACGTTGAACATACGGCCAAGTGTTTTCTGGCCGACGGGAACGCTGATGGGTGCGCCCGTATCAACGGCATCCATACCGCGCTTAAGGCCGTCGGTAGAGCTCATGGCGATACATTTTACAACATCGTCGCCCAGGTGCTGTGCAACCTCGGCAACCAGCTTTTTGCCGTTATTATCTATTTCTATCGCATTATTAAGTGCGGGCATGCTGTCCTTGCTGAACTTGATGTCCAGCACGGCACCGATGATCTGTATGACCTTGCCCACATTTTTTGCCTGTGCCATTTTTTCACTTCCTTATATATTATGTTTTATTCCAAAGCGTTAGAGCCGCCTACGATCTCCGTTATCTCCTGCGTGATAGCACTTTGTCTTACGCGGTTGTAAAGCAGGTTAAGACTGTCTATCATTTCGGAGGCGTTTTCGGTAGCGCTGTCCATAGCCGTCATTCGGCTGCTCAGCTCGCAGGCTGCGGATTCCACCATTGCGCCGTAAAGCACGGTGTTAAGGTACTTGGGGATGATGTAATCCAGTACCTCTTCCTCGCTCGGCTCGTATATGGTGAGTGTCAGGTCCTTTTCCTCTGTCTTGATATGCTCAAATTCCGACGCATCAAGGGGCAAAAGCTTTATGACCTTCGGCTCGTTTGATATGGTGGAAACAAACTCCGTATATGCAAGATAGATCTCGTCTACCTCGCCCGCGTCATACATTTTAAGCACCTTTTCGCCTATATGCCTTGCATCGTCATACTGCGGCTTTTCGGATATGCCCCTGAAGCCTGCGGCTATGGACATATTGCGGTGTTTGAGATAATCCCTGCCCTTGCTGCCTATGGTAACAAAGGTCGCATTGCCGTCCTGTACGGTATTGAGCGCGGCCTTGCAGACATTTACGTTATATCCGCCGCAAAGACCCCTGTCGCCCGTTATGACCATAACGCAGGTGTTTTTGACATCGCGCTTTTGAAGGTAGCGGTGGGATGCACCGCTACTGCCCTGCATTATCTGCGCTATTGCGCGGCGTGTATGCCTGAAAAAGGGCTTTGTGTCCTTGAAACGCGCCTTTGCCCTGGACAGCTTGCTGCTTGCCACAAGGTTCATCGCCTTGGTTATCTGCTGGGTGCTGTTGACACTTTTTATTCTGCGTTTTATATCACGCATAGATGCCATTGTATCACCGCCTTACACAAAATCTTTTTTAAAGGCATCAAGCGCCTCTTTGAGCTTTGTTTCGGTCTCGTCGCTTATTACCTTGCTTTCCTTTATATCCGTAAGGATGTCGCTGTGATATTTTTCGATAAATTCAAAGAATTCACTCTCGAAAAGCGCGATCTTGTCAAGCGGGATGTCGTCAAGGTACTTGTTTGTTACCGCGTAAAGGATAACGACCTCTTTTTCAACATCAAGCGTTTTGTACTGCGGCTGTTTAAGTATTTCCACAATGCGCTGGCCGTGGTTAAGTCTGTCAAGGGTATCCTTGTCAAGGTCCGAGCCGAACTGCGAGAAGCTTTCCAGCTCACGGTACTGCGCAAGCTCTATACGGATAGGGCCGGCAATTTTCTTCATAGCCTTTATCTGTGCCGAGCCGCCTACACGGGATACCGAAAGACCCGCATTGATAGCGGGGCGAACGCCCGAGTTGAAAAGCTCGCTCTCCAGGAATATCTGGCCGTCGGTTATGGATATAACATTGGTGGGGATGTACGCCGAAACGTCGCCCGCCTGTGTTTCGATAATGGGCAGAGCAGTGATGCTGCCGCCGCCGTACTTTTTGTCGATACGCGCCGAACGCTCCAGAAGTCTTGAGTGAAGGTAGAAAACGTCGCCGGGGTAAGCCTCACGTCCGGGCGGCCTGCGAAGCAGCAGACTCATTGCACGGTAGGCTACAGCGTGCTTTGAAAGGTCGTCGTAAACGATAAGCACGTCCTTGCCGTTTTCCATAAATTCCTCCGCAATGGCAACGCCTGCGTAGGGTGCGATATACTGTAATGTCGAGGACTCTGATGCGGTTGCGGAAACTACGGTCGTGTAGTCCATTGCGCCGCTGTCCTCCAGGCTTTTAACTATACGCGCAACGGTAGAAGCCTTCTGACCGATGGCAACATATATACAAAGACAATCCTTGCCCTTTTGGTTTATGATGGTATCTATACAAATAGCGGTCTTGCCCGTCTGTCTGTCGCCGATAACAAGCTCACGCTGGCCGCGGCCGATGGGTACCATGGCATCAATAGCCTTTATGCCCGTCTGTAACGGTACGTCTACGGATTTACGGGTGATAACACCGGGTGCGACACGCTCGATGGGTCTTGAACCGCTTGCGGCGATGGGACCCTTTTCGTCGATAGGCTCGCCAAGTGCGTTTACAACACGGCCTATCATAGCGTCGCCCACGGGTACGGAAGCCACCTTGCCCGTCAGCTTAACGCTGTCGCCTTCCTTGATGCCGGCATCTGAACCGAGGATAACGACACCGATGTTGTCCTCCTCAAGGTTCTGCGCCATGCCCACGGTACCGTCCGCAAACTCCAGAAGCTCACCGCTCATGGCGTTGTCCAGACCGAATACACGGGCAATACCGTCACCTACCTGTATAACCGTACCAACCTCGGACACATCCAGCTTTGACGAATAACCTTTGATTTGCTCCTTAATGACAGAGCTGATTTCTTCAGGTCTTATGTTCATTGTTGGTAGTCAATCCTTTCTCTTGCTTATTTTTATACCCTTGTTTCCATCAGGCGGCTTGTTATCTCGTCAAGACGGCGCTTTACCGTGTTGTCAATAAGCATACCGCACATCTTTATACGAAGCCCGCCTATAAGCGAGGGGTCAATGGAATACTTGAGATCGACCTGCTTTTTCGATGTCTGCTCAAGCTTTTGCTGTATGCTTTTTATCTGCGGTGCGGTCAGCGGCTTTGCCGATATAAGCTCGGCGGATGCCATGCCCTTGCAGCTGCGCACCTTTTCGATAAAGACCTCCAGCATATCCGGTATCTGTGCCTCGCGGTTTTTGCTTACAGCGACCGAAAACAGGCCCAGAATGTCGTCATCTACCCTGCCCTTGAACGCGGCCGTAAGCATATCGAGCTTTTCCTCGCCCGATATCTGCGGATGTTTAAGGATAGTTAAAAATTCTTTGTCGTCCTTTATGGACTCATATATCAGCGCAACATCGTCGTAAAACTTGTCAACGCTGTTTTTTTCTGCGGCGATCTCGAAAAGAGCCTCGGCATATCTGCGCGAAATCAACTCAGCCATTTAACTCCCTCCAAATCCTTTATGGTCTCTTCGACCAGCCTTTCCTGCTCGGATTCGCTTATTTTTGCCGCGATAAATTTCTCGCTCATAGCGGCGGAAACCTGTATTATCTGCTGCTTGACTTCATCCTTGACCTTAGCCTGCTCGCGCTCGATATCGAGCCTTGCACGGTTTCTGATGGTCTCGGCTTCTTCCTTGGCCTGCGATATTATCTGCTGGCCGCTTTTTACAGCCGATGTGCGTGCGGTCTCAAGTATGTCCGCGCGTTCGTTCTCTATGTCGTCCAGCTTAAGCTCGTACTGCATTTTCAAGGTCTTGGCCTCGTCCAACAGTTTGTTCGCCTCGTCTATCTGCGATGCGATGCGCTGCTTTCTGGCATTGAGGAAATCAAGCACGGGGTTGTACAAAAGCTTTGCCAGTATAAAGCACATTATGCAGGTGTTTGCAAGCTGTACCAAGATACTGAAAACAAATTGCTGGTCAAGCGTTATTACATATCCTCCGTCCAATTTTTCGACCTCCTTTTAGTAGAATTTTGTTGTCAAAAGGAAGATCAGCCCATGAACGGATTGCCCTTGATAACGCCGAACGGATCGCCAAACAACAGGATAAGTGCGATAACCAGACCGTAGATACCCGTAGACTCCGCAACGGCACAGCCCAGAAGCATAGTCTGTGTTACCGTACCCTTTGCCTCGGGCTGACGGCCAACGGCCTCGGCACCCTTACCTGCAGCGTAACCCTGGCCTATACCGGGGCCGATACCTGCTATCATGGCTAAGCCCGCACCAACAGCGGAGCAGCCCATTACAAATGCGCGTGGATCGATTGATGAATTGTCCATAATTATTAGTTCCTCCTTGGATTTTATAATTTACAGCATAAAATGCTTATTTTGTTTTGATGTCCGTTTACAGGCAAAACACCGCTTAATCGGGTATTTTATCCTTAATAAACAACTGACTTAACATACAGAAGATAACCGTCTGCAGTACACCCGCAAACACGTCAAAATAAATATGTGCTATTGCAGGCACAACGTATTTTGCCGCCGTCGAGTATATCATAGACATAATTATCATACCGCCCAAAATGTTGCCGAAAAGACGGAAACTAAGCGAGATCGGCGTTGCGAACTCACTTATGATATTTATAGGCAGAAGAATGGGTATCGGCTCAAGATAGCCCTTGAAATAACCCGCCTTTCCCTTTGTGATACCCATAAAATGTATCAGGAAAAAGGTGGTAAGCGTTATGGCTGCCGTCGTGGCAAGGTCTGCCGTCGGCGGACGAAAGCCCAAAAGGCCGCTCAGGTTCGACATAAGTATAAACATAAATACGCCGAAGAACCACTTGCCGAAATAGGCGTATTTGTCGCCCATGTTGCTGCGGGTGAAGCTGTCCATGGTCTCTACCAGCATTTCTATAACATTTTGCCCGCCCTTTGGTACCTGCGTGTATTTTTTAAGCTTTGCCCTTACGCACAGCGCAAATATAAACAGCACCAGCATAAAAAACCACGTTGTCACCATTGTTTTGGTAATGTAGCAGGTGTGTCCCATGAACTGGACTTCCTTGTAAACGCTTATATTAAAGTCAAGTCCTTCCCTTACGGGTGCCTCGGTATCGTAGCCCACAAGATTAGGGATAATGGTTATCTTGTCCAGCATACAAGACTTCAAAGCGTCATTCCTCCTTTCCGATTTGATGGAGCCGGCTTATTTGCCCTCGTCGGCATTGCGGACCAAAAGCCCCCGTATATAGACTGCGGGCTGTACGGGCAAAAGCCCTATAACAAAGCCCCAAAGGTCTATGTACTTTACCTTTGCCGCTATCACCGCGATAACAACTATAGCCGCCATACGCAGGCCGTAATGCAGCCTTACATAGTTCTGTGCATCGGCAGGTGCCATATCCACAGACTTGTTGAGCGTTCTTTCCAGCAGCAGAAAGCGTGCCGCAGAGACCGCCGTGCCCGCCGCTATGCCAAGCGCATAGTACAGGGGCTGTTTTATAAAAAACATACCCGCTACCAGAGCGACAAGCTCCAGTACCAGCATGATCTTTACCGTTTGTTTAGATACCTTTGACATGATTTATCCTTTTTTACCTTTTTTGTAATACAGCGGGTCGTCCTTGTCCTTGAAAAACTCCGCCGTCATCATATATACGCTGCGAAAGCCCGCAGCCACGCCCAGTATTATCCCCACCGTCATTATCCACGGCGAGGTGCCCAGCCGCCTGTCCAGAAAAACGCCCGCAAAAAGACATATCAGTATCGGCACCAGCATAGATACGCCCAGCTGGGTGATAAGACCAAGTACCTTTGCAATGTCCTTCATCATGCCGCCTCCTCGAACACAGTCGGTATGTGAGCCGTGACAGCCCGCAGTCCATATTTAATTATAAAACATTCCGGCAAAAAAATCCATAGTTTTTTATGATTTTTATAAAAAAAGTTTGACAAATTTTTTCTAATTGTGCATTTGTCACATAAGGCAGAGGACCTTAAAGCGGCATATCCGCAAAAACGCCGCAAAATGCGCAAAAAAAGAAGGCCGAAAAAAGCCTTCTTTAAATTTTTTATTATTCCTGGATATAAGCCATTAATGCAACGTGTCTTGCACGCTTGATAGCTGTTGTAAGAACACGCTGATGCTTAGCGCAGTTACCCGTGATCCTTCTGGGGAGGATCTTGCCTCTCTCGGAAACAAACTTGCGTAACTTTGCAACATCCTTATAATCGATCGTATTAACTTTTTCGGCACAGAATGCGCATACGCGCTTCTTTCTTCTGCCGCGCTTTTTATTGATCATTTCAAAAGACCTCCTTACAAATATTTAGAATGGTAAATCCTCGTCGTCTACTCCGTCGGGCATTTCATAGAATTTCTCGCTTGTTGAAGCGGGCTTGGGTGCTGAAGGCGCACTCTGCTGTGCGGCACCGAAGCTGCCGTTTTCCGCATCCGAACGTCTTTCACAGAACTCAAAGTCCTCCACTACCACGTCCGTGCTGTATCGCTTCTGGCCGTCCTTGCCGTCGTAGCTGCTTACCTGTAAGCGGCCCGATACAAGTATTTTTCTGCCCTTGGTAAAATAATTGCCAATGGTCTCGCCCGTCTTGCCAAAGGCAACACAGTTGATAAAATCAACATCGCTCTGACCGTTTTGCTGGTTGCTGCGTGAAAATCTTCTGTTTACGGCAATGGCAAAGCGTGTCACAGCCATCTGATTTTCACCCGATGTATACCTAACCTCGGGATCTCTTGCAAGATTACCCATCAATATTACCTTGTTCATTAAGTATACCCCCTTAATTACTCCTCGTTGGCAACTATTAAATAACGAAGCACATTTTCCTTAATGCGCATACGAGCCTCGATCTCCTTGGGAGCAGTAGGCTCTGCATTGAAAGTAACAAAGCTGTAGAAACCTTCGTTAACTTTCTGAATTTCGTAAGCAAGTCTGCGCTTACCCCAATCATCGACCTTTTCAACGCTGCCGCCGAATCTCTCTATAAGAGCCTTTACGCTCTCTGCCTCGGCCTTTAACGCCTCCTCGTCTAATGATGGCTTGTAAACTACTGCAAGTTCATAGCTTTTCATTATTTACACCTCCTTCTGGTCTTTGGCCCCTGCAGCCTTTCTCTAACGCAGGAGCAAGGATCGCAACGGCCCCTTGCCGTCACACCCGATTATTTTATCACTTATACACACACTTGTCAAGTAAAATTTTGCATTTTTTTGCGTTATCGGGCGGAAGTTTCGCATCTGCGGGTCATTTTGCCTTTTCGGCCGTCTTTCTTGCCTTGGGGATAGTCATAAGCACGGGCTTTAAAATATCTATCTTTCTGTTGTCGCCGTAAAAGCCCAGCTTGTCCGCTGCCTTATTTTCAAGGGCAAAAAGAAGCTCCTTGGCAAATACGTTAAGGGAGATGTCGTTGTCCCAGTAGTTGTAGGGCTGTACGTCTATCTTGCCGTTTTCTATCTCCGCATAGAACGACCCGTGACCCTCACCGATAATGTTGAACTGTACGGCGATAAGCTCCTTTATATCCCCGACCTTTGCTTTGAGTAACTGTTTTTTTGCTCTTTCAAAAATTTCTTCGTATAGCATAAAGTGCTGCCTCCTCTTCTGTATTCTTCAATACATATACTCCTCAATGTAATTATTATACCCCAATATCCGGCAATGTTCAATAGAAAAATCCAAATTTGTCTCTCCTTGGCACGACCTGTCCGAAACCCCGTATTTTCCGCGTGTTTTGACAAGCGTGTGATTATGTGATATTATATAGGAAAGATATTCCAAACACCTTCCCCGAAAGGATGATAATTTTGAAAAGGAGAAAAAGCTGTCTGTTGCTGCTGCTTGCCATGCTTTGTATGCAAACGGGCTGCAAAAAGCAAAGCGAACCCGTTTCCGCCGCAAACGACGGCAGGCAGGAAACCGACGACTATGAAAGGCGCAGGCAGGAGCTGACAAAAAACAAGGATAGCTCGCAAAAGCTCAGCGAAAAAGAGCTTAAAGCCGAGGAAAAGCTGACAAGCTGCAAGCAGGAGCTGATAGATTCCTACGGCGGCTATACGTTTTTCCCGTATGATATGCCCACCCTTAACGACACAAGGCTTACGGGCAGCAGTTTGTATGCCCTTTGCGAAAAAATGCCAAAGGGTGCCGATCTGCGCTCGCAGGACTGTACGGGGCTTTCCATGGAGCGTTTGCTTATGCTGATAAGCGACAGGACGGATTTTCACGTCTGTCTCGATGACGGCTTTTGCTACGGCTATATGTACGATGCCGATATAGGGCCTTTCCCCGAAAACAGCATAATGCTCAAAGAGGGCATGGAAAACGGCAGGCTGTCGGATGCCCGCCTTATGGATATGTGGACGCTGCGCACCCTTACGGAGTTTCCCGACCCCGGGACAAAGCTGGAAAAGGTGCGAGTCCAGACGGACTGCATCAACCTTGACGAAAAGCTGGTCAAAAGCATATACAAGGAGACCTTTTTAAATTACATCAACGAAAATGTGTCGCTGGTGGAGATAAGGCTGTCCTACACCGCCGACGACGAGAAAAACAGACGCATCACCAAGCTTGTAAGGGACGCCTATTACGAGGCAAAGAAAAAATCCCCCGATTTTACGGTCAGGATAATCGCCGTATCGGACAAGGATATAGAGCTTGACAAGGACGAGGTAAAGGGTGCGCTCGAAAGCGCCATGAAGCTGAGAGAGGACATAAAGGACGAGTCGGACAAGAGTGCGGCAAAACACTTTATAATAGGCTTTGACATTGCAGGCACGGAGGACGGCAACCGTCCCCTTGCGGATTTTGTGAAAATGCTTTCCGACGACAAGATAAAAGACAGCGGCCTGAAGCTGTTTTTAAGCGCGGGCGAGAGCCTTGCGGCGGAAAACACCAACCTTGCCGATGCCTATCTGCTGGGTGCGGCGCGTGTCGGCCACGGCCTTAATTTAAGCCGCTTCCCCGAAATGATAGACAAGTACAAGCAGGACGGGGTCTGTCTTGAGATATGTCCCATAAGCAACTGCCGCCAGGGCTACACCTCCGATCTGAGGCTCCACCCCGCGGTGCAGTACATAAGAAACGGCAATCCCGTTGTTTTATGCTCGGACAAGGCCAGATATACCGAATACAACGCCCTTGCGGACGACTATTTTGCGGCCGTCATGTGCTGGGATCTCGGGCTTGCCGACCTTAAACAGCTTGCGAAAAATTCCATAAAATACAGCGGCCTGCCCGACGAGGAGCGGAAAGCCCTTGAAGAAAAATGGGAGAACGACTGGGACAGCTTTATCGACGATATGCAGTAGGCTTTTATAAATTTTATAAATAAGGAAGATAAAATTGAGACTCACCACTCTTTGCTATATTGAAAAAGACAACAAATACCTTATGCTCCACCGCGTTAAAAAGCAAAACGACTTTAACAAGGACAAGTGGATAGGCGTGGGCGGGAAGTTCGAACAGGACGAAACGCCCGAGGAATGCCTGCTGCGCGAGGTCTTTGAGGAAACGGGGCTTACGCTGCACTCCTACCGTCTGCGCGGCATAATAACCTTTATTTCGGACATTTACGAGACGGAATATATGTATCTTTACACCGCCGACCGCTTTAGCGGCACCTTAAAGGACTGTGACGAGGGCGTGCTGGAATGGGTGGATAAAAGCAGGATACCGTCCCTGACGCTTTGGGAGGGCGACACCTTGTTTTTAAAGCTGATGGACGAATATGACGGCTTTTTCTCTATGAAATTAAGGTATGTGGGGAACAGTCTTACGGAACACAGTGTTATAAAATATTGAAGGAGCAAAACAAATGAGAGGATCTATAGCAATTTTTCTTGGTATGTACCTGCTTACGGCCTGTTCGGGCAATGCGGGGCAAATAGCACAGCCGCAGACCGCTGCGGTGGAGACATCCCAAGGCACGGAGGCAGCAAGCGAGACGGCCGCGCAGGAAACACAGGCACAGGCCGCTGCGGAAAATACCGATGCGTTGGAGGATATCTCACTTTCCGTTGACAAAAAGGAAATAACTGCCGATAAAAACGAGAACGAGGTCATCTTCTATGCGGAAATACCCGCAAAATGCAGCCCCGAAAAGCTTGCGCTGATAGATGCAAAAACGGGCGAGACCGCCGCGGAGCTGTTTGACGAGGCAGACTTTGAAAAGTACGGCGACACCATCAAGGGCGACAGCGTTTACAACTGCCGCTTTAAGGTAAATGACAGCATAAACACAAACAGCGATGTATCGGAAACTGCGGTTTACAGCTATTATGCAGTCTTTACCGACGACAAGGGCACACATCGTTCAAACACCGTGGACATCACGGTCTACGAGCAGTTTACCGACAAGGAGCTTGCCGATATGGAGGCTGTCGATAACGCTGTTTCGGCGCTTACGGACTCGGAGAGCTACAAGGCGCTTTCCGTCGAGCAAAGAAAAGAAAAAGTGACACAGCTTTTGAACGAGCTTGCCGACAAAGGCACGGCGGACAGAAACTACAGCCTTATAAAAAAGGACAGCATAGCTTTTTCGGATACTATGGTAAGCTTTGAGTATAACTGCGGCGTTTCGGGCGGTGTAATGCTCAAGGAATTTGATCCGTATATGAATTAACAAAATAAAAGCGGATATATCCTTCGGAAATCATTCTCCGACGGGTATATCCGCTTTTTTATGTACAAAGCAAATTTTACGAGTAGATATCGACCGTTTTATTTTCGCCGTCCCACTCTACCCTACAGTCCATTGCCTCGGCAACGGCACGCAGCGGCAGATATGTGCGGGAGTCTATTATCTGTGCGGGCACGTCAACGGGTATCTTCCCGCCGTTTTTGGTAATGCTGTCCGCATCTATCTTTACATCTATCTTGTTATCGCCCGATGTCATGGCGACCGTTCTGGTCTCGGCATCCCAATCCACCTTATAGCCGAGATTTTCCGCAACGGCGCGTATCGGCACAAGCGTTCTGCCCGATATAAGCTCGGGCGGGCTGTCGGGACGTATGCGCCTGCCGTTAATGTTTATGGAAATGTTTATCTTGTCCGCATCAAGGTCGCTTTCGGGCACAACATCGCCCGAGAACATTGCGCTGTCCAGTATGTCTTTAAGCGCGGATATGCCCGCCTCCTTTTTGTCCGTTATCAGGTCAAAATGGTATACCGAGCCGTTAGCGGTACACATATAGCTTAAAATATACAGCGCACTGCCGCCGCCCGTCTGTCCAGGCATATCAACAACGCGGTAAAGCGTGCTGTTTCGTATTTCCGTATAGGTATCGGCTATGGAAAAGGCCACCTCCGATACATTGAACTGCGCTGCTGCCGCCGACAGCGATGTGCGCGGGTTTGTGTAGTGCATATATTCGTCCAGCTGCTGTGCATCGGCGCTCATCACGTCAAAGTCGGGCTCGTCCGTGTTGTATACATATATTATACCGCTGCTGTCGGGCTGATAAAAGGTATAGCCGCTTGTCTGTTCCGTGTATTCCCAGCCCGTGGGGTAACCGAAGGTAAGCTTTGTTGTATCCGCGCATACGCTTATACAGCTTGCCGCCGTTATGACCGCGGTCAAGGCAAGGGCAAGTAATTTTCTGCTTTTCATAAATATCTCCTTTCCAAGCCGTATGTTGTTTTTTTCCGTTCATCTATATCATAACATATAAAATTTGTTTTTTCAAGAAAATACGCATTCTTTGATTAGTGTTAATAAAAGAGATAATTTACGCCGTAAGCAGTATTATAAAAAACGAAACGCACACAATAACGTTGTCAGGCAAAAACGCAAATGTTTTTCGGCGTCAGTGTTTTTTCCACTGTAAGCCGAAATTATTTGCGGGGCTTGCCGACCGCATCAACGTATCGCAGGAGAAAGGTTTTTCGGCATTAGTGTCGATGTTTTAAGTTATACCACACCCAGCGCACCCAGCAGCAGGGTCACAAGCATTATGGGTGCAACAAATTTTATCATCAGCACGAACAAGGCCTTGCGCCCGAATTTTTCGCCGTTTTTGGTGGCCTCTTTTATAATGGCCTCGGGGCTTATTATCCAGCCGACAAGTATGCAGGTGCCTATTTCGACTATCGGCATAAGGATATTGTTGCTTAAATAATCGAATATATCCAAAAGCTTTGCAGCCGTGCCGTTCGGCAGCTTGATCTCAAAGTAAAGTGCATTGTAGCCAAGGCAGATAAGTATGCCTATCGCAAGTGCGGCAAAAGCCTCGGCCGCCGCAGCCTTTGCACGCGAAACGCCAAACCTGTCCATAAAGCTTGACACAACGGCCTCCATAATGGAAACGGAGCTTGTAAGCGCCGCAAACAGCGCCATAACGAAAAACGCCGCACCCACAAACATACCCGTGCTGCCCATTTGCGCAAACACCTTCGGCAGGGCAACAAACATAAGGCCGGGGCCCGCCGCCGACATACCCTCCCTGCCAAGGAAGACATATACCGCGGGTATGACCATAACGCCCGCAAGAAAGGCCACCAATGTATCAAACAGCTCTATGCGGTTGACGGCCTTTACAAGGTTGTCCCCGTCACGCAGGTACGAGCCGTAGGTGACCATTATGCCCATTGCCACGCTGATGCTGTAAAAAAGCTGACCCATAGCATCCAGCACAACAAAAAATATATCCTTTACCCCCATGCCCTCGATGCTTGGCACAACATATATCTTAAAGCCGTCCATGCCGCTTCTGCCGTCCACATCATCAAGCCCGAGCGAAAACAGGGCAATGCCCACCACCGCCGCAAGCAATATTGGCATAAGCACCTTTGAAAACTTTTCTATACCCTTTTCCACGCCGAAATATACCACCAGCGCCGTTGCCGTAAGGAAAATAATGTCAAAAACTATGGGCTGCGCATAGCCCGATATAAAGCTGCCGAAATATCCGTCGGCAGTTGCGGCCTCGCCCGCGCCCGTAATAAATATCACGCAGTATTTTAAAAGCCAGCCGCCTATTATGCAGTAATACGGCAGTATAAGAAACGGTACCACGCAGCCGAAAACACCTATCCAGCCCGACTTTTTATTAAGCTTTCCGTAGGCGGTAAGACAGCTTTGCTTGGTTTTTCTGCCTATAGCCACCTCCGCGATAAGCATGGTAAAGCCAAATGTCAGCGCAAGCACGATGTAAACGGCCAGAAACAGCCCGCCGCCGTCCTTTGCCGCCAGATAGGGAAAACGCCATATATTTCCCAGACCCACGGCACTCCCCGCAGCGCTGAGTATAAAGCCAAGGTTGCTTGAAAATGTGTTTCTTTCTTTCAAAATTATTCTTCCTTTCACAAAAAAAGAGGGAAGGCGATCCCTCTTAAATTTCTTACATCTTTTCTATTTTATCGTATAAGTCGTATAAATACTGTGTTTTGTTTTCCAGCACAAAATAGTGCCGCACATAAAACCCAAGCGTCACCACAAATATAAACAGCGCACCCAATGTCGCAATAATGCCGCTTACAAAAAACAAAATAATGGTCATCATGCTCATTATCGCAAAGGCCATGGTCACGATAAGGTGGATAAGGCGCTCATGCTGGATATAGGCTATCCAGCGGGCAAGATATTTTAAATATTCGTCCCTGTTATCTTTCACGCCCGCCGCAAGAAAGTCCTCTGCCTCTTTTACGCGGGTAAGCACGGTTTTTTCCATAAGATCACTTCTTTTCAATACTTTTCTATATCTATCTTTTCGGCCGTATAGTGGGTCTTAAGCAGTCTTTCGCACAAATTGTCAAAGCTTGGGGTGTGGTCGCTGACATAAAACGTATTCCTGCCCTCCTCGGTATCGCTTAACATATCGTTTTGCTCCAGAAATTTTTTCATTTTAAGCGCAGTTGCCTTTGCGGGATCCACAAGGGTCACCTTTTCGCCGACAACACCCGATATACAGCGCTTTAAAAGCGGATAATGCGTACAGCCCAGCACTATCGTATCCACGCCCTGCGCCAGCATATCGTCAAGGTAGATATGGGCGGTAAGCCTTGCGACCTCGTTGTCCGTCCAGCCCTCCTCGGCCAGATTTACAAACAGCGGACAGGCCTGCGCATAGATACGCATATCGGGCACACGCTGCTTTATACCCAGCTCGTATGCGCCGCTTCGCACGGTGGCCTGCGTACCCGTAATGCCGACTTTTTTGTTTTTTGTGGCGGCGATACAGCTTTCCACACCTGCGGTGATAACCTCAAAAATAGGCATCTCGGGGAAGGTGCGTATAAGGTCGTGATAACTGTTTGCGCTGGCGGTGTTGCAGGCGATTATTATTGCCTTGACATCCTTTGTCAGCAAAAAGCGTATTATCTGCTCGGAGAATTTTGTCACGGTCTCCTTTGTTTTGGAGCCGTAGGGCACACGCGCCGTGTCGCCGAAATAAACTATATCCTCATGCGGCAGCACCTTCATTACCTGCTTTGCAACGGTAAGGCCGCCCACACCCGAGTCAAAAAGGCCTATGGGTCTGTTGTCCATTTTTATCCCCGCTTTCTCAGTTGTCGTACCGCGATAAACCAAGCTCCACTATCTTATCCACAAGCTCCTCCGTGCTGTAGCCCGCATGGTTGAAAAGCATGGGATACATACTTATCGGGGTAAAGCCGGGCAATGTGTTTATCTCGTTAAAAATAACCCTGTTTGTGTCGTTTTCAAGGAAAAAGTCCACGCGGGAAAGACCCATGCCGTCCAATGCCTTGAATATCGCAACGGCCGCCGACCTTATCTCCTCGCACTTGTCCGCGGGGATGTCTGCGGGCAGTACGGTCTTTGAGTCGCTGTTGTTGTATTTTGCATCGTAGCTGTAAAACTCCTCCGCCGCAAGTATCTCGCCCACGGTGGATGCCTCTACCTTGCTGCCGTTGCCAAGCACCGCACACTCCAGCTCACGGCCGACTATGCCCTGCTCTATAACGATCGTCCTGTCATGCTCGCAGGCGATCCAAAGGCCGTCCACCAGCTCTGCGCGGTTATGCGCCTTTGTTATGCCCACGCTGGAGCCCGCACAGGCAGGCTTGACAAACACGGGATAGCTGCACGCAGCCTCCACCCTGTCCGCAACGGAGTTTACATCGTCCTCTATCTGCTGTTTGTATGCCACGGTATAAGGTGCCTGTGCCACACCCAGCTTTTCCACAACTATTTTTGTAAATGCCTTGTTCATGCTGACCGCAGACGAAAGCACGCCGCAGCCGATATAGGGGAGACCCGCCAGCTCCAGCAGTCCCTGAATGGTGCCGTCCTCGCCGTTTGCGCCGTGAAGCACAAGATACACAAGATCCACGGGGATAACCTTAAGCTTGTCGCCCACTATCCTTATAAGACCCTTATGCTCCCTGTCGGGGCTTAAAATGCAGGTGGGTGCAAATTTTTCCCAATGTCCGCTGTTTAAAGCCTCCACGGGACCCTCGTAAAGCTTCCACGCACCCTCCTTGGTTATGTATACGGGTAAAATGGTGTATTTTTCGGGATTAAGATTGTTTATTACCGTTTCGGCGCTCACTCTGGACACATCATGCTCCGAGCTGACACCGCCAAATATGACTGCAATTACTTTTTTGCTCATATATTTTCCGCCTTTCAAAATTTACATATACTCTTAACAGTATACTATAAATAGAATATTATTTCAATAGCTTTTAAACTTTTATCTCTCCCGAAACTATCTTTTTGTAGTCCTCTAAATTTTTCCTCAAAAGATCGGGGATAGGCAGCTCATAGGGGCAGCGGGACAGACAGGCGCCGCAGTTTATGCAGTCCTCTATTTTAAGCATTTCCCTTTGCCATTCCTCCGACAGCCAGGTCTTGGACGGCGAGCGCCTTATCATCTGCGACATTCTTGCGCATTGGTTTATAACTATGCCAACGGTGCAGGGCGCGCAGTAGCCGCAGCCCCGGCAGAAATTGCCCAAAAGCTCGGCGCGGTCCTTTTCTATGATGCGCTTTATCTCGTCCGTCATTTCTGCGGGCTTGTCAAAAAACGCAAGCCATTGCTCCAGCTCTTCCATACGCTGTACGCCCCAGATAGGTAGAACGGGATATTGACTCATAAACGCCATACACGCCGCCGCATTGTTCAAAAGCCCGCCCGACAGACCTTTCATCGCAATAAAGCCCATATTTGCCGCCTCACAGGCCTTTACCAGCGCAATATCGCGGTCGGTGGCAAGATAGCAAAACGGAAATTGCAGAGTCTCGTACAGTCCGCTTTTTACTATTTCCTCGGCAATGCCTATTTTGTGGGCGGTTATGCCGATATGCCTTATTTTGCCCTGCTCCTTTGCCTTTAGCATAGCCTCATACATACCCGTGCCGTCGCCCGGCGCATAACAGCGGCTTACACAATGCAGCTGATAAATATCAAGATAGTCCGTCCTTAAATTTTTCAGCGTGGTGTGCAGGTCGTCCCAAAATTTTTCGGGCGTTGTGGCCATTGTTTTGGATGTAATATAAATTTTGTCACGCATACCGTCAAAGGCCGCGCCTAATTTTTCCTCGCTGTCCGTGTATGCCCGCGCCGTGTCAAAAAATGTCATTCCGCCCTCGTAAGCGCGGCGCAGTATCTTAACGGCAGTCTGCATATCCACCCGCTGCACGGGTAAGGCACCGAATGCATTTTGCGGCGTGACTATGCCTGTTTTTCCAAGTGTTATCGTTTTCATTTTTCGCCCTCCTGTTCGTTAATTATCAAGAACCTCTCCGACCCATAGCTCTTCTCCGTCGGCATTTGTGATTACAATGTATTCAAGTCCTATATTTTCGGGCTTATCGTCAAATACCAAATTTGCATAGAAATCAATTTGGTATTTTTCGCCCGTATCCGTTTTTGCTACATTTATTCGTGAATCAATATGATATTTTACATAAACACCTTTCTTGCGTTCGCCGGCTCCAAGTACATCTTGATGGTAATCGGTAAAAAACACAAATTTTCCGTCTTTAAATTCAAAAAAATCGGTCAATTCCTTATCAATATCGTGTGTGTTTTTTATTTCATCACAAAACAAGACCTTTAAACGCTCGGTGTCCTCGTTTTGTATGGCATTTAACACGCTTTCACACACTTCCTCAACGGTCATTCGCTTTTGTTGCGGCGTGTCGGCGATGCTTTCCGTGGTAGGCTCGGTCGTGCTTTCCTTAATATCCGTCTGTGTGGTCACGGCCTCATCGTCCCAATGCCCGGGACTGCCGCAGCCGCTTAAAAGCGCCAAAACAAGGATAGCGGCCGATAAATTGTACTTGTTCATATCTCTTCCTCAACTAAGCTTATTGTTTTTCCTGTATTCCGCAGGGGAGACCCCGTTTGCCTTTCTGAACACATCGCCGAAGTAATTGCTGCTGTTAAACCCGCATTCAAGGGCGATATCGGTAATAGACAGGCTTGTTTGCAGCAGCATTTTCGCCGCCTCCTGCAGACGCACGTTCACAAGATATTCGCGGCAGCCAAAGCCCGTTGCACGCTTGAATTTTTTGCTGAAATAGGTCGGGCTGGTGTTGACGTGCGCGGCTATGCTCTCCAGCGTAAGGGGCGAGGCGAAATTTGCACGGATATAGCGTGCGGCCTCCTGCATAAGGCTGTCGTCGGGGTCAAAGCCCACGGGCGAGGCCTGCAGGCGTTTAAGCCGTATCAAAAACACCATAAGGCATTGTATAAGCGCCCTTGCGTTGATATCCGACATATCGTCGGGGTTTTCGTACTCGGAGCGGATGCCTTTTAAAATATGTGCCAGATGGTCACGTTGCGCAGGCGCAAGGGAAATAACGGGGCTGCCCGAAAAGGCAGCTTCAAAGTCCCGCAAAAGCTTTTCGTCCGCCTTTAAAAACTCGGTGCGAAACTTGCAGTCCATGCGCTCGTGTGCCTTTTCGTTGTTATATGTGGTGCGGTGTATGGTGCCCTTTAAAATGACCACAACATCACCTTTTTTTATCGTGTAGATAGAGTCGTCTATAAAATACCGCCGCATACCGTTTACCAGATAATATATCTCGTGAAAGTCGTGGACGTGCGAGTTTTCCATTTCAAAATAGGATTCACGCTTTTTTTGCGTGACCCGGAAATTTTTCATTTCCGCCATAACGATACCTCCGTAAGGGAACGAATAAAAATTGTTTTCTGTTTCAGTATATCCCAAACGAAGCAAAAAATCAACAAATTTACTGTAAAATGTCAATTTTTATGTAGAAATTACATATTTTATAAGCTATACTTAATGCATAAAGGAGGTATCGCAATGAAAGCCACGGCAAAACAAAACACAGAGCTTATACTGCACGGCGACCTGAAAAAGGCCGTACTTTCGCTTGCGGTGCCAATTGTGATAAACAATTTTTTGCAGACCATGTACAACCTGACGGATGCGTACTGGCTGAAATGGATAGGCACGGATTCGCAGGCAGCCATATCGCTGGTATCGCCCGTGCAGAACATTGTTGTCAACTTCGGGCAGGGCATAACGCTGGCGGGCGCGATACTTATATCGCAGTATGTCGGCAGCCGCGACAGGAAAAACGCAGTCGATATGGCCAACCATATATTTATGTTTTCCATGGTGTTTTCCGTCTGCCTTGCGCTGTTGGGCTTTTTCTCGGCAGATGCCATAGTTGCATGGCTCAAGGCCGAGGGGAATGTGGCGCACTTCGGCGGCATATATTTAAAAATAGTGCTGCTTGACCTGCCGTTTTTGTTTATGATAAATATTTTTTCCGCCGTGCGGCAGGCGCAGGGCGATACGGTAGGCCCCGTGCGGCTGAACCTTTTGGGCATAATTTTAAATATGATACTCGACCCCCTGCTTATGATAGGGCTTAAAATGGGCATAACGGGTGCGGCGCTTGCCACCCTTGCGGCAAAGGTCCCCTGCGCACTTATAGGCTATATACGCCTTGTATCAAAGCGCGGCGACGACATAGGCATTGACCCGATACATTTTAAATTTGACCCCGAAAAGCTTAAAAAGGTGCTGCGCATAGGCCTGCCCACCGCAATAGGCAGCAGTACGATGCAGTTCGGTTTTTTGCTGATGACCAAAAACGTGCTGGAGTTCGGCGACAACGCAATGGCGGCCTACGGCATAGCAAACCGCGTAAACGGTCTTGTGTCGATGCCGTCAAACGCCGTGGGCAGCGCGGTCGCGACCATTGTGGGACAAAACGCGGGCGCGGGCAATATGCGCCGTGCGGAGCAGGCCTATAAAAAGGCACGCAGCATGATAGTTATTTTTCTGTTTATAAGCGGCATGATACTTTCACGCGGCATTGTATCAACGGGCGTTGTCAGGATATTCTCCGAGGACCCCGCTGTTATCCCCATGGCGGCGGACTTTCTGTCGATAATGGCGTTCTGGGTATGGACAAACGGCATACACAACACCACAACGGGGCTTTTGCAGGGCACGGGCAACACCCTCTACACCATGGTAAACGATGCGGCAAGGCTGTGGGTCTTCCGCTTTGCAACACTTTTTATATTTAAAAATTGCTTTGATATGCACGAGCGCAGCGTGTGGTATTCGGTCGTTGTCAGCAACGCCATATCGGCCTTTATACTGTGGGTGCTGTACAGGGCGGGTGTCTGGAAAAACGTGATCGGCCGCGAAAAACACACGGCAGCCGAGGCAGCGCAGTAAAAAAAAATTTTTCTTTTCTTTTGTCGCATAATGTGATATACTATATCGGTAAGTAATTTTATAAGACCGAAAGGAGAGTATTATGCGTTTCGGAGAAACATTTAAAATATCGCTGTTTAAGTTCAGCGAATATCAAAAACTTTTGCTTGTACACAAGTTCAAGACATTTTTGTATGTGCTGTTTTTGGCACTTATCACCCTGTTGGGTACGGCCGGCTCGGTTTCGCCGCTGTTTATACGCTACGGCAGTATAGAAGGCTTTGTCGAAAAGGAGGTTCCGCAGTTTGACATCAAGGACGGTCGTCTGAGCTGCAAGCCCTATAACATGGACACAAAGGATCTTTATATCAATATTGACCCGTCCGCAGAGGGTGAGCCCGACATTCCCAAGGGCTACCGCACCGCGGTATGCATAACCGCAACGGACTATGCGCAGTTAAACAATTACAAGGTAAACCGTTTGGCATTCAAGGATATGCACGACTTTGGCAAAAGCTCGGTGGTAAACTTCTTCCACCAATACGAAAAGGCCCTGTTGATAGGCGGCGCAATACTTGTGTTTGTATTCAGCGCCATGAGCATTGCGTTTAATTCGCTTATATATGCGTTTTTGGCGTTTGTGGCAAATGTCATCTTTGTACACGCCCCCGTTACATACGGCAACACCTATAAGCTGACTATTTTCGGCTCCACCTTTGCCGTACTTTTCTGCTCGATACTGCGTGTCTTCGGTCTGGGCGTAGTAAACAAGGCCGCACCGATATTTATACTGTTTTACGTTATAAAGGGACTTATGAGCTGCCGCACCGATGAGGGCATCATCGTGGAAACAATAGGCAGCGACCTTACCGACAGCGGCACAAGCAACGGTGACGACAATTATCCATATTAAAAGCAAAAAAATAAGAGGCTGTACACAGCCTCTTATTTTTCTTTCTTCTGTTTTTCCTTTTTTTCCTTGCGTTTTTTCTTCATCTCGTCGGCGGATTTCAAGCCGACAAAGTCCACAAGATACATACCCGATATCTGCGCCTTTATATTCTTTTTAAGCGGTACGGCATTAAATACGTTTTTATCGCACATAAGCGTCACTATCTGCGGGCCTATCTTGGCCTTGACAAAGTAAAGCTTCATCATTTTGGCATAGGCGGGTATCTGCGCCTGTGCTGCCTTTGGCAGACTTATATTTTTCAGCTTGTCACGCTTTTTGTCGATAACATATATCGTGGCCGACATTTTTGTACTGTCGATAAGTGCCTGCTGCTCGTCCATCTTTTTGTAGGCCGCACGGTTAAGAAAATACAGCAGTGCCACAATAAGCACCAGTATAACGCCCGCCAGCAGCATACCGTCAAGCGCCGTCCATTCCCGCGCAAGCAGCATGGGTGATAAAACACAATAATTATACATATTTGTACCTCCGTTTGATAAATCTTATATAATTATAATATCTGAGACCGATTTAGTCAAGGACGAATGTCGTTTGACTTTCCCTGTTTTTTGAGTTGATGCGCATTTTTCACTTCCGTTTTTACATCAGTCCTATTGCAATGCCCGCCATAATTATAGCGCCGCAGCAAAATCTGTATGCGATATTTTTTTCCTTGAACCACAGCGCACCGCCCACAATGGTCACAAAGCACGAACAACGTTTAAGCAGCGTCATTATCGTGACCTGACTGCCCTGTATGCCGTTGGCAACGAACAGGGCGCGGTCGCCTATCACAAACAGCAGCGCCATAAGTATTATCCACTTGTTTTTCCACAGCTGGCTAAAGCGCAGCCTTGTTTTGTTAAACAGCAAAAACACAAGGTGCATACAGGTCATAAGCAACATAAACCAGAATTGCAGCTGTCCGCTGTCTATCTCGCCCTTTGACATCAGCACCTTGTCCATAACGCCCGAAATGGCGTTAAACAGGCACGACAGCAGCGCAAGCGTGACATATTTTGCGTTTATGACATTGTTGGGGTCGGCGGTCTGTTTTTTTAAATTGACCATAAAAAGTCCAAGCATAACGATACAGGTGCCTATAATGCGAAACACCGTCATACGCTCGCCGATAAAAAACACGCCCATGCAGGTAGAAAACACCACGCTTGACAGCTCCAGCACGCCGTAAAAGCTGACGGGCAGCCTTTTTATCGCCATAAAGCTGCAAAACCACGCAATAAACACCATCAGCGATTTTATCGTAATAAGGCCTATGTATTTTTGGGGCACGGCAATCGCGTGCGGCGCTTCATAGCTGACCAGCAGAAACGATAAAAGCGTATAGAAAAACAGCACCTCAAAAACCGAGCTTTTCTCCATCGCCTTCTTTTTTATCATGTCGCGTGTGCCGCGCAAAAAGCCGTACAGCAGCACAAGCCATATCCATAGATTTTCGGTTATTATTTCCATTTTTATCCTTCTTTATCCCGCAACGGCATCCACACCGCCGTCATCCCCGCCGCGCACAATGACAGAAACGGCATTGGGCAGGCAGACCGCGGTCTGTCCCGCCGTGCCTAAAAAGCCCGTGTGTATGCAGACCTTGTCAGGGCAGTCGCTTTCGATAAAGCCAACCTTTCCGTCCCGCACCTCTATCTTCACGCTTGGCACGTCCTTTGGTATATAGACGGTGTCCTTATCAAGCGGCAGAGTGTCGTAATATTTGCCCTTTACATAAACATCGGCCGTTTTGCCGCCGCTCCCCGCAAGCCCGAGCAAAGCAAAGGCCAGCCCCGCCGCGGCAAGAAAGCCGAGTATGACCAAAAAATCAAACTTTTTCATTTCAGATCCAATACCCTTGTATTCTCCAGCGCCGCCGCAAGCAGCGCATCAAGTCCCTCTATTTTAGGCTCCATAGCCTCTATAATGCTCTTTTTGGGCTTTGTTTCGGGATGCTTTGCAACAAACACCGTACAGCAGTCCTCATAGGGGCGTATGGAAATTTCGTAAGTGCCTATTTTACGGGCAATATCCACTATTTCCTGCTTGTCCATTGCGCACAGGGGACGCAGCACGACAAAGTTTTGCGCTGCGCTGTCTATGGCGTTTATCGCCTGTAGGGTCTGGCTTGCCACCTGACCTATGCTGTCGCCCGTAACAAGGCATTGTGAACCGTTTTTAAGCGCTATCATATCCGCCGCCTTTAACATGGCGCGTTTGAGGAATATCGTCATTTTTTCGGGCGGCACGCTGTCGTAAATTTTAAGCTGGGTCTCGGTAAAGGGCACGATGTGCAGCCTTATACCGCCCGTAAACACCGCAAGCCGCTGCGCAAGGTCGATGACCTTTTGCTTTGCCCTCTCCGAGGTATAGGGCGGTGAGTCAAAGTATACCGCCTCTATCTCCACACCGCGCCGCGCAGTCAGATAGCCCGCAACGGGGCTGTCAATACCGCCCGACATCAAAAGCGTGGCCTTGCCCGAGGTGCCCATGGGCAGACCGCCGCAGCCCTCTATAAGCCCCGTGTAGATGTATGCGTTGTTGCGAAGCTCTATCATTACGACAAAATCGGGGTCATGCACATCTACCGACACATTGTCCATGCTGTGCAGGATATAGCCGCCTATGTCCGCGGAGACCTCACGGCTGGTATGCGGATATTTTTTGTCGCTGCGCTTGGTCTCGCATTTAAAGGTAACGGGAGCCTCACCGAAGCGCCCGCGGCAATAGTCCAAAGCGATATTTCTTAAATTTTCCAACGACTGATCCTCGGTCTCCACACAGGGGCAGACCGCCGTAACACCGGGAAGCACCGTAACAAGCGGTATGACCAGTTCATAATCAAACTCGTGCAGCTCGTTCACGACCAGCAAACGTCCCTGCTCCTTGTAAACGCGGTAGCCCTCGTAGGGTTCAAGCCGCTCTATGATCGTGCGGATAAGGCGGTTTTCCACCAAATAGCGGTTTTTGCCGCGCATGGCTATCTCGCCGTATTTTACCAAAAGTACGTTTCGCATTATATTCTCCTTATAGTTATATAACTTCAATAAATACACACTAAAACTATTCTATCACAAACCCGCGTAAAACGCAAAAAGTTTTTATATCAAAGCAATAACAAAAAGCCGCAATACAATGGCGGTCGGGTACAAAGCCCGACCGCCTGTTTATTATATCGTTATTCTTCTTTTCACCCCGAACGGTGCGGCAACATACATATTCACATCGCCGTTATCGCCTATCTCTATGCCGACACCCTGCATGATCGCCTTTGAGGTGTTATACGCCAGCATGGGGGTATTGTTTTCGCCGCTTAAATGTCCCAAAACGACATATTTAAGCCTGCTTGTGCAAATATCCGTTATCATTTTGCCGCAATTTTCGTTGGACAGGTGGCCGAAATCGCCCAGAACACGCCTTTTAAGCGGATAGGGATAGGGGCCGTTATGCACCATGCCCACATCGTGATTGCTTTCAAGCAGCAGCAGATCACAGTCGCGGCAGTTTTGCATAACATCGTCCGTGATATGTCCTATATCCGTTGCAACGGTAAGCGTTTTGCCAAAGGCATTTATGCGGTAGCCCACGGGCTGCGCCGCATCGTGCGGTATATTGAACGGCTGTATCGAAAACTCGTTAAAGGCACACATTTCGCCCGCGTAAACGGCGCGTCTGTTGTTTTCCCTTATCTGTCCGACCTTTTCGGGCATATTATCCCAGGTACCCTCCGTGGCATATATGGGGATGTCGTAGCGCCTTGACAGGATGCCGACACCGTCCACATGGTCGTTATGCTCGTGCGTTACAAAGACCGCATCTATCTCCTCGCCCTTTATGCCCAGCTCTGACAGGCCCTGCTCGGCCTTTTTGCCGCTTATGCCCGCATCTATCAGTATTTTGGTGTTTTCGGTACCGATATATATACAGTTGCCCTTGCTTCCGCTGGCTATTGTGGCAAATTGTATCTCAGACATTTGGTTCTTCCACTCTTTCTATATCTGCACCCAGACTGCGCAGCTTCTGCTCTATGCGCTCATAGCCGCGGTCTATATATTTTACATTGCCTATACGGGTCTCACCCATTGCGCAAAGTCCCGCAATGACCATGGCCGCACCCGCGCGAAGGTCGGTAGCGCTTACGTCCGCACCGTTTAAAACGGGCTGACCGATGATAACGGCCTTTCTGCCGTCAACGGTTATGTCACAGCCCAGCCTGCGCAGCTCGGTAACGTACTGGAAGCGGTTCTCCCAGACATTTTCTATAAGAACGCTTGTACCCTTTGCCCTGCACAAAAGCACAGCCATCTGCGGCTGGAGATCCGTGGGGAAGCCTGGGTAAGCCATTGTTTTGACGTTTATGGCGTTTAAATTGCCGTCCGAGACAACGCGGATGTAATCGTCGCCCTCTTCTATTTTACAGCCCGCCTCTTTAAGCTTGGCGGTAAGGCTGTCCATATGCTTGGGGATAAGGTTTGATACCTTTACATCACCGCCGCAGACTGCCGCAGCTATCATATATGTACCCGCCTCTATCTGGTCGGGGATTATCATATACTGTGCGCTGTGCAGCTCCTTAACGCCTGTGATGCGGATAACATCGGTACCTGCGCCCTTTACCCTTGCGCCCATCATATTTAAAAAGTTGGCCGTATCAACGATATGCGGCTCCTTTGCGGCGTTTTCAATGGTAGTCACGCCCTCGGCAAAAACAGCGGCAAGCATGATATTTATGGTCGCACCCACACTTGCGGTATCCAGGAAAATGCTCGTACCCACCAGTTTATCAGCCTTAAGCGAGATAACACCGCGCTCGTAATCCTCCGATATTTCGGCACCAAGCGCCTTTAAGCCGCTTAAATGCAGATTTATGGGACGCGAGCCGAAGTTGCAGCCGCCCGGAAGCGCCACAACCGCCTGCTTGAACCTGCCCAGAAGCGCACCCATCAGATAATAGGATGCACGCATTTTGCGCACGTCGTCGCTGTCGGCATGAAAATCGTTTATCGCCGACGCATCTATTTTTAAAGTCTGTTCATCTATAAATTCGCACTTTGCACCAAGACCGTTCAATGTTGTAACATAGCTTTTTACGTCTGCAATGCGCGGAAGGTTTTCTATCACGGAAACACCGGCAGCCATTATGGCAGCGGGGATTATTGCAACAACTGCATTTTTTGCGCCGCTGACAACGACCTCGCCGTTAAGTTTGCGCTGTCCTCTTATATAAAGACGCTCCAAATGTATTCACACCTCTCAAAAATTATACACGTCTTGTTTGCATACAGATACAGTATATCACGTTTTTCGGCATAATAAAAGCTTTTTTTTCAAAAAATCTCAAAAAAATCTTTTTAAAGGCTTAAAACCGTGTTATTTGTTTATTTTTCGGAATGTTGTCAAAGATTTTCACAAAATTTATATAAAAACACTTTACAAAATACGGATATTATTGTATAATATATACAAATATTCAAAACATCTAATTAAGGAGGTTGGTTATTATGAAGAAGACAACTGTTATTTTTATACTCGCATCCATTCTTTTATGCTCACTTTGTACGGCCTACGCCAAAACAAGCAGTCTTAACGCGGCCGATATAATTGCAGATCGGGGCAATACCGACCTGCTTGTAAAATACAATATCGTGACCGCCGATGACCTAAAAAAAGACGGGTACATCACAGAGCGCGAGGCACTTAACATATTTTCCGTGCTTTTAAACGGCGAGTACGCATACAAGGCAGACGATATAAAGCGCTGGTATCTCTACGATTGCTTTGCGCCGCTTGACGATATACCCGACGAGGACAAGGCGCTGTTTTTAAGCCTTATCTACGGGTCAAAAAATCCTGTACTGCGTCCCGACGAGGTGCCCGGGCTTGACCTTGAAAAAAAACTGACAACACAGCACGCACTTTTATACACCATAAGGCTGATCGGCGACACCTACGGCTGCACAGACTACCCCGAGGAGCTGGAATATACCGAGGTATCGCAGATATACGGCAAAGCCTTTGAAAAAGGGCTTATAACCAAAACCATAAATATCGGAGCCGAAGTGCCCATAACACGAGGTGATTTTTACGCCCTGCTTTCCCACGCGGCAACGCTTGACAGCAATGTAGGCAGCTATTCACCCGATATTTACAGCCTTGAAGATACCCTTGAGCGCAGAGAGCAATACAAAAAGGAACGGGAGGAAAAGCCCAAGCTTAAACTGCACGAGGAAAAAATAACCGCGGATGTCACCTTAAATAAGGATATGTCGCTTTCATGGAGCTTGAACGATGATGAGCTGAACGCCTACGACTACAGAAAAGTAATAGAAAGCAACTATGAGGAATGGGTCTCTATGCCCTTCAACGATTGGGATATAAAAATTTACTCGTATGACACCAACGGTGAAGTGATACACGGCATAAGCACAACTTATTTAGACGCACAAAGCAGCAATTTTATCCCGACACGCGAGATGATACAGTATGTTTACGGCGATGCCCCTGCCGACCATATAACCGTGACCTACGGCAAATATGACGACCCCGATTGGACGGAGCGCACCGAAAAAAGCTTTGACATAGATATTTCGGACATTAAATGGGTAACCGAGGGTAAACCGCTTAAGCCCGGTGTATTTCAAACCTTTGCCCACCAATGGGTGCCCTATAAAATAAGCCTTGACGGCGAAAAGCTGAAAAAGGACAGCTATTATATGCTCACCTCCTACGACCACAGCTACAGACTGCCCGAGCTTAACCGCAGAGATATTTGTCTGTTTGACGTGGAGCGGGATACGGATGCATTCGTGGACGAGGACGACAGCTACGATTGGATGACGGGCGGTATAGAAATAGAAGATGTGCATATTTCGCGGGTAAGGATAACAGGCGACCCCCAAAAGGGCTTTACCCTGCATATCACACCCGAATCCGAGGCCTTTGCGGAATATCCCGACCACCCGATAGCCTATTAAATAGAGAAAATACGCTGCTTGATGTAAGTATTTGCACACCTTATAAAATATGCCATAGTTCCCGAAATCAAAATAAAAAAGCAAGCGAGGGGCGGCGAAGCGTTCCGTCCTGCCCCTGCGTGTTTGCCGCCGAAAAGGATGCCAATGCCGACACACCGTTATTTGCAAAAACATATTCGCGGCACCTGTCGGGCGAGGCGGTCTACACCCTTACGACCGCAGAGATCACGGGCAACGCCAAGGACGGCTTTACGATTTATCTTTCACACGAATCAAAGCCCTTTGAGTGCTTGGTCAAAAGCTAAGCATTTTATAACGCAGCGACCCGTATCCAAAATTTCGGGCATAAAAATAAAAAAAGTTCTTTACAAATGTAAAACTACGTTGTATAATAATTCTCCCATGGGGAAACTGTCGGGTTTTTTAAACACATCACGGAGGTGGCGCCTATGATAAAAACCATAAGTTACAGCGGCGGAAAGTACGGCATCTACAACGAGGAGGAGCTTAAGCCCGAGCTTGACAGGGCGGAAAAGTTTTGCGATATGCTGTGGTATGATGAAGCTTTTGAGGTCTATTACAGGCTTGCGCAAAAGCATTATCCTCCCGCACTTTACAAGCTGGGGTGTGCATATTATCTCGGCGATGGCGTTGATGAATGCGACAGCGCCGCCTTTGATATGTTTAAAAGGGCATCCGAGCTTGGCTATGTACCCGCGCACCGGATGCTCGGCCGCTGCTACTGCGAGGGGATAGGCACGGACAAAAAACCGCGCAAGGCCTACAGTGCATTTTTAAAAGGAGCAAAAGCAGGCGATCTTGATGCAATGTTCGGCGTTTGGAGATGCTGCGATTTCGGCATTGGCAGAAAGGATGATTTTGCCGCTGCCATTCCGTGGATACAAAAGCTGGCGGATGCGGGCGAAGGCTACGCCATACCGCACCTTGCGCGGGCTTATTTTTTCGGATTGCGAGGCCTTAACAGGGACAGGGACAGGGCTATAGAATTGTACGAAAAGGCCGCCGAGCAGAACAACTCCGAGGCAATAACAAAACTGAAGGAGCTTTTCAACGAGGAATATAAACTGCAATAATAAAAAGACCGTTTCGGTTTATGATATGTACCCAGAATCCTGGACACATTGATTTATAAGCAGGCTACACACATGGATGCTTCTCTGTATTTTACAGGGGGCATCCATTTTGTTTTTGCCTGAATTCTTTTGTTATTGTAATAGTCTATGTATTCATCAACTGCTATTGAAAACTCCTCAAATGAAGCATATTCCTTTTCATGCCCGTAATACATTTCATTTTTCAATCTTCCGAAAAATGTTTCCATAATACAGTTATCATAGCAATTACCTTTTCTTGACAT
>JAFYGI010000029.1 GCA_017543265.1 Bacillota bacterium | reverse complement strand
TCAAGCGAATTAAGACGCTTTATCTCGTCCACACAGTGGTAAAGCCAGCGTGTTGTGCGTGCTACCGAGTTTTCGATATATGTCCTGTCTGCCTTGGACGGCGGACATTCGTCAAACGCCATAGCTATAGTCGAGCCCAGATTGGACTGTATGCGCATACTCTCCTCGGGACCCATAAAAATTTTACGTCCGTCAACGTGGGAATTAAAGTATACACCCTCCTCTTTTATTTTACGCAGCGTGGTAAGGCTGAACACCTGAAATCCGCCCGAATCGGTCAGAATAGGCTTGTCCCACACCATAAATTTATGCAGGCCGCCAAGCTTTTTTACAACCTCGTCCCCGGGACGGACGTGCAGATGATAGGTATTTGAAAGCTGTACCTGACATTTTAAATTGTTAAGGTCGTCCGTGCCGACAGCCCCCTTTATGGCCGCCGCAGTACCTACGTTCATAAATACGGGGGTCTGTATCACACCATGTACCGTGGTGAACTCCCCGCGCTTTGCTCTGCCCTCGGTTTTGAGTAATTTATACATAAAAATTCTCCTGTCATATAGTTATACACTTTTATAATAACACAAATTTTCAAAATAATAAATACTAATATTGAATTTTTTTATTAAATTGTGTATACTTGGTGTATAGTCTATAGAATTTACGGGAGAAGAATATGCAAAAAATAAATCTTATCGCAACATCCACCTTTGGTCTTGAGGCCGTTGTAAAGCGCGAGCTTAAAAATCTGGGCTTTGAAAAGCAGACCGTACTTGACGGCTCTATCGAGTTTGAGGCGGATATATCGGACATACCGCGGCTTAATATAAACCTGCGTTCTGCTGACAGGCTTTTGCTTGTTATGGGCAAGTTTAAGGCCTTTAGCTTTACCGAGCTTTTTGACGAGACAACAAAGCTGCCCTGGGGCGATATTTTGCCCGTTGACGCAAACTTTATCGTAACGGGAAAGTCCATAAAGTCAACGCTTTATTCGGTACCCGACTGTCAGTCCATAGTCGAAAAGGCGATAGTCGAAAAGCTTAAAAAGAAATACAAAATAAACTGGTTTGAAAAATCGGGCGCGGTATATAAAATTCAGGTCGCTATTTTAAAGGACAATGTAACTCTTACCATAGATACCTCGGGTGCGGCGCTGCACAAGCGCGGCTACCGCGAAAGTCAGGTAATTGCACCCGTAAAGGAGACTATGGCGGCGGCTATGATAGACCTTAGCTTCTGGCGGAAAGACAGGCTTTTGCTTGACCCCTGCTGCGGCTCAGGTACTATCCCCATCGAGGCGGCAATGATAGCCAAAAATATAGCCCCCGGACTTGACAGAAAGTTTGTGTCCGAGGATTGGGGCATAATAGATGCAAAATATTGGAAGGACGCAAGAAAAGCGGCTTTTTCGGCAATAGACAACGATATAGTCACAAAAATAAAGGCCTCCGATATTGACCCCAACGCCATTGAGATAGCCAAGCGAAATGCCGAAAACGCAGGTGTTGACGATATGATCGACTTTGAGGTCCTGCCCTTTAACAAGGTGCGTTTAAGCGAGGACTACGGCGTTTGCATATCAAACCCGCCCTACGCCGAAAGAATGGGCGTTCTGGACGAGGTGGAACAGCTTTACCGCGATATGGGCAGGCTCTTTTGTGCAAACAAGACCTGGTCGGTGTATATCATCACCTCCCATGAGGGCTTTGAAAAGCTGTACGGCAAACGCGCCGACAAAAAACGCAAGCTTTTCAACGGTAATGTAAAGATAGATTATTATCAGTATTTCGGCGAAAGGCCGCCAAAAAACAAATAAAGGCAATAAAAAAGGATGCGGAAAACCGCATCCTTTTTAGTTGTGTGATTATCAGCCTAAGCTTCTGATAGCGTTGTCAAAGTTTGTACCGTCGGGTATCTTGTTTGACTTAACTGTGTTTTCAATGTTATTTCTTACATTGTAGAAGCTGTTTGTTGCATTGGATGCATTGCCGGGCTTTTTAAGGCTCTGGCTCTGCTTGGACTGGTCTGCCTTCTTAGCACCCCAGCTCCAGTTGTTTGACCATGAAGCAAACTTGTAAGGAAGCTGATAGTTGATATTGTTGTTGAAGGATACACAGTTTGTGATGTAGCCTGTGCAGCCCTCGCTGTTGTTGTTGTCAAATCCCTTCGACTTGTGGTCGAATGCTACGCAGTAATCTGCTGTTCTCTTAACGGATGTGCTCTTTTCTGTTGTCTTGGAGCCGAACTTGAAGCCGTTGCCGTTCATCTCGCCCTGTGCCTTGGATAACCAGCTTGAAGCGCTTGTGCCGTTTATCTTACCTCTGGAGATATCGACCTTACCGTTTCTGTAGTTGTTCTCAAAGCTGCCGTCCGATGAGCAAAGCTGCTGTATAGTCCACATATTCTTGTCAAGAGACTTGCCTCTGGAGAGGTCATACTTACCTGTGAATACATCGGGGTTACCGTTGTTCCAGCAAGCGGAATGCTTGTAGGTAACTGTTGCGGACTTATCGCCCGACTTGTCGTAGCTGTCCCAACCGTCATCACTGTTGTCCCATGCAAAGCAGTATTCAAATACTGTGTTGGAAGCACCGAGCTTGGGTGCGAAACCGTCTGCATTTGCACCGTATGTAGGTACGTCACAGTTTCTGTATGAGTAGCAGTATTTAAGTGTATTGCCGTTTGCGTTGTCGGATAACTGGATACCCGAGTCGTTGTTGTAGCGTGCGATGATATGGTCAAGCGTATTCTTTGCACCCGATACCCAAATACCGTTGTCGCCTGCGTTCTCAACGATCACGTTCTTTATATACTGGTTCTGGCCGCTGATGGTGATACCTCTTGCCTTGGAACCCTTATTTCTTGCGTTTACAAAGTCAATGCGGGGATATGTGCCGTCTGACTGCTTAACACCAACGATACCGCCCGATTTTGTACCGGAAAGCTTCATTGTCGATGTCTGGCTGATGCTTACAACGGGAGTATTGATATAAATCGTACCGCCGCTGCTGTTTACCTTCTTGATAGCATCAAGTAAAGCGCCCTCGTTGTTGCTTGTTATTGTAGCAACGCCGCCTGCAACTACCGTGCCGCCCGATGATGAGCCGCCCGATGAAGAGGAACCGCCGCCCGAGCTGCTGCCGCCCGACGATGAAGAACCGCCGCTTGAACTGCTGCCGCCCGATGATGAGGAGCCGCCGCTTGAGCTGCCGCCGCCGTTTGATGTAGACTCAAACCTGAACTGCTGGCAAGCACCGCCGTTATATGTCCAAAGACCGATGTTTCCACCGTTGTCCTTTGACCAGCCGTATACGTCAAGTGCCTTTGTGTCGCCGCTTGACTTGGAAAGAAGAACATAAACGCCGTCGGATACCTTCTGTACCTTGAAGGTCTGTGCATCTGCACCGTTTGACTGGTAGATCTGAACATTTGCGCCGTCCTTGTTCTCGCCGTTTGCAACGTCCATCATTCTGCCGCCCGACATACCGTTTTTAAGTGTAATGTAGTTGTTTCCCTTGTTGGTAACGTACCACTTCTGGTTTGCACCGCCGTTGCCCGTATACTGCTGTACATTGGCACCGTTGGAGTCCTTTGCACCGACAACCTCAACATATTTCTGGCTGTTGATGTTTTTGATGTAGTACCAGCCGTCCGTGATGTATGCTGACTGGCTCTGGCTTGTGCCCGATGAAGAGCCGCCGCTTGAACTGCTGCCGCCCGACGATGAAGAACCGCCGCTTGAAGAGCCGTCCTTGGTGTCTACCTGTATCTTATAGATATTGATGCCGCTGTTGCCGGAGTAAATGTAAACAGTACCGCTGTAATTAATGGTAGCTGTTCCGAGAGCAGCGTTTGTGCCTGCTGTGATCTTGCCGAGCTGGTTGCCCTTGCCGTCTGCGATAACAAGGTCTCTTGAAGAGGAGCCCGAGGATCTTGCGATGACCTTAACGGTAGATGTGCCGCTTGTCTCAAAGGATACGGATCTGTAGGATGCAGAACCGGAGCCGCCGAGTGCAAGTGTATATTTATATGTAGTACCGTCAACTGTCACGTTCTCTGCCTTAACCTGCATACTTTTGCTGTCTGTAGCGTGAAATCTGAGGCCGTCAACTGTGAATGCCTTTGTTATGGTACCGAGACTCTTGAAGTTGGAGTTGCCGAAGTTCCAGCTTGTGGAAGCTGCCTCAACAACGGAAACCGTGGGAAGATAAGCCTTCTCACCTGTTGTTAATGCGCCGCTTGCTGCGATCATTACAACACTCAGTGCAAGCGAAAGGGGTCTAATAAAACGTTTCATTGTGAAATCCTCCTTATTTTGTGAATAGCCCTTTTTAATTTACCCTGTTTAACAACATATTGGTTCAAGCCTTTTGTCTAAAACTATATGTTGATTTAAACATACCATATTATATATTGTTTGTAAATAACATTATTTACCAATTAAAAACGCATTTTGTTGTGCATATTTACTATTAGAAATTTTATTTAACCGATTTTTTGGCTTAAATACGCTGTTTGGCGTTTTTGCAAATATGTTTTGTTTATAAATTGTTTACAAATTTTGCCCTTTTGTTCATAAATCGTTGAAAAAGCAAGACAATTAAATGTTCGACACAAATGCTACAAAGTTACCAAACCCCTGTTTAAGCGGCCTGCGACTCGATTTTATGTTCGTTTAAAATTTGTTTACAAATAATTCACACAAATCGAATAAGGCTTTGCTTTGATTTTTTTGTTAAATATATCCAAAAAAAGCTATGGGCTCAGCAAGGATTATACAGCATCTTATATCAAAGTTATGTTATAAACGTAACAATTGGTTAAAATATACTAAAGCAACCACTATATCTTGTTAAAAAAACATATTTAAAACAACATTTAGTTACAATATAATAAACGCATACGGAAAAGGGTTGCTTTAAAAAGGGACAATTTTAAGGAGGATTTCAAAATGCAATTTAAAGCAAAAAAACTTATCGGCGGTCTTCTTGCCGCTACACTTGCCTTCTCTGCAACATCTGTTGGTGCAGTGGCATTAACACCCGCTTCTATAGTAGAAGCTGCTTCTTCTATATCTGTAACAAAATCGGCAGGCTGGTTTGAGTCGGCATATGTACAGTGGGCACCCGTAAGCGGCGCAGCACAGTACAAGGCATATGTTAAGGGCTCGGGCGGATATACACAGCTTGACGATCCGCTTATCAGAAGCTACGGTTCTTATTGGAGAGCAGATGCTGTCGGTCTTGCACCCGGCTCCTACACAATGAAGGTTGAAGCGCTGAACTCATCGGGCAACGTTATCGCTTCCATTGAAAAGGGCGGCCTTACAGTTTCCGCATACGACCGTTCAGGTGCTGCTTTCTCATCAAAGTCAACATATAAAACAGCATCCGGTGCCTACAACGACAACGGTACACTTAAAAGCGGCGCAAACGTAATTTACGTTACCGCAGACAACGCAAAGACAATTAAATGTGACGTTATTTCCGATGCTAAGGGCAACAAGACCACTTACACCGGTTTCCAGAATATCATTTACGGCCTGCAGAAGGGCTACGATACAAGAGGCTTTGACTTCCGTATCATCGGCACTATCGACGCAAGCAACATGGACGCTTTCGGTTCCTCCGCAGAGGGTCTTCAGGTAAAGGGCAAGGCTGCATACAGCAGAATGAACCTTACCATCGAGGGTATCGGTGAAGATGCATGCATCAAGAACTTCGGTATCCTTATAAGAAATGCGGGCAATGTAGAGATAAGAAACTTCGGTATCATGCTTTGCATGGATGACGCATTATCACTTGATACATCAAACTGCAACATCTGGGTACACAATATGGACTGCTACTACGGCTCTACAGGCGGCGATGCCGACCAGGCTAAGGGCGACGGTACAATGGACGTTAAGAGCGGCTCCACTTATGTTACCTTCTCATACAACCACTTCTGGGACAACGGTAAGTCTTCCCTGTGCGGTATGAAGTCAGAGTCTTCGGACTACTTCATCACATACCACCACAACTGGTTTGACCACTCCGATTCAAGACATCCCAGAATCAGAACTATGTCCGTACACATTTACAACAACTACTTCGACAGCTGTGCTAAGTACGGTGTCGGCATGACAATGGGCGGTTCTGCTTTTGTAGAAAACAACTACTTCCTTGATACAACAAAGCCCATGATGATCTCCGGTCAGGGTACAGACGCAAGCGGCGCAGGTACATTCTCGGGTGAGAACGGCGGTATCATCAAGGCATACAACAACAAGTTCACCTTTAGCAAGGTAGACAGCAGCAAACTTCAGTACATCAACCAGAACAAGAGCGCAACAGGCTTTGATGCAGTTGAGGTCAGCTCCAGAACAGCAACAGTAAGCTCGTCCTACAAGGCAGTTAAGGGCGGCACAAGCTACAACAACTTCGATACAAGCTGGGATCTTGCAGTTAATAAGCTTGACTCCGTAGACAATGTTCCTTCTGTTGTTAAGGCAAACGCAGGCCGTATGAACGGCGGCGACTTCCCGTCAAACAGAAATTCTTACAGCATTATCAACGATGCATCCAGCTACGCTGTAGATTCAGCCTTCAAGAACGCTATGGGTTCCTACAAGAGCTCTCTTGTTAAGGTAGGCGGTTCCGTAAACGGTTCTGCATCAAACGTAGTTGTAACATCGGCTCCCACAACAGAGGCAGCTACAGAGGCAACTACAGCAGCACAGACAACAACAAAGGCTGCAACAACAAAGACAACTACAACAACTACTACTACAACAGTTGCACAGAACACAAATACTTCTACCGGTTCTTCCAAGAGCTGGAGCTTCAGCGACACTCAGTTCAGAAACCGCGGCACTATCGTTAAGGCTTACACAGTAGACGGTCTTCGTTTCCACTCTACTTCCGAAAAGCCCATGCAGATAGTATCGGAAAGCGCTTCCGTAAACGGCCAGAACTTTGACTGCGCACTTTCACTCGGCGGCGCAGGCGTTGCACAGTACAGATCCGTATCCTTTGAGACAAACGGTGCTTCCACTGTAAAGGTAAGCGCAAGATCTACAGGTTCCGACACAAGAACACTTGTTATTGCAGACGCAAAGGGCAACAGACTCGGTACAATAAATGTTGGTTCCAATGCAGCACTTGGCTCATGCGACATCAACTTCACAGGTACAGTATTTGTATACTCAGCAGGCAGCAACATCAACATTTACAAGATACAGCTTGACACAAAGAGCAGCTCATCTTCAGGCAGCAGTTCTTCAAGCGGTTCTTCTTCGGGCAGCTCTTCATCAAGCAGCACAGCTGCAGGTGCAGTTGCAATGGGCACATACAAGCTCAACTCCTCAACTGTTACCGGCAAGACTGCAACATACGCTAACATGAAGTTCAATGTAAGAAGCGTTGACAGCTCAAGCGTTAAGTTAAGAAGCGACAATTCTATCACATTTACAGTTGACAGAAACTGCACACTTACAGCAGCTGTATCCGGCAAGGGTATGGTAGTTGCAGGCACAACAACAGGCACAGGCAATGTATCTGTTAAGCTTTCCGCAGGCACATACACCATCACAGGTTCAACCTCCGGCAGCAACACTACTATCAGCCAGTTGACATTTGCATCATGATCGTATAACTACGATACATTCCTTTCATAAAAAACAGCTCCGTTTATGCGGGGCTGTTTTGTGTTGATAAAATTTACAGTAAAAAAGGAGCTGTTGCATTAAAGATTTGGTATCTTCAATGTTTCAGCTCCATTTTTTAAATAGATATAACTTTATTTCTATCAAATTTAATTGTTGAAAACAGGTAATCCAAGCATCGCAGATTCTCAATCCGCAGGCGGAATTGAATTTCGCCGAGGAGCGGGCATCAGCACGCATACCTTGCGGTTATTGCAAGTGTCGCAGTTCATCAAGGCACGCAGCAATACCTCCCATTTTGGCGAAAAAACTGCTCGGTCATTGGCGGGCGTACCGCTTTTTCGCCAGAGGCTGGAGCTTTACGCGACAGCCTTATCTGGGGTTTTTAATGTTAGCCTGTGCAGCCGCAAGACGTGCAATAGGTACACGGAACGGTGAGCAGGAAACATAGGTCAGGCCTGCGTTATGGCAGAACTCAACGGACGAAGGATCGCCGCCGTGCTCGCCGCAGATACCAAGCTTGATGTCGGGGCGGGTCTTCTTGCCCAGCTCAACAGCCATCTTAACAAGCTTGCCTACACCAACCTGGTCAAGTCTTGCAAAGGGATCAGCCTCGTAGATGCTCTTCTGGTAGTAAGCATCCAGGAACTTGCCCGCATCATCACGCGAGAAGCCGAAGGTCATCTGTGTAAGGTCGTTTGTACCAAAGCTGAAGAACTCTGCTTCCTTAGCAATCTCATCGGCTGTAAGTGCCGCACGCGGTATCTCTATCATAGTACCTACCTGATACTTAAGGTCAACACCTGCCTTTGCAATTTCCTCATCGGCCGTCTTAACAACAACGCTCTTAACGTATGCAAGCTCTTTTACCTCGCCTACAAGCGGTATCATTATCTCGGGCACGATATTGTAATCGGGATGAGCCTTGTTTACATTTATAGCGGCCTTGATAACGGCGCGTGTCTGCATAGCTGCGATCTCGGGATAGGTAACAGCAAGGCGGCAGCCTCTGTGACCCATCATGGGGTTAAATTCGTGCAATGAAGCGATGATAGCCTTTATCTCCGCAACGGACTTGTTCTGTGCCTTGGCAAGAAGCTCTATATCGGCATCATCCGTAGGAACAAATTCATGTAAGGGCGGGTCAAGGAAACGGATAGTAACACCGTAGCCTGCCATAGCCTCGTAAAGCTTTTCAAAGTCACCCTGCTGCATGGGCTCCAGCTTGGCAAGTGCAGCCTCGCGCTGCTCAACCGTATCGGAGCATATCATTTCGCGGATAGCGGAAATTCTGTCGGGGTCGAAGAACATATGCTCTGTACGGCAAAGGCCGATACCCTCTGCACCGAACTCTCTTGCCTGCTTTGCATCACGCGGTGTATCCGCATTTGTCCTTACCTTAAGTGCGCGGTACTTGTCTGCCCACGCCATGATGCGGCCAAACTCGCCGCCGATGGTAGCGTCCACGGTCTTAAGAGCCTCGCCGTAGATCTTACCTGTTGAACCGTCAAGTGAGATCCAGTCGTCTTCCGTATAAGTTCTGCCCGCAAGCTCGAACTTTTTGTTTTCTTCGTCCATCTTTATCTCGCCGCAGCCCGATACACAGCAGGTACCCATACCGCGTGCAACAACGGCTGCATGGGATGTCATACCGCCGCGAACGGTAAGAATACCCTGAGCGTAGTTCATACCCTCGATATCCTCGGGTGAGGTCTCAAGACGTACCAGCACTACCTTCTCGCCCAGCTTACCCTTCTTTACAGCGTCCTCTGCCGTAAATACAACTTTACCGCAGGCAGCACCGGGAGAAGCCGCAAGTGCGGTAGCAACGGGTGTTGCAGCCTTTAAAGCGGCAGCATCAAACTGGGGATGCAAAAGTGCATCAAGCTGCTTGGGGTCTATCATCAATACAGCCTGCTTTTCGTCGATCATGCCCTCGTCAACAAGGTCACAAGCGATCTTTAAAGCAGCTGCGGCAGTTCTCTTGCCGTTTCTTGTCTGGAGCATATAGAGCTTCTTATCCTCGATGGTGAACTCCATATCCTGCATATCGTGGTAGTGATTTTCAAGCTTGGAGCAAATATCCACAAACTGCTCGTAAGCCTCTGGCATAACCTCTTTAAGCTGGTCGATGGTCTGGGGTGTTCTAACGCCCGCAACAACGTCCTCGCCCTGTGCGTTCATAAGGAACTCACCGTAGAGCTTCTTCTCGCCCGTAGCGGGGTTTCTTGTAAAGGCAACACCCGTACCGGATGTATCGCCCATGTTGCCGAATACCATTGACTGTACGTTTACGGCGGTACCCCATGAACCCGGGATATCGTTCATTCTTCTGTAGTAGATAGCGCGGGGGTTGTTCCATGAACGGAAAACGGCCTTGATAGCGCCCATAAGCTGTTCCTTGGGGTCGGAGGGGAAATCCACACCGAGCTTCGACTTGTATTCAGCCTTGAACTGGTTTGCAAGCTCCTTAAGATCCTCGGCCGTAAGCTCCGTATCAAGCTTAACACCCTTCTTTTCCTTCATTTCGTCGATAAGCTGCTCGAAATACTTCTTGCCTACCTCCATAACAACGTCCGAGTACATCTGTATAAAACGTCTGTAGGAATCGTATGCAAAACGGGGATTATTTGTCTTTTTCGCAAATGCCTCCACTACCTCATCGTTAAGACCGAGGTTGAGGATAGTATCCATCATACCGGGCATTGATGCACGCGCACCGGAACGAACGGAAACAAGAAGAGGATTATTGAGATCGCCAAACTTTTTGCCTGTGATCTCCTCCATCTTTGCGATATATTCCATTATCTGTGCCTGAATTTCGTCATTGATGGTCTCGCCGTCCTCATAATACTGAGTACAAGCCTCTGTCGAAATGGTAAAGCCCTGCGGTACAGGCATACCCAGGTTAGTCATTTCCGCAAGGTTAGCGCCCTTGCCGCCAAGTAATTCTCTCATTCGGCCATTGCCTTCAGAGAATAAGTAAAGATATTTTTTACTCATCTTTAAACCTCCCAATAAATTGTTATGGATATTATACCAAAAAAACAAAGATTTTACAACTATTTTTTAACAAATTTTACGTTAATTTATAAAAAATATGAAAAAAATCAGTCGACAACGCCAAAATAAAGAAAAAAAGCGGATATATCCTTTCAAGACAGGCAAATTTGCCTCAAAAGATATATCCGCCGTTTATCGCAGGCGCAATGCCCCTTTAATGGCTCCATCTATATACGTTGTTTTCGGTAACAAGGCCGTCCATACGCACGTCATAGCCGTTTATCATTATCCTGTCAACTATCTGCTGCTCGTAGGCAAGGCCGTAGTTTGCCAGCCTTTTATGCTCGGCAAGGTACCTGTCGTAGTAGCCGCCGCCCTGACCCAGACGATAGCCGTTAAGGTCAAAGGCCACACCGGGCACTATCATAAGTGTCTTTTCGTTTGGCTCCACCACGTTTTCTTCTTTGTATACCGGCTCCAGTATGCCGTAATGTCCGTGCGAAAGGTCCTTTACGCTTTCTATTTTGCAAAAGACCATTCTGTTGCGGCGGGGGTCGATAAGGATAGGCACAGCGACCTTTTTGCCGTGCTTGAGCGCAGTTTCAATAAGCGAAACGGTGTCCACCTCGCTGCCGTAGCTGACGTAGGGAAACAGCCACTCGGCCTGCGCATAAACATCGGTGCCCACAAGGCGGTCGATGACCGCCAGACTTTTAGCCATTATATCGGCCCTGTGCATCGAATCACGCATAAGCTTGTACTTTTCACGCATTTTTACTTTATCCACACTAACCATCCCCTTTATCTTATTTTTTATTGCCCTGTGTTTTTGTCAGGTAAACGATAATGCCGACCAGCATCAGCAGTCCCACGGGCGGGAACACCACCATCAGTATAATAGAGATAACAAAAAGCGTACCGTACTTTTTGAATTCCTCCGGACCAACGGTGGAAGCGTTTACGCTGCTGTCAAGCCTGTCGTACATTTTCTTTACGATTTGAAACTGCGGTACCGTTATGGTGCGGCCGTTTATGGTGACGGTAGCATCATCGCTCGGTGCAGCGCCGTAAAGACGTGCTATTTCGGCCGATACCTCCGACAAAAGACTGCTGCGCTCCTGTTGGGGCATAGCCCTTAAATATTCAAGCGTAAGCTTGAAGTTTTCGCCCGGTGTACCGCGGTCGGCAAGACCAACCGCCGTTTCGGGGCTGTTTTCGCAGTTGTCGATGTTGTGGGATCTTTGGTTGCCGTATGCCTTGTCGGCGGCCTCGTCCCCGAGATTATAGGCATCATCGCGGTCAATATGGCTTGAAAAGGACGAGTCACTGTTGCAGGTGAAATTCTCGCCGCGCTTTTCGCCGTCGTAATCTATCAGCTTGTCTGCCTTGCCGCAAAAAGGACAAACATTCACATCGTCTACAATGTTTCTGAAACATCTGTTGCAGTATTTCATTTAAAATGTATCTCCTTCGCTTATTCCGCTGTCATATACGGGATCTGTCACAACTTCTTCGGTGTTTTCGTATACCTCGGTGTTTTCTTCTGTTATCTCACCGGGGTTTTCACCGATTATCTCCTCCGTGCCCGAGCCGAGATTTTGTGAGCCCGTTGCGGAGTTTTTGGTGTTGTTATTGTATATTATACGCGCTCCCTTGGGATATATGTTTGTATCGTCGGCAGGGCTGTCTTTTTTGATATTTACCCTTTTAATGCCTACGCAGTAGCTGAACGCATCACTTGATATGGATGTGCCCGAGCCCTCTATCGTGACCTCCTGAAGGGATGTACAGTTGGAAAATGCACCGTTGCCTACATAGGTAACGCTGTAAGGGATAGTCACCTTTGAAAGCGCGTAGCAATCCTCAAATGCCTTTGCGCCGATAGACTCCAGACTGAACGGCATATCCACGCTGTGTACGTTGTTTATGCCCTTGAACGCTTCCGCAGCTATGGACGTGATACCGTTTTCTATCTTGATATTTATTGTGCCCTCGTGGTTGATGCAATCGTAATACCACGGTGCCTTTTCCTCAAAGAAGGGCATCTCGCCGCTGCCCGAAATGGTAAGCGTGCCCGCATCGGAGAATGTCCATGACATATCGCCCGACTCAATATAACCGCCGTCGTCGTATGTTGTGATATTTACAGTCTTTGTATTTGCATCCCAGTCGGTCATTGCATCAAAGGCATCGGCAACCGCTCTTACGGGCACAAAGGTCTTGCTCTGCACGATAGTGGGTGCATTGGGGATGGTAAAGTTTTCCTCATAGCCGCTTTCCGTGTCTTCCTTTATGACGTTGACATTGCCTATCTGCATGGTTATCTGCTTGTCGTTGCCGCCTATTACTATTGATTTGGACTCCGGTATCCATGTGCAGTAGAAGCCGAGTATATCGCTTATCTCCGCAAGAGGAACAAAGGTCGAATCGTTGATGATAACGGCCGCGGGCCAATCACCCATACTGCCAAGCTGCTGACCGTTTACAAAAACGCTTACACCCTGCGCCGCCTGTGCGGGGATGACCGTACCCAAGGCCATCAGGGATGCAAGCATAAATACCGATAATGCTTTTTTCATCGTAAAAGCCCCCTTAATAAAAAATTATCCTTCATAATACATTCGGAGAACATACGGGGAATAAGCCCGGTCTCCCTAATAGTATTATAAAGGATAAAATATGATTTGACAACTAAAATTTCAAAATTAACAAAGTTTTTACAAAATTTTTTTTGATTTTGTGGATTTATGACGATATCCCACCGTCAAAAGCAAATATTTTTCGGTATCATACCCGTATTTTAAAGATTATTTGCGTTTTTGTCGGCTTCATTTATAAAATGTCCCGTTGCGGGGATCTTATCGCTGCGGTAATACTCCGTATCCTCGCTGATAAAGCCCTCACTTTCGGTCATACGGGTCATAAAGCTGTTTTTCTTTAAATTATAGACCTGTATGCCGCCCGTGCTTTTGGTCGCCTTTGACGGTATAAGCGCGGTATTTACAAGCATAGCCTTGTCGTTGTCGCGCACAAGCATAATATCCCTGTCCTCGGCAATAAACATAGCGGCTGTAAGCTCCGATTTGTCGCTGTAGGCGTTTATAAGCTTTTTGCGGTTGAGCTTTGTGTCGTAGCTTTGCATATCCACCTTTGCTATTTTACCGTTTTTGTAGCCGAAAAGCATATAGCCCTTATAATCGGTCGTTGCGGCAAGATAGACTATGGTCTCGTCCTCGTCAAGACCCAGCATATTGTTAAGGTATTCGCCAAGGCTGGATGCCTTGCATTCGCTGAGATCGTATGCCTTTACCTTGTATACGTTCTGCTTGCTTGAAAAGAACAAAATATCGGCCTTATTTGTGGTCTCAAGGCTTTGCACTATCTCATCCTCATCCTTTAGCTTATGCTCGTAATTGGTGCGGATAGAGGCCTGCAAGGAAGCCTGTGTTATCTTTTTGAAATAGTTATGCGCCGTAAGGAAAAGCGTTATGCCGTAATCCTCGATAAAATCGTCCGAGGTAAGGTCGATCGTTTCCTCCTCGTAGATTATCTCGGTCTTGCGGGGCTGACCGTACTTCTTTGCAACAGCGGTAAGCTCCTCTATGATTATTTCCTTGATAAGGGTCTCGTCGCTTAAAATATCGTTTAATTTTGCAATATCCGCTTCAAGGCTCTCCATTTCGCTTATGCGGTTTAAAAGATATTCCTTATTGAGGTTGCGAAGCTTTATCTCCGCAATAAATTCGGCCTGAATTTTGTCTATTTTAAAGCCCTTCATAAGGTTGGGGATTACCCGGCTGTCCTCTTCGGTCTCGCGGATAATTCTGATAGCCTTGTCAATATCCACCATTATCTGTGAAAGACCCACCAAAAGGTGATGCTTATCCCATTTCTTTTGCAGGTCGTACTCCGTCTGACGGCGGATGCACTCTGTCCTGAATGCAAGCCATGCATCAAGTATGCCCTTTATGCCCATAGTGCGGGGGCTGCCGTTTACAAGGATATTGAAATTGCAGCTGAAATTGTCGGAAAGCGTGGTAAGCTGATAAAGCTTTGCCATAAGCTTGTCGGGGTCGGCATTTCGCTTTATATCAATAGCTATTTTAAGGCCGTTTATATCGGTCTCGTTTCTGATATCGTTTATTTCCTTTATCTTGTTTTGCTTTACAAGGCTTATTATCTTGTCGATAATAATTTCTATGCTTGTGGAATACGGTATCTCGTAAACCTCGATAAGGCTGTTTTTCTTGTCATAGCGGTACCTTGCGCGTACCTTTATACTGCCCCTGCCCGTTTCGTAGATGCTGTCAAGCTCCTTTTCGTTGTAGATAAGCTCGCCGCCCGTGGAAAAATCGGGCGCCTTTAAATATTTTTTAATATCTATATCGGGGTTTTTGATGTATTTTATAGTGGTATTGCAGACCTCTTTTAAATTAAAGCTGCATATAGAGGATGCCATACTTACCGCAATACCCGTATTTGTGGAAACAAGTATATTCGGGAAGGTGGTCGGGAACAAAACGGGCTCCTTAAGCTGACCGTCGTAGTTATCCACCATATCAACGGTGTCCTTGTCTATATCCTTGAATATCTCGCTGCAGATACTGTCCAGTTTTACCTCTGTATAACGTGAGGCCGCATACGCCATATCCCTTGAATACTGCTTGCCGAAGTTGCCCTTGCTGTCTATAAAGGGGTGCAAAAGTGCCTCGTTGCCGCGCGTAAGACGCACCATTGTTTCATAAATGGTTGCATCACCGTGGGGATTTAATTTCATTGTCTGACCGACAACATTTGTGGACTTTGTCCTTGCGCCGTTTAAAAGCCCCATTTTATACATGGTATACAAAAGCTTGCGGTGCGCGGGCTTAAAGCCGTCTATCTCGGGCAGCGCACGCGACACGATAACACTCATTGCATAGGGCATATAGTTAAGCTCAAGGGTGTCGGTTATATTCTGCGGTATAAAGTTGTTTTCGTAATTTGTGCTGTCACTTTTTGTTTTTCTTGCCATTGCACTAACTCCTTAGCTTAACTCCGTAAGGTCGATATATTTATAGCCGTCCGTTTCTATATGCTGTTTTCTGCCCTTTAAGTCATCGCCCAAAAGCATATCAAATACAAAGGCCGTTTTCTGTGCGTCCTCGGGCAGGACCTGTACAAGTCGGCGTGTTGCGGGGTTCATAGTTGTCTGCCACATCATTTCGGGCTCGTTTTCGCCAAGACCCTTGGAGCGCTGTATATGATATTTTTTATCGCCAAGCTTATTTGTAATATCGGCCTTTTCCTTTTCGGTATAGGCAAAATAGGTGTTTTTGCCGCTGGTTATCTCATAAAGCGGAGATTCGGCTATAAATACCTTTTTCTCGCTTATAAGCGTGGGTGCAAGACGGTATATCATAGTCAAAACAAGCGTCCTTATCTGGAAGCCGTCCACATCGGCATCGGTGCAGATAATAATTTTGTTCCACCTTAAATTGTTGATGTCAAAGCTGTTAAGGTCCTTGTTGTGCTTGGTTTTAAGCTCCACACCGCAGCCCAGCACCTTTAAAAGGTCGGTGATTATGTCGCTGTTGAAAATTTTCTCATAGCTTGCTTTAAGGCAGTTAAGTATTTTGCCGCGGATGGGCATAATACCCTGAAACTCCGCATCCCGTCCCAGAACACAGCTGCCGAGTGCCGAATCGCCCTCGACTATATACAGCTCGCGCTTTGCAACGTCCTTTGTGCGGCAGTTTACGAATTTTTCAACGCGGTTGTTCATATCCAGCGTTCCCGTCAGCTTTTTCTTTATGCTGACACGGGTCTTTTCTGCCGTTTCGCGGCTTCTTTTATTTATGATGACCTGATTTGCTATCTTGTCGGCATCGGCCTTGTTTTCGATAAAATAGATCTCCAGACGGCTTTTTAAAAACTCCGTCATATTGTCCTGTATAAACTTGTTTGTAATGGACTTTTTGGTCTGGTTTTCGTAGCTTGTAATTGTCGAAAACGAGTTTATAACGATGATAAGGCTGTCCTCGATGTCGGAAAAGGTTATCTTTTTCTCGTCCTTTTTGTAAAGGTTATTGTCCTTTAAATACTTGTCAACAGCCGAAACAAAGGCAGAACGCACCGCCTTGTCGGGTGAGCCGCCGTGTTCGAGAAAGCTGGAGTTATGGTAATACTCCATTAAATTTATCTCGTTGTTGAAGCAGAAAGACAGCTCGTATTTAAGCTTGTAGTCCTCCTTGTCCTCACGGTCGCGTCCCATGGTCTCATTGGAGAGGTAAACGGGCTCCGTAATGCCCTTGCCGCCGCTTATCTCGGCAATATAGTCCCTTATGCCGTTTTCGTAGCAGTAGATGTAATGCTCGTCGGTGTTTTCGTCGTAAAGGTCAAAGGTGAGACCCGCATTGACGATACACTGTCTTTTAAGTATCTCCTGAAAATACTCCGCGGGGATGTCCGTATCGGTGAAAACGTCGCGGTCGGGCTTCCAGCGTATGGTCGTGCCCGTGGTCTTTACCTTGGTCTTTTCCTTTTTAAGGCCGCCGACATTTTCGCCCTTGAAAAACTCCAGCTCGTACTTATAGCCGTCACGGTAGATAGTAACGTACATAAACTCGCTGCTGTACTGCGTTGCGCAAAGGCCGAGACCGTTAAGACCCAGACTGAACTCGTAGTTATCGCCTGCGTTGTTAAGGTACTTGCCGCCTGCGTAAAGCTCGCAGAATAAAAGCTCCCAGTTGTATTTTTCCTCTTTTGTGTTGTAATCGACGGGTATGCCGCGGCCGTGGTCGCAGACGGTTATGGAGCCGTCCCTGCCCATAACTATCTCTATCTTGCTGCCGTAGCCCTCGCGTGCCTCGTCTATGGCGTTTGAAAGTATCTCAAATACGGAGTGTTCGCAGCCCTCCAGCCCGTCCGAGCCAAAGATAACAGCGGGACGCAGCCTTACCCTGTCGGCACCCTTTAGGGAGGTAATGCTCTCGTTGCCGTATTGGTTGTTTTTTTGCTCCATTTAATAGCCCCCTGAACCTTATAATGGTATATTTAGTAGTTTATATCATAAAAAATCCGTATATAGTATTCCATACCTATATATAGTAAATTTTTTTTGCGGATTTGTCAAGTGATTTTATATTTCAAAAAAATTACAAAATTTATAAAAAATAAAAAGGAAATTCGACCGGGACAGCGAATATATAAAATAGATAGTATTTATACATATTTTATAATATTATAAATCCATGCGCACGGCAGAAACGCAAGGCCGATGTGCGAATAACCAAAAGGAGGAGATTTTTATGGTTCAAATTCTCGCAGGTGAAAAAGGTGAAGGTAAGACAAAAAAGCTTATTGAAATGGCAAATACAGCCATGAAGAGCGCTAACGGTCATATCGTTTATATCGACGATGACAGCAGGCATACTTATGATATTTCTCATGACATACGTTTTGTTGATACATCCGAATTTGCACTTTCAAATTACAGAGAGCTTGTAGGCTTTATCTACGGTATCTTTTCACAGGACAGCGACATCGAAAAGGTATTTATCGACGGTCTTTTCAAGGTTGTTAAAAATCTTGAGGGCGACGACATAATCAAGCTTGCTTCCAAGCTTAAAGCCATGAGCGAAAAATATTCCGTTGATTTTATTATCGCCGCAAACAACGACGAGAAGAAGATCCCCGATGAATTAAAGGATCTGCTTATCTGATAAACATATACAACTGTCGTGCCGACAACGGTACGGCAGTTTTTTCAGGGCAACGGTTTAAATAAAAACAAATGTATTTTATTGTTCCAAACAAAAAAGGAGATGAGCTTATGAAAAAACGCAATACAGCGATCTTTTTGGCGCTGATAATGTTATTGGGCATATTTGCGGGCAGCGTAAGCGTCAGCGCCGCGGAGACGGAAGACGGTGTATTTGCCGCAGCAGATGAAAATGTCAGCCCCTCGGCAATAAAGCCCGAATTTAGCTGTGTATACTGGGCACCCGACAACTGTGCGGGCTGGGCGCTCAACTACAGGGCGCAAAGCTATGATCAGGTCTTTGTGATAAACCTTTACAAAAACGGTGATTTTGTAAAACAATACCGTGTATCGGTTGAAAAGACCGATTATATCTTAAAAGATGAGCCGCACGGCTATGTGGACTTCTCCGACATTATAGAGCAGGACAAAACAGCGGAATACACCTTTGATATACAGGCGCTCGGTGACGGCAAGGAGGCTGTTGACAGCGATGTATTCAAAATGGATGCGCCCTATCTTTACCACGGCTATGATGACCGAAATACCGTTGCGGCATCGGCAAGCGGCCTTGTGCAGGTAACAAATATGAACTCCGCGATACCGTATAAGTGGACATACGAGTATGACGGCGAATATCTGACCCCCGTTTCGCAGGGGCCCATAATTCACGGATATGGTATGGCCGGCGGTTCAAGCGGTGTCTACACAAATTACAGACCTGTTAAAAGCGGCGATACCGAGATACGCATGAGTATGGTATATAACGGTCTTTATGTCAAATCGAGGCTTTTCAAGCTTCATATCGACGATATGCTGAATGTAAGTGTTTGGGAAGCCGACCCCAATGCCGAATATCTCTTCGGTGATGCCGATGCGGACGGCATGATCACCGCCAGCGATGCCGCGGAGCTGATGCAAAAGGTGCTTGACGGCAGCCATAAAATGCCCTTAGAGAAAAAGACAAAGTATTTTATGGAATATGTGGATGTTGACGGTGATACGGTGCTTACGGCCTCCGACAGCGCTATTGTGATGCAGAAGGTGCTTGGTGAGAATGTGCTGATGCCCGCCGAGGTCGAGCACAATAAATTTTTAGCCCAATATGACAGATATTACATCCCGTACAATATTATAGTCGCAAGAAGAGACAGCAAATACTTTTACAATAATGAATACGCGCATAAGTCCAAGGCTTATATTTGCAGGTCGATGCAGGATCTGCGCGATGCGTGTGCAGAAAGCTATATTTACGCCGAAAGCCTGAACAAAATGCTGGAGGAAAAATTCGGCAGCAATTACTTTGAAAATAACGACCTTGTTTATATCGTGCAGGTAACGTCATGTATGAACGATGAGATATCGATGCACGTTATCAACGGCAAAACAGGCGGCAAGGTCAATGTTGAGCTGGATTATACCACACCGTATATCGGTCTTGAAGCATTTGATGTAAAGCTGATCGTCTTTGAGACGGATAAGGACATTTACAACGATGTTTCGGTGTCACTGCACTACTACACGACCGAGGAAGACGGCAGCGTAACATACCAAAAAACGCTTACATGGGAATAAAATAATTTTTGAATACCCCGACAAAAAACAGCGGACACATCTCTTTGAAACTGCTTTTGCACAGGAGAGATATATCCGCTGTTTTTTTTTAAAATAACGAATTATTTCAGTTATCGCCCGCAACAAGACCTATCAAAAGTCCCATCACAAACACCATAACGCCTGCAACGCCTGCTGCAACAGCTACCTTGGGCTTATCCTTGTTGGCGATAAACGTACCGTTTACGGGGTTGTGCTCTATTTCCTTTTTAGCCGCACGGTAATGTTTCCTTGTTCTTGCATATGTCATATAAAACGCCTCCTTATAAGGTTAAAAATAATTTACACATTTAATCTGTAGGTCAATATCGTGCTTGCACCCGCCATAAAAAGCACGGAAAGCACAAGATTGGTATTCCCGATATACTTAAGTATATTCTCCGCCGTGTCGAAAATACTTTGTATGCTGCTGAATGTAAGCGTTATGCCCGCAGCCTTTACCACCGTCATAACTACCGCCATGCTGACAAAGATAAGCGCGAAAAAGCCGATGAATATAAGGCAGCTTCTGCCAACGCCCCTTGATACCAGCTGTCCGAGAGAAAGCGACATAAACGCCGTGGACATGATATAAAGGCAAAGCATAAGCACAAAGTAAACGCCAAGCCTTATAAACAGCGCCAGATCGAAGTTAAGGCCGTCGGATTTTGAAAGGTCCGGGATAATGCCCAGCATATCGCCGACAATGCTTATATCGTCCGACACATTTATCACGGCATAGGTAAGCACCGCCGCCGCTGCCGAAAGCACCGCAAGCCCCGCAAGCGCCTTGCTTAAAACCAGCTCCCATGTGTATATGGGCAGCATATGGTTAAGATAGCTGCGGTTTGTAAGTATATCCTCGCCAAACCACTGGCAGGAGGTATATACCACCATTATTGCCGCAAACACGGTAAGTATGCCCCACACGCCCACCGAGCAGTAGCGTATTGCGTTAAGCCTGTACGCCGTTTGCACGGAGAATTTTTCGGCGAAGCCCTCGCCCCATACATAGCTTGTCACAAGTGAAGCTATAATGGCAATAAGCACATATACCACGCTGCGTGCCAGCACCCGACAGAAGTCTTTTATAAACAATATCATAAATCTCAGCATTTGTATACCTCCCTGTATAAAGCGGATACTTCTTTGCCGTATTCTGATTTGACCTCGTCAACGGTGCCCGCCAGCTTTATCTGACCGCGGTGTATAAACATAACATCGTCTATTATTTTTTCAAGCTCGTTGGGGATGCGCGAAAAAATGATAACGCTTGAATCATCCTGCATATTGCTTAAAATAAGCTTGGCAATAAAATCCCTTGCCTTGGGCTCGATATGCGTCATAGGCTCGTCAAGGACGTAAAGCCTTGTTTTCCTGCACATTACAAAGATGGCCTGTGCCTTTTGCATGGCCGTTGCCGACATCCTGCCAAAGGTATCGTTCATCCTTATACCCGCATATTTAAACAGCTTTTCGGCTTTTTCGGCATCAAAATCCTTGAAAAAGGCCTTATACCTGCGAAAGACCGTGGACACCTTCGTATAGTCGTTTACAAAGGGTATCTCGGGCAAAAAGCTTATAAACTGCTTTGTATTGCGCGACGGCTTTATGCCGCAGACCTTTATTTCGCCCTTGCTTGCGGGGGTAAGGCCGCATATCATACGCGCCACGGAGCTTTTGCCGCTTCCGTCGGGGCCGAGCACCGCAACGATGCGTCCCGGCTCTATATCAAAGGACACGTCATTTACACCGTATATATTGCCGTAGCGCTTTTTTACGTTTTTAAGGCTTAACAATATATCGTCGTTATAGCCCTGCGGCAATGCCTTTTCAGCCGTCTTTACCCGTTTTTTGGCGGGTGCGGCCTTGCGTTTATGCGCTGCGGTGTTCTTTTTTTTACTGTTGTCGCTTGTCATAATTACACCTCAAAAGAAGTTTGCATAACAGATATGACAGAAAAGTCGAATTCTGTTTCATTCCACCTTTGATTATAACACATCATGTATAAATATGTCAATCCAAAAGAATTCAGCCGCCGTAGCGTACCTGCTCGTACAGGGCGGTAAGGTCGGTCATATCCGTGCGTTCCTTAAGCTTTTCGCACATTTCATGCGGGGTATCGGATACATTGAGTTTGTGCCTTTTGATATATTTATATACCGCCCTGTAAAAACGCCGCCTTACGGGGTCCGTAATGCCCCTTATGCCGCGTTTGCCGCGTTTTTTTGCAACGGGCTTTATATCGGACACCTCGTCAAGCATAAAGGTCTTTGAGCCCTTTTTTCTGTAAAAGCCGTAATACAGGCGCAGGAAGAAAAACACGACAAAAAGCACCAGCAGCACCAGCACAAAAATATTGAGCGCGTACATAAGCACGGTTTCGAGTATATTTGCCCAAAGGGGCGCAGGCTCCATTTCCGGCAGCTGCTCGGGCGGGCGGTTAAGTGCCGTTGACTCACCGAAGCCCACATAGCCCTTTCCCTTGAAAAGCCCCAGAATAAAGGCCGCTATCCTTAAAATAAAAGCCCCCGCCGCCATAAGCATACTGCCGAAGGGCACATATTTAAAAAGCGACAGCACCACAAAAAAGCCAAGCACATAAACCAGTATATACTTTGCGGCAAAATCCGCGATAACGCTTGTGGATTGCAGCGACGAGGCATTCGACAGCTCCAGCTCGCGGTTCACGCCGCTCAAATGCGCATACAGCAATGCCAGCAGAAGCACCGCAACGGCCTGTGCATGGAAAAACGTCCTTATCTGCGGTACAAGCAGATAATCTGCGCCGACGTGAAGCGCCGCCAGAAACACCAGCGGGAAGCATATAGTCTCAAAATTAAGCGTAAGCCTGCTCTCCTCAAATGCCCTGCGCCTTACGCTGCGTGCGCAGATAAGACCGAGAAAAAACGTATATACGATAGGATGTGCCGTAAAAATGCCCGGTATACAGGCTATCCATGTCAAAAACAAAAATGCCGACAGCTTGCGTACATAAACCCTTAAAAAATAATGATAGACCAGCACGGGCAAAAACGCTGCCAGTAAAAGCGGTGCCCTTATATCGGCGGTAAGTATGCAAAGCAGGACCGCAAAGGGTATCATTATAAGGTTAAAGTAAAAGCCGTCCTCGGTCATGGCTTCCAGAAATTTTCTGAACCGCGGCATAAACGCACCTCCTTTTCAGGCGTATCTTTTCAAAAATCCCGTAGGCACGGGTACTATCTGTGCATCATCCGCGGGCGGCTGTGCAAGCGGCACATCAAACTCCATAACGGGATAAAGCCACTTTACCGCGGGATAGTTTTCGCTTATGCTTTTGTAAAGCTCTATTATCGGGTAATCCACCGTGGGGGATATAAAAACGGCCACGGAGTTTTCGCCGTTTGTCGGCGTAAGCACGGAAATATCGTCCGTATGCGTATAGCTGACACGCGCAAGCGATACAAAAATATCGTTCAGCACACCGCCGCCGTTTCCGGGCGGGACATTCACGCAGGCCTTGTCTGCCTCGTCAAGGCCGTTTGAATAAAGTGCCGCGGTAAAGCCCCGCGAGATATAGTATTCCGCAAGGGCAGCCGCAAGGGAAATGGCGTATTCAAACCTTTCCGTCTCGAAATTCTGCTTTAAAAGCTTCATGCAAAGTATTATGGTTATCTCCCCGCGCACGGTCGGGTCATGCTTGTTTGACATAAGCTGCCCCATACGCGCGGTCGCCTTAAAATTGATGTCCTTTAAACTGTCATAGGGCATATATTCGCGTATGCCCGAAAAAACAAAGGGATCGGGATTAATAAAGCCCGTGCTTTCGGCTATGCCCTCTATTTTTTGCAGTATGTCGTACAGCCCCGAAATATCGGCAAGGGTCGGATAGACCGTCAGCGCACAGCCGTCATAGCTTTTGCTGTGCTTGCCGTTGAACAAAACGCTTGTGCCGACAACATCAAAGGCCTTTATCGGGTAATAGCCGCGGCGGGTGCATACAAAGGACAGGCGGCGGGTTATCCTCTGCCAGCCCATTATGCAAAACAGCGCATTGTAATACATATTTTCGTTGGTATGTCGGTCATCGCCGTCAAATTTAAGCGAGGAATCGACATGAAGCTTTACCCAAAGCCACGGCAGGGGCAAAAGCTTGCGGTTGGCAAGCTCTATGCCAAGCGAGCATTTATCGCCGCAAAAGGCTGTCTTTTGCGAAAACTCCACCTTTGCGTCAAGACCCTTGCTCCAGAATATGCGGTAAAGCTCCCCCTCGAGTATGTACAAAAACAGGGCAGTAAAAATTATAACGATAATTTCCAAATACAAGCCCCCCTGTCAAACAGACCAATCCTCGCTGGGTACGGGCACGGAGGCCAGCACGGTGTTTATTATCTCCTCCGCCCTGCCCGTTTTATGCTTGTATCCGCCCGAAAGGATAAGGCGGTGACAGGCAATATACGGGAAAATATATTTTATGTCGTCGGGTGTGACAAAATCCCTGCCCTTGATTGCCGCTATCGTCCTTGACATCCTGACAGCCGCAAGGATACCGCGGGTACTAAGTCCCAGCAAAACGCCGTCCGTCTCTCTGGTGCGCTGTGCAAGGCTGACGATATAGGCCGCAAGGTCGTTATGCAGACGTACATTTTCGCATTGCTTTTTGGCGCTTATTATGTCGTCGGCATTGCATACGCCAAAAAGTGAGGACAAGGGGTCGCCCGCGCCGTGCGTATTGATAAGGCCGATATATTCCTCCGCCGTCGGATAGCCCATGCTCATTTTTATCATAAAACGGTCGAGCTGTGCCTCGGGCAGCGGATATGTGCCGTTTGTCTCCACGGGGTTTTGTGTGGCAATAACAAAAAACGGTTCCTTAAGCTTATAGGTCGTACCGTCCACCGTTATCTGCTTTTCCTCCATACATTCAAGCAGCGCGGACTGGGTGCGCGGTGTCGCGCGGTTTATCTCGTCGGCAAGCAGTACATTGGTAAAGACTGCACCCTTGCGGAAGATAAAATCGCTTGTTTTGGGGTCGAAATATGTTATGCCCGTAAGGTCTGCGGGAAGCAGGTCGGGGGTAAACTGTATGCGCTTGAAGTCCGCACCCACCGATGCCGCAAGCGAACGCGCAAGCATCGTCTTGCCCGTGCCCGGTACATCCTCTATCAGTACATTGCCGCCCGCAAGCAGCGCCGCAGCCGCAAGCTCTATCCTGTCGCGCTTGCCCGTTATCATTTTTTCAACATTGTCGGCTATCAGCCTTGTAAGCTCACTCGGTGTCATTTGCATCGCCTCTCTTTATCCGTGCTTTTTACTTTAATACCAGTATAACACAATATTTTCGGTTATGCTACAAAAAAATAACAGCAGATAAAAATAAATCCGCTGTTATTTTGATATACGGCCTTTACGGCCTGTTATTCACTTATTTTAAAAAGCAGCAGGCAGGTTATGCCCGTATCGTCAAAAAAAGTCTTAAAGCTGTCATATTTGTCGTATGTCGTGCTGCTGTGGTAGCCGTTATATACCCGTATGCCGTCATCGTCCTTTTTTACGGCCATATAGTGCATACCCGGGCGTTTATTCCATACGGCAATGACATAAACGCCGTTGTCGGCCTTTTTCCAGCGGCAAAGGCGTATCTTAAAGCCGTTTTTCTTAAAAAAGCCGCCTATGCTCCACGGCTTTGTGCCGAAAAGCCCCCAAAGCATCTTTCCCCTGCGCTCAAAATAATCGGCGATGTTTCTGAGGTCGAACTGAAAGCCCAGAAGCAGCAGCGCATTGTACACCGCAATAATGCCGCAGCCGTTATACCACATCGGCTTAAGGCCGAAGCGCATATTCGCCACCGCTTTGCTGCGCTGGCTGAAAATAAAGCCGTTTACATTAAAGCCCTTATTATGCTGTCTGTTCTTTTCGATAAGCCTCATATACTCACCTTTAAAAACTTTTCTTCAATTTCACTGTAAAGCTCTTCAAGCATAATTGCATACTTATCCTTTTTGGTAAAAATAAAGTACCATAATATAAAACCCGCCAACAACACGACCACAAGCAAAATACAGCCCAATACACCGCCCTTTATCGCAAAATCTATACCGCCGTACAACACAAAAAGCGATATAAGCGCAAGAAGATATATAAAGTATATATCCTGTTTTATTATTGAAACGACCTCGGTCACGCCATCCCTTACACTAAAATTCATTATAAGAATTACACTTTCATCTTTTCCGTTTACCGTAAGGTGGATAATATGGTCTTTTTTTATTTTAAGAGTCATAGTATTTTCACTAATTTCGTGGTCGTATATCACATAAAACTTTTTTGCAAGAAAAGCGGATATGCTTTTTTGCAGGTCGTTCATCTGTTGATTTGACATTTCGGGCATTGTGACGGTAAAAACCTCATCCTTATATTGATCGAGCATTTTTATTCAAGTCCGTTCTGCATTCTGCAAGCGGTAAGGCAGTTTTTCATAAGCATAGCTATAGTCATAGGGCCTACGCCGCCGGGTACGGGAGTGATATATTCCGCCTTGGGCTCTACGCTGTCAAAATCAACATCACCGCAAAGCTTGCCGTTTTCCATACGGTTGATACCCACATCAATTACGGTAACGCCCTCGCTTACCATATCGCCCGTGATAAATTTGGGCTTGCCGATAGCCGCAACAAGTATGTCGGCCTGTCTGCAAACCCCGGCAAGGTCCTTTGTCTTTGAATGAGTGGTTATGACCGTGCCGTTTTCCGCAAGCAGCAGCATACCAACGGGCTTGCCGACAATATTGCTGCGTCCCACTACCACGCATTTTTTGCCCGTGATATCAACGCCGCTTCTTTTTATAAGCTCAATACAGCCCGCAGGCGTACAAGCCTTTAATTTGGCCTTTCCTATGCTTAAAAGGCCTACATTATAGGGGTGGAAGCCGTCAACATCCTTTTTGGGGTCTATCCTTAAAAGCACCTTGTCCTCGTCGATATGCCCGGGCAGGGGAAGCTGTACAAGTATGCCGTTGCAGGCAGGGTCAAGGTTAAGGCTGTCGATAAGCGCAAGAAGCTCTTCCTCGGGTGTAGACTCGGGCAGCTCGTAGCTTAAAGACTTTATGCCGCAGTATTCGCAGGCACGCTTTTTATTGCGCACATACACCTGACTGGCGGGGTTTTCGCCCACAAGTATTACCGCAAGACAGGGCTCTATACCCTTGTCCTTTAATTCGATGACCTCTTTTTGCACCTCGTTTTTAATATCTGTGGATATCTGCTTTCCGTCGATTATATTTGCCATTTTAATTCTCCTTATTTATGTCGTTTATCTCAAATGATATTTCCTTGGTACCCTCGGCATAGCGCACGCAGAAATACTTGCCGCCCGCTAAATTGATATATGTGCCGTATTTTTCGTCAAACACCTTTTTGTCGCTGCCGTCGATGTTCATGACCATGATTTCGTTGCTGGTCCAGTCGGTAAAATAAATTTTGCCGTCGTTTACGTTTATATCACCGACCTCCGTGTCGTATATCTGCTCCGTGGGGCCGTTTTCAACGGGCTGTCTGTACATACCGCTGTTTTTGTCGGCATCGGTGCCCGAATAGTAGATATATCCGTCATAATAATTTATATACATTGACTGCATGGCGTTTATCTGCCTTATATCGCTGCCGTCAAGGCCGCATTGGGTAAGCTCGCCGTTGGCGGAAAAATCGCTGAAATAAAGCTTATCACCCGCCACGGTAAGATACTGGCAGTTGTTGTTTATTATCTTTTGCGGTTTCATGTCGTCCATGCCCATTTTATATACGCAGTATTCGGCTGTCGGGTCGGCATAATAGATGCTGCCGTCAACGATATTCACATAATATGCGGAGCCGCTTGTCAGCGCGATATCGTTCGAACCGTCCGCGTCCATTTTATGCAGCCTGAAATTATCGCCCGCATCAACATAGTACACCGCGCCGTCAACGATATTTATAAAATAAGGCATTGACTCCTTCAAAATATCGATCTTGCCGTCTGCGGATATCCTGGCAAACTTTTCGCCCTTGTCGCCGTACTGGCAGTAGATGTCGCCGTTATACTCCGCCGCGGAGCCGTAATTTGTTATATTGCCCGATGTATTGCCGCGCACCGCGGCATTTGCTTCGACATTTGCGTTTTGCGGCTGTCCCTCACTCTCGGGCTGCGGTGTTTTCCCGCATCCCGACAGAGCAAGTGCAAATACCAGCAAAACCGCCGCTGTTTTTCTGAAACTCAACTTTATCACCTCTTAAAACAAACCGACTATTCTGCCGTTTTCGTCTATATCTATTCTTTCTGCCGCAGGTGCCTTGGGAAGACCCGGCATCGTCATTATATCGCCCGCAAGTGCAACGATAAAGCCCGCGCCCGCACTTACGCGCACCTCCTTTATGGTCACGGTAAAGCCCGTGGGTCTGCCGAGAAGTGCGGCATTGTCGCTTAACGAATATTGTGTTTTGGCGATACAAACGGGCATCTTGTCAAGACCGAGCTTTTCTATGCGTGCCGTCTGCTTTTTGGCCGCCGATGTGAATTCAACACCATCCGCGCCGTATATCTCACGGCAGACGGTCTCAATTTTTTCCCTGATGGTAAGGTTTTCGTCGTAAAGCGGCTTGAAATCGCTCTTTTTGTTTTCAAGCACGTCAAGCACCTTTTCGGCCAGCTCTATACCGCCTTCGCCGCCCTTTTCCCATACCTTTGCAATGGCAAAATCCGCTCCCGCAGCCTCACAGCGTTCCTTTACAAGGCTCACCTCGGCCGCTGTGTCCGTGATAAAGTTGTTGAGTGTAACAACAACGGGAACACCGAATTTTTGCAGGTTTTCTATATGCTTTTCAAGGTTGGCAAAGCCCTTTTTGACTGCCTCGACATTCTCGCTGCCGAGATCGGCCTTGGCAACGCCGCCGTTGTATTTAAGCGCACGCACGGTAGCCACCAGCACTACCGCATCGGGCTTAAGGCCTGCCTTGCGGCATTTTATATCAAAAAACTTCTCCGCACCGAGATCCGCGCCGAAGCCCGCCTCCGTAACGGTGATGTCGGAAAGCTTCATTGCGGTTTTTGTCGCCTTTACGCTGTTGCAGCCGTGTGCTATATTGGCAAATGGACCGCAGTGGATTATGGCGGGCGTATGCTCCAGAGTCTGTACAAGGTTTGGCTTTAGGGCATCCTTTAATAAAACCGTCATAGCGCCGTCGGCCTTAAGGTCCTTTGCGGTAACGGGCTCGCCGTTTTTGTTGTAGGCGGCTATTATCCTTCCGAGCCTTTCCTTTAAATCGAAAATATCTTCCGCAAGACCCATTATAGCCATAATTTCGCTTGCAACGGTTATCATAAAGCCGTCCTCGCGCGGATGTCCGTTGGACTTGCCGCCAAGTCCGACCACCGTGCTTCTGAGGGCGCGGTCGTTAAGATCGACAGCACGCTTCCAGACGATATTGTTTATATCTATATCAAGCGCATTGCCCTGATGTATATGATTGTCTATCATGGATGCAAGCAGGTTGTTTGCCGTTGTCATGGCATGGATATCGCCCGTGAAATGCAGGTTTATCTCCTCCATTGGCACGACCTGGGAGTAACCGCCGCCTGCGGCACCGCCCTTTACGCCCATACAGGGGCCAAGTGAGGGCTCACGCAGGGCGACCATAGCCTTTTTGCCTATTTTGTTAAGTGCCTGCGCAAGGCCGATAGTGACCGTCGTCTTGCCCTCGCCCGCAGGCGTGGGATTGACTGCCGTGACCAATACAAGCTTGGAGTCGGGCTTATTTTTATTTTTTTCGTAAAGCTCGTCCGAAAGCTTTGCCTTGTATTTGCCGTAAAGCTCCAGATCGTCGGGATCTATGCCAAAGTTTTCGGCAACCTTTGTTATGGGTTCAAGTACACATTCCTGCGCGATTTGTATATCGGTTTTCATAAGAAACACCCCTTTTTTAGTAGTTTTCGTGTCTTTCTTTATATTCGCGTCTTTCATACGGGCTCATAAGCACCTCACGCGGCTTGGAGCCGTTTTCGGGGCCTATTATGCCGCGTTCCTCCAGCTCGTCTATTATTCTGCCCGCACGGTTGAAGCCTATACGGAACTTACGCTGGATAGCCGAGGCAGATGCCTTTTTTGTCTGGACGATAAAATCTATCACCTGGTCGATAAGCTCGTCGCTGTCGCTTGACTCTATGGAGGTTTCGCCGTCCTCCGCCTCCTGCTGTGCCTTTTCTATCTGCTCCATCACGCTCTCGTCATAATTGGGCGTATCGGTCTTGATATACTCGACAATGGTCTTGACCTCGTCATCGGTAACAAAGGCACCCTGCACACGCAGCGGCTTGGGATTGTCCACGGGCTTGAACAGCATATCACCGCGGCCGAGAAGCTTTTCGGCACCGACGGTATCGAGCACCGTGCGGCTGTCTGTACCAGAGGATACCTTAAACGCTATCCTTGTGGGGACATTGGCCTTGATAAGGCCCGTTAATACGTCAACGGACGGCCTTTGCGTTGCAATTATAAGATGTATGCCCGCAACACGCGCAAGCTGTGCTATACGGCAGATGGAGTCCTCCACCTCTTTTTTGGCGACCATCATAAGGTCGGCAAGCTCGTCTATGATGATAACGATAAGCGGCAGCCTTTCCTCGGGGGCAACGTGTTTGTTGTATTCCTCCAGCTTTCTTGTGCCGCTTTCGGCAAGCAGGTCGTAACGGCGCATCATCTCGCCCACAGCCCAGTTAAGGGCACCGCTTGCCTTTTTGGGGTCGGTGACAACGGGGATGAGCAGATGCGGTATACCGTTGTAGACCGAAAGCTCGACTACCTTGGGGTCTACCATTATCAGCCTGACCTCCTCGGGCGTTGCCTTGTACAAAATACTGGTTATAAGCGTATTTATACATACCGACTTACCTGCGCCCGTAGCACCCGCAATAAGCATATGCGGCGCTTTTGCAATATCATATACCACAACATTGCCCGCAATATCCTTGCCTATGCCGAAGGCCACCTTGCTTTTAAAGTTCTGGAATTTGTCGGTACGCAGTACCTCGCTGTAATATACCGACTGCACGGTATCGTTGGGTATTTCTATACCGATGGCTGATTTGCCCGGTATGGGCGCTTCTATACGCACGGTGGTTGCCGCAAGGGAAAGCGCGATATCCTGCTCCAGCTTCAATATCGACTGTACCCTCGTGCCCTCCTTGGGGATAAGCTCGTATCTGGTGACTGCGGGACCCGTGCAGATATTATCCACCCTCGCATCTACGCCGAAAATGGCAAGGGTCTTTCGCAGTGCCTCACCCTTTTCTATCATTTCGGCCTCGGTCTGCTTTTTATTGCTGCTTTTGTTTATACCCAAAAATTCTATTTTGGGGAACCTGTAGGTCTGTGTCTGTGTTACGTTAAGCTTGTTTACCTCTTTAACAGCCTCGGCCTGTATTATCTGAGGCTTATCGGGCTGTTCCTCCCACGGGGGCGTGTCCTCCTGTACCGTAACGGGCGGCTTTTCGGGCATGCTTTGCACGGCAGACGGCGCGTGCTCCGCAGCGTTGAGCATCATTTCCTCTTCTTCCGTGTCCTCAAAAAGGTCGCTTGCTTCACGCAGCAGGTTTTCGTACTCTTCCTCGCTGTCCTCGGTAAAAAGTGCGTTTATATCGCTTTCGTCGTCGTTGGGGTCGTACTTTTCGGCGGGAGTGCCTGCGGGATAAAGCTTTATAGGCTGTGCCGAAGCGCTTTTTGTACCCGGAAGGTCGATACCCACGACCCTGCCCGCGCTGTCGGTATGATAGGGATTAAATACGGGCTCCTTGGGTTCTTCCTCCGCCTCGGGCTCCGTATCCCTGCCGAATTTTTGTGCCTCCAGCACGGGGCGTTCGGGACGTTTTGTAAATATCTTGTCCCTGCTTTTTCTCTTTTGGGGCTTTTCGTCCTCCTCGTCATACTGCGAAAGTATGTATTCGGTCTCCTGCGGGCGCTGTCTTTTTGCCGCCTGTTTTGCGGGCTTTTCGTACTCCTGCTCGTCATCGGGGTAGTCGTCGTACTCGCTGCGGTAGGATATAAGCTCCGCAAGGGAACGCATGGCGTTGAACACCGAAAAATCAAATATGATTATTATACAGATGACCGTCAGCAGGATAAACACGATACACGAGGGCACCTTGTCGATAAGCCTTACAAGCGTGCCGCCGAACATTGCACCCACAAGGCCGCCGTTGGACGAGCCGCCGTTTAAAAACGAATCGCGTATAAAGGCCGACGCACTGCCGTAGACCGTGCCGTCCTCACGCGCGATTATATGCGCCAGCGACAGTACGCTGACCACACCGCCCGCACAGGCCCATGCCTTCAATTTGTTTTTGACTATGCTTTTATTCATAAAAATAAGCACACCGGCCACTATAAGCAAAACGGGTATCAATACGCTGCCTATGCCAAAAAGGTGCATCATAAACGCTTTCAGCGCTGCGGCGACCTTTCTGTCGGGGTTGTCTATCAGTAAAAACGAGCCGAGCAAAAGCCCTGCGCCCGCAAAAACTATGCCTATGACCTCGTTTGCGTAGGGCGAAATGTCCTCAAGGGTGCGTTTTTGCACCTCCGCCTGTGTCGGCTGTACCGTCTTTTTGGTCTTTTTATCCGAAGCGGGCTTTGCCGCCGTCTTTTTTGTGTTTTGCTTTTTAGCCTTTGTGCCTGCGGTGGTTTTTGACCCCGTGCCGCGCTTTCGCTGCGTGCCCGTGTCCTCGACCGCTTTTGCTGCATTGCGTGCCATTACTTTACTTCCTTTTCTTTAGCGGATTACATAATATGGGTAATTATACCACATTTTCAAGCCAAACTCAACTGATTTTTACAGAATGTAACGTATTTGTAAAATAAGCCCGACACTTGAAAGCATCGGGCAAAATAAGGGTCTTATTCCGTTTTGATAGCCTCCGGAGCCGATATTTTGGTGGCGGCCCTGTTTGCGGGATAATAACTACATATAGTGTATTATATATCAGTTCTTGGTACAATGCAATAAAAATCCCCAAAATTTTTTATGTAAATATACGGAAAAACGGCCGACCCGTTAATGCCGACCGTCGTTTTCTATACATACGCAGACCGAGGATTCAAAAACATCCTCTCTTATGTTAAATTTTGCATAGCCGCCGTATTTTTCGGCAATAGCTATGATAGAGCTGATGCCCGTGCCTATCTCGTCACGCTTGCTGGAGATAAAGCCGCCGCGTTCCTTACGGATATTACCGTCACAGCTGTTATCCATCGTTATAAACAGCATACCGACCTTTACATCGGAGCGCAGCTTTATAAAGCGGTTTTCGCTTTGAGTACGGCCGCAGGCCTCTATTGCATTTTCAAGCAGGTTGCCGAAGATTATGCAAAGCTGTATATCCGTGATATTTCCCGTACTTTGCGGCATTTCAAGGATGACATCGTAGCTTATGCCGTTTTGCTCGGCAGTTTTTGCGTAATAGGTGAAAATGGCGTTAAGTGCCTCGTTGCGGCAGTAGACCGTCATTTTATCCTGCGGTATCGCTTTTATAAGCTTTGCAATGTAATCCCGCGCCTTGTCATATTCCTTTTCGTCGATAAAGCCCTCAAGCACAACGTACTGGTGCTTAAGGTCGTGCCGCTGGCGTTTAAGCTCTTCGGCGGTCTCTATCAGCATTTTTCCGTTTTCGTACTGTGCGTTCATCTGCTTTTCCATTATGGCCATATTTTCGGAAAGTCTGCGGTTTTCGGATTGAAGCATAAAGATATTTCTGAGATCCGCACCCGAAAAAAATTCCGTGATAACAAGGAAAAACAATACGCCTATCTGAAAAAGCAGCGTTTTGTATTCAACAAAATTAAGGCTGTAATTTACAAGCTCCAGCGCCACAAAAAATGTCATAACGATATAAGCGGGCGAAAATTTTGCCACGTTTTTGTTGTTAAGACCCCTTTTGCAGACAACGGCGGTCATTACAAAAAAGGCCGTCATCATGGCATAGTGGAAGAAAAACATACTTTTATGGAAGGGCACAATGCCAAGCAGCTGAAGGCTAAGGGCAATAACTACCGCGCCGCCCGTAATGAATGTAAGTATATCCAGCACCACACTTTTCCCGTCCAGTATTTCCCTTGTAAAAAGAAGTATAGGCAGCGAGGTGGTAAACATACTTACAAACGCGCCTATATACAAAAGAAACGGCCGCTGTATTATAAACACGGTAAAATTGCACTCGCAAAGGCACCAAAGCCCGAAGGTCATACCAAAAAGCCCGAGCCATAAAATAGACTTTGCGTTTACCTCCGACGGCAAAAGCGAAATAAACATTATCATTAAAAACGCGCCTATAAATATTTGCAGTATCGACAGCACAAACGGCACCGACATTTTAAAAAACAAATACCGCATAATATCGCTGCCCTCACCGTAAAGCGGCGCGGAAAGGCTTAAATTATCCCTGTCATAGGGAAATTCGTACACAATGTCGATATAGACCGTCTCCTCCGACAGGGGCAGATTTATAAGGCAGACCTGTGTCGGCGGGTCGTTAAGGATGTCGGGATAGGTGCCTTTTTTGCCGTAGTTATATATTTCTGTGCCGTTTGCCATTACCGACAGCGGAGAATACACAGTTTTAATGTACATCATATCATTTCGGGAAATGATAAAATCGTTATAAATATGTACCTTTGCACCCTTTTCGATATTTTTAAGGGAGTACGGCAGGGTTATTTTTTGCCCCTTGATGTCCGTGCCCTCCACATCCATATACATTTCGTTTGCGGAGGATATACTTTTAAAATACTGCGGCGGAGCAATATTTTTTGACAAAAGCATTACCGCCAGTATCAGAATAAAAACAAAGTATATTTCGGGCAGCCGCTTTGATATACCTTTCATTTATTGACCCTCATTTCGGAAAACACATATTCGTTAAAGCTGTTGCGTATCTGCGGATAATCGCGCTGTTTTATCGGCACGCTGTCGCCTGTGGTCATCTCAAACAAAAAAAGCTCACGGTCGATATTTACCACATAGTCAAAGTTTACTATATACGATTTGTGGCAGCGGAAAAAGTTCGCACCGCCAAGCTCGGCGCTCAAATTATCAAGCGTGCCTATTTTATGTATGTTTTCGCCGTTTAAAAGGTGTATATACACCGTATGGTTCTTCTGCTCGGCAAAAACTATATCCTCGGCCGTTACAATGCTCTGATTTTTGCCGAATTCGATACAGCGGCGCTTGATGGTCATACGCCTTGACAGCGCCCTTTCAAGCACCTCCCTGACATCATCGTGTTTGACGGGCTTTTCAAGGTACCTTTCCACATTAAGGCGGTAGCCGTCTATCGCGTGGTCAAGGCTGGTCGTACAAAACGATATATACACATCCTTGTCCTTTTTGCGTATTTTTTCCACGGCCTCCACGCCCGTCATCCCCGGCATATAAATATCCATAAGTATCAGGTCATATTTACCCGACTCAAAATTTTTCACAAAGTCCGACGCATTATTGAAAATATATTTATTAACGGTAAAACCTGTTTGTTCAAGTATCTTTTCGAGCCTTGTAAGCTCCATATCCTCGTCTTCGCATATAGCTATATTCAATACGGCCATAACATCACCTCATTCATATAAGTACATAGTACCACATCCGACCCCGAAAAATCAAGTATATCTGCGAATATCGGTTTTTTTTGGATAAATCGCACAAAAAAAGCGAAAAAAGTAAAAGCGTTTTTAAAATGCCAAAACCCGCTAAATAAGCCCGTTTCAAGGTTGTCAACTGTCAATTTCGTAATTTCAAAATGCGAAACTGACAGTTTACACGCAAAAAACTTTGTGATAGAGTGGATTTGTAGGGAAACCTACGCTTAACAAAAACCAAAAAAAAAAGAAAAAACGAAAGAAGGAAATAAGAATATGAAGAGATTTTTAGCATTAAGTTTAAGCGCACTTATGATCTGCGGTGCATTAACAGCTTGCGGCGGCGGCAGCAGCGAGGCTGAGGCTCCCGCACCTGCTGAAACAAGCGCACCCGCTGAGACAGAAAAGCCTGCTGAGGCTGAGAAGCCTGCTGAAACAGCAAAGACAGAGAAGAAGGAAGCTAAGCCTTCTACATCCGGTTTCACATTTGCTGACCTTCAGGACAACTACGCTATCCTTTCTGACCTTTACAACACAGTTGAGGCTGCTTACATGGATGACTCCATTGCACAGTCTGACGAGGTAGAGGCTAACCTTACAGAAGCTAAGGACCTTATCGACCAGATGGGCGAGCTTACAGAGGCTGACTTTGCAGACGAGAAGGATCTTCTTGAGATGAACGATGCTATCTACAATATGTGCGAGGCACTCGGTGCTATCGTTGACCAGATGGAAGAGGCTCCCGCAGAGGTTGAGGAGACAGCAGCAGCTGAGAGCGATGACATCACATTTGATGATCTTTCCGCAGCTTATGCAGAGCTTGTTGATGATTACAACACGATCAAGGACGCTGCTGAGGCAGGTACAGTTACTCTTAACGACGATCAGCTTGCAGCTATGAACGAAGCAGCTGACCTTATCAACGAGCTTGGCGAGATCAGCGAATCTGACTTTGCTTCACAGGATGACCTTAACTCGGTTGGTGCATCTATCGTTTCAATCGATGCAGGTCTTGCAGCTATCGCATCAAGCCTTTCATAATAAGAATGACTGAAATTTTCTACAGCACCTGATAGTAGAAAAATTCATGATAGAGAGCCGTCTGTCTTCTTCATGCAGGCGGCTCTCCCCCGTTTTACCGCCTTGTTTGTAAAAACAGGGCTTTTTGCAAATAAAGCCCCCGAGGATCCCCAACGAAAGGAAGTAATGTTTATGGAAACAAAAAAATGTCTTAACTGCGGCGCCGTACTGGAGCTGTCAAAATACAAAACCTCGCTCGAATGCCCGTACTGCGGCTCGAAATACGATATAGAGACCGATGTTCGTGAAAAAATAGAACAAAAAGCAAACGATTTTAACGAGGATATCTTCCGTGTGGAAAGGGATTTTACCGAGGACAGAAGCAAAAAGCAGACGGGACGGTGCATAGACACCCTGTTTTACTGCATGAACGAGCTCGGCACCCCCGAAAAGATAGAAAACCATATAAGAAAAAGCCTTTTAAACAACGGCGACCTTGCGGCCGAGGGGATAAACGACAGCCTGATAAATAACGTAAAGGGCCGTATCGACAGCGAAACGGAGCCCGGAGAACATATAATAGTATACAAAGACCTTGGCATATTCTCAAAAGGCAAGGAATTTGTGGTAGTAACGGAAAAACGCCTTTTGTTTTTCACAAAAAAGAAATGTAAATCAATACTTTACAAGGATATTGACACCCTGCGCCTTAACGACAGCGGAGACTACTCCGCATGGTATATAAACGGCGACATCGACAAGCGCATCCCGTCTATGGATCCAAGCGGACAGCTTACGGGCGCTGTCGTGGCAATTTCCTGCCTTAAAGCCTTTGAGCAGGACCCTGGCCACGAAAGAATAAGATTGATATAAAATACTAAAGGGACAGTACACAAACCGTACTGTCCCTTATTTTTTTACTCGTATGATACCGTTTCGGTGGTATATATGTTGTTATAAATATCGGTAAGGTTATAGTATATCAGCGTGCTGTTTTCGCCTATATCCTCATAGCTTACTTCAAGGTCGCCGCTGTAGGTTATCGGGTCGCCGAAGGAATATACGCCGTTATGCTCGCCGTCATAGGTGTAATAATCACAGGAAAAGTCTATTACATCCCCGTCATTAAACTGTTTAAGGCCCTTTCGCGGTGCGGTAAGCGTATTTTCCGCCTGTGCCAAACGGTAGCCCGTTACATAGCCGTCGGGATTTTCAGAGTCCCAATAGATCATTATTTCTATTTCCTCCTCGCCGTTAAGCGTTGCGGGAACATAGCCGTAGTTTGTGTATTTATTGCCGTCCGACACATAATATTCGGTATAGAAAGGCACGGTATGACCGTTTAAGGCCACCCATGTATTGTCAAATTCGACTATCAGGTCACCGTCGTCGTCAAAGGAGTAAACGCTGTCCTCACCAAGGTCTATATAACCCTCGCCGTCATCGACAAGCACCTGCAGGCCGATATCCGTTATATTTTCCCAATCCTCGTCACTCATTGAAAGTGCGTAATAATCGCCCTTTTCAAAAATCTCAAGCTCGCCGTAGTCGCTCAGTTCAAAATCGTCGTTGAAATATTCTTCGCTTTCTTCGGTGTTATACCATGAGGCATTGTGCAGGTTTTCAAGGAAATCCTCCGCCGCCGAGGAAGAATAGTTTTCGTTTGTGCTGTTGCTTGCCGCAACCTGACCGCCCGTCATAATGGTAAGGAAACTGTCAAAAAACGGCTCGTAATCGTCAAAACCGTAAAGCTCCATGTCGTTTGTTATTTCCTCGTAGTATTCGGGCACGTCGTAGGGATAATACATGGCAAGGCCGTTGGCACCGTAGGTCGAGCTGTTTGAATATTTTACCGCGCTCGATACCGCATCTATAACCTCCTGCTGACCCTCTATGCCGTCAAGCCGCGTGATATAGGATAAAATATCTATCTGCTCAAAGCCGCCGTCGCCAAAGTCCTTTGCATTTGAACGCGCGTTTGATATACTGCTGTAAAGCTCGTTTATGTTTTGTGCGGAATTATTCATATAATCGCTCAAAACCTGATATGTATACGGTATCTCCGTCAAATCTATGACGGAAAGCGTATTGCTGTCCCAGAAGCCGGAATCGGGGCCCGAAATATAATCGTCGATTATAACTTTGCCAAGCTCCACGGAATCAATGACCGTATCCGAGGAAAGCTTGTTTACCCAATTTGTGTAATACCAGCCCGTACCCGGCTCTACCTCCTCCGAGGCGATAAGGTAATCGGCATAAGGCTCAAGCATATATGCGGTTTCAAGCGTGCCCATAAGGCAGGCATCAAAGCCGACTATATCAAACTTTACATCGCTTTCGTTAAGCGCCTTGCCTATCTCCGAAAGCTCCAGCATCTCGTCCTCGTGATATTCGTCAACACCAAAGCCGAGTGCCGAACCGCCGCCGTGGTTCCATAAAACAAGCATATATCTGTCCGCGGGGTAGCATTTTGCCGACCATTTTATAAAATCGGAAAGGGTATCGGGCTCCACCATAGAGGTATTTCCCATATCCTCCATCAGGCTTATTTTGCCGTCCTTTATTAAATGGCGCTGTGTGACCCCGCTTTTGATGTACGGGTTATGCCATTTTTTTGTACCGCCTGTCTGCAGGGTGATATTTATGCCCGAAGTATCGGCGGCAAGTATCTCTTCAAGATCGTTTGAGGCACTGCCGTCATCGGTCTCGAGGTCGCTGCCTATCATATATATCATAAGGGTAGTTTCGGCCTTGTTTCCCTCAAACTGCGTATAGCTTTCGCGCTTGTCGTTTATGCTTATTTCGTTATGCTGAAATACAGGCTCTCCCTCGTCCGTATATGCAGCAAACAAAACAAAGATAACAATTACTATCGCTATCAGCGTTAAACATCCGCAGCCGCAGCCACAGCCGATAAGCCAGCCCTTTTTACTTGAATTTTTGGGTTCCATACTGTCTCCTTTTTAAAAGAGCCGCCAAAATGACGGCTCAAATTTTTATGCTGCCGTTATTTGTTTAAGAATAGCTGCGGCATCCGCTTTTGTTATCTTTTTGTCCTTGTTCATATCCGCCGTATAGCTTGCAAGGCTGCCGTAAGCAAAGCTTATCTTCTGTGCAGCTATCGCATCACGGATATCAACTTTTCCGTTAAGGTCGGCATCGCCCGCATAATACTGCTTTGACGAGCTGTCGCCGTGCAGCTTGGTAGAGTTGCTGCTCATATCCGCGCCGATATATTTGCCGCCGCTTGTCGAGGCACCGTCGCCCGCTGCGATATATCCCGCCATAGGACCCGTGAAGGCGCTGCTTGAAGAGCTGTTATTCGCCGTAAGGGTCGAATATGCGCAGATGCAGTTTTGTATTGTTGTACCCTTCCACGCACCGCCGACTATGCCGCCCGCGTTGTCCTGTGAAATAATTATATTGTATGCCGAGCTGCAGTTTATTACGGTACCGCCTTTATTTACCGTGTTGCTGCCGCCGCCTGCTATCGCGCCCGACCCCTTTGTCGAATAGAAGTAGGAGTTTATAACGCTTATGTTTTTGACTACCGCGTCCGTACTTAAGCAGCCGAACAGGCCTGCAAAGAAGTACTCGTCATTTTCGCCGAAGCTTCGGCAGTAAAGGCCGCTGATATAATGTCCGCGGCCGTCAAAGGTGTTTTTATAATGCACACCTTCATTGTGGTTTGTTGCATTTCCTATGGGTGTCCAGCCGTAAACCGACTCCCAGTCATCATAGCTGCCGGGGTTAAATACAATATCGTTCACCAAAGCGGCATCGCCCTTATTTCCGCTGTTGATATAATTTGCATACCAATAGAACTGACCCATATTGCCTATCTCATAGATATTGTTAACTAAATCGGCAGGCTGACAATTACCGTTATCGCCAAACCCGTTTTCATCATAGCCTTCTGCATTCGTTGTCTGCTGATGTGTGGTGGTCTCGGTGGTCGTTTCGGTAGTTGTGGTTGTGGTTTTGGTCGTTGTCGTTGCTTTTGTCGTTGTTGTGGTGGTTGTTGTTTTTGTTGTAGTAGTCTTTGTTGTGGTGGTTTTGGTCGTGGTGGCCGTTGTGGTCTCGGTGGTGGTCTCTGTAGTTACGACCTTTTTGTTGCCGTAGCCGCCCGAGGTCTGAATTACAACGCCGTGTGTATCATCAAGCACGGGGTAAGCATCCTTGGGCGTAATATCAATATTCTGATACCAAACATTATCGCCGTTTATATTAAGCAGATATGCCGCCTCGCCCGATGCAAACTGCGCGGATGAAAGTGCCTGTGCATTATCGCCCGAACCCTTTGTGCTTAAATAGTAGCAGTTTGTTACGGATGCGGTATTGCTGCCGGAATCATTTACCGTTGCAATGGCTTTTGCGGTATTGCTTGAAATATTGCCGATGCTGTAGCAATTTTTAACATAGCTGTCTCCGCTGTTATAGTTTACATACGAAACAATACCGCCTGCCCTGTTGGTGCAGGATAAGGTTCCGCCAAAACGGCAGTTTTCAATAGTGCCGTATTGCATAACGCCGCATATACCGCCCGCATTGCCGCTTGAAAGCGCTGTCACGGTAGCATCGGAGGAGCATTTTGATACCTTGCCGCCTTTCAGATTGCCCACAAAGCCGCCAGCATAGCCGCCGTTTACATAAACATCCGATTCAAGTCTGCAATTTTCTATCAAAGCGCTGGCTACCATATCATCCGCTATACCGCCGCCAAAATAAGTTGTTGTTTCGGTATCGATAAAACAGGAATTTTTAATTGTAAGGTTTTTGACTGTTCCGTATAAACTGCCGAACATACTGCATTCCTTGTTGCCAACTACACAGATGCCGCTTATGCTGTGTCCGTTTCCGTCAAATACGCCCGAAAAGCTTGTAAGCGTTGTCCAGTTAGTCTGTCTGTAATCCTTGCCCAGCTTATCGGAGGTAAGCACTATATCGGCATATAATCTTGCCTTTTGCGTATCTTTATTGCTGGGCTTCATCTGTGCTATAAAATCATCAAGGTCGGTTTTGTTGTATATCCTGTAATAGCCCTCGCTATCTATAAATTCCGTATCGTAGTCGCCCTTTGTGACACTTATGCCTTCGGTATCAAGAACAAAAAATTTTTGCCATTCCCTCTCGTATCGTGTATAATATATCGTATTTACATCCGAGCAGAAGACAATGTATTTTTCCTTGCCCGAGCTGTCGGCATAGGGTGCTCCTATTCTTGTGTTGCGCGTTACCTTTGTAAAGGATTTTTCAAGATTGCTTGTATCAAGTATATATAAATAAAGTCCTGCCGCTTCAAGTCCATCCCAGTCGGTTATCTCCGTTGCAACGCCGTTCTTGCTGTAAACTAATTTCAATCCCGTAACATCAAGCGTATCGCCGCTGTTATACTCTCTTTTTGTCGGTGGATCTATGGTATTTATACCGTCCGCCCACGGGATGACCGCATTAAAGGCGGTATATTCTATATTTGCGCCGTGGCTTGCCGGCACCTCAAACTGTCCGTTAAGTGTCTTTACCATAATGGCGCCCGTGCCGTAAATATTCGTGCTTTTGCCGCTTTCGCCCGTATAAATGGTATAATACGGCAGCTGTTTTCTTACAGCCTCCGTATCCTGACCAAAGCCGTACTTGCCGGTCGATTCGTGCTTCATCTGCGCTATCCTGAAATATTTGAGCGCATCGTTAAATGTCCAGACGCTGCCGTCATCGTTGGCAAAAACTTTCGGGTCTGCCTTGTGATATTCACTCATAAGATATTCTATAACATAAATATCCCTTTGCGTTTTGGTATAGTTTGAAGGAACATTGGTCGTGTAGAAATAAGAATAAAATTTTCTGTATGCTTCATTATCACCGCAGGAGCCGTTTTTATAAACGCCCTTGTTTGCCTGTGTGTTAAGATAACGTACAAATTCGTATGGCTGTGCATAATCAAAATAGCCGTAGTCGGTATACGCCCAGCCGTTTACAAAGCTTTGTCCGCAAGCCTCTTTATTTGAGCCCATATAAAGCCAATCCTCATGATTAGGCATAATAGACACCGAAAGTGCCTCGTTCAGCCACAGGCCGTAGATAACACCTGCGGAATCCGCCATAGCGTGCTGACACTCGTGCGAGATAACGGGGTAAGTATTGGCAAAGGCCGTTCTGTGGTCTGCGGCGTATACGGGGCAATATATTGCCGTAACATCCGCATTGCCGCTGTAATACCAGCTGCGGTCGGAATTGTCGGCCACTATTTTAATGATAAGCGACATTCTGTCGGAGTTGTCTTCAAAGCTTATATATTTATCAAAATCGTAAGGCTGCAAATAATCGGTATAAGCCCTTTCAAACTGTTCGGCTGCGGCGCTTCCCGCGGTCGTTTTTTCCGAAGCGGTGTAGCCTATCCCGGTGTCTGCCCATACATAACAATGCGGGCTGACGGCTATACATTCGTAGGTGGTGCTTGTACCGAAGTTTTCTGTCTGACCCTCCGTATAGGCCACGCTTCCCTTTTTCTGCGTGGGTGTTTTTGTGCTGCCGCCGCTTGTGTATAAATGCGCACTGCCCGGATTTTCAATATCAAGATTATTGCCCAAATTGTTTTCGGCACCGGGGCCGCCCTTTAATACACCGTTTGAATCAAAGACGATATTGCCCGTTGACTGCGCACTTTCCCAATCAAGGCTCGTATTTGAAATAAGCACATAATCACCGTAAAGCACCTGTGCCGCGTTTGTTTCCACCGCATTGATACTTGTCGAAAGCATTACCGCCGACAATATCAATGACAGCCTTCTTTTTATCCTTTTCAATTATATTCTCTCCTTTCGGAAAATAGATTGTAACACAATATCACATACTAATTATAACATAATATCCATGTATGAAAACTGTCAGTTTCGCAGTTTGAAATTACGAAACTGACAGTTTACTTTGTACAAAAAATATGGTACAATAACATTATAATTTTCGGCAGGCATATAAAAACGGAGAATTAAAATGAACATAAAATGCGATTACTGCGGCGGTATGGTGGACGAAAAAAGCATCTCCTGTCCGCATTGCGGTGCTATGCTGAGCGGTGTGAACCGTATGGCAGACAAGACACCCAAGACTATAGAGGAATTAAAAAAATGGTACACGGACCATAATCTCCCGCCCGAGGATGTAACAAGGTTTTTCATCGGCAAGGATATGGGCTGTGCAAAGGCTTTCGGTATATATCAGGACTCCGCGGGGGATTTTGTTGTATACAAAAACAAGGCAAACGGTGAACGCGCCGTGCGCTACAAGGGCGCGGACGAGGCTTACGCCGTCAATGAGCTTTATCAAAGGCTAAAGGCCGAGATAGCCGACCAGAAAAGCCGCAACAACGCGCAAAAAAGCAGCGGCGGCGGTAAAAAGAAAAAAAGCGATACGTCCACGGGCTGTCTTGCGTTTATAATACTTAACCTTATTTTCTGGATACCCGGCATTTTGTTTGCCGTATTTGATAAAAGCCCGTCACGCGGCTATTACAGATACGAAAACACGGATTATTACTATCAGTCATCAAATTGGTATGCCTATGACAATACTGCCGATAACTGGTATCAAACATACGATGTGCCCGAGGATTTCGGCGAAAACAGCAGCGATTACCGTATATACGACCATTCGGGACAGCGTTTTGAGGACAGCAGCTGGTATCAGGAGGACGACGACAGCGACGATTGGGACAGCGACAGCAGCTGGGACTCAAGCGACAGCTGGGACAGCGGCGGCACGGATTGGGACTCCGATTGGTAATAGATTTAAAGACAGCATAAAAATATCCCCTGCATAGCGTAAT
>JAFYGI010000028.1 GCA_017543265.1 Bacillota bacterium | reverse complement strand
TGGGCTCGACTATAGCTATGGCGTTTGACGAATGTCCGCCGTCCAAGGCAGACAGGACATATATCGAAAACTCGGTAGCACGCACAACACGCTGGCTTTACCGCTGTGTGGACGAGATGAAGCGTCTTAATTCGCTTGAAGATACGATAAACAAGAAGCAGATGCTTTTCGGCATAAATCAGGGCGGCACGCTTAACGATATACGCATAGCACACGCCAAGCAGATAGCGGAGCTTGATCTGCCGGGATATTCTATAGGCGGCCTTGCGGTGGGCGAAAGCCACGAGGAAATGTATGATGTGCTTGACAATGTGGTGCCTTATCTTCCGCAGGACAAGCCTACCTACCTTATGGGTGTAGGTACACCTGCGAATATTCTTGAGGCAGTAGAGCGGGGCATAGACTTTTTTGACTGTGTTCTTCCCGCAAGAAACGGCAGACACGCCCACGTTTATACAAACCGCGGTAAAATGAATTTAAATAACGCACAGTACGAGCTGGACGAAAGACCCATTGCCGAGGACTGTAATTGCCCGACCTGTCAAAGGTATTCAAGGGCATATATCCGCCACCTTTTCAAGGCAAAGGAAATGCTTGCAATGCGGCTTTGCGTTATGCATAATCTTTATTTCTTTAATAATATGATGGAGGAAATAAGAAACGCCATAGATAACGGCGAATATGCGGCATATAAAAAAATGCGCTTAAACGGCTTTGAGGAACTGGACAAAAAATAAGGAGGTTTTGCTATGTCAACGATGAAAAAAGTTATTTTAACGGTCTTTACCGCAATTCTGGTCGCTGTGTCACAGTTGACTGCATCTGCGGCCTATGATTTTCCTTTTTCCACAAACAAGATGATGGATGTGGTGACCACGGACATTACGGGCAACGGTACGCTCAGTGACCCGTATATTGCAAAAACGCCCGAGCACATCAAGTGGGCATTCGGTACGGGCGGATATGTAAAGCTTGGCGGGAATATCACAACAGACAAGACCGTATATGTTTCCGCGAAGCAGGTACATCTTGACCTTGCGGGCTATACCTACAACGCCGAATTTTCCGAAGGCGGTTCTGCGATATATGTTCAGCAGAGCAATGCGCTTTACATTACGGACAGCGGCTCAAACGGTGCGATAGTGTCAAACGGCACGGCGATAATTACAAGCGTATCGGCCAAGCTGTATGTACACGGCGGCAGGATAGCGGGAAACGGCAAGGCTGTATTTGCGGGTGCCTACTCAAAAATAAATCTTTACAGCGGCACCCTTGAAAGCAGCGGTGCAACCCTGTATCTTAACGGTGCGACATTCTGCCAGTACGGGGGCCATGTAAAAACCTCGTCATCCGACAGCTCGATAGAATGTTATAAGCAATACGATTCGGGCAACGGCGTGTCCTCTCTCACAAGCACTATAATCCTGTACGGCGGCGAGATAGACAGGCTTTTTATACAAAGATCAAGTCAGATGGCAGATGCATACATATATGACACCACCGTATACGGCAGCTTTGGCTATGAGATAAAAAACGGCGATGCGACATCTATCTTTGAGGGCGATTATACCGAGATCTGCTCACAAAATCTGGTAAACGCCATTTCCGCGGCTGTTTCAAGCGGTTCAAGCAAAAGTATAACGGTAACCGATACGGTAATAACCGTACACCAAAAGAAAAATGTTGTGCCCTATGTGGAGATAAAGAACAATATCACGCCCGTTCCGGATGCTTCCCTGATATACCCCAGGGCGGAGGACGGTGCATTATACAGCTTTGACAGCAAATGGTATGACAATCTGGGACAAAAGCTTACGTCAACATACAAGAAAAATGAGGACTCCTTAAACGCTTATTCCTTTACCGTCAACGGTGAGGCAAGCGTTAAAAACAGCAGCAAAAATATGTTTTTGACCAAAGAGATCTTTCTGCCTAACGTGGACAGCAGACTTTACAGCGGCGGCATATCGCAGGTAGACGAGTCAACGGTGAAGTATCAAATAAATTTCCCGATGCAGCCCTTTGTTACCGTACAGCCCAAGGATCTGACCGATATCACAGCGGGAAGTATAGTCACTTTCAGCACAAAGGCGCTTAATGCAAGCACCTACAAGTGGCATCTGCTTGATACGGACGGCAATAAGGTGAGCTGGGAAACAGCGGAGCAATACGGTGTTATCGCTGCGTTTGACGAATCGCAGAATACCGATACGCTTAAAGTCAAGCTTTTGAACGCTTACACAAACGGCTTTGGCGTATACTGCGAGATATACGGAAACGGCGGTACTGTCAATACAAATACCGCAAAAATATCTCTTAAAAAACCCGTTATCACAGTACAGCCGTCAAACTACAGGACCGTCTTTACGATAACCGCAAAAAATGCGACCAAGTACGAATGGCGTTTCCTTGACGAAAATAATTACGGCTATACCTGGGAACAGGCAAAGGAAAACGGCTGGGGCTATCCCATCGACAACTCCGAAAATACGGACACCCTGTATCTGCTTTCCATAGGCAAGGGGCTTGAGGGGAAAAAGGTATACTGCATTGTGTCGGGCTATGGCTACGAGGTGTACTCCGATACGGTGACGATAGGCAATTTCCGTGAGATAACGGCACATTTGAATATAGACGATCTGCAAATACCGTTCCCCGGCAAGGAATTCAGCACGTCGGGTGCGCACGTCCGCGACGGTGTTATAGGTTATCGCCTTGAAAGCATAAAGCTTGTCTCGGGAACTGACCTTGTCGAGGAAACGGGGCCTTATATCGATTTTGACAGCCGGAAACAGTATTTTTATGCGGCGGTCATTGCGCCGAACCCCGGATACTGCTTTACCGCAAACAGCATTAAAAGCGATATCAATATAAACGGCTATATCACGGGTGTCGATTCCAAGTACAAATATACGGGCACTATAAACAGACAGCTTATCGACGGCAAAATATCGGTGTATCTTGTGCCGACATTTGAGGGTGAGGGCTACCGCAACACAAGGCCTGTATCGGCAACAGCGGGCGAGAGCAGCATCAGCGTCAAAAACCCCTACGACAAGATGCAGCTGGCCGTTCTTGGCGAGCTTGGTGCGCCGAATTACGAATACAGCCTTGATAACAAAAACTGGTACAATCTGGGCGTAATAAACGGCGGTGCGGGTCCGTTTGCGGGACTTACCCCCCTTACGGAGTATACGGTATATATTAAAAATGCCGATACGGGCAATGTTTTTAAGACCATAGATTTAAAAACGACCGCGCAAAAGGGTGATGTGGATGAAAACGGCAAGGTGCAAAAGGCCGATGCCGAGTATCTGCTTAAGGCCCTGAGCGGTACCGTGCCCGCGTTGTCACAGTCCCAGCAGTATGCCGCAAAAATGACGGATGACAGCGATATTGATATATTGGATGTTATAGAAATAATCAAAATTACCGCTTAAAAAGCACCGATAAAACAGGGGATGATGCCTGTGACGAGGATGCCGTATAAGTGTTTATGATATAAGCACAGGGAAAAGCTTTACATTGCTTGACGATATCTCCGAATTGGGTCTGCCTTTTATGTATTGGCAGTAATGATATAAAATAAATTTTCAAAAACTGTTTACTTATTTCACAAAAAGTAGTAAAATATACTGTAAAGTAACGACTTGCGGAGGTGATTTTATGACGGCATTAAAACAAAAAGCAGTAGATCTGATAGAACGAATGTCCGATGAAAAAATACAGTATGTTATACAGATAATAGAAGGAGTTGACGGCCTGTTTCCCAATGAAAATAAGGATAAAAAACGCGAAGCATACAACGATTTAATGAGTTTGATAGAGTCGATCGAGCCCGTAGAGCCCTTTGATTACGATCAAGCACTTGAAGAATACAGAAAGGAAAAATACGGTTTATGAAAGTTCTTATAGATACAAACATTATTGTCGATTTTATTATAAAAAGAGAACCGTTTTTTTCTGCTTCGGATAAAATTGTTAATTTGTGTATAGACAAAAAAATAATAGGATATATGGCAGCGCATTCGGTATCTAATATATTTTATATTTTAAGAAAAAATATTCCTTCGGATAAGAGGCGAAGAATATTAATAGATCTATGTAATATTTTTACTGTTGCAAGTATTGACAGCAGCAAGATCATAAATGCGCTTGAAAATGAAAATTTCAGCGATTTTGAAGATTGCCTGCAAGATGAATGTGCGTATTGTGCAGATGCGGATTTTATTATAACACGGAATATAAAAGACTTTTCAGACAGTAGGATAAAAGCAATAATCCCCGAAGATTTTATTGAAATCATCAAAGAATAACAAAAACTGTTTACTTATTCCGAAAAATGTAGTAAAATAAACCTATACGACAAAAATTCTATTCAAATACCCAAAGGAGAAGAAATATGTCCGAGATCAAAAGAATTTATGTGGAAAAGAAAAAAGGCTATGATATCGAGGCAGGTCATTTATTTGATGATGTCAAGGAAAACCTTGGCGCAGCAGGACTGACGGGGCTTCGCATATTATACCGCTACGATATAGAGGGCATAAGCGAGGATGCCTACGAAAAGGCGAAAAAGACCATTTTTTCGGAGCCTCCCGTTGATATTATCCACGAGGAAAAGTTTGAGCTTGCCTCGGATGAGGTATACTTCGGCATGGAGTACCTGCCCGGTCAGTACGACCAGAGAGCGGACTCCGCAATGCAGTGTATACAGATAATCACGGGCGATGACTCAACGCTTATTTCCTGTGCCAAAATTTTTGTTTTAAAGGGCAGCGTAAGCGACAAGGAGCTGCAGCAGATAAAGGAATACTGCATCAACCCCGTGGATTCGCGTGAGGCGGCTGCCGAAAAGCCCAAGACCCTTAAAATGGAGCTGACCGTTCCCGAGGATGTTGCCATAGTTACGGGCTTTATCACAAAGTCAAACGAGGAGCTTTACGCCTTAAAGGCAGAGCTTGGCCTTGCTATGAGCGATGCGGATATCGTATTCTGCCGGGATTATTTTAAAAATACCGAAAAGCGCGACCCCTCCATTACGGAGATCCGCGTGATCGATACATACTGGTCGGACCATTGCCGCCATACAACATTCTCCACAAATATCGAAAATGTGGAGTTTAAGGACGGCAAGTACAAGGACACTATTGAGGGTGCATATAAAATGTACCTTGACGAGCGTGAAAAGCTTGGCAGGACAGAAAAGCCCCTTTGCCTTATGGACATTGCCGTTATGGGTATGCGTGCCTTAAAGGCCGAGGGCAAGCTTGATAACCTTGACGAGAGTGAGGAGATAAATGCGTGCAGCATCGTTGTCCCCGTTGATATTGACGGCGTTGAGGAAGAGTGGCTCATCATGTTCAAAAACGAGACACATAACCATCCTACCGAGATAGAGCCCTTCGGTGGTGCCGCTACCTGTCTCGGCGGTGCTATCCGCGACCCCTTGTCGGGCAGAAGCTATGTATATCAGGCTATGCGCGTAACGGGCAGCGGCGACCCGAGAACAAGTGTTGCGGACACGCTTCACGGCAAGCTTCCGCAAAGAAAGATAACCACATCCGCGGCACACGGCTACAGCAGCTACGGCAACCAGATAGGCCTTGCTACGGGTATGGTAAGCGAGGTTTATGACGAGGGCTATGTCGCAAAGCGTATGGAGATAGGCGCAGTTATCGGCGCAGCCAAAAAGAGCGATGTTATCCGCGAAAGACCGCAAAAGGGCGATGTTATCATACTTACGGGCGGCAGAACGGGACGTGACGGCTGCGGCGGTGCTACAGGCTCGTCAAAGGAGCATAACGAGGACTCCATCCTTACCTGCGGTGCGGAGGTACAAAAGGGTAATCCCCCGACAGAGCGTAAATTACAGCGTCTTTTCCGCAACTCCGAGGTCAGCCGCATGATAAAGCGCTGCAACGACTTTGGCGCGGGCGGTGTTTCCGTTGCCATAGGCGAGCTTGCGGAGGGTCTTATTATCGACCTTGATGCGGTACCCAAAAAGTATGAGGGTCTTGACGGCACGGAGCTTGCTATCTCCGAGTCACAGGAGAGAATGGCTGTCGTTATCGACAAAAAGGATATCGACCGTTTTATAGAGCTTGCAAAGACAGAAAATCTGGAGGCGACAAAGGTTGCCGACGTTACCGACGACAGACGGCTTAAAATGTACTGGCGCGGCAAGGATATAGTAAATATCTCCCGCGATTTCCTCGATACAAACGGTGCAAAGCAGTATACGGATATTTGTGTTGAAGAACCCGTATCGGACTTCCCCAAGGCGGATGTAAAGGGTGCGGACTTAAAGGAAAAATGGATAAACAATTTGCAGCAGCTTAATGTTGCCTGCCAGAAAGGCCTTGTGGAGCGTTTTGACTCGACCATCGGCGCGGGCAGCGTGCTTATGCCCTTCGGCGGCAAAAATCAGCTTACGCCCATTGAGGCTATGAGCGCAAAGGTGCCCGTTTTAAGGGGCGAGACCACTACGGCAACACTTATGGCCTACGGCTACGACCCGACGATCTCAAAGTACAGCCCGTTCCACGGCGCTGCTCTGGCTGTTGTTGAGTCCGTGGCAAAGATAGTTGCTGCGGGCGGCAAGTATTCAAGCTGCCGTCTGACCTTCCAGGAATATTTTGAGCGACTGGGCACAGACCCCTCACGCTGGGGCAAGCCGTTCAGCGCACTTCTTGGCGGCTTCTACGCACAGATGAAGCTGGGTACGGCCGCAATAGGCGGCAAGGACAGTATGTCGGGCACATTCAAGGATCTTGACGTACCGCCCACACTTGTTTCCTTTGCAGTTGACGTGACCAAGCATACAAACGTTATCTCGCCCGAGTTTAAAAAGGCGGGCAACAAGATAGTAAGGCTTTCCGTAAAGTACCTTGAAAACGACCTTCCCGATTTTGACGAATTGATGAAGAATTTTGACAAGGTAACGGAGCTTGTAAAGGCCAAAAAGATAGTTTCCGCCGCTACGATAGGCTTTGGCGGCGTGGCTGCGGCTGTCAGCAAAATGGCATTCGGCAACGACATCGGCGCGGTCATCACGGACGACGACCTGTTTGATGCAAGCCGCGGCTCGTTCGTGCTTGAGGTGGAGGGTGATGCGGATACGCTGTTCAAGGGCTTTAATTACAAGGTGATAGGTGAGACCGTTTCCGACAAGAGCATAACCGCAAACGGCGTTAAGATCGACCTTGACGAGGCTAAAGAGGCATGGTTCAAGCCCCTTGAAAAGGTATTCCCCACAAACTACTACAAGTCTTTCGAGAAAAAGGACATAAGCGTACCTTTGTTCAATATAATCGAAAAGCGCACATCGGGCATGAGCCTTGCAGCTCCCCGTGTGCTTATGCCCGTATTCCCCGGCACCAACTGCGAGTATGATACGCTTCGCTCCTTTGAGCGTGCGGGTGCGGATGCAAAAACACTTGTTATCAGCAACCTTAAAAACAGCTGGCTTGAAGAGAGTATCGACAAGATGGCCGAAATGATAAGAAATTCGCAGATAATCATGATACCGGGCGGCTTCAGCGCAGGTGACGAGCCCGAGGGCAGCGGTAAGTTTATTGCGGCGGTATTCCGCAATCCCAAAATAAAGGAGGCCGTTACCGACCTTCTGCAAAACCGTGACGGTCTTATGCTGGGTATCTGCAACGGCTTCCAGGCGCTTATCAAGCTTGGTCTTGTGCCCTACGGCGAAATAAGGGATATGGAGGACGACAGCCCGACCCTGACCTTTAACACCATAGGCCGCCATATAAGCTGTATGGCAAACACCAAGATAATCAGCAACAAGTCCCCGTGGCTCTGGGGCACCAATGCGGGCGATATCCATACCGTGGCATTCTCACACGGCGAGGGACGTTTTGCCGCAGACGAGGCAGTCATCAAAAAGCTTGCGGAAAATAACCAGATAGCAACGCAGTATGTCGATTTCAACGGTGACCCGACCTACGACATAAAATATAACCCCAACGGCTCTGTTTACGCTATCGAGGGCATTACAAGCCCCGACGGCCGTGTACTCGGCAAGATGGGACACTCCGAGCGTCTCAGCAGCGGTACATTCAAAAATATTGTCGGCACTACAGACCAATGGATATACAAATCGGGTGTTAATTACTTTAAATAAAATAAAAACGCGCAGACGCTTTTTGAAGCGTTTGCGCGTTATTTTTTATTCGGAGTCTACAAACGGACTTACAACAGGCATCAGATCAAAGTATGCGCCGGTCTCGTCGCCCTCGGCGGCAAGTGATACCGTCTTTGTTGACTCTATATATTCGTTTTTCTTTGCCGTTATGGTATGGGTACCAAGGGTAGTGCTGTAGTTAAGCGGTGTTTTGCCCACCATTGAGCCGTCAATATACACGCTTGCGCCGTCAGGGTCGCTGTCAACGTGTATTCTTCCCTTGGGGATATGCTTTTCCATATCGACGTGCAGGGTATTGGTCTCGGAATCTATAATGGCGGTAGCCGTAAAGTCCTCATAGCCGTCCTTTGTCACCTTGACATTATATCTGCCGTAGGAGAGCAGGATAGGCTCCGAAAGCGAATACTCCTTGTCGTTTATAAACAGCTTGTAGTTTATCACATTTGCGCTGACATTTAAAAGTCCCGTCTTTATCTGCATAGCGGAAAGGTCTACCTTTGTCACCTGACCGGGCAGTATAAGCACATCCTTTGTATAGTCCTCGCACATGGGGCTTGTTACCTGTATGGTATGCTTGCCCTCCGTCACCTTAAAGGTATCGCTGCCCGCCAGCGATATAGTCTGGCCGTTAAGCACAAACTGCGGACTGTCAAGGTTTGAATAGTTTACAAACTGTAAATCGCCGTGGCTTTTATCAATGGTGATTGAGTAAACCTTGTTCTCCGTGCCGTTGTTATAGCCTTTAAGCGTTACATAGTCCGATGTGTCTATGCTGGCAAGGGTAGAGTATTCGTTTTTATAGCGCACGGTGGTAATATCGGACGAATACTTGAACGCCTTGTCCTTATATGCAAGTGCGTTGCTGCCAAACTTGACCAGCTTGGCCGATGTATTGACGATAAGTCCCACATCCGAGAACGACCACGCATTTTCGCATTTTTTAATATCCGTAAGGTTATTGTCCTCGTCATAGACAAAGGTCACAACATCACCGATAAAGTAATCGTCAAGGGAGTTGGTGCCGGGGTAGTTGGTGTCCTTGGTTGCCTTAAGGATAACGCTTTCGTTTGCCTTAAGGTTGACAAAGGTGACGGTATTGCCGTCTATGTTTTTAATAACACCGTCTATGTCCGCACCTATCATGTTCTGCTTTGCTTGACGGATTATCTCGTTGGGGGAATACTGCTCCTCGCCCTCCGTCACCTCGGGCTTTGGCAGGATGTTGTCCACCGTGTAATCGTAGGCATAGCTGTAGCTTTTAATGCCCGCTATAACGCAAAATACGCCCGCGCAGATAAAAAACAGCGGGAACAGCGATGTACCCCTGCGGCGTATGCTGCGCCTGATAGTTATCTTCTTTTTTTCGTTGTTAGCCATATATGGATATTCACCTCATGTCGGTTTACATAATTGTCTATTATATAATAACATTTTTAAAACAGAATATCAATACTAAATTTGAGTTTCTAAAGGTATACCCGCAAATAATCTTCCTTTTGAGCGGGAAAAATTGTGACGAACAGGAAGAAACATTTGCGTTTTTGCCCCAAGGTATTGGCAGGAATTCGGCAAGCCCCGCAAATAATCTTCCTTTTGAGTGGGAAATACATTCAACCGCAAAGATTGATGCGGACACTTGCGGAGCAAGTGGCTTTTGGCTATGCCAAAAGTTGTGACGAACAGGAAGAAACATTTGCGTTTTTGCCGTGTATTCTCTTTGCGGTAGGCCTCTTATAGTTCAAATAAAAATGTTTTGCGCTGTAATCAGCATTATAAAAAAAACGAAACGTATGTGATAACGCTGTTAGGCAAAAACGCAAATGTTTTTCGGCGTCAGTGTTTTCTCCACTGTAAGCCGAAATTATTTGCGGGGCTTGCCGTTCGCGTCAACGTATCGTAGGATAAGTTGCGCTGTAAGCAGTATAATAAAAAGAAACGAAACGTCTGCAATAACGCTGGCGGGCAAAAACGCAAATACTTCTCCTATGAATAACAGCTTTATTCAAGGTCTTCGGACACGGTTATCTCCTCTCCGTTACTTGTAAAACTCACATAACCGTTTTGTGTGGTATACACCTTTGCACCCGCATTTTTAAGCACCTGCAAAAGCTGTTCCTCGGCGGGATTTTTATCGCTGCAGGTTATAAGTGCGTACTGCGGGCTTACCTCGGCGACAAATTCCTCGCTGTAGGGCGAATATCTGCCGTGGTGGGGCACCTTAAGCACGTCAAATTTACCGCTTACCTGTGTCAATATCTCCTGCATACGCCGTGACTCGGCATCACCCGCAAACAAAAATCTTTTGCTGCCGTGCTGTGCCGTTACCGCAAGGGAAAGGTCGTTGTCCGTGCTGTTTTGCACGTCCGAAATTGCGGGATATACGGTAAACACCACATCATCAAGGGTAAACTCCACGTTTTTGCCGTCCGAGAGCTTCTGCGGCATGATACCCTTTTGTGCGGCAGCCTCGGCATACTTTACATACTCCTTGCTGTCGGTGATATAATCGGCGGTGTACAGCATCTTTACCTCACAGCCGAGCAGAAGCTCTGCCGCACCGCCTACATGGTCCTTGTCAAAATGCGTTATGATAAGGGCATCAACGCTTGTAATGCCGTTTTGCTCCAGATATTCAAGCAGCTTGTCGCCGTCGTCCTTTTCCCCGCAGTCGATAATCACGGTGTGGTTCGCGGTCCTCAGCACAAGCGCATCCGCCTGACCAACCTTTAACGCCGTAAAGACAAACTCTCCCGTTACCGTCGGCGCTGTCACAGGCTCTTTTTCGCGGGTACAGCCCGTAAGCATCAGTATAAAAGATAAAAATAAAATTATTTTGGTACGCATTTTCATCACCTCTTGGCATATTATATCACGGCAAGATTAAATTGTCCTTAGAAACGGAAAAAAATCAGGTGAGATTTCCGCCCGCGCCGTATCCCGCAAGGTCCATGGTAATATGCGAAAACCCAAGCTCCGTCAGCCTGCCGCAGATACGCTGTGCATTTTCGCATAAAAGCGTAAACTGTGTCGGCAATACCTCTATCCGCGCCATATCCCCGTGCAGGCGCACACGCACCTGTGTCAGATCAAGCCCTGTCAAAAACTCCTCCGCAGCGGTTATCCGCCCCAGATCCTCCGCGTTTATCCTTTGGCCGTATTCAAAGCGCGTGGCAAGGCAGGCAAAGGAGGGCTTATTGCTCGAATACAGGCCGAGAGCGGCCGAATATTGCCGTATTTCGGCCTTTGTCATGCCCATCTCACGCAGCGGACTTATAATGCCCTGCTCCGCAACAGCGGCAAGCCCGGGGCGGTAATCGCCCTCGTCGTCCTTGTTTGTGCCCTCCGCGATATGTTCTATACCAAGCTCGTCTGCCTTATCGCGCATTTTTTTAAGCATGGCTGTTTTGCATATATAGCAGCGGTTTTTGGGGTTTTGCGCAAAACCGTCTATGCCGAAAACGTCCATGTCGATAAAATACTGTTTTATGCCCTCGCTTTTGCAAAAGGCCGCGGCCTCGTCAAGCTCCCGCGGGGGAAAGGTGACTGCACGGACCGTCAGCGCGGCACAGCTGTTCCCCAGTACGTCATGCGCCGTTTTAAGCAGATATGCCGAGTCCACACCGCCCGAAAACGCCACCGCCAGACGGCCGAGCCCCTTTAAATACCGCCGTAATTTCTCTTGCTTGTCCATAATACCCTCCTTTTGTCATCATATTTCTTTTGATTATAGCATTTGGCGGGGAAAATGTAAAGTGCCGCGGTCGTCATAATCCCTTCGCAAAAGGAATAAGCTTTTAAAAAAAGGAGTGGACAATATGTTGAATTATCTGTGGGGAGGCTTTATTTTATTGGGGGTGGCGGCCGCTGCGTTTACGGGGCAGCTGCACACGGTGACAACGGGCGTAACGCAAAGCGCAAGGGAGGCGGTGACCACCTGTCTGACCATGCTCGGGGTGCTGTCCATGTGGACGGGATTTATGAATATCGCCGACAAAAGCGGCCTTACAAAGCTTGTTACAAGGAAAATGCTGCCGTTTTTGCACAGGCTTTTTCCCGATATCCCAAAGGGGCACAAGGCGCTTGAGCATATAGCGGCAAATGTCACGGCCAACATCCTGGGGCTTGGCTGGGCATCCACACCCGCGGGGATATACGCCATGCAGGAGATGGATAAGCTTAACGGCGGCAAAGAGGGGGCAAGCGACATGATGTGCGATTTTATGATATTCAATATGTCGTCTTTGCAAATAATTTCCGTCAATATAATAGCCTACCGCAGTCAGTACGGCTCCGCCGACCCGTCGGGCGTTATCGGTGCGGGGCTGCTGGCGACCCTTGCCTCGACCCTGACCTCGGTGGTGTTTATCCTGCTGCGCAGGCGGTTTTGCGGGGGTAAAGGCGTATGATGCGGCTTATATGTCTTTTGTCGGATATGATGATACCCCTTGTCATGGTGTACATAATCCTTTACGGATTAAGCCGTAAAACGGATATTTACGGGGCTTTCACCGAGGGTGCTGTGGACGGCATAAAATTGTGCTAAAGATACTGCCCACGCTGCTCGGGCTGATGATAGCGGTGGGAGTGCTGCAAAACAGCGGCCTGCTGGACTTTCTGACAAACCTTGTAAGGCCTGCGGCCGATATGGTGGGCTTTCCTGCCGAGGCTTTGCCGCTGACACTTATGCGCCTTGTGTCCTCCAGCGCCGCAACGGGGCTTTTGCTCGATATTTTCAAGCAGTATTCGCCCGATAGCTTTATCGGCAGGTTTGTAAGCGTTATGATGTGCTGCACCGAGACCGTGTTTTATACAATAAGCGTGTATTTTACCGCAATAAAGGCCAAGAAAACACGGTATACACTTGTGGGTGCGCTGCTGGCTAATGCCGTAGGTGTGGTTGTAAGCCTGTGGATATGTAGACTTTGCTGGGGTGGATGAATTTTTTTATTACGGCAAACCCCGCAAAGTTATTGTATGCGTTTCGTTTTTTTTATTCTCATGCGACAGGTTGACATAGACGGCAAGCCCCGCAAATAATCTTCCTTTTGAGTGGGAAATACATTCAACCGCAAAGATGGATGCGGACACTTGCGGAGCAAGTGGCTTTTGGCTATGCCAAAAGTTGTGACGAACAGGAAGAAACATTTGCGTTTTTGCCGTGTGTTCATTTTACGGTATGTTTATTATAGTGCAAATAAAAAGGTTTTATGCTGTAAGCAGTATTATAAAAAACGAAACGCCCGCGATAACGTCGGCAGGCAAAAACGCAAATGTTTTTCGGCGGCAGTGTTTTTCCACTGTAAGCCGAAATTATTTGCGGGGCTTGCCGACCGCATTGACCTATCGCAGGAGAATTTTTATAAACGAAACGTCTGCGATAACGTCGGTAGGCAAAAACGCAAGTGTCCGCAGCGGGAGAATTTACCGCATTTCAAAATGATTTTTATATTGCCATTTTCCGTTATTTTATGGTAAAATGTGAACATAGAAGAAAAACGATACGGAGCGATAAACATGGTCAAAAAAACAGATATACGGATAATACGGTCAAGGGCGGCGATACGTCATGCCTTTCTGGAGCTTTTAAAGGAGCGGGACTATCACAGCATAACCATCAGCGACATAGCGCAGCGTGCCATGATAAACCGCAAGACCTTTTATTTTCACTATGACACCAAAAACGACCTGTATGACGAGATAATCACGGACACGCTTAATGTTTTCTCGTCCATGCACATTATAGAGAAGCTGCGCAAAAGCGACAAAAAAAGCCAAAGCGACATATTGCTGGAGCTTTTGAACAAGGTCATCACGGTAAAGGACGAGTGCATAATACTGCTTGACAACGACAGCGGCAATGTCTTTAACCGCCGTTTAAAGCAGCTTTTGTACCGTGCGCTTATAACCGAGTCACTTGTAAGCGATAGTGCCAAAAGCGACCCCGCCTTTTTCGACCTTTTGACAGATGTGTATTTTTCCACCTTTACGCGCGTGCTGAAATGGTGGCTTGTCGGCGATAACAACGACCCGACCGCTTTTCTTGACATGATAAAGATGCTGTTTTCAAGCCGACCGCTGGAGATACTGGGGCTTAAGGAGGATGTGCTTGGATGATAAGGGTGACATATATCGCACACAGCGGCTTTTTTGCCGAGCTTGACGACAGGGCGCTGCTGTTTGACTATTGGAAGGGGAGTGTTCCGCACACGGACAAGCCGCTTTATGTGTTTGCCAGTCATAGACATCATGACCATTTCAACAAGGAGATAATGTCCTTTGATTGTAAAAAAATCATCCTTTCAAACGATATCCGCGCCGTGCCCACACCGAACACAGTCAAGCTTGGGGCAAACAAAAGCATTGAAATTGACGGTATGCACATAAAAACGCTTAGATCGACCGATGAGGGGGTTGCCTTTATCGTGGAATGCGGCGGCCTTACGCTTTACCATGCGGGCGACCTTAACGACTGGTACTGGGAGGGCGAGGACGAGCAATGGAACGCAAAAATGACCGAAAACTACCGCAGTATCATCAAAAAGGGCTTTGCGGATATCGACCGTGTTGATATTGCGTTTTTGCCCGTTGACCCGCGGCAGGGCGAGCTCTGCGGCAGGGGTGCGGACTTCTTTTTGGACAATGTAAAGACGGGTGCGGTTTTCCCGATGCACTTCTGGGAGGACTACGCCGCGGCAAAAAGATATGCACAAAAAAGAAAAGAGAGGGTCTTTGCCGCCTCTAATACAAACGAATGCTTTGATTTAAAGGAGATGACCTGATATGAAATTTGCAATGGTACACGAAAACTACAATGTATACGACCTTAAAAAGAGCATGAAATTCTATGAGGAAGCGCTGGGGCTGAAGGAAAAAAGGCGCAAGACCGCAGAGGACGGCTCGTACATCATCGTTTACATGGGTAATGAAAACTCCGACTTCGAGCTGGAGCTGACATGGCTTTGCGATATGGAGCGCCCCTATAACCTCGGCGACTGCGAGTTCCATCTGGCCTTTCGCACCGATGATTTTGACGCAGCCTACCAAAAGCATAAAAATATGGGCTGTATCTGCTACGAAAACCCCAAAATGGGCATCTACTTCATCACCGATCCCGACGGGTATTGGCTGGAGATAGTGCCGACAAGATAGGCTGCCGCTAAGCGACAGCCCTTTTTTCATTTATCTATAAGCATAGACAGCGATATTCTCTGTTTTTTCACATCAACGCTCAGCACCTTTACCTCGACGATATCGCCAACGCTGACGGCCTCGAGGGGATGTTTGATATATTTACGGGACATCTGCGAGATATGCACCAGACCGTCCTGATGCACGCCGATATCCACAAAAGCGCCAAAGTCGATAACATTACGCACGGTACCGCGCATTATCATACCCTCGGACAGATCCTCGATACCCAGCACATCGCTTCTTAAAACTGGCTTGGGCATTTCGTCACGCGGGTCACGGCCGGGCTTTTCAAGCTCCTTTACGATATCGGTAAGGGTGGGTACGCCGACATTCATCTCCTGTGCCAGCTTCTTTATATCGCCTATCTTTTTGGACAGGTCGAGACCCTTAACGCTGAGGTCGTTTTTGGTGTAGCCGAGTTTTGTCAAAAGCTCCTCGGCAACGGCATAGCTTTCGGGATGAACGCCCGTGTTGTCAAAGGGCTCCGTGCCGCCGTCTATGCGCAGAAAGCCCGCACATTGCTCGTAGGCCTTGGGGCCGAGCTTAGCCACCTTTAAAAGCTGTTTTCTGTTTGTAAAGGGGCCGTTTTCCTGGCGGTAGGCGATGATATTCTTTGCCACCGTGCCCGATATGCCCGCAACATAGCCCAAAAGGGAAGGGGAGGCGGTATTAAGGTCGATACCCACGCTGTTTACACAGCCCTCCACAACGCCGCCGAGAGCCTCGCCCAGAAGCTTTTGGTTCATATCGTGCTGATACTGTCCGACACCTATGCTTTTGGGGTCTATCTTAACAAGCTCCGCAAGGGGGTCCTGCAGGCGTCTGCCGATGGACACCGCGCTCCTTAAGGCAACATCATAGTCGGGGAATTCCTCCGCACCCAGCTTTGATGCCGAGTACACGGATGCGCCCGCCTCGTTGACGATGATGTAATATATCTCTTTATTCAGCTTTTTGATAAGGTCTACCGCAAACTGCTCCGTCTCGCGCGAGGCGGTGCCGTTGCCTATGGCGATAATGTTTACGCCGTGCTTGTTTATCATTGCGGTAAGTATCTTGTTTGCGGCATCCACCTTGTTATGGGGCGGAACGGGGTAGATAACGCCCGTGTCCAGCACCTTTCCGAAGCCGTCTATCACAGCCACCTTACAGCCCGTCCTGAAGCCCGGGTCAAGTGCCAGCACGACCTTTTCCTTAATTGGTGCCTGGAGCAGAAGCTGTCTCAAATTCTCGCCGAATACCTTTATCGCGCTTTCCTCGGCCTTTTCGGTCAGATCGTTTCGTATCTCGCGCTCTATCGACGGTGCGATAAGGCGCTTGTAGCTGTCGTCCAGCGCATTTGTCAGAAAGTCGATAACATCGGCCCTTTTGGAGAAGATAAGCTCCTTTTTCAGCTTGTTGTATATGTCCTCAACGGGGGCCTCCAGCCTGACGGAGAGCACGCCCTCCTTTTCGCCGCGGTTCACGGCCAGTACACGGTGTCCCGCTATCTTTTTTACGGGTTCGTGGAAGTCGTAGTACATCTCGTACACGGACTGCGCCTCGGGGTCTGCGGCTTTTACCTCCAGCACACCCTTGTCAAAGGTCAGCTTTCTGATTATCTTGCGGTAATCGGCATTGTCGGATATGCTCTCGGCGATAATGTCCGATGCACCCTCCAGCGCCTGCTGTGCCGTTTCCACCTGCTTTTCGGGGTCGATGTATTTCTCGGCCTCCTTAAGTATATCATCGTCGGTAAGCTGCAGCATGATAAAGTCCGCCAAGGGCTGCAGACCCTTTTCCTTTGCGACCGTGGCGCGTGTGCGGCGCTTGGGGCGGAAGGGGCGGTATATATCCTCTATCTCCGAAAGGGTCTTTGCATTGTCAAGTGCCGCAGCTATCTCGTCGGTAAGCTGACCCTGCTCGTCAATAAGCTTTTTTGTCTGCTCGCATTTCTCGTTAAGGCTGCGCAGGTACATAAGCCTGTCGTACAGCTCCCTTAATACCTGGTCGTCAAGCGAGCCCGTCATTTCCTTGCGGTAACGCGCGATAAAGGGGATAGTGTTGCCCTCGTCTATAAGCTTGACGGTGTTTTCCACCTGTGTCTTTTTTAAGTTAAATTCCTGCTGCAATGCAGCTATTTCGTTGTACATATCTGCTCTCCTAATTTTTTATCTCTACCAGTGCGGGATAAATCTCCCCGTCCTCTATTTTAATTATGCCGTAGCAGGGCTTTGAGCCGCCGCGGGGCAGGGGCAGGCTGCCCGGGTTCATAACGACTATGCCGCGTATCACCTGCAAAAACGGCGTATGCGTATGCCCGAAAAGACAAATATCCGCGCCGAGTTCAAGGGCGCGGTATACAAGATCGTCTGCGCTGCCGTACTTTACGCCGTAGCGGTGGCCGTGTGTCATAAATACGGTCTTGCCGCCTATCTGCTCCAGCCTGTCATCGGGTACGGAAGCGTCAAAATCACAATTACCCGCCACATTAAGGACGGGCAATTGATAATTATTTTTTATAAAGGCGGCATCCTCGGTATTGTCGCCGAGATGTATCACCATGTCGATATCGTCTGCGATATCATGCAGCAGCCTGACGGTCTTGTTAAGGCTGCGGTGAGTATCGCTTAAAACCAGTATACGCATTACCATTCGACCCTTGCAAGCCTTTCGGCAACAGCGCGGAACGCCTTGCCGCGGTGGCTTATCTTGTTTTTCCTGTCGGGGGGAAGCTCCGCCGTGGTCATCTTGTACTTGGGCACATAGAATATCGGGTCGTAACCGAAGCCGTTTTCGCCCCTTGGCACGGTGGCGATCTCGCCCTCTAAGGTCTCCTGTGCGATTATTGTATATTTGCCGGGCAGCGCAGCCGCAACCGCACAGACAAAGCGTGCAGAGCGCTGTGAGCCCCTTGCGTCCTTAAGCTTTTCCAGTATTGCATGGTTTTTAACGCTGTAGGGTGTGTCCTCGCCCATAAAGCGTGAGGAATGCACACCGGGCTCGCCGTTGAGATAGTCTATCTCCAGCCCCGAGTCGTCGGCAAGGGTTATCTCGCCGCAAAGGCGCATAACGTGCTCCGCCTTTTTGATGGCATTTTCCTCAAAGGTCTCGCCGTCCTCCTCTATATCAACGTTTACGCCCACATCGGCGGGTGAAAGCACCTCATAATCACTGCCGAGTATCTCGCGTACCTCTCTTAATTTGTTCTCGTTGGTCGTTGCAAGAACTATTCTCATAAACCAAGCACCTGCCTTTGGATAGAATTTAATTGCTCGTTGCCCTTTTTGGCAAGTGCCAGCAGAGCCTCAAGCTGCTGTGCGGTAAAGGTATTACCCTCGCCCGTACCCTGTATTTCGACAAATTCGCCTTTGTCGGTCATAATAACATTCATATCGACCTCCGCACGGGAGTCCTCCTCGTAGCACAGGTCAAGAGTGGGCTGACCGTCGATGATACCGACACTTACAGCCGACACAAGATTTTTGATGGGACTTTTTTCGATAACGCCGTCCCTGACCAGCTTTTCACACGCCAGATAAAGTGCGGCAAACCCGCCCGTTACCGATGCCGTGCGCGTACCGCCGTCGGCCTGTATAACGTCACAGTCCACGGTTATGGTGCGCTCGCCCAGAAGGGTCATATCCACAGCCTGCCTTAAACTACGCCCTATAAGGCGCTGTATCTCAACGCTGCGTGCGTTTTGCTTGCCCTTTGATATATCGCGCTTGTTGCGCGTATTGGTAGAGCGGGGCAGCATGGAATACTCGGCCGTCACCCAGCCCTCACCGCTCATTTTTTTGAACGGCGGCACGCTCTCCTCCACGGAGGCATTGCATATCACCTTTGTATTGCCCGCTTCTATCAGTACCGAACCCTCGGGATGTATAATGTAGCCCGTTGTCATTTTTATCGGGCGAAGCTCGTCAAATTGCCTGTTATCGGGTCTCAAACCTAATTCTCACCTTTCCAAAAATACTCTTATGGTTATTTTAACATATTTTCACAAAAAATAAAAGACCTTTTTTACAATTTTTACAAAAAATTTTTCGGGCGGAAAGTCCGCGGCCGAATGCGAATATATTGTAAGCAGGGTCAATGTGTGGGACGGTGGGTCATGTTTGAAAAAAGCACGGCAAACAGGGTGTTTATCTTTGTTTCGGCGGTCATCGGTGCGGGCTTTGCCACGGGGCGGGAGCTGAATGTGTATTTTTTCTCCCACGGGATAAGGTGCGGCACGGCGGGTATGCTGATATCCGCGCTGCTGTTTGCGCTGACGGCATACAAGACCCTGCGCATAGGTGCGGACTTTGACATAAAAAGCTACAAAGATATGCTGCGGCTGATATTCGGCAAAAGGGCGGCGGGGCTGTTTCTGCTTGCAAGTACGGCGTTTTTTGCGGTGCTGACGGCGGCAATGGCGGCGGCTTTCGGGGGCTTATGCGGGGGCTTCGGGATAAACGAAAGGGCGGCAAGCCTTGTGTTTTGCCTGGTCTGCGGCATCTGTGCAAAAAGAGGGGCGGGCAGGGCAAGCTTTGTGCTCTGTCCCGTTATGCTTGCGGGCTGTCTGTATATCGGGCTTGCGTTTTACGGCCAAACCGAGCCGTGCGGCGGGGATATCGGGTTTTTGCCCGATGCCCTTATCTATACCGCCTATAACGTGCTGACGGGCACCGCCGTATTGTTTTGCTGTCCCAAATGCGGCAAACGACAGGCAGTCGGCACCGCAGCGGGAATATTTGTGCTGATTTTTGTGTGCGGCTGGGTTTTCGGGCGTTGTACGGCGGGAACAAATGCGCCCCTGCCCATATACGCCCTTGTGCGGGATAAGGCTGTGCCGATGGTGCTGTATACGCTTGTGCTGACCTGCGCCCTGTTTACCACCGCCCTTGATAATGTGCTGTGCCTGAAGCCCTATATCGGCGTGACTGCGGCCTGTGTTATAGGCGCGGTGCTGTCTATGATAGGCCTTGATGCTATAGTTTCCGTGCTGTATAGGGTGTTTGGAGTGGTGGGGTGCGGAGTGGTGGCGGGGGTTTTGACATACCCGGCAGGCCCCCCGTGAGTTATCGTTTGGTATAATACTGCTTACGGTGTGAATTTTCCTGCGATAGGTTGATGCGGTCGGCAAGCCCCGCAAATAATTTCGGCTTACAGTGGGAAAAACACTGACGCCGAAAAACATTTGCGTTTTTGCCTATCGGCGTTGTCGCAGACGTATACTTGTTTATGAGTAATTAAAGCTTGGCTCCCCTTGCTCAGGGGAGCTGGCAAGCGCAGCTTGACTGAGGGGTTTCTGCGTTCCGTAGCATTGAAAGACCTCTCCGTCAGCCTTCGGCTGCCACCTCCCCTAACGAGGGGAGGCAAATTTATGCGGTCGGCAAGCCCATGTATTCGCAAGACCACGTCATTCTCAAACTATTCAAAAATTTTATCCCTTTGTCATCAAATAGATGTTTATTTTTGTCAAATTATGTGATATAATAACCCTAATACGGCGCAAGTCAAGCCGTGACACAAAAGGGGGCAGAACAATGTTTGTTAAAGACAGGATGAACAAAAACACGATATCGGTAAACGAGAACACCACGCTTGCAAAGACGCTGGCGCTTATGAAAGAGAGCAAGCACAAGCGTTTACCCGTCACGGACGACGGCGGCAGACCCGTAGGCGTGGCCAACCGATACGAGATAGAGGCTGTCGGCACATCGGGGCTTGTGCTGTCGGGCACAAAGATACGCGACATTATGTCGGCAAGGTTTTTCAAGGTAAACGAAAACACGCTGCTGGAGGACTGTGCCCTTGTGATGAAGGACAACAAGGTGGCGTTTTTGCCTGTTGTGGATAACGACAACGTGCTTTCGGGCGTGATAACCAGCTTTGACGTGCTTAAAGGCCTTATGCGCCTTATCGACATCAGCGGCGAGGGCTGCCGTATGATGGTAAACAGCCCCGATGCGGCGGGCATAGCGTCCATAGTGGGCAGGGGCGGCAATATACGCAGTATCTTTATTGATGACGGCGTGACCGTGGTCAAGTTTTACGCGCAGAACGCCTCCGAGATAAAGGACAGGGTAAATTCGCAGTACGATGTTATATATTTTGTGGAAAAATGAGTGGGATAAACGATGAGATACTCGCCTTTCTGGACGAGAACGGCGACGAGAAACACAAAAGCTTTCACGGCAAGCTGACACCGGGCACGGATGCGGCGCGGATAAAGGGCGTAAAGGTGCCCGTGCTTCGCAAATATGCCTCACAGCTTCAAAAGCGCGGCATTTCGCCAAAGGATATAGATACATATTATTACGAGCAGATAATGCTGCGTGGCTTTCTGACGGCGGCGGTAAAGTATAAAAGCTTCGGCGATATGCGCGATGCCGTGGCCGCACATCTGCCCTATGTGACCGATTGGGCGCTTTGCGATACCTTTTGCGGCGCATTGAAGCAGACGAAAAAGTTTCTGCCCGAAATGCTGGAGTTTATCACGGCTTTGACAAAAAGCCCCGATACCTACAGCGTAAGGTTTGCGGCGGTAATGCTTTTAAGCTACTATGTGACCGATGAGTATATCGACGATACCCTTATGCTTTTGGAAAAGATAGATAACGATGACTATTATGTAAAAATGGCGGTGGCGTGGGCGCTGTCCGTCGCACTTGTCAAGCACTACGATAAAACGAAGGAGCTTATGGCCAAAAACAGCTTTGATAAGTTCACGCATAATAAGGCCCTGCAAAAGGCGCGGGAGTCCTACCGCATAACGGCGGAACAAAAAGAAGAGCTGAAGGGGCTGAAACAATGACCCCCCTCAACCTACGGTAATACCTCATCCCCGAGGTTTACCTTCATTATCTCACGCGGGTCAAAGCCATGCTGATTATAAGCTATCAGCGCCTTGACATAAAGCGCATGGGGCGAGATATTATAAACAGGCACAACGCCGCCTGCAAGTATCCTTGCGGTGGTATCGTACAGGGCGGCATTTTCCCCTTTAAGCGAGGCAAAATACACGTCCTTTTTGCAGTTTTTTGCAAAGGACAAAAAGCTTGTCTCATCCCCCGCCGTGCAGGCCGTACCCGCATGGTAGGAGTAATGCACCACCGCCTTATACCCGTCCGTGTCAACGGCCGAATAATCCAGCGCGGGGTAGGGTCTTAAAAAAAGTATCTTATTGTCAAAAGAGGATACTTTTATTTTTTTGCCAAAACGCCCGCCAACGGTGCGGTAATTGCGGTTTCTGACGATTTTTCCGTCCCTTTCAAAGCCCCACAGCTCACCGCCGTAGCACCCGAAGCGGTCAAGATAGGTATCGGCCTCGATAAGTCTTGCCGCGGGGTAAATATCCGTGCTTTGTGCATGGTGATATTTTTTGTACACGGTAAAAACACCCCGTTCGCCGCTTTCCGTAAGCAAGACAGCGGCACGGAGATTGTCGATGCCGTTGCTGCGTTCATCCTCCGTGGGATAGTCGGCGGCAATAAGGCATATAGGTATATCCGTATCGGCAAAAAGCATACCGATAAGCGCCGATGTATAGGCCAGCGTGTCCGAGCCGTGGGCGATTATTATGCCCTTGTATTTGCCCGTCATGCAGTCCTCAACGGCGCGTATAAGCTTCCCCCAGTCATGGGGCAGGATATTCTCGCTAAGGGTGTTCACGGGGCGGTAAACGTCAAAATCCACGGGCGGATAAAGGCTGTTGTACATTTCCGCCGGCTTCACCCGTCCGCTTAAATTTATGGTGCCGCTGTCCGCGGCAGAGCCTATCGTCCCGCCCGTAAGTATCAGCGCTGTCATAAGTTTGACTTGATCTTTTCGATGATCTCGGTGTATTCCTCGTCCGTAAGGTATTTGGGCGGGTTTACATTCATCTCAAAGGTGCCGCCGAAGGTGTGGCCGCCCTCCTGCTTGGGCACGATGTGAACGTGCAGATGGGGAAGAGTGTCGCTGAACATACCGTAGTTTACCTTTGCGGGGTTCACGCTCTTTGCAATGGCACGTCCCGCACGCTGCATATCCTTGATGAAAAGTGCAGCTTCCTCGTCCGAAAGGTCGGTAAGCTCACGGCCGTGATCCTTGTACGCGATAACACAGCGGCCGTAGTAGGTCTGCTCCCTGAATAAGTATAACTTCGTAACACCAAGCTCCGCAATGGGTATCATCAATGAGTCAAGCTTGGCTTTGTTCTTGCAGTATAAACAGTTTTCCATAAGTCATTTCTCCTTTAGTGTATAATTTATGGTTTAAGTATAATACAAATTGGGGATTTGGTCAATAGTGAGGTTTGAGAACACCTTCATCCCCGCACGATCTCATACCCCCTATCTCCATCGGCGAGCACATCACACATCCCCTTATGTCCCAGCACAAAGGCCTTTTTTGGCCTTACATTCAGCCTTTGCACGCGGCTGCCATGTTTACCGCGGGTAAAGCCGTACACCGTATTCCCGCAGGCAAGGGTCACATTCAGGGCACCGTTTTCGTCACGCTCTGCGGCGGCAATATCCGCACCCGCGCCCTCCCACAGGGTCTCGGGCTTATCGGGCGAGCGAGTGCTGACATACACCAGCCTTGCGGAGAACCTGCCCCTGACGGCAAGCACGGCCTCAACGGCATTTTCCCCCGCCAAAAGGCTTATGTCGTGTATGTCCCCCGATGCGGTGTACAGCGGCTCAAACCCGCTTATTTCACCGCTTTTGTCCGTTACGCGCAGTCCCACGCTCTTTCCCTTTTTGTATATCACCGCGGTTATGCCGTTGTTAAGCCCAAGCACACGAAAGGGACAGGCGGCAAAGGGCGTGCAGCCGTCTATCATGGTGCTGCGCTCCCACCTGCCGTCACGGTGCTTTTGCATTATAAGGGTGTACCTGCCGTTTTGCGGGATAGTGTAGAAGATAGTGTCTCCCGTCCTTGTCATAAAAATATCGGGGACAGACCCCAGACTTTTAAGTATAACATTCTGCTGCCATACGCCGTCCCTGTCAAGGCACAGCAGCATATCCCCGCCGCTGTCCTGACAGATAAGCCCCGTTTCGTCCTCGCGCATGACAAAAAACTGCGCCCGCACATCGTTTGCCGCACAGACGGCCTTGCTCCATTTGCCGCCGTCATATCGCCTTTGGTAAATACTGCCGTCACGTCCGCGGTAAAAGCATTGTACAGCGCCGCTGTCGTAAACAAAGTATATCATTTTAATATCCTTTCACTATTATAAGCCTGTCGCCGACATTTATCCTGTCGGGGTCGTCAAGCCTGTTGGTGCGGGCTATGCTCTGCGCCGTGGTATGGAAACGCTTGCCAAGCTTCCACAGCGTGTCGCCGTGCTGTACCGTGTATACGATAACACTTGGGATATCGTCCCCGATATGGGCATCCTTCGGACCCTCGGTTATGTCGGTTATAAGCGAAAAATGCCTTTCGTCGATTATCGCACAGTCTATGCCTATCATGCCCCGAAGCTCGATCTCACGCTGTGACAGCATATTAAAGCCTATGTGCCGCACACCCGCCATAACTATTGCCTGCATATCCTCCGTACTGCCGCGGGTCTCCAAAACCTGTTCAAAGGGTATGCTGCCCTTAAAGGCACAAACGGGGCTTGTATCGCTGCCCGTGACATAAAGCACATCCACGTCCACGGCACCGCTTACGGCTGTCTTATCCTGCATTACCCTTGTGTCGTCCACGGTCACACGGGCGCAGACATCGTATACCCGCAGCATATCCTCGCCCGTGGTCTCCAGCGCACGGCGTATGGGACAATTGCTTTTGTTCACACATACCGCCTTGAAGCCCGTCACATCACAGCGGGATATATCAAGCTCCCTTTCAAGACAATAGGCATCCTCGGGCACACGCAGGGTCAGCGGTGCAAACACATTCGGCCAAATGCTCAGCGTGCATTCGCTTTCTATTATACGCGCCTCGCCGTCATCGTCACAGCGTATGCTGTAGGTCGTGTCGGCTATGCCCACATCGGGACAGCAGAGCATATCCTCCGCGGCACCCATGACCTCCGCCGTGCCGTCTATCTCCGTGTCAAAGCAAAAGCTTTCAAGCGCCTCGCCCTCCTGCGCACCCGTGTACATAAAATTCTGTTTCAGGCCGCCCTTTACGGCAAGCCCGTCCGTTACGCAGGCCGTGGTCAGACCCGTGCCCGATACGGTCATGTCTATCGCCGTTTCTATGTTGGGCAGCTCACGGCCGACAGAGGCGCTGTCCTTAAGCTTTATCTCCACATTGCGCTTGCCGAGAAGCGTGTCTATGTCTATAGTCTGTTCGGCCACGTTCTCCGCACCCTCCAGCCCCGTAACGGCGGTCAGGGTGTATGTATCGAATATGCGGCAGCTTACCTCGCATAAAAGCTTGTAGCGTATCCTGTCCCCCGCAAGCGTGTACTCCGTGCCCGATACGCTGCACGAAAACTGCGGCACGCTGTCGCCGCCCGTCTTGTCGGTGTTGATGTTCTCGCTTATGTACAGGCTGTGCGGCACCGATATAAGACGGCCGTCCCCCGTCAGACAGATAAAGACCATGTCTATACTGCCCTCAAACGACAGCTTGCCGCCCGCTGTGCCGCCGCCCACGATGTAGGGCTGCGCCCGTGCCGTCACTATGCTTTTTATCCCCTCGTTTGGCAGGATGACCTCGCCCTGCGGCATAAGCTGCATCCGCTCCTCACCCGCATACCTGTCTATGGATAGCTTTGTTTTTGTCAGTTCCATTTTTGACCTCCCCGTAGTGGTTTACGGTTAATTATATGCCGTAAATGACGGTATATGCGCAGGGGATGAAAATTGGGTGGGGGGAGGCACCCCTCCGTACAAAGAAACCCCTCAGTCAGCCGTAATAATGGTTTTTACCTATCCCAACGAATTAACGGCTGACAGCTCCCCTGTGAAGGGGAGCCAAGGCTAATGCAACGTCTATTAAATTTGTTAGTTACTTAATAGATTTTAGTCATTGAATTTCAGTTTGTGATAATACCAAGGTTTGCGAACACCTAAACTTGCCTCCCCTTGCTTGCATAGCAAGCTCCGGGCGTGTGCCGCGCAGCGGGAGGGGAACCATCGCTTGCGATGGTGGAGGGGTTTCTTAAAGCCGTTGACAATATAAAAAAAATCCGAACATGAGTGAGACCCGCTGAACAAGCGGCCTGTACATATTCGGACAAAATCCGAATATGAGTCACCATATTCGGACAAATCCGAATATGCAGAGACGGCTATATAAGCTACTTTCATCCATATTCGGATAAAAAAAACATTGTGTTAAAAAAATCCGATCATGATATTTTTTCATAATAATCTTCATTGGGAGTTGCGTTGCTAAATCCGACCTTACGATACCTTGCATATTCAATAAGCACTTTATAAAACACGCTCCAGCTTATCCCGTTTTCCTCGGCGATACTTTTCAGTTCACCCAGGGTAACGGTATTTCTATCCTTAAAAAGCCCCTTTATCAGCTCATCGGCGCGGCTTTTATCCGTCCTGCGCTTTTCGTTGGCCTTGACCCTGCCGGCATTGCCCGTACAGCGGTCGGGGGTCAGCCCCGTTATATCCGCAAAGGGGTCGGGCACAAAGGCCGCCGTACCGCCGCTGTCATCTATGCGAAAGGCAAGGGGGTCGCCCCATTCGGCAAGGTTATTTTTCATCTGAAACAGCACCTTTGTATCGGGGCGGTCGGGATGCAGACCCAAAAAAAGAGCGCTCCTTGCGGCACCCCTTATATCCTGGCTGCCGAGTATACGCTCGCTGATGTCCTGGGTGGACATTTTGTTTATATGGCACACTATGACAAGCGCAAAGCCGTATTGCGCCGCAAGTGCGTTTATATGCGCCAGCACGGGGCGTGTCTGGTTTGCCCTGTGCATATCTATATCCGCACCGATATAGGACTGTATGGGGTCAAAAATGACCAGCTGCGGCTTTACGGCCTCAAACAGCTTAGGAAGCCTTGGGTCGGTGAGGGTGTAGGGTGCTGCATTGTCCGTTTCGGCCGTCATTATGTTGGACATATCCGCATTACAGCCCCGAAGCCTCGGTTTCAGCGTGCTGTCAACGGGGTCCTCGGCGTTGAAAAACAGCGTTATGCCCTTGGCGGGTGTGACCCATTGCTCGGGCGGCATATCGGGCAGAGCCTCGCCCCGTGACACCCGTGCCGCAAGATAGCAGGTGAAAAACGTCTACCCGCACCCGGGGCGGCGTAGAGCAGGGTAATGTTTCCCTTTGAGATATAGGGGTACCACAGCCAGTTGGTAGAGCGTTCCTCGATGTCCGAAAAACGCTGTATCTTCACGTCCTCCGACAGGGTTTCGCCCGAATACTTTTTGGCCAGCGCATCTATCTTTTGCGCAAACTCATCACGGTAGATAAGGTAGTAGTCGCGGGGCTTGTCCTTGCTGAATACCTCCTTCCACGCACTTTTCACCAGATGTGAGCTTTCGTCCAGCGCACCCTCTATTATCTGGGTGCCGCCCTTGCCGCACAGCGGGAAAATGACCTGCCGCCTGCCCAGCATCGTCATGGTGCTGATGGTGTGAAAGACCGATGCAAAGCAGTCGTCGTCCTCGGGCAGGTATATGGCCGAAAAGCCAAGTGCCACAGCCTCCTCACAAAACTCGCCCCTGTCAAATACAAAAATAAATCTTCTGCGCCCCTCTATGTCCTGCGCAAACATCTTGCGTATGCGCTCGGGCGAAGAATAAACCTTAAAATAATCGTACATAGATTTCCTCCTTTTGTTTTAAAATGTTTTTGTTATCGTTTTTGGATACAAAAAAGAGGAGCCGTATGCGGCAGACCCTTTCGGCCTGTCCTACAGTTCCTCTTCTTTCGATGATACCATTATACCACACTCGGGCAACGTTTTCCATATGTTTTTCATCGTTTTTCATCGAATTTCATCGAATTTCACAGATTTTATATGTTTTATTGATGAAAAATACAGATTTTATATGTAAAAGTAATGATTTTATATGTTTTTGTGGGTTTTTGGGAAACCCCATCGTACAGAGAAAATCCATGCCTTGCCCCTGCGCGGGGCAATGACCGAGCCTCCCCTTGCTCAGGGGAGGTGGCACGGCTTTAGCCGTGACGGAGGGGTTCCTCAAAACCTTTCGTACAAAGAAACCCCTCAGTCAGCCGTAATATAGCTTTTCACTTATCCCAACAAATTTACGGCTGACAGCTCCCCTAACAAGGGGAGCCAAGACTAATGCAACGTCTATTAAATTTGTTGGTTACTTAATAGATTTTAGTCATTGAATTTCAGTTTGTGATAACACCAAGGTTTGAGAACACCGTGGTCTTGCCTCCCCTTGCTCAGGGGAGGTGGCACGGCTTTAGCCGTGACGGAGGGGTTTCTCAATGCCTTTCGCACGCAGAAACCTCTCCGTCAGCCATAATTCACCTCAAATCCCTATTTATATCAAACAGATCAAGGGATTTTCTATCTATATTCTTTTCCATAACATCGGCCATAGCGTTAAGTGTATCGAGGCTGGTAATCAGCGTAACGCTGGACTCGACTGCGGTACGTCTTATCTTAAAGCCGTCGGAGTGTGCATTATTGGCCTTTTTGGGAATATCCACGATAAGGTCCACAACGCCGCTTCGGATAGTATCCACGATATTGGGCACGCCCTCGCTTATCTTTTTAACGGGCTTTACCTCCAGGCCGTGTTCTTTCAGCGCCCTTGCCGTACCGCTGGTGGCGATAAAGCGGCAGCCCATGTTTTCAAAGCGTTTGGCTATGTCGATAAACTTTTCGTGATCCTGACTTCTTACGGTGGCAACAATGGTGCTGCCTGCCTTGGGCACGGTCATGCCCGCAGCGATAAAGCCCTTGTAAAGCGCGTTTTCAAGGTTATAGCCAACGCCGAGCACCTCACCCGTGGAGCGCATCTCGGGGCCGAGGCTGGCCTCCACCTGGGGAAGCTTTTCGGTGGAGAATACGGGCACCTTGACAGCAACGACCTTGGGTATATCGCAGATACCCGTGCCGTAGCCCATGTCCGCAAGTCTTTCACCCAGCATGACCCTTGTGGCGATGTCGATAACGGGTACGCCCGTGACCTTTGTGATGTAGGGCACGGTTCTTGACGAGCGGGGGTTTACCTCGATAATATTCAGCTCGCCCTTATACTCGATAAACTGTATGTTTATCATGCCTATTACCTTTAATTCGACGGATATTTTCTTGGTGACATCCATTATGCGGTGCTTGATGTCGTCCGTAAGGTGCTGGGGCGGGTAGATGGATATACTGTCGCCCGAATGCACGCCCGCACGCTCCAGATGCTCCATAATGCCGGGGATATACACGTCAACACCGTCGCAGATAGCGTCTACCTCTATCTCACGTCCCGCAAGGTAGCGGTCGATAAGCACGGGGTTTTTGCTGTCCTTTTCAAAGGCCTCACGCAGGTATTTTATAAGCTGCTCGCGGTTGTAGGTTATCTCCATGCCCTGACCGCCCAGAACGTAGCTGGGGCGCACCAGTACGGGGAAGCCCAGAGCCTCGGCCACATCACAGCCCTCTTCAACGCTCCATACGCCCTTGCCCTTGGGACGGCTGATATGCAGCTTTTCAAGTATCTCGTCAAATTTTTCCCTGTCCTCTGCGGCATCTATCTGCTCGGGCTTGGTGCCGTAGATGGGGATATTCATCTCGTCAAAGAATTTTGCCAGCTTAATGGCCGTCTGACCGCCAAACTGTAAGATAACGCCGTCGGGACGCTCACGCTCCACAACGTTTAAAACATCCTCCTCCGTCAGGGGCTCAAAGTACAGCTTGTCCGCCGTGTCAAAGTCCGTGGAGACTGTCTCGGGGTTGTTGTTTACGATTATTGTCTCCATACCCGCCTTTTTAAGCGCCTTTATGGAGTGAACGGAGCAGTAGTCAAACTCGATGCCCTGACCGATACGGATGGGACCCGAGCCGATGACCATGACCTTTTTGCGGTTTGATACGATGACCTCGTCCTCGCTGTCGTAGCTGGAGTAGTAGTAGGGTGTCACGGCCTCAAACTCGCCCGCACAGGTATCTACCATTTTAAATACGGGCATAATGTTAAATTTTTGCCTTAAAGCATAGATGTCGGGGGGAGTGCAGCCCACAAAGTTTGAAATGGCCTTGTCCGAGAAGCCCTTTTCCTTGAAAAAGCGCAGGTTGTCGGCATTAAAGTCGTCAAGCGACATCTGCTTTAGCTCCTCCTCCATATCGACAATGCTTTTTATCTTGTGGATAAAGAAAAGGTCCATGCCCGTTATCTGGCACACCTTTTCCACGCGGTAGTTACGGCGCAGCATTTCCGCAAGGTCGAAAAGACGCTCGTCGTCGGGAACCTGTACACGCTTTTTAAGCTCCTCGAGGGTGCGGGTCTTGCTGGATTTTCTTTCAAGCCCGTACTGGCCTATCTCCAGCGAACGCACGCCCTTTAAAAGTGCGGCTTCAAAGCTTTTGCCGATACTCATTATCTCGCCCGTTGCCATCATCTTTGTACCAAGCGTCCTTTTTGCGGAGAAGAACTTGTCAAACGGCCAGCGGGGGAATTTTAAAACAACATAGTCTATAGCGGGCTCAAAGCAGGCAAAGGTCTTGCCCGTGACCGCATTTTTTATCTCGTCAAGGTTGTAGCCCAGTGCGATCTTCGCGCCCACCTTTGCAATGGGGTAGCCCGTTGCCTTGGATGCAAGGGCGGAGGAACGGCTGACACGGGGGTTTATCTCGATAACGGCGTAGTTGTAGCTGTTGGGGTCAAGCGCAAACTGCACATTGCAGCCGCCCTTTATCTCGATAGAGTTGATGATATTTATAGCGGCACTTCGCAGCATCTGATATTCCCTGTCGGAAAGGGTCTGCGCGGGTGCAACAACGATACTGTCGCCCGTATGCACGCCCACGGGATCCACGTTTTCCATGGAGCAGACGGTGATACAGTTGCCTGCGCCGTCGCGCATGACCTCAAACTCTATCTCCTTCCAGCCCTTTATGCTTTTTTCGATAAGCACCTGACCGACACGGGAAAGGTGCAGACCCTGGGAGCATATCTCCCTTAACTCGTCCTCGTTTTCGGCAATACCGCCGCCCGTGCCGCCGAGAGTGTAGGCGGGGCGCACGATAACGGGGTAGCCGATGGCATCGGCAAACTCCACGGCGCTGTCCACGTCCGTCACGATGTCGCTGTCAACTATGGGCTGATTGGTGCGCTCCATAAGCTGCTTGAAGCTGTCGCGGTCCTCGCCCTCTTTTATGGACTCTATAGATGTACCGATAACACGCACGTTGTACTTGTCAAGTATGCCCGCATCGTAAAGCTCACAGCTTAAATTAAGGCCTGTCTGACCGCCCATGCCCGCAATTATGCTGTCGGGGCGTTCCTTTTGGATGACCTTTTCAAGAAAATCTATTGTAAGAGGCTCGATATAGGTGTAGTGTGCCATGCCTATATCCGTCATTATGGTAGCGGGGTTGGAGTTTACCAGTACGACCTCCACGCCCTCCTCCTTTATGGATTCGCAGGCCTGTGTGCCCGAGTAGTCAAACTCCGCCGCCTGACCGATAACTATGGGGCCCGAGCCAATAACAAGCACCTTTTTTATGGAATTGTCCTTAGGCATTTTTCTTCGCCTCCTCGATAATTTTCAGAAATTTGTCAAACAAGACCTGTGTGTCCAGCGGTCCGGGGCTTGCCTCGGGGTGGAACTGCACGGAATATATGGGCTTTGTCTTGTGGCGTATGCCCTCGATACTGCCGTCGTTTACGTTTACAAAGGAGGGCTCCACCTCGTCCGTAAGGTCGCAGACAACAAAGTTATGGTTCTGGCTTGTGATGTACACACGTCCCGTCTGTACGTCCCTTACGGGGTGATTGCCGCCGTGGTGGCCGAATTTAAGACGCTTTGTATTGCACCCCAGGGCAAGGCTTATAAGCTGGTGTCCAAGGCAGATACCAAGGACGGGTATGCCGCTGTCGATAAGCTTTTTTACCTCCGCGGTAATTTCGGGGATGTCCTGCGGGTCGCCGGGGCCGTTGCCGAGGAAGACCGCATCCGGCTTAACGGCAAGTATGTCCTCCGCCGAGGTGTAGGCGGGGAAAACACTCAGTTTACAGCCGCGCTTATTAAGGTCGCGCAAGATGCCCTGCTTGATGCCGCAGTCCAGCACCGCGAGGTGGGTACCGCTGCCGTTTATGGTGTAGGGTGCCTCGCAGGTGGTCTCCTTTACGGCAAATTTATTTGTGTAGGTGTCGAATTTCTGCTTTATCTGGCTTTCGGTAAGGTCCTCAAAGCGGGTGGTGATAATGCCGCGCATGGTGCCGTTATCCCTTAAAACACGGGTAAGGGCGCGGGTGTCTATCCCCTCCAGACCCATTATCCTGTGCTGCTTTAAAAAGCCGTCAAGCTCCATTTCACAGCGCCAGTTGTTGGGTACATCGCATTTTTCCCTGACGATAAAACCCTTAAGATACGGCCTTTTGCTTTCCATATCCTCCAGATTTATGCCGTAGTTGCCGATAAGCGGGTAGGTCATTGTGACTATCTGTCCCGCAAAGGACGGGTCGGTGAGGGTCTCCTGATAGCCCGTCATACCCGTTGTGAAAACGACCTCGCCCACGGTCTCCTTGATGCAGCCGAAGGCACTGCCCTTGAAGCGGGCACCGTTTTCCAGTATCAGCATGGCCTTTACTGTTTTTTCCATCATATACATCTCCTTAAATCGTTTTTCATATCTATACAGGCCTGTCTTGCGGCAAGGGCAAAGTCCCTGTCGTCCGTGAAGCAGTCCTTGTATTGGTCTTTTGTATGTGCGGCAATGATACCGCGGGAGGAATTGACTATCGCGCCAATGCCGTTTTTGTCAAAGCAAACGGCCAAGTCCTCGGCCTTGCCGCCCTGTGCGCCGTAGCCCGGTACAAGGAAGAAGGTGTGGGGCATTACATCACGCAGACGCTTTGCCTGCTGGGGGTGTGTTGCTCCGACAACAGCGCCCACGCTTGAAAAGCCGTATTCGCCCACAAATTCCTCGCCCCATTTTTCTATAAGAGCACCCATTTTTTCGTATATGGGTGTGCCGTCCACAAGAAGATCCTGAATTTCGCCGCTGTGGGGGTTTGATGTTTTTGCAAGGACGAATATGCCCTTTTCGTAAGCGCGGCAGTCGTCAAGAAACGGTGTTATGCCGTCCGAGCCGAGATATGCGTTTACGGTGACAAAATCGTGTGTAAAGCAGGAAAACTCATTCTCGCCCACGCGGCATTTGCCAAGGTGCGCATCCGAATAAGCCTCCGCAGTTGAGGAAATATCGCTGCGCTTTATATCGCCTATAACGATAAGTCCCTTTTCCGCCGCATATTCGCAGGTTTTGATGTAGGCCTTGAGACCGTCAATGCCGTAGCGCTCATACATGGCTATCTGGGGCTTTACCGCAGGCACGATGTCGCATACATTGTCAATTATCTTTTTGTTGAATTTAAGCATGGCCTTTGCCGCAGCCTTGGGCGTATAGCCGTACTTGTCGTAATATTTTTTTGTAATGTATTCGGGAATGTAGTTTAAACGTGGGTCAAGACCTACGACCGTAGGATTGCCCGTTTCGTTGATTTTTTTGATAAGTTTGTCAATGATAAGCATTTTTTGTCCTCCTTTTGATATTATATTATCACATAGCCCTTATTTGACAAAACCTCCGCGGCTTTATCAAAGTTTTCTGCTTTTACAAGTATATAGTCGGTATTAAATGTGGAAACCGCGAAAATACCTATTTTATTATCCGCAAGTATGCCCGTCAGCTTGGACAAAATACCGATAAGCGAAAAATCCAAAACGCCCTGTATGCGAAAAGCTTTCCAGCCGTCACTTCTTTCGACGGTGTCTTTCGGTGTGTCCTCCGCCTTGCAGACAAGGGAGATCTCCTCGTCGGTTTTTGCAATAAAGTAAAAATCTTTCGTAAGGTCAAGCCGGGATGTGCTCTGCACCTTGCAGACGGTAAGTGAGTAGGGTAATTTTTGTAACTGCATTTTATTTCACAAGCTTTCCATCCTCGACAACTATCTCGCCGCCTACTATGGTGTAAAGCACCTTGCCTTTTGCCTTATAGCCGCCAAAGGGTGTATTTTTTGCCTTGCTTGCCATTTTGCTTACATCAAAGATGTTTTCGCATTCGGGGTCTGTTATGGTGATGTCCGCAGCGGCGCCAACACTTAATGTACCCTTATCGCTGTGAAGTATTTTGGCGGGGTTGCAGGTCATTTTTGCAATAAGCTCGCTCGGGGTAAGGTAGCCGCCCTCCACAAGTATCTTTATACCCAGCGGAAGTGCCGTTTCAAGGCCTATAATGCCGTTTGCGGCCTTTTCAAACTCGCAGTTTTTATCGTCGATATGGTGCGGAGCGTGGTCGGTGGCGATAACATCTATCGTGCCGTCCTTTAAGGCCTGTCTGACAGCCTCCACATCCTTTTTGCTCCTTAACGGGGGATTCATTTTAAAATTGGCATCATACTCGGTTATATCCTCGTCACAGAGGGTGAAGTGGTGGGGCGTTGCCTCGGCGGTAACATTTACGCCGCGCTCCCTTGCCTGTCGTATTTGTATGATGCTTTCCGTTGTGCTTATATGGCAAAGGTGTATCTGTGCCTTAACGCTGCCCGCAAGTATCATATCCCTTGCAACTATAAGCTCCTCGCTGTCGTTGGATATGCCCTTAAGACCCAAAAGACTTGCCCTGTCGCCCGCGTTCATGCTGCCCTTGGCAAGGCTTATCTCCTCGCAGTGGTCAAAAACGGGCAGGTCGAACATTTTTGCATATCTTAAAGCATTTTTCATAAGTGAGGGTCCCGGTACGCTTTTGCCGTCCTCGGAGATAGCGCAGGCACCCACCTGTGCCATTTTGCCTATATCCGCAAGCTCCTCGCCGTGCTGCCCCTTCGTTATCGCACCGATAGGCAGTACATTTATAACGCCGTCACGCTCGGCTTTCATTTTAACATATTCCACAAGAATTTCGTTGTCGGTAACGGGGTTGGTGTTGGGCATAGCGCAGATAGTGGTAAAACCGCCCATTGCGCCCGCGCGGGTACCCGTTGCGATAGTCTCCTTATGCTCGTAGCCCGGGTCGCGCAGATGAACGTGCAGGTCGATAAAACCGGGTGTTACCCAGCAACCCTTTGCATCTATGGTCTTGTCCGCATTGTCGGAGATATTTTCCTCTACCTTTGAGATTTTGCCGTCCTCAACAAGTATGTCGAGTACCTTGTCTATATTGTTATACGGGTCGATAACACGGCCGTTTTTGATAAGTGTTTTCATTTAATTTGCGCTCCTTTCGGTAAGAAGTTTAAGTATGGCCATTCTTACGGCAACGCCGTTTTTGACCTGTACGTTTATAACGGAGTTTTTGCCGTCAATTACCTCGCTTGCAAGCTCCACGCCGCGGTTTACGGGGCCCGGGTGCATGATGAGGACATCCTCTTTTGCATATTTCTTTAACAGCTCATTGTTTACGCCGAAAAGCGATGAATACTCACGCAGATTGGGGAAGGGCATATTTTTCTGCCTTTCAAACTGTATGCGAAGTCCCATGATAACATCGGCATTTTTGATAGCACCCTTTATATCGGAGGTGACATTTACGCCGAGAGAGCGCATAGAGCCGCTTATAAGCGTTGACGGTCCTGCAAGTGTAACATTTGCGCCGAGCTTTGTCAGGCCGAAGGCGTTGCTCCTTGCCACGCGGGAGTGGGAAATATCGCCCAAAATAGTGACATTAAGGCCGTCAAAATGCTTTTTATATTCAAGTATGGTGAAAAGGTCGAGAAGTGCCTGCGTGGGATGCTCGTTTGAGCCGTCGCCCGCATTTACAACGCTGGCCTTTACGTTTTTTGCAAGTATATGCGCCGCGCCCGTAAGCTGGTGGCGTATTATCATTACGTTTATACCCATCTGGTCAAGGGTCATACCCGTATCAATAAGGCTTTCACCCTTGTTTACGCTGCTTGTGGCAACGCCCAGGTCCTTTACCATTGCGCCGAGGTAGTCACCTGCAAGCATAAAGGACATTTTCGTCCTGGTGCTGTTCTCGTAAAACAGCGTTACGATACTGCTTTTGCGAAGCTCGTAACTGCGCAGGGACGGGTCGTCTATCTTGGCCTTCATGTCCTTTGCGGTGTTGAGTATGGTCATTATCTCTTCTTCCGTCAGATCACGCAGACCCAAAAGGTCTTTTCTGTTGTACATTTATATTCCCCCTTATTGTTATTCGTCCGAAAGGCAACAAAAAAGACAATAAAAAGAAAAATCAAATAAATCTTTTCATTGTCTTTATATTATCAATAAAAATAATAATAAAACGAAAATAAAACGGGGATAAATGTAAATTTACGCTGTCGATATATGGCATACACATCGTGATTTCCTCCTTTTATTTTCATATCCGTATAATTGTAACACCACCCGCGAAATTTGTCAATACAAATGTGACATTTTTTTCAGAAAGATTACAGGATTGTTACAGGGGTGAGGTGTCACAAACTTTACAACTTGCCCCTGCGCGGGGTAATGAACGCACCTCCCCTTGAGCGCAGCGGTCAGGGGAGGGGGACCAAACGCAGTTTGGTGGAGGGGTTTCTTAAAGCTTTGGAACGGAGAAACCCCTCAGTCAGCCGTAATAATGGTTTTTACCTATCCCAACGAATTAACGGCTGACAGCTCCCCTGTGAAGGGGAGCCAAGGCTAATGCAACGCATTTTAAAAGTGTTGGTTGTTGTCTAAAATAACAGCACACGCCTTCCAAGGGGAGCCAAGTCTAATCAAGCACCCCTTAAATCCGTCGGTTATTAACAAAAAAGGAAAATCTCAAACAAAAACCTATTGTAACCGCCCCCGAAATGTGATACAATCAACATATAACAACGCAAAAGGGGGAGAAAAAATGTTTTTGATGGATTATCACATACACACCAGCTTTTCGGCGGACAGCGAGGCACCGATGGAGGACATGATACTTGCCGCGATAGACAAGGGGCTGGATGAGATAGCCTTTACCGACCACGTTGATTTTGACGAAAGGTACACCCATCCCGACTACAATCTGTACATACCTTATCTTGACGACCTGCGCCACAAATACAAGGACGACATAAGCATAAAGCTGGGTATAGAGGTGGGGCTTGAAAACACCAAGGCCGATCTGGTAAACACCATTACGGCGGCGTTTCCGTTTGACTTTATTATCGGCTCGTCCCACAGCGTAAAGTGCTACGACCTTTACTTTGACCAAAACGAGTTCTTTTCCTCCCGCACCAAGCAGGAGGCATACAGCACCTACTTTGAGGAGATGCTCAAAAACATACGCTCCTGCACGGACTTTTGCGTATACGGACACCTTAACTTTGTGTCGCGCTACGGCCTGTACGAGGACAACGCGGTAAACTATATGGAGTTTTCGTCCCTTATAGATGCCGTGCTTAAAGAGCTTATAGAGCGGGGCAAGGGCATAGAGATAAATACCTCGGGCTACAGATACGGCATAAACGACTGCTATCCCGATATTGAGATACTTAAACGCTATAAGGCGCTGGGCGGCGAGATCGTGACAGTCGGCTCCGATGCCCACTTCCCGCGTGATGTTGCCGACCATATAGGCGCGGCCTACGATATGCTGAATATCGCGGGATATAAGTATGTAACGGTATTCAAGGGCAGGGAGCCCTCATTTATCACTCTGTAGGTGCAGTTATGACAAATTACAACAAAATGAAGCTAAAGCTCCTTTATATGATGAAGTATTTTCTGGAAAATACCGATGAGGAGCATACCACAAATGCGGAACATATAATAGAATACCTTGCGACCCTCGGCATACAGGCCGAAAGAAAGTCCGTTTACAGGGATATACAGATACTGCGTGAGTACGGCCTTGACATTATACAAAAGGGCAGGCGCGGCGGCTGTTATCTTGCAAGCGGGGAGTTTCAGCTTGCGGAGCTTAAGCTTTTGGTGGATGCCGTGCAGGTGGCAAAGGTCATCACGCCCAAAAAGTCGCGGGAGCTTATAGAAAAGCTTTCCAAGCAGACCAGCAAATACCATGCGGACGAGCTGGACCGCGAGGTGCTGCTTGTAAACCGCGCCAAGACCGCAAACGAAAACATATACTACAATATCGACCATATACACGCGGCCATTGCCAAAAGAAAGCAGATAACCTTCAACTACATGGAGTGGACGCTTGACAAGACCCTTGTCGAAAAGCCGAGACAGTACAGGGTGTCGCCGTGGCTTTTGGTATGGGACGACGAAAACTACTACCTTGTGGGCTTTGACGATTTTTCGGAAGAAAAACGCCATTACAGGGTGGACAAGATGAAAAATGTCACCGTCACAAAGGACGAGTGCGTAAACGAGCAGGAGTATGAGATGCTTGACCGTGCATCATACGGCAAGGCGACCTTCGGTATGTTCGGCGGCAGCAGGGCACATATGAAGCTTTGGTTTGAAAACGAGCTTATAGGCGTGGTCATAGACCGCTTCGGCACGCAGATACAGACCGCACCCTATGACGAACACAGCTTCAGCGTGTCGCTGGAAATAGATGTCAGCGAAAGGTTTTTCGGCTGGCTCGCGGGCTTCGGCACAAGGGCAAAAATACTGGAGCCTTATATGGCCGCGGAGGAATTCAGACGGTTTGTTCTGGATATCGCGGAAAATTACAGATGATTTATCCGTACAGCAGATATAACTGCTGTACGGCTTTTTTTTTGCAAAATTTGTCACATACATAGCTGTATATACTCACATTCACGGGAAATAATATATTCATAACCGTTTCATTTGAGGAGATGAGTATATGGCAGTCACCAAGGTAGAGATTTGCGGTGTAAACACAGGCAAGCTGCCCGTCCTTAACGAGGAGGAGAAGCAGGCTTTATTCGAGCGTGCACGCAGCGGCGACAAGCAGGCCAGGGCGGAATATATATACGGCAATTTAAGGCTTGTACTAAGCGTTATACAGCGTTTTAACAACCGCGGCGAAAATATAGACGACATTTTTCAGGTGGGCTGTATCGGGCTTATAAAGGCCATAGACAACTTTGATACCTCCCACGGGGTAAAGTTTTCGACATACGCCGTACCAATGATAATAGGCGAGGTAAGGCGGTATCTGCGGGACTACAACGCCATAAGGGTCAGCCGTTCTTTGCGTGATACGGCGTACAAGGCATTGCAGGCCAAGGAAAAGCTGACCGCCGCCAACAACAAGGAGCCCACCGCGGACGAGATAGCAAAGGAGCTGAACATCCCCAAAAACGAGGTGGTCTTTGCAATAGAGGCGATACAAACGCCCGTGTCGCTGTTTGAGCCCGTTTACCATGACGGCACGGATGCGCTGTTTGTTATGGACCAGATAGGCGACGAGAAAAACAGCGACGAGGCATGGCTTGAAAATCTGGCGCTGAAAGAGGCAATGGACAAGCTCGGCGAAAGGGAGAGATATATAATAAAGCTGCGGTTTTTCAGGGGTAAAACGCAGATGGAGGTTGCAGAGGAAATAGGGATCAGCCAGGCTCAGGTAAGCCGTCTTGAAAAGGGGGCATTAAGAAATATGAGAAAGTATGTGTAGGGTGATGGTATGAAACTGATCAGGGACAGGGTAAACCTATATGTGGAAAATAACAAAAATTTCAAGGGGTCTTATCTTTGTATATGTTTTAAACGGCCGCTTGAAAAGGGGACGGTGACGAAAAACCGTTTGCTGTCGCTGGTGCTGGGCAGCGGGTGCGAGCGCTACAAAACGCCGACACAGCTTAACAGCGCCCTTGCCGAGTGCAACGGGGCACAGCTTAAAATTTCGTCCGTCAAAAGGGGTGATACAATGGTGCTGCGCCTGCTTATCGCGGCACCCAAGGGCAGCGAGGAACGGCAGTTTGCCATTTTAAGCGAGATAATAAACAGGCCTTATCTCAGGGCGGACGACTTTGCCGTATCGTGCAAAAAGCATCTTAAAAATCTGATAGAAAACAAGCCCGCCGACAAGCGGCATTACGCCCTTGACCGCTGTACGGAGCTGATGTTTGAAAAGACCGCGCACGGCATCGACTGTGACGGGATATTGGGCGATCTGTGCGGTATAAAGGACCTTTACGGCTATTACAAAAGCCTTTTTGCAAATGCGGGCATAGATGTATTTGTGCTGGGGGATATTGACGAGGGGCGGGCAAAAGAGCTTTTCGACAAATATTTCCCCGACCTTAAAACACACGAAACACCCGCGGGCAAGGCGGCCGTGCCCTGCGAATACCGCGCCGTGACCGAGCGTTTGCCGGGCGAGCACGCAAAGCTTTGTGTCGGGGTGGATATGGGCGAGGGCAGCAGGTTTGAAAAAATGGTGTTCAACGAGCTTTTTTATTCGTCCGTTCTGGGCAGCATGAAGCGCGGGGGGCTCTGCCGCGCGATAACAAGCAGGTTTTACACGCTTTTAAACGCTATGCTGGTACAGGCCGATATTGAGGAAGGCGATGCGGATAAGGCTGTCAGCCTTATAAAAAGCCGTCTTGAAAAAAAGAGTACGCCGCGGGAGATAGACGGTGCAAAGGCCGCCGTAACGCATACCCTTGAACTGGTGAAGAAATATCCCACCGCACTTATGGATTTTTATTTGATACAGGGCATACTTGACGATAAGGTAAGCCCCGAAAAGGCGATAGATAAGGTAAAGGCCGTGGATAGGATCGACCTTCACCCAAGGATAAGCGTTGTGTACCTTTTGGGCAGCGAGTAGAAAAGGCAGGCGGGCGAAGACGACTTTGCCCGCTTACAGCGCCGTTTTTTGCCGCCGCTTGACATTTTTGCCAAATATGGTACAATGTATATAAGGCAGGTGAGAATATGGACAAACTACAGTCATTGCCCGATGCTTGTTTCCCCAATCTGGGGATAGTGTTTCAGGAGCTGGACAGAGTCGCATTTTCGATATTCGGGTTTGATATATACTGGTACGGGCTTTTTATTTGCACGGGCGTTGTGCTGGGCTTTTGTATGCTTATGTACAATGTCAGGGCGGAGAAGGAAAACCCCGACCCATACATAGATTTTGTGTTTTACGGCCTTATCAGCGGCATAACGGGCGCAAGGGCGTATTATCTTATTTTTAACGACAAAAGTCTGATAAACTTTTTTGCCTTCCGTGACGGCGGTCTTGCCATATACGGCGGTGTTATCGCGGCGGTCATTGCCGTTGTGGTATACACAAGGATAAAAAAGCTTCCCCTTTTCAGGTTTACCGACATTTACGCCGCACCGCTTTTGGTGGGACAGATAGTGGGCAGGATGGGCAACTTTGTCAACCGCGAGGCTTTCGGCCGTGCGACAACGGGGCTGTTTTCGCTTATGTACAAGGCAGACGAGGTGCCGCACCTTACCGTAAACGCCGATACGGCGCTGTACAGGGGCATCAGCGAATATCCGCTTACCATAATATCGGGGACGGCGTATATATCCGTGCATCCCACGTTTTTATATGAGATGATGTGCAATATACTTATCGTTATTATAATGGTGCTTTACCGCAGGCACAAAAAATTTGACGGTGAGATAAGCTGTATGTATTTCCTGTTTTACGGCATAGGCAGGTTTTTTATAGAAAGCATCAGGACGGACCAGCTTATGATAGGCAATATCCCCGTCAGCATGATAGTAAGCGCCGTTGTGGCCGCTTCCGCGCTCTGTGCGCTTATAGTATGCCGCCGCAGGTGCAAAACTGTAACAAAGTCGTAACTTGTAAATCCCCAAATTATGTATTATAATGAAGTATAATATAACAAAATCGGAGGTATTATTTATGCGTTGTCCCTTTTGCGGAAATATAGACACAAAGGTTATCGATACACGCGCCATGGAGGATAATTCCGCCATACGCCGCCGCCGTATCTGCGAAAAATGCAACGAGCGTTTCACTACATACGAAAGGGTGGATACCATCCCCCTGACGGTCATCAAGGCCGACGAGACCCGCGAGAGCTTTGACAGGGATAAGCTTGTTAAGGGTATCATGATGAGCTGCAACAAGCGCCCCGTGTCGGTGGAGAGCATCGAGGAAATGGTCACGGACATAGAAAACCAGGTGATGAACTCCATGCGCAGGGAGATATACAGCAAGGAGCTTGGCGAAATGGTCATGGAGCGTCTGAAGGATATGGACGATGTTGCCTATGTGCGCTTTGCATCGGTGTATAGAAAATTTAAGGATATTGATAGCTTTATGCAGGAATTGAGTAAAATACTTGATGACAGAAAGAATTGAAAACGACCGGAGCAATAATGCTTCGGTTTTTTGTGTTTTTTACGCAAGTTATTGGCAAAAACGCAAATGTACGTATACATCCAAAAAAATAAAACCCTTGAAAAAAATATCGGTTTATGTTAAAATAAAAACGATAATATCGAAATCTTTCGTTTCATGGGGTGATATAAATGAAGTTATCAAAAATTGCATTGGAGATCTGCCCGTCACCTACGCTCAGTATGGCAGCGCGTGTGGCGGAGAAGCGGGCGCAGGGCATTGATGTTGTGGATTTCAGCGCGGGCGAGCCCGATTTTGATACGCCCGAATGTGTAAAGCAGGCCGCAGTAAAGGCGCTGGAGGAAAACTTTACGCACTATACGCCTTATGCGGGCATCAGGGAGCTGCGTGAGGCCTTTGCCCAATATCTCGGTACAATGGGGCTTGAATACGACTATACGCAGATAGTGGTTTCAAACGGCAGCAAGCACGCGCTTAAAAACGCATTTTCGGCTATACTTGATGCGGGTGACGAGGTACTTGTGCCCGCCCCGTACTGGAACAGCTATATAGACATTGTAAAGATGTGCGGCGGCGTACCCGTAACGATAAAGACATTAAAGTCAAACGGCTTTCGCGTTACGCCAAAACAGCTTGAAGAGGCGCTGACACCGCGCACAAAGGCCGTTATCATCAACAGCCCGAACAATCCCACGGGCATGGTGTACTCTGCGGACGAGCTGCTGGAGATAGGCAATTTTGCCGTCAAAAACGACCTTTTCATCATATCGGACGAGATATACTGCAAGCTTATATACAGCAAAAAGCTTTTGCATTGCAGTATTGCATCACTCGGGGAGGAAATAAAAAAGAGGACTGTCGTGATAGGCGGTCTTTCCAAAAGCCATGCCATGACGGGCTGGCGTGTGGGTTTTTCGGCCTCCGATGCGGAGCTTGCAAGGGTAATTGCAAACATACAGTCAAACTCCACCTCAAACATCAACTCCATTGCGCAAAAGGCGGCTTTGGCGGCACTTACGCAGGCGCAGGACGATGCGGCGGAGATGCTGAAGCATTTTGAGCACAGGCGCGACTATATCGCACAGCGCATATCGGACATACCGTTTTTGAGCAATCTTCTGCCAAAGGGCGCTTTTTACCTGTTTGTGGATGTGTCAAAGCTTTTGGGCGAGAGTGTGGGCGAATATAAGATAGAGACCGCGGGGGACGTTGCGGAGGTGCTTTTCGACAAGTACAATGTTGCCGTGGTGCCCTCCGATGCCTTCGGGTTTGAGGATCATATCCGCATATCCTACGCAACAAGCATGCGTGATGTGGTCGAGGGCGTAAACCGCATAGAACGCTTTGTAAAAGAGAATTTTTAGTCATGGAGCGGGTATTATATATTTTCTGGCTTTGCCTTTTGTGTGTCGGCTGTTCCCCCTCGGGACAGACCCCGCCGACCGAGATCGTCTTTGAAACCACGGTCACCGAGGAGACTACCGAAACGACCACCATTGACGAGATCGCATCGCAGATAGACGAAATGAGCCTTGAGGACAAGGTGGGGCAGATGCTTATAGTTGATGTGGGCGAGCTGGACACGGACTTTGTCAGCGGCAGCTTTGATGCAAAGGTGCATAACGCGGGCGGCTATATCCTTTTTGACGATGATATAAGGGGTGTTGCCGATACACAGGCACTTACGGCCAAATTAAGACAGATAAGCGACATACCGCCCTTTATTGCCGTGGACGAGGAGGGCGGTGCGGTAAGCCGTATCGGGAGATCGGGTGCCGTGGCGGATTATTCCGTCCCGTCGGCACGCAGCATGGCGGAAAACGGTACTGTCGGGGAAAACTATGCCAAAATCGCAAAAACGCTTGCGGCAATGGGCTTTAACATGGACTTTGCCCCCGATGCCGATGTGGACACAAACCCCGACAATCCCATAATAGGCAGCAGGGCTTTTTCCACAGATGCACAGACGGCGGGGGAGAATGTCGTTATTGCCATGAACGCTTTAAGGGATAACGGGGTGATCCCCGTTGTGAAGCATTTCCCGGGGCACGGCGACACGGCGACCGACAGCCATGTCGGCACGGCAGTTTTACGGCATGACAGACAGCGCCTTGACAGCGTGGAGCTGGTGCCGTTCAAAAAGGCGATAGAAAACGGGGCAGAGGTGATAATGGTCGGACATATAAAGGTCCCCGCCTTAAGCGACAGCGACAGGCCCGCGACCCTCGACCCCGACATAATAACGGGACTTTTGCGCGGTGAGCTTGGTTATGACGGCGTGGTGGTGACGGATGCTATGAATATGGGCGCAGTCACCGTATACGGTATGGAGGACAGTATAAAATACGCCGTTGATGCCGGCGCGGATATGCTGCTTATGCCGCCCGATACGGGCAAAGCATACGATGCCCTGCTTGCTATGGCCGAAAACGGTGATATCAGCAGGGACAGGATAGACGAGTCTGTCTACAGGATATTAAAATTAAAAAAGAAATTACGGAGAGACAATAGGAGAGACAATAAATGAAAAAAATATTTGCTTATATGGCTGCGGCAATGCTCATCTTCGGGGGTTTTGTTCTGCACGATGCCGTTTTATCCGAAAAAACGGTGTACGCGGCAGACTATACAACGATAGACGAAAGCAATGCCGCCGAGGGACTTAAATACAAGGAGGAAAACGGGGGTCTTACCATTACGGGCTGTGACGAAACCGCACTTTTTGTAAAAATACCCTCGCAGATAAACGGCAAAAATGTAAAGAAAATAAACAGCATGGCATTTAACGGCAAAAATATCGTTACGGTTTCCATACCGGAGGGTGTGACGGAAATAGGCGCATATGCCTTTTTATATTGCAGATCGCTGGCAGATGTCACGCTTCCGTCAAGCCTGACAAAGATGGGCAACAGCGTATTTTCGGATTGTGAGATACTGACGGATGTGACCCTGCCGCAGGGGCTTAAAACAATGGGCTCCGATACTTTCAATCATTGTTATATGCTTGAAAAGGCCGATATCCCCGACAGCGTGGAAACAATGGGCAGCACAACGTTCAGGGGATGTACGAAATTAAAGACCGTAAGCATAGGCAGCGGATTGAAGGAGATAACAAAAAGAATTTTCTCGGACTGTCCCCTTACCGATATAAACGTATCCGCGGAAAACGAAAACTATTGTTCCGTTGACGGTATAGTTTATACCAAAGATAAAACAGAGCTTGTGGTCGTTCCCGAGGGCAAAAGCGGCAGCGTGACACTTGCATACGGGCTTTTGACCGTACCCGAGGATGCCTTTAATTCAAATAAAACAATAACCGCCGTGACCCTGCCCGATACCGTGACCGAGATAGGCAAAAACGCATTTAACGGCTGTGAAGCGCTGGAGACCGCGGTAATGAGCAAGAATATAAAAACCGTTGGGGAAGAAGCTTTTTACTACTGCCGTAAGCTTAAGGCACTTGATTTTACCGATAAGCTGGAGACCATAGGAAACGAAGCCTTTTCTTCGTGCACAGAGCTTGAAACGGTCAATGTCGGCAGCGGGCTGAAAAGCATAGGAAAGCAAGCCTTTTATGACTGCGGCATCAAACAGATAGTTATTCCCGAAAGCATAGAAAGCATAGGCGAAAGTGTATTTGGCCGCTCGGGCATCGTTACGGCTGTGCTTCCCGACAAGCTTACACACCTTTCAAAGAGAATGTTTTTCTATTGCACGAAGCTTGAAAACGTAAATATTCCCAAAAGTGCGGAGCTTATCGACGAGGAAGCGTTCTACAACTGTACCTCGCTTGAAAGCATCACTCTGCCGCAGGGGCTTAAAACCGTGGGAAACTCGGCTTTTTCGGGATGCAGCGCATTAAAAGAGATAATCCTGCCCGATAGTGTCGAAACGGTCGAGGGCTCCGCATTTCGCTTTTGTTCGTCCGCGCAGACGGTCATCATCCCCGAGGGTGTGGTGAGCATAGGCAGTATGGCCTTTGGAAGCACGGGCGCAAGCAGGATAGTTATCCCCGACAGCGCACTGAATGTTGACAAGAGTGCTTTTGACGATTGCTCCGAGCTTGTCAGCATAACGCTCGGAAAAAACACGACAAATATAGATGCGTCGGGCATAAACCGCAAAAAGCTGGAGGAGTTTATCGTTTCCGACGGCAATACGTCCTACGCAGCTGTGGACGGCATATTATATACCGCCGACATGAAAGAGCTTATTATGTGTCCCCGCGCAAAAAGCGGGGCGGTAAATATCCCCGCAGGCGTTGAAGTTATAGATGAGTCGGCCTTTCGCTACTGTAAGTCCGTAACCTCCGTCAAGGGTGAAAACGGTATAAAAAGTATAGGCCTTTATGCGTTCCGCGAATGCAGCGCCCTTAAATCGGCCGAATTTGGCAGCGGTCTTGAATATATCGGTACCTATGCCTTTGAAAAGTGTGGGGCGCTGGAGGGCTTTATAATGCCCGATACCGTAACAAGCGTAGGTAATTGGGCGTTTTCCGAATGCAACAGCATGGAGTATCTGACTTTGTCCGAAAATCTTGAGGAAATACCGACAAACTGCTTTTCCTACTGCGAAAAAATAAAGGCTGTAAATATCCCCGATAGTGTTAAAAAAATTGGCAGCAGCGCCTTTTTCGACTGTGTCGCAAATGAAAAGCTCACGCTTGGCAGCGGAGTTAAAGAAATAGGCAGTTCCGCATTTTTGTCAAATAAGTCGGTCAAAAGTCTTGTACTGCCCGACGGTATACAAAAAATCGACATGAGTGCGTTTGGAAATATGGGGATAACATCAATAAACATACCCGGCAGTCTGACGGAAATATCCAACGGTGCATTTTCCGGCTGTAAGCAGCTTGAGACCGTGGTGTTTGAAGAGGGTGTGCAGACTATAGATACCTATGCGTTCAGCAGCTGTCCTGCGTTAAAAACGATAAAAATGCCGTCAACGCTTACAAAGGTGGAGTATTTGGCGTTCAGCGGCAACACGGCGCTGACAAGCGTATTTTTTACGGGTGATGCACCCGAGATGGTATGCTCGACCTATAACGGCACAGACAGATATGCCTTTGAATCAAGCAAGGATAATGTGACGGTCTATTACAGCAAGGACAGCAAAGGCTTTACAACCCCGGAGTGGTGCGGATACAAGTGCTATCCCGAAAACGGCAGGCTTTCTGCCCTTGAAGCAAGGCTTTTATTAAGGTATATAAGCGGCATAGACACACAAAAGCCCTTTGCGGATACCGACAGGGACAACAACGGCAAAACGGATATTGCAGATGTTATTGCAATTTTAAATTAAATATGATAAAATAAATGTATTATATGATTTGGAGGTTAAAAACATGAAAAGAACTTTGGCAGCATTACTTACCGGTATCATGGCATTTTCGGCACTTTGTGTGCCCGCAATGGCGGATACGCCCGATGTATTTATCGCAGGCGACTCTACGGCGTGCGAATACGGTTTTGACGAAAACTATGCGCTCCCGCGTGCAGGCTGGGGTATGTACTTCGGCAAGTATGTAAAGGACGTAAATGTTACGGACTATGCGCTTTCGGGCAGAAGCTCCAAAAGCTTTACAACAGAGGACAACTACTACAAGCTGATGCGTGATGTGGGCGAGGGCGACTATGTTATAATCCAGTTCGGCCACAACGATGCAAAAAATTCCAGCGACGAGGACAAGGAGCTGCGCTACACAGACCCCAAGGGCGACAAGGACACGGAGGGCAGCTTTAAAAACAGCCTTTACAAGAATTATATCCTGCCCGTACAGGAAAAGGGCGCAACACCCATACTTTTAACACCCATTTCCAGAAGAAACTTTGAGGACACGGGCAAGGTAAAGGACTCCCACGGTCTTTATGACGATGCCGTAAGAGAGCTTGCGGACGAGCTGGGCATTACATACGTTGATATGACAAAGGTCACAGAGGACATATACAACAAGCTTGGCGAAAAGGGTGCCATGTACTATCATGCCATCTACAACAACAGGGAAAAGGGCAAAAACGGTATAGACAATACTCACCTTAACCATTGGGGCGGTGAAAAGATAGCATACCTTACCGCAAAGGAGCTTGCGGACAAGGGTGTGTTCACGCTTGCGGCAGACTTTGAAAATGCGCCCGTTTCACGCGGCCAATTCACGCAGTCGCTTGTACGTGTGCTCCAGCTTACCGACGAAAACGCAAAGGACAACTTTGCAGATGTCAGCGCCGATGCGGAGTATGCGGAGTCTGTAGCTGTTGCCAAGGCATACGGTATAGTTCTCGGTGACGACAAGGCGGTATTTGACGGCGAAAGGACGATAACCTCCGCGGAGATGCTGCTTATGCTGGAAAGAGGTCTCAGAGCCTGCGGTGCGCAGATGCCCGAAAATGTGGGTGCGACTATGGACGAGCACGTTAAAAGTGCTGTTGCAAACCTTGCATCCATCGGCCTTGACGAAGGTGTAAAGTCTGTCCTTACACAGGAGGACTGCTATGCCGTGCTTACCGATGCCTTTAACGAGGTAACGGAGATACAGAGCCTTGAAGCCGCAAAGGAACAGTCCCTTGACGAGATAGAGGCTACCGAAAACGTGGTGTTGAATAAATAAAACAAAAACAGCGGGTATATCTCTTTAAACAGGGATATATCCGCTTTTTATTTTCTTATCTGATGTTATAGTGCAAATAAAAGAGGCTTTACGCTGTAAATGGTATTATACCAAACAAAACGTATGAAAATTTACGCCGTAAGCAGTATTATCTGTCAAAACCCTTTTATTTCGCTTTTTTTGCTATCTTGACTATACGGCATAAATTCTCTTTTTATCCACAATATTATAATACTTGACAAAACATACATTCAGGACGTAAAATATAAGTAACATCGGACACGGATCATAAAAGGAGGTATAAAGATGAAAAAGATCGCGATTTTTACAATTATGGCGGTATTGGCCTTTGGTGCGGTACACACCGCATACGCGGACGAAACGGTGATGCCGTGCGGCGGCCTTGAAATAAGCGAAAGCCGCGAAGCCGAGCCTGTCCGTCTGCCGGACGGTATGCTTGAAGATGCACTCCCGGGCGAGGTATCGGCCTTTGCTGCGGAGGAAGCCCCCGATTGGCTTGACAATAAAAATCTGCCCTGCTATGAGTATATAAAGCAGCAGTATCCGCCCGTTTATGCGGAAATATACAAAAGGATATACAATACCATGTACAATTACGGCGCATCACACAGCACAAGAACGCTGAAATATGATGTTTCGGGTATTGAAGAACCGTATTTTCTTGTAACCGACCTTTCCGACTGCCTTACCCTGCACGAGGTCATAGGCAGCAGCGTGCTGGAGCCCGATTCGGGCAAAAAGGTGTATCAGGATATATATACCGTTATCAAGGCTGTCATTTACGACAACCCGCAGTTTTATTTTGCCTCATCAAAGATAAACCAGGTATTTTTTGACGAAAATCTGGTTTGTGCGGGCTTTTCGCTCAAAAACGAATTTTGCACCGGCGAGGCTGTTGTTACACAAAATGCGGCCATTACGCAGACCGTCAAGGAATACGATGCTGCCGTATCGGACTGTTATGACTCCAATTACAAAATGGAAAAGGCGATACACGATAAAATGGTGCTTGAAAACAATTACACGCTTACGGATTTTGAAACGAAAGAACCGCTTGATACCTTCTATTCACATTCGATAATCGGTATTCTTGACAAGCAGTACGAGGGTGCTGTCTGCGAGGGCTATGCAAAGGCCGCACAGCTGCTGTTCAACAGATACGGCATACCGAGCTATTACTTACAGGGTCATGCCTACCAAAGACAGGCCGACGGGACATACAGAGATATGGGCGGTCATGCGTGGAATTCGGTCATGCTTGACGACGGCGAGTATCACGGCCTTGATGTCACCCTTGACGATACCGTTATGACGGGTTCGGGCGGAAACAGGATAAGCATTATGTCGTACAGGTTTTTTAATGCACCGTATTCCCAGTTTTATAACGGTGAATTCAGGCACGAGCCCAACCTGACCATGTACCCCGACGTTATGCCCGAGCTGAGCGACAACGAAAACTTCTACAACAACATCTATGACAATTCGGTCACGCCCGGCAATTATACGATAATAAACGGCAACAGGGTATATCCCCCGCCGCAGGTGAGTATACTTGCGCACCGCTCGTTCTACGCACCGTCCGACACAAGTGTCCCCGTAAGGATACCCGCGGATGACAACAATGCCGCCTTTGCGGCAAACGACGATCTGAAAAACGTCATCGTTTCGGGCAGCAAATTTATACAAATGGGCAACACAACAGGCAATATGCAGTATGTTGATGCGGGAACAAAGGTGCTTTATGCCAAGGGTAACGGCTCGGTGACATTTCTGACCGAGCGTGCAACACAGGTGTATTTTACGGCACAGACCAATGCGGGCAAGGTAGAGGTATTTGCCGACGGTGTCAAGATAGAAGAACGAGAAGGCTCGTCAAATAAAATGTATCTCGGCTATGATATACCAAGCGGCAGACATTTGCTGACCGTCAAGCACAGCGGCGACGGCGAGAACTTCCTTTTGTACAATATGAAGGTGCATCCCTTTGCAGACGTGGACGGCAACGAGACCATCGACCTGCTTGATGCCATTGCCTTTGCGAATTTGACCTATATTCCCGGCACCGGCAACAACACGGATTACGAAAAATATGATGCGGATATGAATAATGTTGTTGACGATAACGACCTTAAAGTAATACTCAGGGATATCGCAATGCACTCATAAGATAAGAAACGGCGGATATTTTCCTCTCGCGGGGATGTATCCGCTGTTTTTTGCTGCACCGGTCGGAACGTCATATACATTTAAAATAGCATTGCATCAGCCGGGGGAGCGCAGCGGTGGCGGAGGGGTTTCTTCGGCTGTCAGCGCTATTTTGTCAAATCATAAATTTATCTTGAAAAAACCCCCGATATATGATAAAATCTATTGTGGAACAATATTATTTTGGTGGTGTATTACATGGATTTCGTCAAAAGCGAACATCTTGTTTATGATTACAAAACATATAACGAAAATTCGGAGATAGTGACAAACAGGGCGATAAACGGCCTGGACATAGCCATACCCAAGGGACAGTTCATAGCCGTGCTGGGTCACAACGGCTCGGGCAAGTCCACCTTTGCCAAGCAGATAAATGCGCTTTTGCTGCCGTCGGACGGCAAAATGACGGTAAACGGGCTTGATACCGCGGACGAGAAAAACACCTGGAGCATAAGACAAAGTGCGGGCATGGTGTTTCAAAACCCCGACAATCAGATAATTGCAACGATAATAGAAGAGGAGATAGCCTTCGGCCCCGAAAACCTGGGCATACCCTCGGCCGAGATAAAAACGCGCGTTGAGGATGCGCTTTTAAGCGTTAATATGTCAAAGTACAGAAATTCCTCGCCTATGATGCTCTCGGGCGGACAAAAACAGCGTATCGCCATTGCGGGCGTGCTGGCCATGCGTCCCGACTGCATAGTGCTGGACGAGCCTACGGCCATGCTTGACCCGATAGGCCGCAGACAGGTAATAAATACCCTTTTGCAGCTTAACAAGCAGGGCATAACCATCGTGCTTATAACACATTACATGGAGGAGGCCTGCCTTGCCGACCGTGTGGCTGTGTTTGACAAGGGCAGCCTTGTTATGGACGGCACGCCTGCGGAAATTTTCAGACAGGTGGAAAGGGTAAAGCAGCTGCACCTTGACGTGCCGCAGGTGACGGAGCTTGCAAGCAAGCTTATAAAGCGCGGCGTAAGTCTGCCAAACGATATACTGACAATTGACGATATGGCGGCGGCTCTGCTTGAAAAGGGCTTTAAAAAGGATGTATCCTTCCCCCGTGACGAGCGGGAATACAAGATACCCCAGACCCTTATAGAGGTAAAAAATCTTACCCATATCTACGGCAAGGAGACGGTTTACGAAAGTGTTGCGCTTAAAAATGTCAGCCTAAAAATAGGCAAGGGCGAGCTTATAGGCCTTATCGGGCACACGGGCTCGGGCAAAAGCACGCTTATACAGCATCTTAACGCACTTTCAAAGCCCGACGAGGGCTGTGTTATGCTGGACGGCTTTGACATAAACAGCGACAAGTCAAGGCTGAAAGAGGTCCGCCGCCGTGTCGGCCTTGTTTTCCAGTATCCCGAACATCAGCTTTTTGAAACGACCGTGTTTAAGGATGTTGCCTTCGGCCCCGAAAATCTTGGTCTTTCCGCGGAAGAGATACAGACCCGTGTAAAGGATGCGCTGGCATCGGTGGGCATGGGTGAGGAATATTACGAAAAATCCCCGTTTGAGCTTTCGGGCGGTCAGAAAAGGCGCGTTGCCATTGCGGGCGTGCTGGCCATGCACCCCGAGGTGCTTGTGCTGGACGAGCCTACGGCGGGGCTTGACCCCTACAGCCGTGACGAGATCTTGGCCAATATAAAGCGTATGCACAAGGAGCTTGATATGACGGTCATACTTGTCAGTCACAGCATGGAGGACATCTCCCGCATAGCCGACAGGATACTTGTGATGAACAAGGGCTGTGTGGAGTTTTTTGACACACCGCAAAAGGTATTCGGCCATATAAAAAGGCTTACCGAGATAGGCCTTAATGCGCCGCAGATATCCCTTTTGATGGACAGGCTCAACGACGAGGGAACGGCGCTTCCCCGCAGTATTTTTGATGTGGATACCGCGTGCGAGGTATTGTACAATGCTTTGGCGGGGGTGAGCGCATGAATATAACGATAGGTCAGTATTATCCGACAAACTCGGTGATACATAATCTGGATGCAAGAATAAAAATAATGGGCACGTTTTTGTACATAACGGCGTGCTTTATCGCCAAGGGCGTGCTTGGGTATCTGCTTTGCGCGGCTTTCCTTGCAATGGTGGTCAGGCTGTCGGCCGTGCCGGTAAAAATGCTTCTGGGCGGTCTGAAGCCCATAATCGTCATTATCATCTTTACGGTAGCGCTTAACATACTTTTCACGGGCGGCAAGGATATGCTGTGGCAGTACGGCGTGATACGGATAAGCGTGCAGGGTATACTTATGGCGGTAAAAATGGCCGTAAGGCTTATACTGCTTGTTATGGGCTCGTCCGTGCTTACGCTGTCCACAACGCCGATACAGCTTACTGTCGGTATGGAATATCTTTTAAAGCCGTACAAAAGGTTCGGCCTGCCCGCGCACGAGATAGCGATGATGACATCAATTGCGCTGCGCTTTATCCCGACCCTTGTGGAGGAGCTTGACAAGATACGCAAGGCGCAGATGGCAAGGGGTGCGGACTTTGACACGGGCGGTCTTATACAAAGGGCGCAAAGCCTGATACCGCTTCTGGTGCCGCTGTTCGTATCGGCCTTTCGCCGTGCGGACGAGCTGGCTATGGCTATGGAGGCACGCTGCTACCGCGGCGATATAAACCGTACCAGAATGAACGAGCTTGTAATGGAAAAAAACGATTATACCGCACTTGCGTCCGTGCTTGTGTTTTTGTTTGCGGTGCTTATTTTAAGGCTTGTGTGGGGGTTATGATATGAACATTTTGTTGATGGTGGCATACGACGGCACCAACTACTGCGGCTGGCAGCGCCAGAGCGGACAAATGACGGTACAGCAGCGGCTGGAGGAGGCTTTGTCGCAGCTTTACAAAAAGCCCATAACGGTCAGGGGCTCATCGCGCACGGATACGGGCGTGCACTGCAAGGGTCAGGGCGCACTCTACACCGTGGAGCAGAATATCCCCGCCGACAGGCTGCCCTATGCGGTAAATGCCTTTTTGCCCGATGATATCGTGGTAAACGGGGCATATATCGTGGATGACGGCTTTCATCCGCAGTACAGCGTAATAGACAAAACATACGAATATAAAATACTTAATGCACCTTTTCGCGACCCCGTTTTAAACCACTATACGGAGTTTATACATTATCCGCTGAATATGGAAAAAATGCGCCGAGCCTGCATACATTTTATCGGCGAGCACGACTTTAAGGCCTTTTGCGCCAGCGGCAGCGATGCCAAAACAACGGTGCGCACGATATACAGCCTTGACGTGCAAAAAAGCGGCGATATAATATCCATAAAGGTCAGGGGAAACGGTTTTTTATACAACATGGTAAGGATAATCGCGGGCACGCTTGTATATGTGGGACTGGGCAAGATACAACCCGACGAGATACCGCAGATAATACAAAGCCGCGACAGGGCGCGTGCGGGCAAAACACTTGTACCGAACGGATTAACACTATTGGAGGTCAACTATGAAAAAATTGGTCGATGACAACGAATTGAACGATAATAAGGTGGAGCGCTCCTATACGGGACTTATAGTGGGCGCAATACTGCTGGTGATAGTGCTTATAGGCTGTTTTAAGCTGTATGAGGGCGTAAAGCGCTTCAACTCGCTCGAGGTAAGCTCGGCGCAGAGAAAGCACAGGGAGCAGACCGAGGTAAGCCTTACCATAGAGCAGGGCGCATCCGTAAAGGATATTGCCGTACAGCTTAACGAGGCGGGCATAATAGACAGTCAGGCGCAGTTTATCTATCTTTGCAGGCGTGAGGGCAGGGGCTCCAGCTTCCAGCCCGGTACCTACACCTTCAACAACTACATGGACTTTAACGAGATATGTGACACGCTTGAAAGCGGCTATGTTAAGCAGGAGTATGTCGATATAACCATAAGAGAGGGAATGTGGGCAAAGGAGATAGCAAAATACCTTGAAGAGCAGGGGCTTTGCACCTATGACGAGTTTATGCAGGCCGCAAATTCAAGGGACTACAACTACGACTTTGTACAGCAGATACCCGACAGGGAGCCTTTGCTTGAGGGCTATCTTTTCCCCGATACCTACAACATTACCGTAGGCACCGATGCAAAGGGCATTGTCGAGCGTATGCTTGCACGCTTTGACGAGATATACAGCGGCGAATTAAGGGCAGAGACCACCATGCGCGGCAAGACGGTCGATGACATCGTGACCGAGGCCTCCGTTATCGAGGCGGAGGTGCGCTATCCCGAGGAACGCGCGACAGTTGCCTCCGTTATCGAAAACCGTATTGCAAAGGGCATGAAGCTCCAGATGGATGCCACGGTCTTATATGCACTCGGCGAGCGCAAGGAGCGTGTGCTTTACGAGGATCTCGAGGTGCAGGACGGCCACAACACCTACTATGTCACGGGTCTTCCATCGGGTCCCGTGGGCAACCCCGGTGCTGCCTGCATAGAGGCGGCAATATATCCCGCCGACACAAATTATCTTTACTATGTTTTAAAGGACGTTAATTCGGGCGAGCATTACTTTACCGCCGATTACAACGACTTTACAAACGCAGCAAACAACTACAGAAGCCAGCTTGACCAAGGAGATTGAAATGAGCCTTATACCCGAATATTTAAGCGATTATATAGACGAGATACAGCCTTACTGCGGCGGCAAGCTGGGCGATCTGCAGCAGCAGGCCTATGAGGAAAATCTCCCCATAATACACAACGACGTTGCAAGGCTTATGGCGGTGCTGCTGGAAATGGTCAAGCCCAAGTATATACTGGAGATAGGCATGGCTGTCGGCTTTTCGGCAAGCTTTATGTGCGGCTATCTTCAAGAGGGCGGCCACCTTACCACGATAGACCGCTATCCCATTATGATAGAGGCCGCAAAGGAAAATTTCAGGCGCATGGGCGTTGAGGACAAGGTGACGATGAAGATAGGCCATGCGGAGGAGGTACTTGCCGAAATGGACGGCACCTTTGATTTTATATTTATGGATGCCGCAAAGGGCAAGTATATAGAATTTTTGCCGCATTGCTTAAGGATGCTGCGCCCCGGCGGCCTTATCGTGGCGGACGACATCCTGCAGGACGGCAGGGTGGCACAGCCCTACGAGGAGATACCCCGCCGCCAGCGCACCATACACAAGCGAATGAACGAGTTTCTGGAGACCATAAGCAATGACCCGAAACTGACATCGTCCATACTGACGATAGGTGACGGAGTTGCGATAATCAGGAAAAAGGAAGACTGAAATGACGAAAAAGATCGAACTGCTTGCACCTGCGGGTGATTTGGAAAAATTGAAAATAGCCGTTTTATACGGTACGGATGCCGTATATCTGGGCGGCACCAGCTTCGGGCTTCGCGCAAAAGCAAAAAACTTTACCGAGGACGATATGCGCGAGGGTGTGGCCTTTGCCCATGCCCACGGTGTCAAGGTCTATGTCACCTGCAATATTTTTGCGCATAACGGCGACCTTGCCGAGCTTCCCGACTATGCAAGGTTTTTAAAGGAAATAGATGTGGATGCGGTGCTGGTGGCCGACCCCGGCGTATTTTCGATAATACGCGAAACGGTGCCCGACCTTGACGTGCATATAAGCACACAGGCCAACAACACCAACTACCAAACGGCGCTGTTCTGGCAAAAGCTCGGTGCAAAGCGTATAGTTATGGCGCGTGAGCTTTCCATGCAGGAGATAAAGGGCATACACGACAATATCCCCGCCGACCTTGAAATAGAGGCCTTTGTGCACGGCGCAATGTGCATAAGCTATTCGGGCCGCTGTCTTTTAAGCAATTATCTGACGGGACGTGACGCAAACAAGGGTGCCTGCTCGCATCCCTGCCGCTGGGAGTATTTTGTTACCGAAAAGACCCGTCCAGGCGAATATATGCCCATAGTTGAGGACGAACGCGGCACCTTTATCTTTAACAGCAAGGACCTTTGCATGATAGAGTATATACCGCAGCTTGCAGAGGCGGGCATATACAGCCTTAAAATAGAGGGACGCATAAAGACCGCTTACTATGTCGGCACGGTGGTAAACGCTTACAGGCAGGCCATAGACGATTATCTCAAAGACCCTGCGCTGTACGAAAAAAACAAAGCCAAATATCTCGGCCTTGTGTCAAAGGCCAGCTACCGCGGCTTTACAACGGGCTTTTACTTCGGCAAGCCCTCCGACAAGGAGCAGATATACACAACATCAAGCTATATACGCACCTGCGATTTTGTCGGTATGGTGCTTGGATATGACGAGGAAAAGGGGCTTGCGCTTGTGGAGCAGCGCAACAAATTTTCCGTCGGGGACGAGATAGAGTTTATGTGCCCCGCAGACGGCTTTTTTACACATAAGATAGACGAGATATATACGGAGGATATGCAAGGTGTCACGGATGCGCCGCACCCGCAGCAAAAGCTTTGGGTTAGGGTGCCCAAGCCCGTGAGAGCCTTTGACATGATGCGCAGGGAGGCGGCCGGAAATGCTTAAAAAAATTACAGCGGTATTTGCTGCCGTACTGGCCATGTCCTGCGCCGTATACGCAGGCGAGGGCGACTATATCGTCAAAACGAAGGACGGCCTTGTAAGGGCGTTTTCGGCAGACGGCGGTATGGAGGCACTCGGAGACGATATGTACGTCACAACAAAAAGCAGGGCCGAAAAAATGCTTGAAAACGGCACGGCTGAGGCTATCGAGCCCGATATGCCGGTTTATATCTGTGACGGGGGCAGCGAAACCCCCAACGACCCGTACTACAGCTCACAGGTCTATATGGACAAGATGAAAATACCCGTTTTACAGCAGCGCTACAGCGGAAATGTGCGTATCGCCGTTATTGACACGGGCGTAAACAGGGAACATCCCGACCTTGTAAATGCCAATATCGAAAAGGGCTATAACTTTGTGGATGAAAACGACGATACCGCCGATACAATGACAACATCCACCCTTAACGGCCACGGCACAAAGGTAATTTCCGTGCTTGCCGCACAGCCGAACAACGGCATAGGCGTTGCGGGCGTTGTGCCCAATGCGGTGATAGTGCCGCTTGTTGCGCTTACGGGCTCGGGCGGCTATACAAGCGATGTTATACAGGCGATAAATGCCGCCGTAGACGATTACGACTGCAAGGTAATAAATATCAGTCTGGGCGTGACCTACAGCAAGCTTTTAAAGGTGGCCTGCGACAATGCGGCGGAAAAGGGCGCGGTCATAATCTGCGCTGCGGGCAATGACGGCAGCACCTCCAAGGGAACGGAGATAAGCTATCCCGCAGGCTATTCATCGACCATATCCGTCGGCTCGGTACTGCCGAACTATACAATAGCATCTTATTCGCGCAGGAGCGAGGCGATAGACACGGGCGTTGTGCTTACATCCATGTATCTGCCAAACAACAAGGGCGGCTATGACTACGGCGCGGGCACATCCTATGCAGCCCCCGTAATGTCGGGCATAGCGGCGTTTATTATAAGCGAATACCCGAAATTTAACGTGGAGTCGATCCGCGACATAATAAAGGGCGCATCCGCGGATATAACGGGCAGCGGCAAGGATTTTGCGGGCTACGGCGTGCTGATGTGCGACGAGATAGACCACATAATACACTACAAGCACAAGATATTTCTTTCGCCGTATATAAGCGGCTCGCAGATGGTCTGCCTTAAGGCCTTTGCAAAAAGCAATATAGAAGGCCTTACGCTTATTAAGGCGGCATACAGCGGCGGCATGCTCAAAAGCCTTGAAACGGAGCCTATAGTCTTTGACGACGAAAACCTGTTTTATACCACGGCAGGCTGTGAAGAGGGCGACGAGATGAAGTTTTTTGTATGGGACGGACTGGATACGCAAAGAAATTATTCCGATGTGCGGTAATTTACAAAGATACTATTGATTTATTTCAAAAAAAGTATTAGAATAGATAGTGTAATAAATATCCGTTTAAGGATAAAAGGAGGCAATATACATATGAAAAAAATTTTGGCAGCAGCCTTGGTAATGGGACTTTTTTCGGCAGTAAACGTGTATGCGGGCTCTACGGAGCTTAAAGTCGTTGTGCCGTCGTCCGTAACACAGGGCGAGACTTTCGATGTGGATATAGATGTTGTTAGCAACACGGGCTTTACAAGCTTTGACGGCCTTATCGAATACGATCCGACAGTCGTTCGTCTGACAGGCCCCGGCGAGAGCGCTGCGGACAGACTTAAATATCCCGTGGGAGAGTATGAAAACTTCTTCCTTACAAACAGCTTTATAAGCTCTATGGTAACACAAGTGCCGCCCGAGTCGGACTCCTTCTATGACGGCAGGGCAAACGGCAAGGATACGGCGGCGGCTATCGGTGCTGTAAAGCTTGCCAACTATGTTGACTCGGCAGACAGCAATAACAAGCTTCTCAGGGTAGAGGGCACAGGTACGCTCTGCACCCTCAGGTTTGAGGCCATAGGCAGCGGCAAGACCGCAATAGAAGTTAAAAACACCCTGTTTTCGACCGTAAATCCGTCAGACAGATGGCATTCGGACGCATCCTCTTCGATCGAGGTAGCGGCATCCGAGAATAAGACGGAAGCTACCACAGCAGCAGCTTCGGGCAGAAGCGGTGGCGGCGGCGGTGGTTCCTCGTCAAGCAAGGTCTCGTCCGAAAAGACTACGGAGACAACCACGGCAGCAGCCGAGGAAGAGACACAGGCCGTGCAGACAGTTGAGGAAGAGACCATCGAGCCGACCACGGCACAAGCTCCCGCAGCTCCCGCATTCAGCGACCTTTCGGGCGTTTCATGGGCTGTTCCCTATATCAACGACCTTTCGGCAAAGGGCATTGTAAACGGCTATTCCGACGGCACATTCAAGCCCAATGCAAATGTAAAGCGCTGTGATTTTGTAGTCATGCTTGCAAAGGCACTTGACCTTCCTGACGGCACGGACAATTTCAGCGATGTTGCTTCGGGTGCGTACTACGCAAAGGCAGTATCCGCTGCAAAGGCAGCAAAGATAGTAAACGGCAACACGGACGGCACATTCAAGCCCGACAGCCTTATAACACGTCAGGATATGATGGTTATTGCAAAGGGTGCGCTTGAATATGCGGGCTTGACCGTAAATACGGACGAGAGCGTGCTTAACGGCTTCACGGACAGCGCACAGATAAGCGCATACGCAAAGCCCGGTGCATCCGCAATGGTAAATGCGGGTATTGTAAACGGCTCAAACGGCAAGATCGACCCCAAGGGCAACACAACACGCGCACAGGCAGCCGTAATAATCAGCAAGATATGCGAGCAGATATCCAAATAATATCAAAGAGGCCTTCCTTCGGGAAAGCCTCTTTTTTTCAGCCCGTAAATATCTGTACCCAGTAGGGACTGCCGTTATTGTATACATAACCCACACCGAGCTTTGTATAGCCCTGTGCAAGGATATTTTTACGGTGCCCCTGCGAATTCATCCATGCCGTCATTACGGCCTGTGGTGTCTTTTGTCCCTTTGCAATATTTTCGCCCGCGGTGCGGTAGCTGATGCCAAAGCTTTTCAGCATATCAAAGGGCGAGCCGTAGGTAGGTGAGGTATGCGAGAAATACCCCTTGTTTTTCATATCCTCTGCCTTGGCTGCGGCCACACGGCAAAGTCCGCTGTCAAGCACCAACGGGGAAAGTCCGTTTGCCCTGCGCTCGCTGTTTACAAGCGAAAGTATCTGCTGCTCAATATCCGTGCTTTGAGATGTCTGCGTTGTCTGCGTCGGTTTTGTTGTCTGTGTCGTTTGTGTTGTTTGTGTCGGTTGTGTTGTCTGCGTGGGACGGGATGTTTGTGCTGTCTGCACGGACTGCGTTTTTGCCGCCGTTTTTTTGTATATGCTGTATGTATATGTCCTGCCGCCCGTACAGGATATTTCATATCTTTTTGTATACGGGTTTTGCTGTATTTTGTATGTACAGCCCGCATAAACATTGGTTGACATAAGCATAATACTTAATATGACTGTAAATTTTTTCATATCAATACCTCCGTTTTTTTTATTATTCGGAAATCCGTGTTAAAACTGTTACAGGGACTTTCCTTTCGGTAATATTATTGTAATACATTTTTAATAATAAATAAATGCAAAATATTTGGCATATATGGGATAATAAGGAGCTTTTGCTATCTATTGGACCGTTGGTTCGGGTTTTTTTAAAATTATGCTTTAAAATTATGTAAAAATGTGTTATAATCTTGTTACGGTAAACGACGAAGTGCAGATCTTTGCCGCAAAACATGGGAGGGAGGCGGTACGATGCGTTTTTACAAAACATCGGCAGCACAAAAAAAGCCGCTGTTTATCACAGACGGCCGCAGTATCACCATTGACGGCGTTTCGTATACGGGCGCGGACATAAAAAGCATATCCGTAACGGCAAACCTTGGCCGCTTTTTCCCCGTGAGAAAAAACTGCGGCAATATAGATGCCCTGACGGAAAGACCGCCTTTACACGCATTAAAGGGCAGCGTGGTGATAGAAATGACTACCGCGACACACAGCTTTAACTGTGTATACAGGGTCATGGAGGCATATATGCTTTTCAAGCGCCTGTTTCCCGCGGTGCAGGCATGGTACAGCTTCCGCGGCGTAAAGCTGGCGTACAGATACAAAGGCGGCATAAACGACGACTTTTTCGACAAGCACAAAAACTTTGCATCCGTGTATGTGCTTGACAAAAACACCCACACGCCAAAGGATTATATCATCCAAATAAAACAAAAATGGGCGGAAAAATGCGGCTTCAGGCAATGCGCCGACAACGAGAGCTGCTGTTTTGACGAGGTGCTGTATTTCTCGCCCGATGACCCGTGGATAACGATATACGACGATTCGATAGAGCATCTTCTTGAAAAGGGCGTTGTGAACCAATGCAGTATTTACAGCTGTGAAAACCCCGACAGGGACATAATACTTGTGTCAGTGTACGAGGGCAGGGCGCTGTTTCTGGCGCATTCGTTCAACGACGATGTTGCCGTGTTCTACTGCGGCAGCGACGAGGATGCACAGTTTCTGCATAAAAGCGACAATATCTCCGAAGAGTACGACAGGCTTGAGGCTTTAAAGGCCGAGGATACACCGCACAGCTTTAAACAGCTTTTGTGCGATGATATGGATATGGACGAACGCCTTACGGAGATAGCCCACAGGCTGGGCATAAACGACTATTTTATACGCGCGGGCTTTTACGATATCTCCTGCATGAGCCACGCGGAGATGATGGAGTTTGCAAACGGCTATAAAAGCGTGCATTACCGCATAAGGCCAAACGAAAAGTCCGTAAAGGGCGTGTACGACAGGATATATCAGGGCTCGCCCGCCTTTGATGCGTTCAGGTCGGACGGCGTGCTTGTATCGGGCAAGCGTTTTGAGGCGGAGTTTGTCAATACGGGCTCGTACTCCCGAGGCATTGCCTTTGCGGTGCGCAGCAAAAGCATACACAGGGATATATCAAACGGCATTGCTTCGGGCGGCGGTTTTTCCGTAAAAATAAGCGGTCTGACCATAAGCGGCTATATGCCGAAGGATGACAAATACATATACCGCAGCATAAACGCCGAAGCAGAGTACAGGATGTTTTTCGGCGCGTATGCGCTTGTGTACGAGGACGACAGCTTTGATATCGCCCCCGGTACGGTAATAAACAAAGACCATATAAAGACCGATGCCGACAAAGAAGCGGCTCGTGAGGCCCATACACAGGCCTCGATCAAGGTAAGTTTTATACTTGACACCCCCTATGCCGACAACTGCGAGGTTTGGCTTATACCCATGTCAAACGTATACGACGGCGGTGCAAGGTTTATTGTAAAAACTGAAAGGAAGTAACAAAAATGAGTACATGGCAGGATAAAATAAGGCAGGTCGTTCCCTATGTTCCGGGCGAACAGCCGCAGATAAAGGATATAATCAAGCTTAACACAAACGAGTGCCCCTATCCGCCGTCACCGCAGGTGAAAAAGGCGATAGCGGAGTATGACGAAAGTCAGCTGCGCAAGTACCCCAGCTTTGCGTGCAGGGAGCTTAAGGCGGCGCTGAGAAAGACCTATCCCGTAACGGACGATATGCTGTTTCTGGGCAACGGCTCGGACGAGGTGCTGGCGCTTTGCTTTCTTACCTTTTTCAACAGCGACAAGCCCGTGCTTTTCCCCGATATAACATATTCGTTTTACGATGTATGGTGCGACCTTTACAACATAAAGTATAAAACGGTGCCCGTAAACGATAAATTTGAGATAGTGCCGCAGGATTATTTCGGCGAAAACGGCGGTATAGTCATCGCCAACCCGAACGCACCCACCTCGATATGTATGCCGCTTGAAAGCATAGAGGAGATACTGCGGCACAACCGCGATGTTATCGTTATAGTTGACGAGGCGTATATAGATTTTGGCGGGGTCTCGGCTGTAAGCCTGCTTGACAGATATGACAATCTGGCAGTAGTGCAGACATTTTCCAAAAGCCGTGCGCTGGCGGGTATACGCGTAGGCTATGCAATGGCGGGCAAGCCGCTTATCGACGCGCTGGAGGCGGTAAAAAACAGCTTTAACAGCTATACGCTCAACTCCCTTTCGCAGGCTGCCGCCGCAGCTGCCGCAAACGACACAAAATATTGGCAGGAGTGCTGCGGCAAGATAAAGGCAACACGCACACGCCTTATCGGGGAGCTGTCCGCGCTGGGCTTTGATACCCTGCCGAGCAGTGCAAACTTTATTTTTACGACCAACAAGGATATAAATGCCGCCGAGCTTTTTGAGTATCTGCGCAGCAAGGGCGTGATAGTAAGGTACTTCAATAAGCCGCGTATCAGCGGTTATCTGCGTATTTCCATAGGTACGGACGCGGAAACGGACAGGCTTGTACAAGAGATAAAGGCCTTTTTGGGCAAATAAACAAAATTTTCCTTGGGTAAATAAGCACAAAAAAATTTTATATTTTTATGCAATTATATCAAAAACTTACAAAGTGTTCCAAAACGACGATTTTTGTTAAAAAAACGTTTAACATTTTGGTTTTTTGTGGTATAATAATCAACGTAGGTAATTTTTTAAAAAATTTTTTATAGGAGGTAACTATAAATGTCAGTAAAAGTTGCTATTAACGGTTTCGGTCGTATCGGCCGTCTTGCTTTCAGACAGATGTTTGTTGCTGAGGGTTACGAGGTTGTTGCTATCAACGATCTTACAAGCCCCAAGATGCTTGCTCATCTTTTAAAGTACGATTCATCACAGGGCAGATTTGAGGGTCACACTGTAACCGCAGGTGAGGACTCCATCACAGTTGACGGCAAGGAGATCAAGATCTACGCTTTCACCGATGCTAACAACTGCCCCTGGAAGGAAAACAATGTAGACGTTGTTCTTGAGTGCTCGGGCTTCTACACATCAAAGGAAACGGCTCAGGCTCACATCAACGCAGGTGCACGCAAGGTCGTTATTTCCGCACCCGCAGGCAATGATCTTCCTACGATCGTTTACAACACAAACCACACAACATTAAAGGCAAGCGACAATATCATTTCCGCTGCTTCATGTACAACAAACTGCCTTGCACCTATGGCTGATGCTTTAAATAAGTATGCTGCTATCCAGTCGGGTATTATGTGTACTATCCATGCTTACACAGGCGACCAGATGACTCTTGACGGTCCTCAGAGAAAGGGTGACCTCAGAAGAAGCCGTGCTGCTGCTGTAAACATCGTTCCCAACTCGACAGGTGCTGCAAAGGCTATCGGTCTTGTTATCCCCGAGCTTAACGGCAAGCTTATCGGTTCCGCACAGCGTGTTCCCACACCTACAGGTTCCACAACTATCCTTACAGCTGTTGTTAAGGGCAAGGACGTTACAAAGGAAGGCATCAACGCTGCTATGAAGGCTGCTGCTAACGAGTCCTTCGGCTACAACGAGGATGAGATCGTTTCTTCCGATATCGTAGGTATGACTTACGGTTCATTATTTGATGCTACACAGACCATGGTTTCCAAGGTTTCCGATGACGAATATCAGGTACAGGTTGTTTCCTGGTACGACAACGAAAACTCTTACACAAGCCAGATGGTAAGAACTATCAAGTATTTCTCTGAATTAGCATAATTCAAGACATAAAAAAAGAGTCGCAAAAGCGGCTCTTTTTTATTGCTTTAATCGGGGAAGGAAAACCACATGGCAAGCTTTGTAAACTCGTCCTTGTCAACGCCCTGCAGGGACATAAGCGCATAATTCACGCCGTCATACTGCCAGAAGCATACATGGTTTCCGCCTACGGTCGTTTTGATAACGGCCTGTCTTGTACCGTTGTCTATGGTGTCCTCCAGACTGTCATATTCATCGTTAATGTCAAAGTCAAGCTGTTCGTTTGTCTTTGTGCCGCGCAGTACATACTGTACAGAGGAATATTGAAAATCTATTTCCGCCATATTGCCGTTAAGGATGGAGTAGCTTATCTTTTCCGCACCCGACGGAGCATCGATAAATATACCCATATCCAGAAAGGCCTCGGGGGTGTCCACAACAACAAGTGGCTCGGCGGTAGTGGTTTCGGAGGTCTCAATTGTTGTTTCGGTGGTCATCTCGATATCGCTGTCGTTTGTTTTTTTGCTGCCGCAGCCCGTCATAAGCACGGCAAGCGTAAGTAAGATCATCGTTTTTTTCATTTTGTGTTTCCTTTTTTAATACCATTTTACATAGCCCATAACATTGTATGTATGAAAGCTTGTGTTCATATAATAGTTCATCATTATCCTTGCGCAGTCCGAAAGCTGTTTTTTGACCGCGCTGTTGTATTTAAGCCTGAAAACCTTGTCCGCATCACAGGCTGTGATCTCCGACAGGGCAAGGCAGGTCTCGGGCGTAAGGCGTATATCCCCGTCCTTTGCGCAGGCGGGACAGACCATGCCCTCGGGTGTGAAATATCCGGTATTTTCCGCACCGCAGGCAATACAGCCTTCCATATACGGCATAAACCCAAGTATAACAAGCGAGCGTATCTCAAAAATATAGCCGATAGTGCGTATATCGTTTATATCCTTGTCAAGTGCCTGCAAAGCCTTTAGCAGAAAATACATAAACTCGTTGTCCTCCTGCCCGTGCTTCAGCATTTTGTTTGTCATTGACACAAAATAATTTGCAAGCGCCAGCTTTTTGATGTCGTCACAGCCGACAAAAAAATGTGTCAGCGGTTCGCCGCTTAAAAGCTGATAAAACTGCAAGTGGTCGTCAATGATAAAATCACAGTAGCTGAACAGGGCAGAGCAGCCGAAAAGCTTTGCATTGGGCTTGCGGCAGGCGCGTGCCTTGACGGAGATCTTGCCCAGATCCTTGCAAAGCACGGTAAGCCACCTGTCATTTTCACCTTTATTCGAGGCCTCAATAACGATACCCCGTACCTTCCGCTTGCTCATTTATATCACCTGAATTCTTTGATGTATGTGTACGTTGCGCATCCTTGTAGGCAAGATAAGCATCAATATTACCCGTATGTTCAAATAAGCGCCAGAAATAATTTTTCATATATATCACCTCACTATACTTTGTTCATATCATGGGGGTAATATACTTTGGAAAAATTGGATTTCAGATCTCCTTTTCGTTGTAGCCAAAGTTTCTTAAAAGAAAATCGCTGTCACGCCAGTCTTTTTTGACCTTTATCCAGATCTGCAAATTAACGCTGCCCGAAATAAATCTTTCAATATCACGGCGCGCGTTGGAGCCTATCTTTTTAAGCATGGAGCCCTGCTTGCCGATGATTATGCCCTTATGTGACTCCCGCTCGCAGTAGATGGTAGCCTCGATATCGGTAATATCCTTGTCCTTTCTGGGCTTCATGGAGGTTATCTCAACGGCTATGCCGTGGGGTATCTCGTCCTGTAAAAGATAAAGCGCCTTTTCGCGGATTATCTCGGCAACTATCTGCCTTTCGGGCTGGTCGGTTATCATATCGTCGGGGAAATACTTCGGGCCCTCGGGGATATATTTTTTTATGGCGTTTAAAAGGTCGTCCGTGTTTTTGTCTTTAAGCGCCGAAATGGGGATTATCTCCTTAAACGGATATTCCTTGCTGTAGGCCTCGATGACCTTTAAAAGCTCGGGCTTTTCGACGGTATCTATTTTGTTTATAACAAGAAATACGGGCGATTTTACCCTTTTAAGCCTTTCAAGGATAGCCCTGTCGGAGTCCTTTATTTTCTCGAACGGCTCAATAAGGTACATGACTATATCCACGTTTGACAGCGTGTTTTCCGCACTTTTTACCATATAGTCGCCAAGCTTTGACTTGGGCGTATGAAGCCCGGGCGTATCAATGAATATCACCTGCATATCGTCCGTTGTAAGTATGGACTGTATCTTGTTGCGGGTGGTCTGGGGCTTGCTTGATATTATGGCTATCTTTTCGCCTATAAGGCAGTTCATAAGCGTGGACTTGCCCACGTTAGGCCTGCCGATAAGCGACACAAAGCCCGATTTAAAATTATTGCTCATTTGTTGTCCTCACTTTTTAATTCGTCGTATTTTTGCTTTATCTTTTTCAGATCCTCCCACGCAATACGCTTTTTGCTCTCGTCGCGCAGCAGGGCAGAGGGGTGGAAGGTAGCGATAAATTCGCAGTCCTTTTTGCTGTACCATACCCCGTGATCCCTTGTAATGGGAAAGTTTTGTTCAATAAGTGCCGATGCGGCTATCTTCCCAAGGCAAACTATAATTTTCGGCCTTATAAGAAGGTACTGCCGCCTTAAATAGTTTATGCAGGCATCCTGCTCGTCCTGTTCGGGGTTGCGGTTGTTGGGCGGACGGCACTTGACCACATTTGCTATGTAAACAATGCTTCTGTCAAGACCGACAGCGGCCAGCATTTTGTCAAGAAGCTGTCCTGCGGCACCAACAAAGGGCTCGCCCTGCATATCCTCGTGATAGCCGGGACCCTCGCCGACAAACATAATATCCGCATTTTTATTTCCTACGCCTATAACCACATTGTTCCGTGTTTCGCAAAGGCGGCAGCCACGGCAGTTAAGGCACATCTGTTCAAGTTCTTCCCAGGTAGTCATAGCTTATTCCTAAATCAAATCATTGTACAGCCCGTAAGTTTCGCTGTCAAAGCATACAAAGTATACATCTATATCGTATTTGTCATATTCCTTTATCGTTTTTACGGCAATTTTGCAGGCCTTGTCCTTGGGATAACCGTAAACACCCGTCGAGATCGCGGGAAAGGCAATGCTGTGTATATCGTTTTCAAGGGCAAGCGCCATTGAGCTTTTATAGCAGCTTTCAAGCAGCACGGAATCATCCTCGCGGTCATGGTAAACGGGGCCGACCGTATGTATAACGTATTTGGCCTTTAAATTATAGCCCTTTGTTATTTTGGCCTCGCCCGTTTTGCAGCCGCCAAGCAGACGGCACTCGGCAAGAAGCTCCTTGCCCGCGGCGCGGTGTATAGCCCCGTCAACGCCGCCTCCGCCCAAAAGGCTTGAATTTGCGGCATTTACTATCGCATCCACATCAAGCTTTGTAATATCGCCTTTTATTACTTGTATGTTCAATATATCACCTTATTTCAAAAATATTTGCAAACGAAGAACCGCTTATTCATTTTTTTCGCCCAAAGTAAAATTATACGGCAGCATATCTTTTACTTTTATTTCCTCGGGCACGCCGTTTCGGCTTATTATAACGCTGCCGTCATACATGAATTCCGCAAGCACCTGTAAGCAGGCACCGCAGGGATAGACTGTTTTATTGATATCCTCAACGGCGACCGCGATTTTTTTAAAATTTGTCTTGGCCTCGGAAACAGCCTTAAAAACAGCCGTTCTTTCGGCGCAGTTGCAAAGGCCGTAGCTTGCGTTTTCAATATTGCAGCCCGTGAAAACAAGGCCGTCGTCCGTTAAAAGCGCAGCACCGACCTTAAAATCGGAGTAGGGGGCATAAGCGTATTTTGCCGCCTTTGATGCAATTTCCAAAAGCTGTTTGTTTTCTTCCATATTATTACCTCGTAAGTCCCATACCCTTTAATATCTCTTCCTGCTTTGCAAACATGACCTTTTCCTCCTCGGGCACCATATGGTCGTAGCCCATGAGATGCAGCATACTGTGCGCCGTCAGAAAGGCCAGCTCGCGTTCAACGCTGTGACCGTATTCCTTTGCCTGTGAAAGCACCTTGTCATAGCATAAAACGATATCGCCCAGATATACCTTTTCGCCGTCCTTAAGCTTGTCCCGCGTAAAATCAATAAGCGGAAAGCTTAAAACGTCGGTAGGGCGGTCAATGCCGCGGTGTTCAAGGTTTATCCGGTGTATATCCTCAAGCGAAACAACGGTCACGCTTATCTCGGTGTTGTCGGTAAAATGCTCGTATTCAAGGGCGGCCTTGGCTGTTTTTTCTATCAGGGAATAGTCAACATCATATTCCGTTTCGTTTTCGTAAATTAATTCCATTATTATTTTCCCTTTTTGTATTCCTGCTTCTTTTCGTACTTTTCATAGGCCTTGATGATATTCTGCACAAGGGGATGCCTTACAACGTCCTTGTTTGAAAGCCTGCATACCGCGATATCCTCCACCTCGGACAGTATCTTTACGGCCTCGATAAGACCGCTGTTTTTGCCCTTTGGCAGGTCTATCTGCGTAACATCGCCCGTAATTACCGCCTTGGAGCCGTAGCCGAGACGGGTAAGAAACATCTTCATCTGCTCGGGAGTGGTGTTCTGTGCCTCGTCCAGAACGATAAAGGAGTTATCGAGGGTGCGGCCGCGCATATAGGCAAGCGGAGCCACCTCGACAGTGCCCTTTTCCATATTTCTTAAAAAAGTCTCCGCACCCATTATCTCATAAAGGGCATCATAAAGCGGGCGCAGATAGGGATCAACCTTCTGCTGAAGATCACCCGGAAGAAAGCCCAGATTTTCGCCTGCCTCGATGGCGGGGCGGGTGAGGATTATCCTGTTTACCTCGTTATTTTTAAAGGCTGTTATAGCCATTGCCATTGCAAGATATGTCTTGCCCGTACCTGCGGGGCCAACGCCGAAAACAATGGTATTGCCGCGGATAGAGTCGATATATTTTTTCTGGCCGAGAGTTTTGGGACGCAGGGCGCGGCCGTTGACGGTGGAGCAGATATAATCATCCGAGAGGGTCTGCGCATTTTCGATATTGTTTTCGTTGGCCTCCTCGATAAAATAATTAAGGTTCTGCTCCGATATCTCCTCGCCCTTGTCGGCGGTGCGGATAAGCGCATTAAGCACCTGAACGGCGGTTTTGATATTATCCTGCTCACCGCTTACGACTATATCATCACCCCGATTTACAATGCTGACACCGTATTCATGCTCGATTTTTTTGATATTTGCATCAAAATTGCCGAATATATGTGATATCAGCCTATTGTCTATCTGAAGCTTCGTTTGTTCCATTAATTGCAATTCCTCCTGTGTTTACACCTATATCATCTTCAAGCAAAAGCTCGGCCGCCGCGGTCACGAGCTCCCCGCTGTATGTAAAATCGACTTTTTTGTCAAGAATATCGCAGCTTTGGGGCAGGACGGCAAAAAGCTTTTTATTGAGCGCCGTTTCGGCAGCCTGTCTGGCCTTTTCCTCGGTATAGACCACCTGCTTTGGCACATATTCCGCATAAACCGTCTTTTTTATAACGGCGGGCAGCGGATAGTCCGCACCGATACAAAGCTGTATATTCCTTTTTATTATATCATAATTTTTGAATTTTGTATCGTTTTTTATAAAATTTGTATTAAAATCAATACCAAAAAGCTCCAAGGACAAAAAAACGTCGCGTTTGCCCGTAAAAGCCTTTATATTGGCCTTATACGGTATGTCCGCACAGACGCGGCAGCGCCATTTGCCGCGCACTATGCCAGATGAGCGGGCAGGGGAGAGCGGTGCGGGCTGGCCGTTTTCGTCCAATGTATCAAAGACCGAGCGTATAAGAACATCGCCTTTTTTGACCGTATCGCCCACATTTACGGCGGGTGTGCCGTTTTGTGCAATAATTTTTGTAACGATGCAGTCCCTTGCGCTTATTACATCAAGCGGCCCCGCATCACCGGCAATAACGGTGTCGCCGCTGTTTTCGGATATCTCGATAAGAAGCCTTGTACCGTTTTGCACAATGCTTATCCAGCTTATCTGCGGATAATTTTGCCTGATTTTTGTCTTTAGTATATCCGTATCGATATTATGCTTATACATACCCGTATAAACGCCGTTATTTTTGCAAAATTGAATAAGCTCCGTGTCCGTCAGGAAAAAATTTCCATTTATTTCTATCAGCCAGATAAACTGCGACATAGCAAATACAAGCACAAGAAACATAAATGCACCAAAGACAAAAACGGTGCGTTTTTTATGCCTGTATATAAAATACGGCAGGCCGTGCTTGGAAATTATCCGAAAGCGGCAGTGTGTCTTTCTTAATATAGGTCTCAGCTTTCTCAGCCCCGAAATACTGACGCTAAGCATCAATTTGCCGCCCGTATTTACGATATCCCATGCAAATATATCATTTGCCGACAAAAGATTTAAAAAGCGTTCCTTTGCAAAACCCGTGACCGATATACGCACATGGCCCTTGATATTTTTCCATAATTCCAATAACAATTTATCACCCGAATTCCAAAGTTTTAAAGCAGCCTTTGACAGTAAGCGTTTCCTTTGTAAGATAGCTTATTTCAAGTCCGGTGCCCGTAAGTTTTACTTTTGATATTTTGGTATTTATCGTTATGTGTTCTTCGGAAAAATCTCTGATATCCTTAAAATTTTCAATTGTCATTTCGTCCTTGCCCGAAACGGTTATCACGGGTATATTCATCAATACTTCCTTTGGTATATCCAGATTATCGGCAACGGAAGCCTTAATAATATCACCGTTCATGTAAACAGCCTTTTTATTGATAGTATATTACCAAAACGGGGCGTTTATCACCCGAAAGGCGGTATATCGGAAAATCGGGGGCTTACTATTCGTAAAATCTGTATTTTGCGAACAGTTATAATATATCCCCCTCATCACTATTCCATAGCTTTAAGGTCAAATTCATAGCCCTTGAACCTTATTACATCGCGGCATTGACAGGATACGGTTATCTCTCTGCCCGGCACAAGGTCGTTTACCTGCTGTCTGAATTGTTCGCTGTTATTGAGATAAATTTTATATACCGTCCTGTCGTATGAGTTTTCGGGATTTTTTAAGGTAATATAGCTCATGTCGTTTGCCGCAGACTCATACAGGCCTTTGAATTTGAAAAACCTGCCTTTGTTTTCCGCAGCCGCCGCAAAATCCTCGCTGTATTCATAGGAAAGCTGCGACATAAGTATATCGGTATATTCCTGCGGGTCGGTAAATATCTCCTCCAGCACAAACTCGTACCCCTGTATAAAGCCGACACTTGTGCATTGGCATTTTACCCTTACGGTCTGTCCCTTGCTGAGTATCACAACCGACTGCTGAAGCTCGGCGGGCACATAAAATTTATACTCCGTTTTGTCGGACGTATCCGCCGTATCTGTCAGCGTAAAATACGAAAGCCCCTTGTCGATGCTTTCCACAGCGCCCTCCGTAACAAGCTTTTTGCCCTCATACTGTGTACGCGCTGCGCCCGAATCGCTTCTGCGTGCCTCGTTAAGCGCCGAAAGCCGTACTGCCGTATATTCGCTTTCCTCCGTGGGTATTTCGATAATATCAAATTCAAAGCCCGCAAAGCGGCCGACCGACACGCATTTGCAGTTAAGACTTATCCTGTCGCCCGCATTATAGGCGGAAAGCACCGACCTTAATTCATCACTGCCGATATTGAATTTATAGGTCGTTCTGTCCAGAAAATCATCGGGATTTAACAGCGTTATATGCTTAAGATCGTCATTTATCTTGTCGATATTGCCCGTAATGCTGTAAAGCTGTCCCACGCAGTCGTATTTTGTCCTGGCAAGATTGTTTTTACGCATGGTCTTAAGCTCGTCCAGGGTTATCTGCGTGTACTGTGCATCCTTTGGCACGGGCTGTACAAAAACACCCTGATTTTTGCCGAGGTACAGCCACCCTATCACCGTAAGCGAAATAAGCAAAAGCGCGGTAAGCACGGTATTTATTATTCTCAGCGACCGCAGCTGTATATCCCTGTCGCGCAGTTCCTCATTGCGCTTATCCTGCTCGGCAAGGTACAGAGCCACGAACTTTTCAAAATCATTTTTATCGTTGTTATACACGTCAAATACCCCCTTCCCCGATGTCTCATTATTTCTGTTCTTACGATAATTATACTATTTCGGCGCATTTATGTCAATTATTGTATAAAAAAAGCTGCACATTTCTGTACAGCCTTTAACATATCATTTTTCTTCGCTCAATACCTTGTCAAGTATCTCCATTGCTTTGTCTATGTCCTCCTTGCAGACGATAAGCGAGGGAACGAAACGTATCACGTTTTTGCCCGCATTAACAAGCAAAAGACCGCTTTTTATACATTTGCCCACAATATCGCCCACGGGTCTGTCAAGCTCGATACCCTGCATAAGGCCGACACCTCTTGCATCGGTGACAAAGCTGTATTTTTCCTTTATTTTTGCAAGGCATTCCGTAAGGTAAGCACCCATTTTTTTGACATTGTCAAGCACACCGCCGTTTAACAGCGTATCTACCACCACATTGCCCGCAGCCGTTGCAAGCGGGTTGCCGCCAAAGGTAGACGCATGGTCGCCCGGCTTGAAATACTCCGCTACCCTCTTTTTTGCCATCATGATACCGCAGGGAATACCGCCTGCGATACCCTTTGCCGTACACATGATATCGGGCACCACATCAAAATACTGGTATGCAAAAAGCGTACCGAGACGGCCGACACCGCATTGTACCTCGTCAAAGATAAGAAGAATGTCTTTTTGCGTACATATTTTTCTTACTTCCTCGATATATGCCTGCTCTGCGGGGTGAATACCGCCCTCGCCCTGCACGGGCTCAAAAAGTATGGCCACGGTCCTGTCTGTTATGGTATTTTTTAACGATTCGATATCGTTATAAACAGCGTACTTTATATGCGGAAGCATATCACCGAAGCCCTCGTGATAATGCGGCTGACCCGTTGCGGTAACAGCACCGAAGGTCCTGCCGTGGAAGGAATGCTCCATAGTGATTATCTCCTGACGGCCTGTTTTGCTGCCGTATTTTCTTGCAAGCTTTAAAGCTGCCTCTATACTCTCCGCACCGCTGTTGCAGTAAAATACCTTATCAAGCGAGCCTGCCTCGACCAATTTTTCCGCAAGCTCGGTCTGGGGCTTTGTATAATATAAATTTGATATATGTATCATCTTGGATGCCTGCTCGGTAATTGCATCAACAAGGGGCTTGTAGTTGTGTCCCAGACTGTTTACCGCAATACCCGCAACAAAATCCAGATATTCCTTGCCGTCCTCGTCATAGACATACATACCCTCGCCGTGCGTAAACGCCAGCGGGAAACGGTTGTATGTGTGCATTACATATTTTTCGCCTTTTTCAAATGTATTCATTGAATTTTTCCTCCTTTATCCCTCGATAAGCGTACCGCAGCCGCGTTTTGTGAATATTTCAAGTATAAGGCAATGAGGAATGCGGCCGTCAAGGATATGCACATTGCCGACACCCGCTTCAACGCCCGCTATACAGCATTGTACCTTGGGGATCATTCCGCCCGATATAACGCCGCTGTCGATCATACCCTTTACCTCGTCAACATGAGCGACCGAAATTACGCTGTCGGGATCGTTCACGTCCTCCATAATGCCTGCGACATCGGTGATAAATACCAGCTTTTCGGCATTAAGTGCGCCCGCAACGGCAACAGCCGCATAGTCCGCATTGACATTGTATGCAGTACCGTTTTCGTCAACACCTATCGAAGAGATAACAGGTACAAAATCATTGTCCAAAAGCGTCCTTACAAGACCTGTGTTTACCTCTGTCACCTCACCGACCAGACCAAGATCGAGACCGTTTGGCATAGCCTTTCTTACCTGCATAAAGTTTGCGTCCTTACCGCAGATGCCGACCGCATTTATACCATGCATACAAAGCTCGGTAGCAAGGTCTTTGTTCAGTTTGCCCGCAAGCACCTGCTGAACAACGTCCATGGTCTCCTCATCGGTCACGCGGAGTCCGTCCTTAAATTCGGGCTTTTTACCTATTTTTTCAAGTGCCTTGTTTATGTCCTTACCTCCGCCGTGTACAAGCACGGGCTTAAAGCCAACATATTTCATAAGTGCAATATCTTTTATTACCGTACTTTTTATTTCCTCGTTGATAAGGGCTGCGCCGCCGTATTTAATTACAACGGTAATACCCGAAAATTCCTTGATATAAGGCAACGCTTCGGTCAGCACCTCTGCCTTGCTTATAATGTCCTGCATATTCATCGGTCAAGACCTCCTTAATAAATCTTGTCGGCAGTTATGATACCCTGCCCTATTTTTTGTTTATTGTAATAAATATTAAATCTGTTTCCCGTTTTGATCAGCTCGGCGGGTGCCTCGTCTTTTAAAAAACACATTGAAGCGTCCGCTGTATTCCCGTATCTTTTTGATATGTCAAATTCCACACACCACATTAGACTTTGCGGCATATCGCTCTCGTCTATAAAACACACCGGAAAAACATAACCGCTCCATACCCTTAGGTTTAACATAAAATACTTTTTATCCCAGTCTATTTTTACATTACAGAATGTACGAAATGTTTGTGTTCCTGTAATGTACCTTTGTCTTGGCAGCTTGATAACTAACAGCGACCCCAAAAAGCAGCAAATCAAAATTAAGGCAATGCCTGCTGTAGGCGTTGATTTAAGCATTGCACAGCCTATGAATAATGCCGTAAATAAAACAAAAGCGGCTAATGTGGGTTTATATGTGTACCAATTGCCGCAGCTTCGGCACCATCCCAGACCGCGTCCTATTGCAAGGCTGTTGGGACGTTCTGTTTTAGGTTGGCTTCCGTGCAGCTTTTCGCCGCACCACGGACAGCGGTCGCTTATTATTATCATCTTATTTCTTCTCCGTTTCAATCCTCGGAAATACCTTTTTTTATGTATTTTTTTATATGATATTTAGGACCGAGGTATGCTATCCAAAATATAACGATCAGCATAAACGCCGCAAGAGATGCTGCGCCTATCTCATATAACTCAAGGACACGGCTTATAAGTGTATAAATAATACAAATCGAATAAAACAACAGCAGCATACAAACCAATATCATCGAAATACGCTCAAAAATAAGCCGAATTATGTCTTCATCATATCTTTTTAATATTATACAATTTTCGTCTCGGCATACTTTATAACAAGCGGATATTCTCCGCCCGCTGCGAAAAGAAACATAACATTCGCCGTTTTTCTGCTCTATATATATCCTATCCGAGATTGTCGCGCCTTGCTGCGGGCGCAAATTTTTTATTTTTTGCTCTGCCTTTTTTGTATCGTTACATTTTATTTTCATTGTTGTTTATTCTAAATATATTTTTTAACAATTTAACTCAACTTCTGTAATCCCCGTTTATCTTAACATAATCATAAGTCAGGTCACAGCCCCATGCGGTGGCCTTTGCACTGCCCTCTTTCAGGATTATGTCGATATAGATGTTATGCTCGGAGAGTATCTTTGCTGCCAGATCCTCATCAAAAACGATAGGCGTGCCGTTATCCATAAGGTTTATTTCGCCTTTCGCGCTTTTAAAATTGATAGTAACACCCATCGGGTCAAACTTGCCGCCCGAGTAGCCCATAGCACAAAGCACCCTGCCCCAGTTTGCATCCTCGCCGAAAAGTGCGCACTTTAAAAGGTTTGAGCTTGTAACGGACTGTGCTATAAGCCTTGCGCTTTTTTCGTCCGAGCAGCCTGTAACATTGACCTCCATCAGCTTTGTTGCACCCTCACCGTCATCGGCGCACATTACGGCAAGCGTTTTATTTATGTAGAAAAGTGCCTCGACAAACTTGTTGTAATCGTCGTTTTCGCTGCTTATAACGGGGTTTTCCGCCATACCGTTTGCAAGCACAAGCACGGTATCGTTTGTGGAGGTATCGCCGTCCACGCTTATCATATTAAAAGTATCCAAAACACAGGCTTTAAGAGCCTTATCAAGCAGTTTTTTCTCTATTGCGCAGTCCGTGGTGATAAAGCAAAGCATGGTAGCCATATTGGGGTTTATCATACCCGAGCCCTTTGCCATACCTGCAAGAGTGACCTTTTTGCCGCCTATCTCTATCTCGGCAGCGGCGGTCTTGGGGCGCGTGTCGGTGGTCATGATCGCATGGCTTGCGCTTTCGCCGCCCGCAAAATCGTTTGATATTGCCGCAAATGTTTTGTCAACACCGGGTAATATCTTATCCATATCAAGGTTTACACCTATAACGCCCGTTGAGCATACAAGCACATTCTCGGCCTTTGCGCCGACATGAGCGGCCAGCCTTGCAGCCGTATCCTCACAGTCCTTTATACCCTGCTGACCCGTACAGGCGTTTGCATTGCCGCTGTTGGCAACAATGCCCTTTATGGGGTTATTTACCTTTTCCATATCCCACATTACGGGTGCAGCCTTGACAACATTGGTCGTAAAGCAGCCCGCAGCGGTACACATTTTTTCGCTGACTATAACAGCCATATCCTTTTTGTCTTTTTTAAGTCCTATATTGCATCCGCCCGCAGAAAAGCCTATGGGCGATGTAACATTACCGTTTATTGTTTTCATATAAATTACTCCTTTTAAGCCGGGAATACCGGTATGTAGTCAAGTCCTGTTTTTTCGTCAAGGCCGAACAGGATATTCATATTCTGAACAGCCTGTCCCGCAGCACCCTTAAAGAGGTTGTCAAGAGCGCCTATAACGATAACGCGGTTTGTTCTTTCGTCTATTGTAAAGCCAATATCCACAAAGTTTGAGCCCTTTACCCACTTTGTTTCGGGGAAGGCATCCTTTTTGGTAAGTCTTACAAAATATTCGTCCTTGTAATATTTCTCGTATGCGGCAAGTATGTCCTCATATGTATATTTATTAGCAAGCTTTGCATAGCAGGTGGCAAGTATGCCCCTGTCCATAGGGATAAGATGCGGTGTAAAGCTTAAAACAACATCCTCACCCGCAGCGTATGAAAGCTGCTCCTCTATCTCTGGCGTATGTCTGTGGTTTGCAATTTTATACGCCTTTACGCTCTCATTAAGCTCGCAGTAATGGTTGCCGAGGGAAAGGCCTCTGCCTGCGCCCGTTGCGCCCGATTTTGCATCTATTACTATAGTGGAAAGGTCTATCATCTTTTCCTTTACAAGCGGGTACAGCGATAAAATGCTGCAAGTCGTATAACAGCCTGGGTTTGCGACAATGCGTCTGCCCTTTATTTTATCGCGGTTTATCTCGCAAAGGCCATACACAGCCTCGGGAAGGATATCCTTTGCATAATGTGTTGTATACCACTTTTCGTATGTTTCGATATCCTGTAAGCGGAAATCCGCACCAAGGTCGATTATCTTTGTTTTGGAAAGAATATCCTCGTTTATTTTTTTGCTTGCAACGCCGTGAGGAAGTGCCAGAAAGATAACATCACACTCTTTTGCCATTTTTTCGATATTTTCTTCCTCGCATACATAGTCGGGTCTGTGTCTGTAGCTTTCGTACACGCTGCCGAACTCCTTGCCCGCATAGGACTGGGATGTAAGCGTTTTTACCTCTGCCTGCGGATGGCTTGTGATAAGTCTTACAAGCTCGCTGCCCGCATATCCCGTTGCACCGATAATACCAACTTTTATCATTTTATATTCCTCCGTTTACAATAGTTTTATCATAATTATTTTAATCTCTATATTATACACCCATTCGCATCAAATGTACAGTACTAATTGAAAAGATTTTCCTTTTAATAAGGTAAACCGTGTCCGTTTAATGCAAATGATTTATAATTATACACCACAAATGTATATTATGCAACACTTTTTTTAAAAAATTATTTTTTTATCAAAAAATTGTTATTTGTACTTGAATATCTTATGTATATTGTGATATAATCATTAAAAACATTATGGGAGGTTTTGTAAAATGAGCAGAAAAATAGTTTTGGCTTACTCCGGCGGTCTTGATACCACCGTTATTATTCCTTGGTTAAAGGAGCTTTACAAGGACGTTGAGGTCATCGCGGTATGTGCCGATGTGGGACAGGGCAGCGAGACGGACGGTCTTGAGGAGCGTGCGCTTTCAACGGGCGCAAGCAAGCTTTACATCGAGGATCTGACGGAGGAATTCATTACCGACGTTATTTATCCTACAGTTAAGGCAAATGCAGTTTACGAGGGCAAGTATCTTCTCGGTACATCTATGGCAAGACCCATTATCGCAAAGCGTCTTGTTGAGATAGCACGCAAGGAAGGCGCTTTCGCTATCTGCCACGGTGCTACGGGCAAGGGCAACGACCAGGTACGCTTTGAGCTTACCGTTAAGGCGTTTGCACCCGACCTTGAAATAATCGCGCCCTGGAAGATGGACGAATGGAAAATGCAGTCCAGAGAAGACGAGATAGCTTACCTTGAAGAGCGCGGCATACCCGTACCCATGAAAAAGGACGACAGCTACAGCCGCGACCGCAACCTCTGGCACATCAGCCACGAGGGTCTTGAGCTGGAGGATCCCGCAAACGAGCCTAATTACGACCGCCTGCTTGTGCTTGGCGTGACACCGGAAAAGGCTCCCGACAAGGACACATATATCGAAATTGAATTTGAAAAGGGTATTCCCGTTGCAATAGACGGCAAGAAGCTTTCACCCATCGAAATAATGACCAAGCTTAACGAGGTCGGCGGCGCAAACGGTATAGGCATCGCGGACATCGTTGAAAACCGTGTTGTAGGCATGAAGTCACGCGGTGTATACGAGACACCGGGCGGCACTATCCTTATGTATGCACACCGTGAGCTTGAATATCTTTGCCTGGACAAGCAGTCACAGCAGTTCAGAGAGACTATCGCAACAAAGTATGCCGAGCTTCTTTACAGCGGTGAGTGGTACACTCCCCTTCGTGAGGCGCTTGACGCATTTAACGACTCTCTCCAGCAGACAGTTACGGGCAAGGTAAAGTTAAAGCTTTACAAGGGCAATATTATCTCCGCAGGTTCTTCTTCACCTTACAGCCTGTATGACGAGGATATTGCAAGCTTCACCACAGGCGAGCTTTACAGCCACAAGGACGCTGTCGGCTTTATCAACCTTTTCGGTCTGCCGTTAAAGGTCAGAGCTATGATGAAGCAAAGAAACGAGAACAAATAATTCGAGGTATATAATATGAAACTTTGGGGCGGAAGATTTACAAAATCAACCGACAGCTTTACGGACCATTTTCACTCGTCCATAAGCTTTGACAGCCGTATGTACAAGCAGGATATAACAGGCAGCATCGCCCATGCGAAAATGCTGGGCAAGCAAGGCATTATACCCGCACAGGACAGCGAGCTGATACAAAAAACACTGCTTGATATACTTCACGATATCGAGGACGGCAAGGTCACATTTGACGAAAAGGCCGAGGATATCCACATGAATATCGAGACCATACTTATACAAAGGATCGGCGATGTGGGCAAACGCCTTCATACGGGCAGAAGCCGCAACGACCAGGTAGCACTTGATATAAGGATGTATCTTAAAGACCATATAGTCGATATAAAGCAGCTTGTTTTCGAGCTTATGCAGACATTGAACAGCATGGCCGAAGAACACACAAAGACGATACTTCCCGGCTACACACATCTGCAAAACGCGCAGCCTGTCACATTTGCGCATCATCTGCTTGCATATATGGAGATGTTCAAGCGTGACTACGCACGTCTGGGCGATGTGTACGGCCGTACAAATGTTATGCCGCTTGGCAGCGGCGCACTGGCTGCCACCACCTACCCCATCGACCGCCGCTTTGTATGTGAGGAGCTGGGCTTTGATGCAATAACCCTCAACAGCATGGACGGCGTGAGCGACCGTGATTTTGTCATAGAGCTGTTAAGTGCATTGTCTATAATAATGATGCACCTGAGCCGCTTCTGTGAGGAAATAATAATATGGAACAGCCAGCAGTATAAATTTGTGGAAATGGACGATGCCTATTCAACGGGTTCTTCCATTATGCCGCAGAAGAAAAACCCCGATATGGCAGAGCTTATAAGGGGCAAAACAGGACGTGTATACGGACACCTGATGGGTATGCTTACCACCATGAAGGGCATACCGCTTGCATACAACAAGGATATGCAGGAGGACAAGGAGGGCGTATTTGACGCAGTTGATACGCTTGAAATGTGTCTGCCCGTATTTACGCGCATGATAGCAACAATGACTGTAAACAAGGACAATATGTACAGGGCGGCAAAGGGCGGCTTTATGAACGCCACAGATGCTGCGGACTGGCTTGTAAAGCAGGGTATGCCCTTCAGGGATGCCCATGCCGTTGTGGGTCGGCTCGTGCTGTACTGCGTAAACAGCCAAAAAGCACTTGACGAGCTTACCCTTGACGAGTTCAGGGCAGTCAGTGACGTGTTTACAGAGGACATCTATAACGCAATAAGCCTTGAGACCTGCGTAAATTCGCGCACGGTAGAGGGCGGTCCTTCCGAGGACTACATAAAGGGCCTTATTGCGCTTAATAAAGATTATCTTAACAACATCAAAAAGTGAAAGGGGAAATTTCATCATGAAAAAATTCAAAAGCCTTATTGCGGCATCTCTAGCAGGAGTTATTCTTATGTCGATGTTCGGCTGCAGCGGCAGTCAGCAGCCCCAGCCCGAAAATCCCGGCACAGAAAATCCCGCAGCCACACAAGAGATAAAGACCGCTGTTGACGGCAAGCTTACATGGGCTACCAGCGCAGACTTCCCGCCCTACGAGTATATCGAGAACGAGCAGGTCGTTGGTATCGATGCCGATGTTATGGCTTATGTTGCACAGAAGCTCGGCCTTGAATCCGCAGCCGAAAATATGGATTTCAGCTCCGTAATTACCGCAGTAAGCTCCGGCAAAACAGATGTTGCCGCTTCCGGCATAACAATAAGGGAAGACAGAAAGGAAAGCGTTGACTTTACCACACCTTATGTAACGACCAGCCAGGTTGTTATCGTAAGATTTGACTCTCCCATCAAGTCCGCAAACGAGCTTGACGGCAAGACTATCGGCGTACAGCTTAACACAACGGGCGACGAGTATGTTACCGAAAACTATGCAAGCTCTGCTGTAGAGCGTTACGGCAAGGGCTTTGAGGCTATCGAGGCATTAAAGCAAAAGAAGATAGACGCTGTTGTTATCGACGGTGACACGGCAGACAAGTTTATCGAGGCTGACGACGACCTTGTAAAGCTTGACGAGACACTTACAGAGGAAGAATACGCATTTGCCGTACAAAAGGGCAACACAGCGCTGTTAAACGCTATCAACGATGCACTTGCCGAAATGAAGGAAAACGGCAAGCTTGACGAAATAATCGCTGCACACAAGGCAGCTACTGAAAGCGAAGAAGAGGCTGAGGGAAGCTCCGAGGCTGCATCGACCGAAGAGGCTGCAACAACAGCTGCATAATTTTGTCGGGTCCATTTAAAAATTGCTTTTGAAAACGATTTAAAATAAAAGCGGCTTGATATTGTCAATGTCCCGTGCATTGTGTCTGTCAAGCCGCTTTTGCAGTCGTTTACACTTGTGTGGAGCAAATTTTACATCTCACCCGATACCGAAAGGAAATCAACTATGTTTTTAAGCCAGGGATTTCGAGAAGATTTCTACCGTAATTTTATAAAGGACGACCGCTACAAATACCTGCTTAACGGTTTGCAGGTAACGCTTAAGGTCACTTTTTTTGCGCTTATAGTGGGTCTTGTGATAGGTGTTGTTATTGCAATAATCCGTTCATCCTACGACAAAACGCATACCACCAGATACAGCAGCCCTCTGCACTGCTTTTTGCAGATATTGCTGAGCATAGCAAACTTTTTTTGCAATATTTACCTTACCGTTATACGCGGTACACCTTCCACAGTACAGCTGATGATAATTTACTTTGTTATTTTCGGCAGTGTTAATATCGACAAATCCATCGTGGCGATATGTGCCTTTGGCATCAACTCGGGCGCGTATGTTGCCGAAATAGTACGAAGCGGTATTATGAGCGTTGACAACGGCCAGTTTGAGGCGGGCCGCAGTCTCGGCTTCGGCTATGTGCCCACGATGTGGTATATAATACTTCCGCAGGCGTTTAAAAACGTCTTGCCTGCCCTTGGCAACGAGGTCATAGTTCTGCTTAAAGAGACCTCTATCTCGGGTTACATAGCGCTTGAAGACCTGACAATGGGCGCAAATATCATACGCGGTCAGACGTATTCGGCATTTCTGCCGCTGTTTGCGGCGGCGGGCATCTATCTTGTGATAGTTATGCTGCTGAGTGCGGGCGTTAAAAAGCTTGAAAAGAACACAAGGGCAAATGAAAGGTAAGGTGAGACGATGTCCGAAGTATTGATAAATGTACAGGGGCTTGTCAAGGAATTTTCCACTACAACGGCTCTTGATAACGTAAATGCACAGATCTGTCAGGGTGAGGTCGTGGCCGTTATCGGCCCGTCGGGAAGCGGCAAAAGCACATTCCTGCGCTGTCTCAACCTTTTGGAGGAGCCTACGGGCGGACATATATTTTTTGATGGAAGCGACATTACCGACCCCAAAAACGACATAAACAAGCTGCGCCAGCGTATGGGCATGGTGTTTCAGCAGTTTAACCTTTTCCCGCATATGACGGTCATGCAAAACCTGACGCTTGCACCCATGAAGCTGCAGGGCAAGACAAAGGCACAGGCCGAGGAAAAGGCGCTGGAGCTTTTAAAAAGGGTAGGACTTGCGGACCGTGCCGACAGCTACCCTACCCAGCTTTCGGGCGGACAAAAGCAGCGTATAGCCATTGTACGCGCCCTTTGCATGGAGCCCGATGTTATGCTCTTTGACGAGCCTACCTCCGCGCTTGACCCCGAAATGGTCGGCGAGGTGCTGGAGGTAATGCGTGACCTTGCAAAGGACAATATGACCATGATAGTTGTAACGCACGAAATGGGCTTTGCCCGCGAGGTGGCAACAAGGGTTATATTTATGGAAAAGGGTCAGATAATAGAAGAAAACGAGCCGCAGAAGTTCTTTGACGAGCCGCAGACACAGCGCCTTAAAGAATTTCTTGACAAGGTGCTGTAAGGGGGAAGCCGATATGAACAAATACGAGTCCGAAATTTTTCAGCGTGCCTATCAGTCATACCTTATGGGCGGCGATCTTCACGCCGTAAATTTCAATAAAAAGCCCGAAATAAACAAAAAAAACGCAGATGCCGTTAAAAGCCTGTGCGACCAAGGGCTTGTGGAGATAACCCACGAGTCGGAGATAAGGATAAAATTCCGCCTGACCGACAAGGGTATAGACCTCGGAAGTCTGCAATATTAAGCCGTTTTTGGCATATACGGGCGCAAAAACGCATTAAATTGACGAAATAAAGATATCCGCTTTGCAAAGCATTTTGCCGGATATCTTATTTTTTTACTTTTTTTTGTAAATTCTTATTGATATTATTTGTGTTTTGAGTTACAATAATAAAGTATGCAATTTTTTGACTTGACAGGAGCATTTAAAATGAAAAAAGTAGATTTAATAGTCCCCTGCTACAACGAGGAGCAGGTCTTAAATCTTTTTTACGACGAAGCAAAAAAGGTAACAAGCGGCATAAGCGGCTATGAGTTTACCTTTATATTTATTGACGACGGCAGCAAGGACAAAACGCCGGAGATACTGGAGGGCTTTGCGCAAAAGTACAAGGACGTAAAGTACATATCCTTCTCGCGCAACTTCGGCAAGGAGAGCGCAATGTATGCAGGGCTTAAAAACTCCACGGGCGATTATATGCTGGTGCTCGATGCAGACTTACAGCACCCGCCGAAGCTTATTATACCCATGCTGCAGGCCATGGAGGAAGGCTATGACTGCTGTGCGGCCAACCGTGCGACACGCGACGGCGATCCGCCCATGCGCACCTTCTTTACAAGACGCTTTTACCGCCTTGTAAACAAGATATCCGAGGTGGATATGCCCGACGGCGCGGGAGATTTTCGCATGATGAACCGCCCGATGGTAAACGCGGTCATCGCAATGAGCGAGGTACAGCGTTTTTCAAAAGGAATATTCAGCTGGGTAGGCTTTAAAACAAAGTGGATAGACTTTGAAAATGTGGAGCGTGCCGCAGGCGAGACCAAGTGGAGCTTCTGGAAGCTGTTTTCCTATGCTATTGACGGCATAACGGCGTTTTCCACCTTTCCGCTGAAGGTATCGAGCTATATGGGTCTGCTTACCGCCGCCTCTGCCTTTGTTTACCTTATATACATTATTGTAAAAACGCTTATTTTCGGCAAGGATCTGCCGGGCTACGCCTCTACCGTGACGCTTATACTGTTTGTGGGCGGTATGCTGCTTATGGCCTGCGGTGTTCTGGGCGAATATATAGCAAAAATATATCTGGAAGTCAAAAACAGACCCGTCTACATTATAAGAAAAACAAATGTTGACGAGCCAAAGGACGATTTCCGCAGCTGACGGACGGTGGATGTATGGAAAAATTAAAAAACTTATTCGGAAAATATATCAACCGTGAGACCATAAGCTATCTTATCTTTGGTGTGCTGACGACCATTGTCAATTACTTTGTATCTTTTTTGGTGATGCATTTTTGCACCAATATAAGATATGATGTCAGGGTAAATGTTGCCACGGTCGTTTCATGGATAGCCGCCGTACTGTTTGCGTATGTAACAAACAAAATTTATGTGTTCAGGTCAAAAACCAGGGATATTAAGTCCATACTGCGGGAAATGACGGCATTTTTTGCGGCAAGACTGCTTTCCTTCGGCTTTGAGATAGTATGGATGAACTTAACGGTCAACGTCCTGCATTGGAATTTCTACATAAGCAAGCTTATCGCGCAGGTCGTTATAGTTATACTGAATTACATTTTCAGCAAGCTTTTCATATTCAAGAAACGTGAAGAATAAAGGAGGATCAAAGGTGAAAACCAAAAACAACAAATTTTTGGCGGAAAACAAGTATATAATACTCACTTTTCTGCTGACATTGCTTATCTACACAATAACCTATGCAATAAGGGGTGTCTATCCCTTTGGCGAAAACATCGTGCTTAAGGTAGACCTTTATCATCAGTACGCACCCTTCCACGAGGAGCTGCGCAGCCGCATACTTAACGGACAAAGCCTTTTCTACAGCTGGGAAGGCGGTCTGGGCAAGGAATTTCTTGTGCAGTCGGCCTACTACACCGCAAGCCCGCTGAGTATATTTATACTTCTTTTTTCGCAGAACAGTCTGCCCGAGGCACTTGCTATCTTTATTATTTTAAAAATAGCATTCAGCGGCGCATTCTTTTCCTACTACCTTAAAAAGACATTTAACAAAAACGACCTTACCATCGTGGTCTTTGGTCTGCTTTATGCGTTTTCTTCCTATATAACAGGCTACTACTGGAATGTCATGTGGCTTGATGCCGTTGCGCTTTTCCCCATTGTTGCACTCGGCATACAGCGCCTTGTGGATGAGGGAAGCCACCTTACCTACTTTATCGCACTTGGCCTTGTTATTATCATAAACTTCTATATCGCGTTTATCGTATGTATATTTGCCGTGCTTTACTTCTTTGCGTATACCTTTGGCAATTACACGATAAAAAAAGACCAGAAGCTTATTTTTGACCGTATTATAAAATTCGGCATATTGTCGCTGCTTGCGGGCGGTATATCTATGTTTTTGACCATACCCACCGTTATTGCGCTTTCTCATACCGCAACAAGCGATTCAAGCTTCCCCAAGTTTGAGATATACGAAAACATTTACCAGCTTATAACAAACCACTTTGTTGGTGCGCGTCCCGTTGTACTTGCGCGTAACGAGGACCTTCCCAACGTATACAGCGGCGTGCTTACAATGCTGCTTATGCCGTTTTATTTCTTTAACAGAAAGATCAGTTCGCGCGAAAAATGGTGGTACGGCGGCCTGCTTTTGTTCATGCTTGTATGCGCGTGCGTAAAGCCGCTGGATTACCTTATACACGGTGCGCATTTCCCGTCAAACCTGCCGCACCGCTACACATTTATTTACAGCTTTATACTTATAATGATAGCTTACAAGGCTTTCATCAACTTCAAGGATGTAAAATTCGGCCTTGTGTATAAGGCATTTATTTTCTATGCCGTTATCATATTCTTTACGGAGTTTATACTTGTGCCCAACTACAGCGAGATAGACACCGTACTCAAGGGCTCCGACATCGTGATAAATCTTATTGCGATGATGGTCTACATCGTGCTGCTCTACTACGAGCGCAGCGCCAAAAAGTCCGAGCATAAGAGCGTTTTGACCGTACTTTTGATATGTATCTGCGCGGAGGCCCTGTTCTCGAGCCACGAGGGTCTTGACAGGACCACCGACAGAAACAGCTATGTGCAGTATATAGACAACACCAACCGCGCCGTTAAATTCCTCAACAAAAAAGAGGACGGCAATTTCTACCGCACGGAGTTCAGACGCTTTACCACAATAAACGATGCGTCACTCTACCACTACAACGGTTTCTCGCAGTTCAGCTCTATGGCACCGGGCGGCATTTCGGAGCTTATCGGTGCACTCGGTATCGCCGCAACGGGCAACTCCTACCGTTACTACGACCCCACCGCGCTGGTGGATGCCATGTTTGACATGAAATATGTTATGAACAAGGCAAAGGTGCGTGACGACGGCGAATATGACGGAGCAATAAAGAACGAAAGATATACCCTGCTTGAAAAATTTGACAATGTATGGGTATACGAAAATGACCGCATACTGCCCCTTGCATTTATGGTATCGGACAAGATAAAGGACTGGAAAACGGACGACTCCATGCCCTTTGACGTACAAAACGACTTTATCGAAAAGGCCGCAGGCGTTGAGGAAAAAATGTTCACGGATGTACCGCTTTCAAGCTTTGACTATACCTATATGAACATAACCGAGCAGATAAACGACAACGAGTACAAGTACGAGCTGACAAACCCCGCCGACCTTTCGCTCCACCCCACGGTAACGGCAAAGATAATCTCCGACAAGGACCAGTATCTCTACCTTTATGTGGATGCGGGCAACACCAAAAACGTGACCTATATAACCGATACCGCCAACGAGCAGCGCGAGCTCTCCGCCGGCAAGAGTTTGTTTGATATAGGCAACGTAAAGGCGGGCGAGGAGATAACCGTCAAGTTTGAGCTGACAAACAAGGGTGAATTCGAGCATACCTACCGTAAGGACGGTACCGTCAAGATATACGCCTCCAGCTACGACGATGCGGTATTCCAGAAGGCCTACGACAGACTTTCCGCAGAGCCCTTTACAATAACCGATTTTAAGGACACAAAGATAACGGGCACCATCTCCGCGGGCGAGGACGGCGTTTTATACACCTCCATCCCCTACGTTCCCGGCTGGAGCGTTACGGTGGACGGCCATGCACAGAAAAAGACACCCATAGGCAATGACGGCCTTATCGGTGTGGATGTTCAGGCAGGCACGCACGAGATAGTGTTTGAATACAAGCCCTCGGGCTTCTTTGCCGGTATCGGTATCTCTATACTGTCACTTATCGGCATAATTGCATATACCATGTACATCAAAAAGCAAAAAACAAATAATGCCGTATAACATATTTGTAACCTGCTGTAACCAAATTGTAAAAAAAATTTAAATTTTTTAAAATTTGTTATTTACTATTTGGTGAAAACTTGGTATAATTATAAGCATAAGATAATCGGTACAGGTCTGTCCGCATTGCATATGTCGGACAGGGCTTTGCCTGTTATTGGTGTTTATGTGATCTACAGTGCATAATCACAAATTTATTTTGACAAGGAGGAATAAATAATGTCAAAGGTTATGAAAACCATGGATGGTAATCAGGCTGCTGCTGAGGTTTCCTACGCTTTTACGGAAGTTGCCGGCATTTACCCCATTACACCATCCTCGCCTATGGCTGAGCACGTTGACGAATGGGCTGCCAGAGGTAAGAAAAACATTTTCGGTCAGACTGTTAAGGTTGTAGAGATGCAGTCAGAGGCCGGTGCTGCAGGTACAGTACACGGTTCACTTGCATCGGGTGCTTTAACAACGACTTACACAGCATCACAGGGTCTTCTTCTTATGATCCCCAATATGTACAAGATCGCAGGTGAATTACTTCCCTGTGTACTTCATGTAAGTGCTCGTTGTGTAGCAAGTCACGCACTTAACATCTTCGGTGACCACTCCGACGTTATGGCTTGTCGTCAGACAGGTTTTGCTATGCTTGCTTCTTCAAGCGTACAGGAAGTTATGGATCTCGGTGCGGTTGCACACCTTTCAACTATCAAGGCAAAGGTACCTTTCCTTCATTTCTTTGATGGTTTCCGTACTTCACACGAAATTCAGAAGATCGAGGTTCTTGACTATGAAGACCTCGCTAAATTAGTTGATATGGACAAGGTAAAGGAGTTTAAGGAGCATGCCCTTAACCCCGAGCATCCATGCACACGCGGTACAGCACAGAACCCGGATATCTTCTTCCAGGCTCGTGAGGCCTGCAACCCCTACTACGACGCAGCACCCGCTGTTGTTGAGGAATACATGGCAGAGATCAGCAAGCTTACAGGCAGAGAGTACAAGCTGTTCAACTACTACGGCGCACCCGATGCAGAAAAGGTTATCGTTGCTATGGGTTCTATCTGCGATACTATCGCCGGTACTATCGACTACCTTGCAGCAAAGGGCGAGAAGGTCGGTCTTGTAAATGTACATCTTTTCAGACCTTTCGTACCCGAGAAGCTTCTTGAGGCTATCCCCGCAACTGCAAAGAAGATCGCTGTTCTTGACAGAACAAAGGAGCCCGGTTCACTCGGCGAGCCTTTATATCAGGACGTTTGTACAGCATTCTTCCACAGCGACAGAAAGCCCGAGATCATCGGCGGCCGTTTCGGTCTCGGTTCAAAGGACACTACTCCTGCGGACATCATTGCTGTTTACAAGAATCTTGACGCTGCACAGCCCAAGAATCCTTTCACACTTGCCATCAACGACGACGTTACAGGCCTTTCGCTTGAGCGCGGTGAGGTTGTTGACGTTACACCCGAGGGCACAAAGAACTGCTTATTCTGGGGTCTCGGCTCCGACGGTACAGTTGGTGCAAACAAGAACTCCATCAAGATCATCGGTGACCATACAGATATGTATGCACAGGCTTACTTCGCTTATGACTCCAAGAAGTCAGGCGGTATCACCAATTCTCACTTAAGATTTGGTCACAAGCCTATCCGTTCGCCTTATCTTATTGATACGGCTGACTTTGTTGCTTGTCATCAGCAGTCATACCTTAACAAGTATGATATGACATCCAACCTTAAGGACGGCGGCAGCTTCCTTCTTAACACTATTTGGTCGGATGAAGAGCTTAATACTCATCTTCCCGCAAATGTTAAGAGAGACCTTGCCAAGAAGAACATCAACTTCTACACCATCAACGCTGTAAAGATCGGTGCAGAGCTTGGACTTGGCAGCAAGTTCAACATGGTTCTTCAGTCCGCATTCTTCATGATCACAGAGATCATCCCCAAGGATGACGCTATCAAGTACATGAAGGAATTTATCGTTAAGTCCTACGGCAAGAAGGGCGAAAAGATCGTAAACATGAACTACGCTGCTGTTGACGCAGGTGCAGAGGGCTTCCACAAGGTTGCTATCCCCGCTGACTGGGCTAACGCAGTTGACGAAAAGGTTGAAGTAACAGACAGACCTAAGTTCATCACAGATATAGTAGACGTTATGAACGCTCAGAAGGGTGACACACTTCCCGTATCCGCATTCAAGGGTATCGAGGACGGTACATTCGAGCACGGTACAGCAGCTTACGAGAAGCGCGGTATCGCTATCAATGTTCCCGTTTGGGATCCTTCTACCTGTATCCAGTGTAACCAGTGTGCATTTGTTTGTCCTCACGCTTGTATCAGACCTTTCCTTCTTACAGAGGACGAGGCAAAGGCTGCTCCCGCTTCATTAAAGGCAGTGGACGGCAAGGGCAAGGAAGCAGGCTTCAAGTATGTAATGCAGGTTGACATTATGGACTGTACAGGCTGCGGCAACTGTATCGCAAGCTGTCCTCTTGCAGGCAAGAGCGATCCTCTTAAGCTTGTACCTATCGACGACGCACGCGATCAGGTTGAGGCTTGGGACTATGCAGTTAAGCTTCCTCGCAAGGAAAATCCCGAGGATAAATACAGCGTAAAGGGTTCTCAGTTCGAGCTTCCTTACCTTGAATTCTCCGGTTCCTGCGGCGGTTGTGCTGAAACAGCTTATGCAAGACTTATCACACAGCTTTACGGTGACAGAATGTACATAGCAAACGCTACAGGTTGTTCTTCGATCTGGGGCGGCTCCGCACCTTCCACACCTTATACAACAAACGAAAAGGGTCAGGG
>JAFYGI010000027.1 GCA_017543265.1 Bacillota bacterium | reverse complement strand
CGTAGCTTGGCTAGCGCGCCTGATTTGGGATCAGGAGGTCGCAGGTTCAAATCCTGTCACCCCGATTTTTTTATATCCCATCATCGCGCAGCCTTAACATACAAGTACCGGTAGCTCAGTTGGATAGAGCAACGGCCTTCTAAGCCGTGGGTCGGGGGTTCGAATCCCTTCCGGTACATTTTTTTATGGTGGGTATAGCACAGTTGGTTAGCGCGTCAGATTGTGGCTCTGAAGGTCATGGGTTCGAATCCCATTATCCACCCTTTCATATTGTGGGACACTAGCTCAGCCGGCTAGAGCACTTGACTTTTAATCAAGGGGTCCCGGGTTCGAGTCCCGGGTGTCTCAGTCTTTCAAAGAGGCTCAAACAGCAATGTTTGGGTCTTTTTGTTTTATAATACAATTCTCAAATTTGCCTATTGACTGTCCGTTGACTGTCTGTTGACTGTCCGCTATTGTCACCTACTGTGCCATATGATAATTTGACAACTTTTCAAATTCACCTTTTATATGTTCGTAGTCTATATGGGTGTAGATGTCAAGTGTGGTCGCAATATTGCTATGCCCTAAAGTCTGCTGCAGGGTTTTTTCGTCAATATTAATTCAAAATAAAAAAACGAAAGTGCCACATCCAAAAAGGACACAACACCCTCGTTATGGGATTATGATAACATTCAACCCTTGGGTTGTCAAGATATTTTTGAAATTTTCGTTATAAAATCCTGCAAAATTTACTTCGTCCCGTTTTTTACAATTTTTATTTTAGGGGTGTGATAAGATAAAAAAAACCGACCAAGGCGAGACACCTGCAATTGTTATATGGATATAACGCTTTAGCAATATTTTGCCCCAATACCGTCTATACCTAATTTACTACCACTTATTCCAAAGCCGTTGCATTTATGGTAATTTTTTGTTAAAATAATAATAGCGTATTGAACGGATCTTTACAAACTTATTTGGCTTACAATGCCGGCAATATACGGATCGGAGGCGAGTAAGCTTAACAAACTGCAAAAGCGGTGTAACGCATAGATAAATGCGTAAAAAGAATTAAAACGACAAAAACCCAAAACAGAAAGGAGACTTTGTATGGGCAAAAAAACAAGACGATTTATTAGTTTTATCCTTGCATTGGTAATGCTTGCGGGGCTTATGCCAACGCAGGTATTTGCGGTCATGCGTTGTGCACACGCCCCCAAAAACTGCCGCTGGACACCAAGCAGGGACCCCGAAAAACACCAATATGTGTGTAACTGCGGCAAGGTGCTTAAAATAGAAAAGCACGACCCCGACGGAACAAGAGAAAATTTAGAGTACATTAATATTGGCATCGACAGCCATACAACAAGATGTAAAAAGTGCGGCTATGTATCGGACGGCGAACAGCACAGCTTTGTAAATGTGGATAAGGTGATAAACGGCAAGAACCATCCTGCCCTGCCTACCTGCGTATACTGCGGCTATATTCCCGAGATATGCTGGCATACATATACATGGCACGCAAAGGGCAGCGGACATATTTACGGCTGTAAATACTGTGACTACGGTCCGCCCACTGCCCAAAACCCCAAAGGCGTACAAAATCCGCCCGTGGTACAGCACACCCTTAATAAAAACTATGATTATAACAGCCATTGGGACTATTGCACCCACTGCGGCGAAATATTCAACAAGGGTGCACACAATATGAAGCAAACAGGCGATTTTTACAGTGAATATGACCCTGTTACGGGAAAATGGACTAAGCCTACCCAGCACAAGATATACAGCTGCAGCGGCTGTAATTTTCAATATACTGATAAGCGTCCCGAATCCCACCCTTGTACCCACAACAGTTGCCATTATGAGGATATCGGCAATCAGCACGCTTATGTCTGCGACAACTGCGGAGAGCAAAGAAGCGTTTCAAACCACAGTATAGACACGGAAAAGGCATGGAGAGCCGAGGATGTTGAGCAATATTTCAAGGTAAACGACAAAAATAAAAGCGAAGATGACAGCCCGGCAAAATACTACGATATGATGAAGGCTTATTATTGGAGCGGTCATCAGTCCAAATGCAGTATGTGTTCGGCGGGTGTGTGGGAACCTCATCAATGGAAGGGTTCGTCCGCATCCACAAGGGATATGTGCGTTATTTACTGTGAAAAATGCGGATATGACAGAACGGTCGGCTTAAAGCTGAAGCAGGAAGATCCCGAGCCGCACACATATTTTACCTTTGAGCCCTATTTAAACCCCAACGACCCAAATGCACAGCCGACACGGATGGCGGACACGGAATGCAGCTATTCTGCGGCAGGGTCGGGCATACACAGGGCAAAGTGTGAGATATGCGGCTTTGAGCACAGCGAAAAATGTGATACCGACGGTTGGATAGAGTCGGCAACACCCGGCAAGCATTGGCAGTTCTGCTCCAAGTGCGGCGGCGGTCTGCGTCTTGTCGAGTGTACGGAAAGGGCAAGACCCTCTACCACCCTCGGTGCGGGCAGACACGAGGTGTACTGCAAGGTCTGCGGCGAGACCGTGACACCGAGCTATCCCTGTAATTATCAGGTTTACGACGACGGCACGGGCAATTATACAAATAACACGCAGCACACATTCAGATGTCCTGCCTGCGAGAACCAATGGAGCGGCAACCATATACACAAGACAATAAAGGACAAGTATATCCCACCGACACGCACAACATACGGCAGCTATGATCAGGTCGTTGTGTGCGAGATGTGCGGTATGGAGCTTGCAAGGCAGACTGTACAGGTGCAGCCGCTTGAAACTGCTTCGGACGGCGTATCAAATGTTGTTGTGCGCCAGAAAAGCACATTTAAAAACATAAGCGATCTGACAGACAACGATACTTCAATGTCGGGGCTTCTGTATTCGGATAACCTTTCGGAATATGTGGCGCAGCACGCTTCGGACTTTGTGGGCGACAGCTTTAACGGTGCAGGCCACCAATTCTACGATAAGGGCAATTTAAGTCATACATCGGGATATACTGTTATAGAACCGAGTATAAATATGACCGTTACGGACTATACAAAAGACGAGAACGATGAAGACGGTGACGGCGACACAAACGAATTTACAAGCATGACGGCGGATATAAGCCTTACCTACAGCGTTTATTACGTTGATGAAACCGGCGGAGAGGAAGTAAAGGGCTTTGTTAAAAGCGATGTCCCCTTTAATACGGCAGGTACATCTATAAACATAACGGCGCCTGTGCTTACGGGTATGCAAAGCAGCGCGACAATGCTTGTTTACAACAACCACAACGGCACGGAACATACTTACGCAGGCAGTTTTGTAAGCGATTACGGTATGGACTGTGTGGACTTTGATAACCCCGACGGATTTTCCACCTTTACATTTATTCCCACCGAGCATTGGATAGAATATATCCCCCGCGTTGAGCCCACAACGGAGGCAGAGGGTCATATAGGCTATTGGTACTGCAAGGCGCGGAAAAAGTATTACTACGACATAGAATGCAAAAACGAGATAACGGATATGAGCGATACCGTTATCCCGAAGATAGATGACAGTATTTGCCAAATAACCTTTGATGCAAACGGCGGTGAGGGTGTTATGGATCCTGTCTATGTTGCGAAAGGTACGAATTATACCCTTCCTAAAGGCACATTTACCCAAACCGGAGCATGGGCTGACGGCAGAGAGTACATAATGGGCTTTAAGTGCTGGCATATAGGCAGCAGCGAATTAAACAGCTTTGAAGGTGATACCTATACGGTGACTTCCGATGTAGTGCTGCACTGTGATTATCAGGTAGACAAGGTTTACAGCATAATCAATTTTGATGCCAACGGCGGCGAGGGAACTATGGCATCGCAAAGAGGCTGGTCGGGAGAAAGCGTAAACTTAAACCCCAACCGTTTTACAAAAGCGGGCTATGCCTTTGACGGCTGGGGCAAAACAGCGACCGCATCCACAGGCTTCTATGCTGACGAGCAAAGCTATACCGTTACATCACAAGTTGTTACGCTGTATGCAATATGGAAGCCTGTGCTTAAAGTAACATATAACGCAAACGGCGGCGAGGGAGAAATGGAATCCCAAAACTTTAAGATGGGGTATTTCTCAAACTGGGGCAATTATGCCTCCGTAACGCTCAGCCCCAATACCTTTACCCGTGAGGGCTACGATTTCAAGGGCTGGAGCAGGACAGAGGGTGCAGTATACTCAAGCTATAGTGACGTAAACTATTACGATAAGGCTTCTCCGATAGTGAAAGAAGCTGATTTTAACGGCGATAATGCATTAAACCTTTACGCCCTTTGGGAAAAGAATAAAAATTACAAGCCCGATGTTTCCTCCCTTATCTCTATGGAAAACAAGACAGTTGCCTACGACGGCACACCGCAGACCATAGAGGCGACCATAGATTTTACGGGACAGGATAAGTATACGCAGGGCGACGATCCCACATGGACATACACCTATTATTCGGGCTACGGCGTTGATGAGGCAAACAAGCTTGACTCCGCCCCCATAAATAAAGGTACCTATACGGTTGTTGCCACATACAATGACGGCATAAACACAGGCAAAATGGACAGATACCTTTGGATAGAGCGTGCGGCGAGAACACTTACAATAAGCAGGGAGAATCTTGACCTGTACGCCCAAAACGGTACCGTCACACTTACGGTAAGCGAAGATGCGGATAATTCCGCAGCAGATGTTTTAAAGCTGTACAATGCCGTAAATAATGATGTTGTCACAATAGGCGACATAACATGGAGCGGCAATACCGCCACCGTGCCCATAAACTATGTGGGTCCGGGCTTTACACATCAGACCTTTGTGCTTGAAACAAACGACAATTATCTCGGCGCAAATGCGGGTGTTGTAATAGCGGCATACAGCGGCTACAGCGTAGGCCTTAACTATGACAAAGGCGGCAGCCTTAAAGCCGATAAAGCAAGGGCTTTGCCGGGCGAAGAGGTAAGCATAACGGCAACGCCGTTCGCGGGGTATGAGCGTACCATGCTTACGGTAACAAACAAGGCAACCAACGAAGATATAGCCATAACAAACGGCAAATTTACAATGCCTGCGGCAGATGTTGAAGTTACCGTAAAATACGCACAGAAAAATTACACAATAAACTACAAAAATGCAAACGGTGTTGTATTTGGCCACGACCTTCCGACAACAGCTCATTACGGCGATACAATAAGTGTTTCTGCATCAATGGGTGACGAGGATAAGGCGATAAAGGGCTACAGGTATACAAGAAACGGCACCGTATCAAACATTCAGCTTGATGCATCGGGCGGCTACAGCTTCAGAATGCCCGCAGACGATATAACTGTCGAGGCGGTGCTTGATACGCCTTACAGCGTGCTTATTGACGAAAATATCGAAAACGGAAGTATAAGCATATCATCCGACAAGGCCGCGCAGGGGAGTGTTGTAAAAATAGTTCCCACGGCAAATGCAGGCTTTGCTCTTGAAAAAATAAGCGGCAGCGGTATTGATGTAAAAGCAAGTGTTGATGCTTTGGGCGAAAAAACTTATACCTTTATAATGCCCAAACATGATGTTACCTTGACTGCAGCATTTATATCAAATGCAGATATAGCAGCTGCGGCAAACGGTGTTGCCGATATGACTGCGGCAGAAAAAGGCGAGCCAACGGCAAATATTGAGGTAGCTGTTGATGATGCGGCAAAGGAAATGCTTGAAAAAACAGCACAGTCACTTAATGCGGACTATGACCTGTCGGGCGGCAGTGCTGCGGTTTCCGATGGGGAAAAGGCAGCCGCGCTGACGGCGCTTGCAAATGCAGGCCTTGTTGACGTAAACAATGCAGCCGAAAACCTGCGCATAGTTGACAAAAACTATATGGATGTTGCCATAACAGGCTACGAAGTGACGGGCGACAGCGTTACAATGTCGCTGAATATAACGCCCATGATACAAAGGGTAGCTACCGCAGAGGACGAAAACACCGTTTTAAGTGACAAAAACAGCGTACCTATGGCAGCACCCGAGGAAATACAGATAGACGGTGCGGCATTGCTGAGCTTTGCGGTACCGAAGGAGCTTGTTATCGAAGCTGCCGAAACGGGAAGTGCAATTTATGTAAGCCACCGACATAACGGACTTATATATGAATATCCCGCAGCAATAATGTATGACCCGAATATTGAGGAATACTGCATAAGCTTCGTCAACCCCAACGGTTATTCCGATTTTACGGTAAGCACGGACAGCAAAACTGTTGCGTCTTATACAAAAAATGACGTGACCTATTACTATCCCTCGTTTAAGGATGCGGTCGAAACAGCGCTTGAAAACGGCATTTATTCTATTACAATGTACAAAATGCCTTCGGCAGCGGATAAGGCGACCGTCAGCAAGTCGGCAACGCTTTATTTTAGATCGGCGACAGACGGTGAGGAGATAGATTTTAACGCACTTTACGACACCTGCCTTATCGCGGGTGAGGGAGTAAGCAAGGCCTCGACCGAGGAGCAGATAACAAACCGCATATTTGTCTACAGCAGCACAAGTGAGAACGCGGCACCCGTAACGGGAGTTGCACTTGATAAGCATACCGTAGCACTTGCAAGCGGCGATACGGAGAACTTAACGGCGACCGTTATGCCCGACAACGCGGCAAATAAAAATGTTGTCTGGGAAAGCGACAACACAGCGGTTGCAGCGGTATCGGACGGCACAGTTACGGCAGTAGGCAGCGGTGTAGCACATATTTCCGTCACTACCGAGGACGGCAGCAGAACAGATGTATGCAATATTACCGTACTCGGCAGCGAGATCGGTACAAAAGTTACTGCCTATAAGGGTCTTTATGACGGTAATGCTCACGGCATAACCGTAAATGCTCCCGCAGGTGCGACCGTCAGATACGGCACAACAGCGGGTACCTACGACCTTGATGAAAGCCCGACCTTTACAGAACCGGGTACTTACACCGTTTATTATAGGATAACTGCCGACGGCTATGAAACAAAGACAGGCGCGGCACAGGTCATTATAAGCACAAACGGCGATGTTGACCTTAACGGCGCAATAGAAAAAGCCGATGCAGCCTTACTGCTGAAATATTTAAGCGGTACAGCAACACTTAACGAAAAACAGCTTGCTGCGGCAAGAATAACAGACAGCACAAAGGAAACACCCGATATGCTCGATGTTATAGCCATACTTGCTATAGTTGAGAATTCACAAAGCTAAAACCTATTGTGCAGAAGCATCGGTCCGCACCGTATATATATGGATATATCGGTTTTTAGACCTTTGCCCGTTCCACGCAGGATCGGAAACAAAAAAGCCCCGCATATCATATTTTGATATGCAGGGCTTTTGTCAGTTATTATGTGGTTTGATTATTATTTTCTTGCGCAATTTGCAGTATTTTGATAACGTCAAGCATATCAATACCGCCCTTGCCGTCTGCGTTTGCGGCTAAAATCGCCTTTGCGTTTTTATCGGCATCATCTTCAAAAAACGCCTTGCCCGTGCTTATATATTTAAGCACCATTGCGGCATCCTCATCTGTAATATTGCCGTCAAAGTCAACATCGCCCGCTGTTATGTTAAGCACCTTTGTTTTTTGTATATCGGTAACATCTGCGCTTATTATCGCATAGTATCCGTAATAAGTTTCGCTGCTGTCCGATACAAAGCGGAAAGTTACCGTATCGCCGTTAATATTGATTGTCGGAGCTTCGATATAGCCTTCTTTATTGGTATCATTAAATGTTTCTACCAAATTACCTGCACCGTCGTAGATCTCAAGATAATCATAGGTGCGGCCTTCGACACCGTAATTAAGTGTTATGCTTAAACTCTCGGCGCCGTCTATTTTAACGGTATCGGCAGTATCGAGGTTTACATCATAATCGCCGTTTCGTGTTCCGTCATCGGATATATTGGCGGTATGGGAATATCTTGTTTCCGTGCCGTTGAAATCTGCGGATGCATAGCCGTCTTTGATAATCGCATCGACTGTTTTAGGTGTGTCGATATGTGTATTATCGTTTTTACATATCCTTTTCCTTGTGCAGGTCAAATAATCGTCCGCCCATTCGTATACATATCCGCCCCAGTTGTGTCCAAGTGCGGGAATGGTAAAATCATAATTATCGGGGTCGGTCACTCTTTTGTATATGCCGTCAACAAGTACATATATAATACCGCCATGCTTATATTTATCATATGCACCGGCGCTTTCGCAAGTCGCAGGGACACCCGCTTCAAGAAGTTCGGGTGCAAAGTTTGACCAAAGCAAGGTCACCTTGTCCGTTACACGCGCACCGTCCTTTTGCACATAATACCGCTTTTCCTGGTCATCATAAGCAAACTCAAAGCCCGCAGGCAAATACATTGCAAGTTCGGGAATTGTATTATCTATATTGCCTTCCGAGCCTACGTTTGTATTTGTCAATGTTATTTTGGATGTTTCGTCCAAAGCAAGTTCAAAGCTGTACTCGTCATAATTGCCGAATGTGGCGTCCTCTCCGATATTAAGTTCACTGCCGTTTTTGACCGAAACATTTTTTGAATTCCAGTAAAGCTTGTTAGCATTTATGACAGCATTGTCAAGTTCAAGCGTTCTTTCGGCGTAACAACCGTCACAGTAGATCTCGCCTATATCAAGAGTACCGTTTTTGACCGAAACGCTGCGGGAAGTAGTGATACCGCCGAGTTTTGCATAATGTCCTCCCAGGTCAAGCACAATATCTTTATAATAGCAGCTGTATTCCATATCCAAGCCGCAATCAGCCTTCGGCTCATCCACATCTGCCAAAAGCTTTACCGTATCGTTATCGTAAGCAGCGTCAAGTGCTTCTTTAAGTGTGGAATAACTGCCCTTGCCGTCTATTTTTGCCACATATTTGGGTATGACCGTGTTATAAGTATATACGATCTCGTGACCGTTTACCGTTACGGTCGCTGTGTATGTTAAAACACCGTCCTCATACATAGTGGGCTTTTTTGTTACATTTGATGTTATAGCATAAGTCTTTTCCGTATAAACATCATCACACTTTGTACATTTAAGTGTAAGCACAACAAAATCATTTTCCTGCGGGTCTTTTTCCGCGCCCTCAAGGGTAGAAGTCCAGACAGGGGCGTCATAGTCATAGCTGTGTTCTGCGGGTAAAACCGTGCTGCTCAGCTCGCACTCGGTATAGCCGCCCTTTCCGTCCGAAACAAAATATTTATTTACCGCATTGTACCAGTATTCGGTATTGCCGTCCGCGGTACAGGTAGGCTCGACTGCATTTACCTTTGTAAGCGTGTCCCAAGCCGCGGTAAATGTAAGGTTCTCGGCCGGAATGGTCTGTGGTACTTCCTTATCCCAACCCAAAAATCTTGCGTTTTCCTTAATCGGGTCTGCGGGTGCGTCAACCGAAGTGTTATAATCCTCTGTTATGGTATAAAGTACCGTGTCGCCGTCCTTAAAAGTCAATGTATACTTGTTTGCTTTCCAGTTTGCGGTAAATGTTTTGTTGCCAAAGGTGCCGACAGGTAAATTTACAGCAGTCTGCGGCGTTGTTACATCGTCATAAGTCCAGCCGAGGAATTCAAAGCCCGTCTTAACCGCTTCGGCAATGCCAATGGCTTTTGTAATATCGTACTCGGTCGGGTTGCCGTCTGCATTTGTGCCGCCGTTAAGTTCGTAGCTTATTGTGTATTTTATTAATGTCCATTTTGCATAAAGGGTAAGATCATCCGTGACCGTATCTTTTTCAAAATCCCATACTGTAGTGCAGTTTTTGTCCGAATACCAGCCTCCGAACTCCCATCCCGTTTCTTCGGGAGCTGTCGGAGCGGCAGCAAGCTCGCCCATAGGCACTGTCTGCGCCTCGGGTGCGGTACCGTGACCGTTTGCATCAAATGACACGTTTTTTTGAATACCGCGCCACAGCGCCGTAACAACGGTATCATCGGTCAATTCAACACTTTCGCTTTTATCATACTGTACTTCGTCTATCTGCCACTTGTAAAACTCCTTATTTTCGGGTGCGGTAAAGGTACATTCGGGCAGTTTGTAAGCCTTATCAAGGCTTACAGCAACATCCGCCATTTCGCCCTCTCCGCCATTTTTGTCAAAGCTTACGACAACTGCGGGAACAATGGTCTGTCCGCCGATGTTTGATACTGTTGCCGGTGTTTCGCTGTCTTTAAGCATAAACGCTTTGTTAAGGTTTATCTCCGAAGCGCCATAGCTGTTTGCATATATGCTGTCACTGCCATTTGTCCACGAAAGGTCAATTTTTTCAAGGCTGCCGTATGTGCCGAAGCCTATGCCGTTGCCGCCGTCGCCGCCCGTTGCCGTTACTGTGCCGCCCGTTATTTCAACAGTTCCGCCGTTGCCGTTGTAGCCGCTGCCTATGCCTGCACCATCTTCGCCGCCGTTTGCGGTAATATCGCCGCCGGATATTGCAACAGTTCCACATTTGCAAAATCTGCCGCCTCCTACACCGGCACCCCCTTGGTTGCCGTTTGCGGTTATCTTGCCGCCGCTTATGGTAATTTCACCTCCGTCAACGTCTTTGGCACCGCCGTTGTAGCCGCCGCCTATGCCTGCGCTGCGTTCTTTGCCCGTTTGCGGTAATATTACTGCCTGCATTGCCATTGCTGCCTGCGCCTGCATTGCCATTGTTGCCTCCTATACCCGCAGTCTTATCGTCTGCTGTACCTGCGGTAAGTTTGCCCGTACCGTTTTGCTGTGCATATATATTAAGCACATTGCCCTCGGTAACGGATATACCCTTTTGGGCATTAAGCGTAACTCCGTCACAAAGTATCAGATTTACCGTACCCGTAACATTGATACGCTCGGCTATCTCCGTATCCTGCAAAACAACATAAAAGCTGTTTTTATTCCAAGCGCTATCGTCCGAAACGACATTTGCATAATCGTCACAAAGCTTTATTTCACCGTTTTCGTCCAGATAGGGAATAGTATCGCCGCTGTTTATTGTAATACAAAGCCTTGTTTTGTGTTTTTCGGGTGTATCAAAGGTTATAGTCTTTGTGAAAACATTATTGTTGCTGTCTTCTGCCGTAAAAGTTTTTTCGCCCGATATTTTTTCGGGAGATATAAAATATCCCTCAAAGACTGCCGCCCCTGCGTTTTCTGTTTTGTAAGAGGCGTGGACGCTTATACCGTCAACGGTAATTTCGGCTGTGGAATTTGCGGCAATACTATCATCGAATATCGCACCCCAGATCTCGTACAAATAACCGCCAAGCACCAAATCAAAGCTTTCTTTGGAAAGGCCGAGAATATCGCTTGTATAGGTGTTCTCACCAACCTTTATTGCCGCTGTATCGCTTTGGCTTAATTGGCTGCTTGAATACAAAATATCCGCACTTACCGTGCCTATACCGTCTTTTGCCGCATCAAGTACAAAATCAGCCTTTCTGCCGAGAGGAAAAGTTATCTCTGCGATATTGTTTTGGGCAGTAAGTGCATTATCATATACGGTAAGATCAAAATGCCTGTTTGTATATTGTGTTTCTCCGTTTGTTTTGACACTGCCGCCGCAGCTTACCACTACATCGTCGGCTATATTTATACTGCCCGCAGTATAATCATCTATCACATATATTTCTCCGTGACCTATATTATAATTAGTGGTCACACGGCCGCCCGTTATACTTATATCGGGTGCGGCAAGAAAATCCTCGCTGCCTTTATAATCACCGCAGCCTATGGAAGCGGTATAACGATCGGCCGAATATGCCGCAACATTGCCGCCAGTTATATTTATTTTTTCGAGAGTGCCGCTGTAGCCGCCGCCGATCCCTGCGCTGCCCTCGCCGCCCGTTGCCGTTACTGTGCCGCCCGTTATGGTTATACTGCCCTTTTTTGATCCGGACTCAGCACTGCCGCCTATGCCTGCGGTACTGCAAACCACATAGTTTCCGTTTTTATGTGCTCCGCCCCATGCGTTTATGGTACCGCCGTTTATGATTATCGTACCAAAAGGCTGTGGATCGAAAGAATCACCATGGTTATCTCTATAATATTTGTCGCTTAATGCGCCTATGCCCGCACCGCCGCCGTACCAGTTGCCGCCGATTGCGGTAAGCGTACCCGTACTTTCTTCGGTGATTATAAGGGTACAGCCGGGGTCTACTGCAATACCTGCGCCGCCGTAACCCGCCTTTAAAACACTATCTCCCTTAAGGGTAAGGTGCAGTGTTGCACCGTTTTTGAGCCTTATACCCGATGCAGGGGAGTATACGCCGCTACTGAAATCTACATTAAGGTTCTGTATGGTAAGGTAAAAATCTTCATCGGCACCATTGCCGTCAACAACAATCGCCGCTTCGTCATTTTGTGAATATCCTACTGTACCCGTAACGGTCGTACTTTTGAATTCCTCTAAATTATCTTTTGTTAGCCATATATGCCATTTTATATTTTTACAGTATCTGCATAAACCAATGCCGCCGTTTCAAATATCGGCGAAACTTCGGGCAGATAGCCCGCTGTCATTACAGCCGCAACAACTGCCGCGGCCGCACGTTTAAAAAATTTTCCTTTCATAATATCCTCCTTTGTGAAAATGAAAAAGCATAGTCTGTCGATCTTTTTCCTATATTATTTTTATTATACGCTCTATATAATGACAGGGCAAGTGTCAGTTTCGCAGTTTTAAATTACGAAATTGACATATCGCGGCATCGGATAAGTATAAAAAAAGGGCGGCACAAGGGCTTAAACCCATGCGCCGCATCCTTATAGGTGACCTCGCCGTCAAGGGCTGCATCACCCAAAGGGGTATTTTGGTAAAAGCAATATCGTCAAGCCCCCGCCCATAGATTTTCCGATTTCCCGGGGCGGAGGACGGCGAGGTGTATGAAATGGCAAAGGACTGCATTTTCTGCCATTGTTCGGCTTACCCTGATAAGTAATTTTTTAAAAAACGGGGAAACTTAAAATAACTATTGTAAAATCGCTGTGCAAATGTTATAATCATATAGATAACTTTTAAGGGGCTGATAAATGTTTCAGCCCCCTTTAGGCGTTTTTAAAGGAGATAAAATATGTACGCAATTATCGGTTTGGGAAACCCCGGCAGGCAGTATCAATGGACAAGGCACAATGTTGGCTATGAGGTGGTAAACAAGCTTGCCTACGATCATAATATAGATATGAACAGGCAAAAATTCAAGGCGGTGATAGGCGAGGGGCGTATCGGCTTTGAAAAGGTGCTTTTGGTGCAGCCCATAACATATATGAATTTAAGCGGCGAGAGCGTAAGGGATATAGTGTCCTTTTACAAGCTGGAGCCCGAGGATATTATCGTTACCTGTGACGATATCAATCTGCCCCTGTCGCATATCCGCATAAGGGAAAAGGGCAGCGACGGCGGCCAAAAGGGCTTAAGAAACATTATGTATCAGCTTGGGTACGATAATTTTACCCGTGTAAGGGTAGGTATAGGCGAAAAACCAAAGGAATGGGATCTGGCGGATTATGTTTTAAGCAAGTTCCGCGAGGACGAAAATCAGGATATCATAAACGGCATAACCGATGCCGCCGATGCCATAGTAAGCATAGTTAAAAACGGCGATGCAAGGGCGGCTATGAACAAGTACAACAAAAAGGGCTCAAAGGAAAAGCCGAAAAAAGAGGATGAGCGGGAAAACAAAGAGTTATAAGGACACAGAAAAATATCCGAAAGGTAGATCGTATGGAAATAATAACCAAATGTCTTGAAAACAACGCAGAAATAAAGCTTTTGCGGCAATATGTAAACGATGACAAGACTCCCGTTTACGCCTCGGGCACGGCGGACAGCCAAAAGGCACAGCTTATTGTGTCCCTCGGCAAAAAAAGCAGCCTTGTTATTGCGGAAAATGCCTTTAAGGCAAAGGAAATGTACGAGGATATGTCGTACTTTAACAAAACAAGCATTTGCCTTTATCCCGCAAAGGATATTATTTTTTACAGCGCGGATATCAAAAGCCGCGAAATAATCAAAAGCCGCTTTGATATAATATCCCGCCTTATCGCGGGGGAGGAGCTTACCGTAATTACCACTATGGAGGCGCTGCTTGACAGGCTGGTGCCGCCCGAGGTTTTTAAAAGCTTTGTCCTTACCTTTAAGGTCGGGGACGAGATAAAAACGGACGAGCTTGCCCGCAGACTGGTGCTTATGGGCTATGAGCGCTGTGAGGCGGTGGAGGCGCAGGGGCAGTTTGCCATACGCGGCGGCATTATAGATGTTTATTCGTCCATAGGCGAAAATGCCTACCGTCTGGAGCTTTGGGGCGACGAGATAGACAGCATACGCATTATGGACAGCTTTTCGCAGCGCTCTGTCGAAAATGCGGAAAGTGTGACGCTTTACCCCATAAGCGAGCTTATTTACGAGGACGAAAATATAAACAAGGCCATTGCGGGGCTGAGAAAAAATTTAAAGCAAACGGGCAATACAAAGCTTCAGGAGACCCTTGAAGAGGCGATAGAGCGTCTTGAAAACGAGCGCTTTTTTTCGGGTGTGGAAAAATATATAAACTGGTTTTACGATGAAACGGCGCATCTTCTGGACTATATGTCAAAAAACACCGTTGTATGGTATGACGAGCCAAACCGCATACACGAGCATTGCGAGCAGGCGATAAAAGAGTTTACCGAAAGTGTGGAGGGACAGATACGCGCGGGCGTTATGCTGCCGCAGCAGATGGATATGATCTACCCCTACAGTGAGGTCATTGCCAAAACGCTTAAATACAAGACTGTGCTTTTAAGTGCCTTTATGGGCAGCCTGCGCGATTTCAAGCCCAAGCAGAGCGTGGATTTCAAGATAAAAAGCACCCCCGTTATAAAGGGCGATACGCGCATAATGTTTGACGATCTGGAGTTTATGTACAAACACGGCTACACCGTGCTTATACTGGGCGGCGGTGCGGCAAGGTGCCAACGTATTTACGAGGAGCTTTTGTCCCGCGATATGCCCGCCGCGCTTCTGACCGACAAGGAAAGCTACAGCAGGGGCGTTATTTATATCGGCAAGGGCGGCCTTACACACAGCTTTGAGTATATAGAGGACAAATTTGCCGTTATCAGCCTTAACGAGCAGGAGAAAAAACAGCGCAGGCACCGCGGCAAAAAGGACAAGGCTGCTGTTATAGAAAACTTTAACGACCTTAAAATAGGCGACTATGTCGTGCACGAAAACTACGGCATCGGCGTATTCCGCGGCATAGAGCAAAAGATAGTGGAGGGCGCAGCAAAGGACTATATCAAAATAGGCTATGCCGACGACAGCAATTTGTATATCGCGCCAAACCGTCTTGACCTGCTGCAAAAATACATAGGCGGCAGCGAGAACGGCCAAGGGCCCAAGCTTAGCAAATTGGGCGGCACGGGCTGGGCAAAGGCCAAGGCACGCGCCAAAAAGGCCGCAAATATCCTTGCAAAGGACCTTATCGAGATATATGCCAAAAGACAGGCGGCAAAGGGCGTTGTTTACGGCAAGGACACCCTTTGGCAGCATGAATTTGAGGAGGCCTTTCCCTTTGAGGAAACGCAGGATCAGCTGGATGCCATTGCCGATGTAAAGGCCGATATGGAGCAGGGCAGGGTGATGGACAGACTTATCTGCGGCGATGTGGGCTTCGGTAAGACCGAGGTAGCCCTGCGTGCGGCGTTCAAGACCGTGCAGGAGGGCAGGCAGGTGGCCTACCTTGTGCCTACGACTATACTTGCAAATCAGCATTATCAGACCTTTGCACAGCGTATGGCGGGCTATCCCGTAACGGTAAGCCTGTTGAACCGCTTCCGCACCCCGAAGGAGCAGAAAATGACCGTAAACGGCCTTGAAAAGGGCACGGTGGATGTTGTTATAGGCACGCACAGACTTTTGAGCAAGGACGTAAAATTTAAGGACCTTGGTCTTATAATAGTTGACGAGGAGCAGCGCTTCGGCGTGGGTCACAAGGAAAAACTCAAAAGCCTTAAAAGTGATGTAAATATCCTGACCTTAACGGCTACGCCCATACCCCGCACCCTGCACATGAGCCTTTCGGGCATAAGGGACATGAGCCTCCTGACCGAGCCGCCTAACGACCGCATACCCATACAGACCTATGTTATGGAGTACAACCCCGAGTTTGTGCGTGATGCCATACACCGTGAGCTGGCACGCGGCGGACAGGTCTTTTACCTGCATAACCGTGTACAGAACATTGCCGACACCACGCTTAAGCTGCAAAAGCTGGTGCCCGAGGCAAGCTTTGCTTTTGCCCACGGCCAGATGAGCGAGCGCGAGCTGGAAAATGTTATGCTTGATTTTATGGAGGGCGCTATAGATGTGCTTGTCTGCACGACCATAGTGGAAACGGGACTGGATATCCCAAATGTCAACACCATCATAATACAGGATGCCGACCGTATGGGTCTTAGCCAGCTTTATCAGCTGCGCGGGCGTGTGGGCAGAAGTACGCGCACAAGCTTTGCATACCTTATGTATAAAAAAGAAAAGGTCTTGCAGGAGGTAAGCCAGAAGCGTTTGCAGACCATAAAGGAGTTTACCCAGTTCGGCTCGGGCTTTAAAATTGCCATGCGCGACCTGGAGATACGCGGTGCGGGCAATCTTCTGGGCGGCGAGCAGCACGGACACATGGACAGCATAGGCTACGAGCTGTACTGCAAGCTGCTTGACGAGGCGGTGCGCGAGCTGCGCGGCGAGCAGATAGAGGAGACCTACGAGACACTTATGGATATAACCGTAAATGCCTTTATCCCCGAAAGCTATATATCAAACCTTGACCGAAAGATAGAGATATACAAAAGGATAGCGCATATCAAAAACAAGGCCGATTACTTTGACGTGCAGGACGAGCTGGAGGACAGATACGGCAATATCCCGCGCTCCGTTGCCAATCTGCTGGATATTGCGTATACAAAGGCGCTGCTTCATGACATGGGCGCGGTAAATGTTTCGCAAAGGGGCGCGGACAGCATAGTTATAGCTTTTAAGGGCGATAAATGCAAGATGGACGTTGAGCGCCTTATGGAGCTTATCAGGCAAAGTAAGGGCAGCGTGACCTTTACCAATAACCCCGCACAGCCATATATCACAATAGGCAAACTCGGCGCGGGCACAAGGCTTGCCCTGCTTAAGGAGTTTGCGGAAAAGCTTGCGGGCGTGGAATAAGAAATAAAAAAAGCATCGTACAAAAGTATGATGCTTTTTTATGTTACATTATTTTGCGTAATCCACGGCTCTTGTTTCCCTGATAAGGTTGACCTTGATGGTACCGGGATATTCAAGCTCCGTTTCGATTTTTTTGGAAATATCGTGCGCCATAATGGTAAGCCTGTCGTCCGATACTTCCTCGGGAACTATCATAACTCGCAATTCACGGCCTGCCTGTATTGCGAAAGATTTTTCAACGCCCTTGAAGGAGTCGGCAATTTCCTCAAGCGATTGCAGACGCTTGATGTATGACTCCAATGTTTCGCGCCTTGCACCCGGTCTTGCGGCGGAAATGGCATCCGCAGCCTGTACCAGCACGGCTATTATGCTCTGCGGCTCCACGTCGCCGTGGTGAGCCTCTACAGCGTTTATAATAGTGGCGCTTTCATGATATTTGCGGCAAAGGTTTGCGCCCAGCTCTATGTGAGAGCCCTCCATATCATGGTCTATGGATTTGCCTATGTCGTGCAGCAGACCCGCACGCTTGGCAAGTGTGATATCGGCACCCAGCTCCGCAGCCATAATGCCGCAAAGGTGCGATACCTCGATGGAATGTTTAAGTACATTCTGACCGTAGCTTGTTCTGAATTTTAATTTACCGAGTAATCTTACAAGCTCGGGGTGGAGATTATGTACACCCGTTTCAAAGGTAGCGGCCTCGCCCTCCTCCTTGATGGATGTTTCAACCTCTTTTCTTGCTTTTTCAACCATTTCTTCGATCCTTGCAGGGTGTACCCTGCCGTCGATTATCAGCTTTTCCAAAGCTATCCTTGCGATCTCTCGCTTCATTGCGTCAAAGCCCGATAAAATAACTGCCTCGGGTGTGTCGTCAATAATAAGCTCAATGCCCGTAAGGGATTCAAGGGTACGGATATTTCGTCCCTCGCGTCCGATTATCCTGCCCTTCATTTCATCGTTGGGCAGTGAAACAACGCTTACCGTTGTTTCGGCAACATGATCGGCCGCACAGCGCTGTATGGCGTTTGCGATGATCTCCTTTGCCTTTTTGTCGGCCTCGGACTTGGCCTTTGCTTCCATTTCCTTGATAAGTACAGCCGTTTCGTGCTGTAATTCGCTTTGTACCGATGCAAACAAATACTCCTTTGCCTGCTCGGCGGACATACCTGCGATCCTTTCGACCTCCGCGATGTGCTGTTTTTCAAGCGCTTCTACCTCTGCGGTACGCTTTTCAAGCTCCTCGCTCTTGCGCTGCAGCTGATTGTCACGCTTGTCAAGGCTTTCGGAACGCTTATCAAGGCTTTCTTCCTTTTTCTCCAGTCGTTTTTCCTGTCGCTGTACTTCATTTTTGCGGTCTTTACACTCTTTTTCAATGTCGTTTTTGACCTTGAGACCCTCCTCCTGTGCGGCAAGAAGTATTTCCTTCTTTTCCGCATCGGCGTCACGCTTTATCTCCTCGGCGGCCTTTTTGGCCTCCAGCTTGATATTTTCAGCCTCGCGCTCGGCAGAGCCTATTGTGCCTTCGGCGCTGTTTTTACGCCACAGATAGCCAATGATCAAACCGACAACTAAAGCAAGAAGTGCCACAATAATAAGCAGAACGACTACTTTTATGCTAAGCAAAGTCTTAACACCTCCTATTTAGTTTTCAATGTACGCTTATCCGTAAAACCCATAGCGGGTCTAAATGATACACCATATTGCTGCGGTGGATAGTGCCCGCAATAATACTATTCTATTGTATAACTTTTTTTCCCCCGTGTCAAGTGTGTTGTTAAGGATTATAAAAAAAAGATTGTTAAGGATTATAAAAAAAAGATTGCAGCTGCGGCCGAAAAATGATAAAATATATTATATATGTGGTTTGAAAGGAGTGAGCCCCCGTGCGTAAATTCGGTTTTTGGTTTATATTGGCGGTATGTATGACGGTCTTTGCCGCGGTCACGGCACAAAGCGCCGCGGATGACGCTGTTGCGTCCGTAAAGCCCCACGCCGCATACTGCGACGAAAACGGCGTTTTAAAAATGCTTGCCTTTGAGATAGACGAGGTGCCCGAGGGGCTGACCTTTACCGTGGAGGATAAGGCCTTTCCCGTTACCGTGTCGGTGGAAAACGTGGGGGCGGCGGTCATAGCAAGTGACGGCACAAGGCTTCCCGACCATAAATTTGTGTTCCAGCCCATGCAGGATGCCCCTGCGGTATCGGCGGTACGGCTTAATGTTGTGTTTGCGGCGGGGGATGCGCAAAAAAGCGCGGAAATACCCGTTGTAAGGATAATAGAGGGAAGCACGGACGATTGGACGGTGTCCGGAGACGGACACGCGCTGGAGACCTATACGGGCGAGGGCGGCTCCGTCACGGTACCCAATTTTATAGGCGGCAAGGCCATAACCTGTGTTGCGGGCGGTGCGGGCAGCGCAAGCATCGTAAAGGCAAGCGGGCGCACGATAAGTGCGGCGGTCATATCAAACGGCATAACGGATATAGGCTACGGCGCATTTTCCAATATGAAGTCGCTCTCATCGGTCATTTTGCCCGATACGCTTGAAAATATCGGCATGGGCGGCTTTTACGGCACGGGACTTGCGCAGGAGCTGACGTTTCCGCCGTCGCTTAAATATATCGGCATAATGGCGTTTCAAAATTCGGCTCTGGCGGGCATAAAGCTTAACGACGGCCTTGAGACCATAGACCATCAGGCGTTTTATCAATGCGGGAATATGGCGGGCAAGCTGGAGCTGCCACAGACGCTTACAAGGCTTGGCAACAGATGCTTTATGCAGTGCAGCGCACTTACGGGTGACCTTGTTATACCGCCCGGCGTAAGGACGGTGCCCTTGCTGGCGTTTTGCAACTGTACGGGTTTTGACGGCAAGCTTGTTTTAAGCGAGGGCGTGGAGGAAACGGGTTATATCACTTTTGGCGGGGTAAGTGCGTATATGCACTTCAAGGAGCTGAAATTGCCGTCTACCATGAAGCATATCGGCCAGTACAGCTTCCAGAACTGCGTTGATATCGGCCATCTGGAGCTTAACGAGGGACTTGAATTTATCTCCGACGGGGCCTTTGACCATATGTCGGGTATAGACAACGAAACGCTTGTGATACCATCTACCGTCAAAATGATAGGCGGTGATTACGATGTTGAGGAAAATACGGGCTACGGCGACCATGTTTTCTACGATATGGGTAAGGATAAGCTGTTCAGGGCCTTTGAGGTCGCGGAGGGCAATGAGTGGTTCAAAGCCGTGGACGGCGTTTTGTACGATGCGGCGCTTACCCGTATGGTGGCATATCCGCGCGGCAGGACGGACGAGGTATTTGCCCTGCCAAATACCGTTACGCAGCTTGATGCAATGGCGTTTTCACGCCCCGCATACCTTAAAAAACTGGTGCTGTCGGACAGCCTTATAATAGACGATACCGTCCCCCAAAACTCTCTCAACATGGACGGAAACGACCTTGCGGTGGCGCTTTATGCCTACAATAACCTTGAAGAGGTGGCGGTAAATGACACCAACCCCAATTATGCCGCAAAGGACGGCGTGCTTTATTCAAAGGATATGAAAAGCGTGTGGTACATACCGCAGGCGGCACGGGGCGATGTGGAGATAGACCCCGCCTGTGAGCGTATGGAAAAGGGCTGTGTCTATATTGCAAGCTTTGACCGCGTCAAGTGGGACAGCCTGAAGCTGCCGCCGTCCGTAAGCTATATCGACACGGACACAAGAGCCATGCTCAACGAGACCCTTGACGGCAGCAAGACAAAAAGGGTCAGCGACAGGATAGAATATGCGGGTGAGGCGTATATCGTGTACCTTGCGGGCGATGCCGACCTGTCGGGCGAGGTAACAAGGGAGGACTCCCATAGGGTGCTTTACGGAATATCCCATAACGATAAAACGGTGTATAACGCCGTGGCCGCCGATGTGAACAGAGATAACAAAGTTGATGTCACGGATGCGATACTGATACTGCAAAGAATATAAAAAAATAAAAAAGCGGATATATCTTTCGGGGGTCGTTCCCGCCGAAATGGATATATCCGCTTTTTGATCTTATGGCCGTTCTATTATTTCAAATGCGTTGTTTGCCGTCCTTATAAGCCCCGTACCTACGGGAAGACTTAAATAAGGCAGTACGGCGGGGTCGTAATTGCATATGTCGTTAAGACTGTGCAGACCCGAATTGCTGAGATCGTAGGCGTATTCCTCGTCCTCGTTACCCTGGTAGAAGCGCCAGCCGCTGTCGTTGAAGTTGGTGTCGGGGACCTCGCGGTACATATATCCGACGGGGAAGCGGTCAACGGTTATCCTGTTTGTGGCAATGCAAAGGTCGGGACCGTCCCAGATAAGAAGATTTTTCATCTCATTTTTCTGGATGGCGTACTCGTTTGAAAACTCAAACCATGCCTTGTCGCCCCAATGGTTGTCAAACAAAAACTGCGTTATGCCAAAGCCCACCTTAAACTGCGGGGATATTTCCTCGTTGCAGTTGAAATGCTGGTAGGTGTGGTATAAAAAGCCGCAGAGATAGCTCATGCCGTATTCTGTCCAGTTGTTGAAAAACGCAGCCGCTTTTTTTGCATACGGTATCACCGCATACCAGAACTCGTCCTCGTTAATGACGTTACAGGCAAGGGCACAGCGGCAAAGGCCTATGCGCTCGTTGCAGTCCCATGCGTAAAAGCCCGACTCGCCCACGATGCCAGAAAAGCGTTTTGCATAGGCATTGCACCTTTTAAGCTTGAACAGCTCCGACGGCTCGTGCTTGTTTTCGTCAAAGTCGCTCATATTATGCCATTCCGCCCAAAAATGCTTGTATTCGTCATTTATATTAAACTGCGCACGGCAGGCGCTTTCCAGCGATACCCAATCCTGTATGCCGTAGGTGTCGTTAAGCCATTGCACCGTTTTTTCGCGTTCCTCTATACTTTTGCAGTAATAAAACCCGTCAAATTCCATCGGCTCGGAAAAGGTGGGCCACTTGCGGCAGCTTGCAACTGCGCTGAGCATCAGCACAAACAGCTTCTGGTCAAGAGGAATGAGTGTTTTGCCTATACTGTCGCTGTATAATTTCTGCTGATAGTCTTTTATCACGCCAAGTATCTTTTCTGTAGTAGTGTATGCCATTCTATCGTTCCCTCCTCCGATGATAATTAAAAATAACATACAACCTCACATTAATTATACCATACTTTTTTGCGTATGGCTATAGTAATTTTAATCTTTTTTAATTTTTTTTTAATATTCTTTTTGAACATTTTGACAAATAAACTGTTTTGTAACAATAACCAATAAGCTTGATATAACTGTGCATTATAGCCTGAATCGACACCGCCTCCCGTTTTGTGTGTGTCATTTACAAATGCCGCTTTATGCTGTATAATAAACATTGGGCATCCATGCGGTGCCCGTCCTGACAAATTTATCTATGTAAAAGCTGCTGTTAAAGGGTGAAAAGGTATGAAAAAGGTTTTTGACGAGATACCGTATATCGACGGAGAAAATATAACAATAAAAAAATTGACGCAAAATGATGCCGCCGCGCTGGCAGAAATGGCCGCCGACAAGGATGTATACAGGTTTTTGCCCACATTTTTGTTTGAGCGGAAATACAATGATGCGGCTACGGCCATAAAAAAGATATATGACGAGTGCTTTGCGAACAGGGAGTCGGTGATATTGGGTATATACCTGAAAGAAAACGGCGATTTCTGCGGCCTTGCGGAGCTGTACGGCTTTAACGACGGCATACACAAAATAAGCATAGGCTATCGCCTCGCCAAAAAGTATTGGGGCAGGGGCATAGCCTCGGAAACGGTCAGGCTTATGGTCGGGTATCTGTATTCGCAGACCGACACACAGATAATAACGGCAAGCACGATGGTGGAGAACCATGCCTCGGCAAGGGTGCTTGAAAAAAACGGCTTTGACATGGTGGTCTCCGCTGCGGACGAGGACTGGGGCTACGATATCCCCACAAAGGCCGATAAGTGGATAAGATAGCAAGGCGGGAAGGTGCAGCTTTACTTCTGCGGCCTTTATCTGTTATCCGAGTGCGACATCAAGCGTCATCATAAGGCTGAAACCTAATGCAAACGCCAATGTTCCCAGATTTGAATGTTCCCCGCGCGACATTTCGGGGATAAGCTCCTCCACAACGACATAAAGCATTGCACCCGCCGCAAAGGCAAGCAAATACGGCATTGCGGGCGTTATAAAGCCTGCCGCCGCTATTGTCAGGACTGCGCCTATCGGCTCGACTATACCCGATAAAACACCGCCGAAAAAGGCCTTAAAACGCCCCTCACCCTCGGCACGCAGGGGCATTGAGATTATTGCCCCTTCGGGGAAATTCTGTATCGCAATGCCGACAGCAAGTGCCAGAGCCGCCGTTTTTGTCATACCCGATGTGTGCGCCAAAAGTCCCGCGTAAACCACACCGACAGCCATTCCCTCGGGGATATTGTGCAGCGTTACCGCAAGCACAAGCATGGTCGTCTTTTTCAGCTTGCTTTTTATGCCCTCGGGCTCCTTGCTGTTTATGTGAAGATGGGGGATGATATTGTCAAGTGCAAGCAAAAACAATATGCCTATCCAAAAGCCTGCCGCCGCGGGGATAAACGAAAGCCTGCCAAGGTATCCGCTTTGGTCAAGTGCGGGTATGATAAGGCTCCATATACTTGCGGCGACCATTACGCCTGCGGCAAAGCCCATAAGTGATTTTTGCACGGAGGCGCTCAATTCCTTTTTCATAAAAAAAACGCAGGCTGCGCCGAGTGACGTTCCGACAAAGGGAATGACCAATCCCGATATTATCTCCGCTGCCATATACCATTACCTCTTTTCCGCGCAGAACCAAACCATAGGCCCGTTTGTATAAAACGCCGTTATGTCATAGTTTGCGCTTAATCTTGTCCGCAGACTTTCTTCGGTTTCAAAGGGCGGCGTAAACCAGCCCGCGGGTGCAAGTATATATTTCACAAGCCTGTCGGTCACAGCATATTTGCCGCTGATGTAAAAACAGCTCAACAGCCTGCCGCCGTGTTTAAGCACCCTGTACACCTCCGAAAATGCCTTTTCCTTGTCGGGAAAGGCGTGAAAACCGTTCATGCTCAGCACAAAATCAAAACTCTCGTCTTCGCAGGGCAGTTTGCCCACATCCCCTCTGACAAGCCCGATATTATCAAGGCCCGATAATCTTTGCGCCGCAAGTTCAAGCATATCTGCGCTGTAATCAAGACACACTATATCCGCATTTTTTAATTTTTTGTATTTGTCTTGTGTAAAAACCGCCGTTCCCACGGGTACATCCAGCAGTCTGCCCGAAAAATCGTCGGGTATGCGCGAAAGCAGCTCCCCGGCAATTTTATTATCGTCAACACCGCCCCAAAACAGCCGTATATACAGCCTGCCCCAAAAGCCCTTTTGTGTGAGCACGCTGTCATAAATGTTTTTTGATTTTTTGTAAGAATTTTTTATTTTGTCCATTGTTTTTACCCGATCCGTTACTGTTGGTTTGCTTAAACTAACGCAATTATTATACAATGCCGCCGACCTATTGTCAATATCGGCAGGGTATGGCGTTTAAAATTTCCTATTGCCTTTTAAAAAATGTTGTGCTATAATTCGGTTAGTTAGAATTAACTAAATAGAAAGGAAAACGTATCATGAATTTGACATTTGGTGATGTAGAGGAGACCGCGCTTATACCGCTTGCAATAAAGGCAAGTGAAACAAGGAGAGAAAACCCGAGAATAGTTGACGAAATGAAGAAATATTCCCTTCGCGGCAAGCTTTTTGCAATAATAGGCAAAAACTTAAATAACAGGCTTGCGGTCTTTAAATGGTAAGGAAAGGAAAAAATATGAAGGATAAAAAACATCTGCCGCTTTTCGGTGTCGGGCCGATATACGTTGTGTCCATAATGCTTATTACCGCTTTGGCGGCTGTGGCAAGCAGCAAAGGCCTTATACCCAAAATTGAATTTTTTAAGCCGCTTATGCTGACGTTGGGTGTGGTTTTGATCCTATCGGGCATCGGCTTATGGTGCGCGGCGGTCTTTGGCTCGCGCATGGACAAAAACATAGTCGAAAACAAGCTTGTCACAACGGGGGTCTATGCCTATGTGCGAAACCCTATGTATTCGGGCGTTATGATGACCTGCACGGGCGTTATTTTATGCTGCAACAACATTGTTTTGCTTGTACTGCCGTTTGTGTATTGGGCGTACATGACTATACTTATGAAAAACACGGAGGAAAAGTGGCTTCTTGCACTTTACGGCAAGGATTACGAGGAATATAACGGTGCAATTAACAGATCATACGTCGCCATTGGGGCACTTTTTTTCCTAAACAGTCTGTTGGATATACTGTTTGTAAAAACCCTGGGTCTGTTTGGCGTTGGGCTTGCATCCACAATTTCGTGTTTCGTTTTGCTGTTGATTATGCTTCCCGCTTATTTTGGCCGTTCAAAAACCATCTATTTTTGAGCGCGGCAGCTTTGATGCGGCTCTTCTGCTGCAGGCCATAAAACGCGGGCTGCCTTCCTTGCTGTTTGGCGGGTATGTTGGTCAAAAACAGCCTTATCAACTACACGCTGACGGTATATGTGGGTTATGAAGGTGTTGCCGTCGCTAATGTACTGGGGTCGTCATGCGGCATCGTAGGCAGCTTTGCTGTCGGATTTGCAAATGCCTTTTCTTCCCTGATGAGCCTGTACTTTGGAGAAGAGGACAGGGAAAGTATCATAGATGTTTTTCATGTGGCAATCAGGGTAGGGTTGATCTTCATGTCTCTGACGGTTCTGTCCATAGCGGCATTCTCCACCCCCCTTGCCGATATTTTCTTTGCAGGGGATATTGATGTATGGCAGATGGGACGGAATATGTTTATCCTGGGATTCCTGTTCTTCCCCATAAATGTGTTGATCAACTTGATGCTGAATGGATATAAGGCTCAGGGCAAAATGACACTTTGCAACATCCTTTCCTTTGCGGAGATAGCAATGATCGGTGTGATACCTTTTTTACAACAGTGGGGTTATCCAAAGCGGCGGTCTTGTAAGAATTGTAATACTCGTTTGCTTTATCTTCTATGGCGATTTTGGCTTCGTCATTATCAACCTTTTCCATATCGGATTTAATCTCTATTAATAAGTATTTGAGACTTAATATGATGTATCTGTATAAAACACATAAAACTTCTGTTTCAATGATCGGTGTCTGGTTTGCGATCAGCATTTCCTATATTCATTTGTGCATTTGAAATCTTCTCTAATTCTGCAAATTCTACCTTACCGTAATCATTCTTTGGGATCTCTTTGATAACGAAGACACGAAAAGCTGAGTTGTGCAGGTTAGTTTTCCGGCTGATGAATGGAATAATTTGGTCTTTTATATCTTCATTCGTAATAAAGATATTCATTTGTTTATCATTGCCTGTGCAGCAAAAGTCCATATTCGGGTACTGTGTTTTGAGGATTTGTTCCGTCTCATCAAGGCTCACGCGCAAACCAAACAACTTAAGAAAACGCCCCTTGCGTCCGATGATGAAATAGAACCCTTCCCGATCCCGCTTGGCGATATCTCCAGTATGATATTCACCGCAGAACTCATCATCCTTCATTAGATCCTCGCGATTCAACGCATAGCCCATGGTGACATTCGGACCGCGATACCCCAGTTCACCTGTTGATGTTCCATCTTCATTTTCAACCTCATCAAGCAGGAACAGTTCACCATTAGGAATAGCTTTTCCCACACTTCCGATTTTCTCCAGAGCCATTTCAGGGTCAAGAAATGATATGCGTGCACTGGTTTCACTGGTTCCAAAAGTTGCACAGAAACGTTTTCCGTTTTTTTTCGCATAGCCTGCGATCCAATTGAACATTTTATCGGTCAGCTTACCGCCGCCCTCGGCCAGTGTATATAGCTGTGGGAGATCCATTTTTTCAAAGCCAACTCTTCTCATGATCTCATAACTGAACGGTACGCCGCAAAAGCTTGTTCCGCCGTTATTCTTGATAAATGCCCAAAAATCGGGATCCATCAGGTTGGTCTTTACCATGAGAACCGAGGCACCGACAATAAGGTGGCTGTTGATCACATTAAGCCCCATCGTATAATTCATTGGGAGATCACAAATGCCGATTTCTTCATCAGGCCGCCACGAGAAGACCTTTGCCACGTTTTCAGCGTTAGTTTCCAAATTTCCATACTTATGTCGGACAAGCTTTGGGCTGCCCGTAGAGCCTGAGGTGGTCAAAAGCAAAGAAAGCTTATCATTTAACGGATACGGATCATGCTTTGTTTTTACCAAAGCGTAACCATAGGCGGCATATATCTTATCTCCGCCAAGTTCCTGCACTTTTCTCTCAGGAAGCCAATAATAGCTTGGCAGGTACACAGCTTCCATATTTTTCCTTAACTGCTCATCCAAGCTAATGCTGAGCAACAGCGGAACCTGCTTATTGTTTTCAAACGCCATGTAACCGATCAGGGAACCTGCACAGTTTTCGCACAGACAAAATATGATACATTTCGGAAGCCCGAGAGCCTTGAACTCCTCTATCGTTCGGCAGACATCAGCATAGCTAAGGCAATAGCCGCTGTCATCTTTAATTGCTGTTTTATTTTGATTGTGCTGATCAACATTCAAAAACATAACTCTTACTCCTTTGTGGACTTAGTTTTTTAGCATACGTTTAAGTTTTCTTATCACTCTGCCAATACTCTGTTTTAGCAGCAGTTTTTTTCTTTTGCCAAGAAACTTCTGATCTGCTTTGTTCCACCCATCGGTGTGCAATGTATAAAAAAAGGCTTCCCGATTTTTCGGAATCTTAACATATCCCTCGTTGATCTCATCAACAAGGCTATTTTTCTCGGTTGCATAATGAACATCGCTTTCTTCGGTAATCAGGTCGTTTTTCACAAGATCAAACAGTCTTTTGCCTGTCTCGGTATTAATTGAGATCAAAGAAACGCCGTCTCTGGGTTTGAAGTTCTTATGATATTTTTCGACACCCCAGTAATCACCGATAGTCATGTCTGATACTCTGCTGATACTCTTGTAACTGCAGCTATAGCAGGACATCCGCCATGTGATCCGCGCCTTGGAGCAAAAAGCAAAATAAAAACTGTTTTCCAACCAGTTTTCATGGTGCTTTACTCCGTTTAGCATATAGGAACAGTTTACACCGGCACCGAACTTTTCCTTGTCCCTAAACTGAAAGCAGAGCGTTTTTTTACCTGCCTCATCTGTCAGCGTTTCCAAATATTTTTGAAAAGCATAAGGACTGGGGGCACCACCGCATAACACATCCACAATGAAAAGATTCTCATACTTCTTATTCAAATACTTTCTTAACCCTGCTGCCTGACACGGAAGACAAGTATATAACACCCATCGATTATCCTCAAGATTATGCCGAACATCGGGATAGCTGAAAGATGGATCGCTCCAAACATACTTTGAGCCCTGCATCGCCCTGATGTCCGCTAAAGAATCCGCACGAGACAAAATTGCATTGTAGTGTTTGTCAAAGGTACAACCGTATACAACACCGTTATTCTTAATAACATTCGAGGCAAGAGCATAAAAAATACCGCCGGATGAACTCATTGATAGCTGATTTTTGTCTTTCACCTGTGCGGCAAAGAAAGAAATGGGTTTATGACGTTCATTTTTGCTAAGTGCATGGCAGGAACGCATGCATTGCCCGCATTGGCTGCATTTATCTTTGTTTATTGCGGGATACAGAAATCCATCATCCCGTGCCTGCATTTTGATTGCCTTAAAGCTACAGCTTTGCATGCAGGCTCCACAGCCTGTACATGATTTGTCCGGAAGTTTAATTACCATTGCAAAATGCCTCCTCTTTCTGTATCACTACATAATGGTGCAGCCGTCCACGGCCAGCACTTGACCGGAAATATAGACTGACAGGTCAGAGATCAAAAACATACAGGCTTTTGCAATGTCCTCGGGCTCGGCCAGCCTGCCCATGCAGATGTTGTTTATTCGGTTTTGCAGCTTTTCCGGGTCGGTCTGCTTCATCATATCCGTGTTGGTCAACCCCGGCGCAACGACGTTCGCACGGATCTTTTTCTCCGCAAGTTCCTTCGCTGCCGATTTTGTCAGAGAAATTACAGCGCCTTTTGTTGCAGAGTAAACCAACTGACCGCGGTTTCCCCTGAGTGCTGTCATGGAAGCAATATTGACAATACTGCCGCCCGTCTCCTGCCGTCCCATAATTCGGCTGACTATCTGGAGCATATTGATCGTACCATAGACATTGACGGAGAACATTTTCTCCATGTTTTCACGGCTTATCATGCCGATCAGCTCATTAAATTCAACGCCTGCATTATTGATCAACCCGTCAATATGCCCGCATTCCCGCTTGACCTGCATTACTGCTTCCTTGCCCGCTTTTTCATCCGAAACGTCAAAGTATAGGGAACGGACTTCTCCTTTAGCGCCTTCGTTAAATTTCCCGGACCACTCCTCAACAGAACCCGTCCGAGTCGCAACAGCATAGACAAGTGCACCGTTTTGTGCAAAAACCTGTGCAATGGCTTTTCCGATTCCGCGGCTGCCGCCGGTAATAATACAAACTTTTCCTGTCAGCATCTAAACACTCCCTATCATCTTATCATGTCCGCTGTGATTTCGCGGACGATCATTATATCCTCTTGCCGATTATTGTTTTTGCTAAGTGAACGATATTTTTCAAGTCTTCTCTATAACATAAAAATCCGGCGATCAATATGACTGCGGCAGCATATACCCCGACGCAAAAGGAAACCATAAACCACTTGCCCCAATTATTTATATATAAAGTCTGAACGATCATCTTTGCAGGAATAACAATAACAGCGATACAAAGCAATGACCATAAAAACTTCATGATAAATACATATTTTCCCCGTTGTACTACATTTTTTTCTATATACAGCGCATATACGGTCGATCTGTATACATTAGCGACCAATGTTCCGACAGCCACGCCCACGATGCCTATAATGTTTACCAAAATAACAGAGATGATTATATTGATCACCGCTTCGGTTATTGCTGCCTTTTTTGTCTGTTTATAATGTCCGATTCCCTGAACAAGCGATAAATAAGGGATCCTCATGCCCTGCGTCACAAAAGCAAGCGAAATAACAATTGAATACCCGGGTAATATGTAATTCACATCTTTCACGTTCTCGGGAACATAAACAGCCATAAAAGAGAGTATCATTACCATTGCTGTGCCGAAAGCGACAACATTAAATGAATTTACCAAAAATTCAAATATGCTCAGATTTTTTCTGATTTTATTGTTCTCGCCGTTTGCCCACATACTGCCGAAAATCGGTTCGGTATCTGTTGTGAAAATTGAAAGTAATTTTTTCAGGGCGACCATAACCATATTATAAACGGTATAAACAGATACGATTTTTACATCGGTAAAAAGCGTGAGCACGATTATATCCGTATGGTCATGTACGATATTGGCCAGCGTGTGCATCATTGCGTCACTGCGGCTGTTCAGCGCCGACATATCGGGCTCGCAATGCTTATCCAGTTTGTATTTCTTTGTTATATAAATATTTTGAAGCAGCGGACGCAGAAAATATACTACCGCACCGCCAAGTCTTACCATTTGTATACTGTATCCGGCTTTGATCATAATAATGGATATGACCAGATTAAGGAAAAGGGCAATACAGTAAAAGATGTTTGAAATATATAAGCTTTGATCTGCAAGCAGAAATGTTCGGTAGGTAATGCCAAAATAACATTCCGCAAAAATATTGATACCCACGATCAAAATCAATAACGAGACATCACAATAAGAAAAGCCCGTGTGTACAACAAGCGGATATACAAGCGCAAGCACAACGATGTACGCTACTAAAATCAGCGCGATCTTACGCATATAACGCTCGGTTGCGCGGACGATCGCACTTGTGCCGGCAATATCATTTTGTGCCAAGGTCTTATACAGGGCGACCCTTGTGGAGGCAGTTACGCCAAGTGTCAAAACAGATATCATACTCATAAACTGTACTGCCGAGGACATTATCCCATTATAGGCGGAGCCAAAATACCGAAGAATATACTGCGGCAGGATGAGCCCGGACAACATAGTTAAAACCTCCAGCAATGCCGAGGTCATGATATTCAATGTCGCCTTTTTTGTTCTTGTTTTTGCCATATATTACTCCATATTGTTGTGTTTTTTCAAAAACTCAATGCCCTTTTGGCGATACAATGCCAATTGCTCATTGACCCGTTCATAATCAACAGATACATCTTCATTTACAATATCCAATTCGTCCAGCAGGTCAATGATCCTGTTCCCCGCCGCAGGCGGCAGGATAACACGGAACTGTTTGTTGAAGATCAGAGAAAACGCTGTGCCGTGGAAGGAATCCGTGACGATGTAGTCTGCATTCATAAACCGTTCAATAAACGTGCGCGGATCGTCGGTGCGCAGATAACGGTCGGCTTTTCCCGACGGTTTGGGGACTTTTGTAATTGCATAGACCCTGCATGCGTTTTTTTTGGCATATTCATTGGCAAGACGGTACAGTTCCGGCGATTCAAACAGCGAGTAGATAAGAACATATTTATTCCCGCTGCGGTTTGTTTCCAATTGGAGAAGCTGCTTCCATTCCTCTGCGCCATGCAGAAAAACCGGATCCGGAACTACGCTGCATTCGATCCCCAGCTTTTCGCGAAGTATGGCCGCTGTCGATTTTTCACGCACAGACAAAAGATCAAAGCGGTTTAACAATCTCTGATACGTTTGCTTTTTTTCGTCAATAAACGGCCCCATACTGGCCGCATAGGCAATCTTATACTTTGTGTTTTCAACAAAATCAAGAAAAAAGGTCTCGTCGCCTCCGGTCAGCTTCAGATTGAACACCTGATCGCTGCCGGTAATGAACACATCGTAATCTTGATTTGCCTTATGGATCGTTTCCGGCAAATACATTTTACTATGCCGTATACTTTTACTGAAAGCGGCAAACATTTTTACTCTCGGCGCATAGAAAATATTCCTTGCCAAATTTTTTATATTTTTCTTTAACCCAAGGCTAAGGTCAAACGGTCTTACGGCATGCACCGTTTCAATGGCGGGGCATTTATAGTCAATGCACTCACAGTTGCCGTAGATCTCCTCAACTTTTTTTTGCAGCGAAAAAGCCTGCAAAACCGCGCCGTAATTATTTGCACTAAAAAATGTCAATATACCTATTTTCACATTGATAACCTCCATGCGCTAAGCGAAAGCCAACAGCACACCGATAAAGTATGTAACGGCAAAGTTGTAATCATACAGGGGATTACCGCTAATACAATACGTCAAAAAAAAGACCTGCAAAAAAACAGCTAGCTTGACTGCCTTTCTTCTCTCGGCTACAGCTTCCCTTTTAAAAATCAACATTATGTACTTACGCGACGAGTAAAGCAACAATCTTCCGGTTGCCAAAAGGAAAGCAAGCAGTCCGACAATTCCGTTTTCACAAAGGAGCTGAAGATAAACATTATGAACTTCATATGTTTTTGTACTTGCGTAGTAGAAAACTCCTTGGGATAATGCTCTGAACTGCCCCCAGCCGATTCCTGTCAGCATATTACCTCGAAAAATACTGAACGCAAGTGCATATAAGCTTCCTCGACCCGAAAAGTCACCATCTTCTTCATAGAACTTTGCCAGAAAGCTGTCCAATGCTTCACGAATGAACGGAACGGAGTGATACACGGCAAACAGCAACATCAGAAAAGCAACGACAGAAATCAGCCGCTTAGTGCTCTTGTTTCCTCTAATTACGATCTTCCCCTGACCAAGTATGTCCAAATACCACAGAAAAAGAGAACCAAGCACAATGTCGAGTATAAAACCTCTTTTTCTTATCAAGACAAGAGACAGTAAATAGACCGCTGTTTCAATATAGAATCTTCGATTTTTTGTTCTGTTTTCCTCCTGAATGATCAGTGCAGCCAGACCCGGCACAATGAAACAGCCGGCATAGCTCGAATAGGGAAAGAGACCTCCGCCAAGTCCGCCGCCGCGGGTAAGTTCAAATGCTTTACTTATATACAGTGGGCTGAGCAAACCCGTAAAAAGGTGTACCGTGTTTTCCAGAACAACGGAAAGAGCGGCAATCATTCCCGTCACTCGGATGCATTTAACAGCCCGGGTGCTGTCATAGTCCCTTTGAGCGGCAGTTGCGCATACGAGCCACGCACTCAAACTGATTCCCAGATCGTTAATATAAACCCTCATATTCGCGTTTCGGCTCTCCAGCAGCGTCACAAAATAGAACAGCAGCCATAAATTCAAGGGTGTTTTAAGTTTCATAGGAGAAGACAGCCACGAGCCAAAAGCTATAAAAAATATAAGAATAGCGGCAAAATGTGTACCCAATAGTTCTGTCGGGACCCGCAGATAGCTCCATAAGCTCCAAACAAAGGGCCAGCAGACAAAGCAGCACACCAAAATATTCACAATTTTCAAGCTTCTCAGCCTAGATTTGCTTGTTACATCCATATACTTTGTCCTATAATAATGATTTATATATCCACAAAAGCTTTTCCGCAATCACATTTTCGCTGAAATGTTCCTTTGCATACCGACTGATCCACGCTGCGTCATATTCGCCGCAGTGATAATACATATGGAGCATTGCCCTTTTAAGAGATTCCAAATCGTCACAGTCGACAGAAAGTCCCAGCCGTTTGTCCGGATGATCAATTACGACCGGCGTCACGGAAGAAACGATCGTTGGCTTTCCGCACATCCACGCCTCAATGACCGGAACACAGAAAGTCTCGTATTTGCTGTAACTGACAAGAACGCTCGATTCAGCCATAAGCTTTGCCATCTCCGAGTGTGAGACTGTCCCTGTCAGCCTGACCCTGTTGCCTATGCCGGACGAAGTCACGAGATGTCGGATATGTGAGAACTCATCTCCGCCTCCGGCAACAATAAGGGACGCATCCCGGATGTCCTGAAATGTTTCTGTGAAGGCCTGTACGATCTTGTCGAACTGTTTATGCCGCACCAAGCGACCGGAGGCAACAAAACGCACTCCTTTTCCTGTGGAGACCGGTACGGAAAATTGATCGTCCACCACGTTCGGAATTACAGAAATCGTTCTTGTGGTTCCTGTCAGGGCAAGCACGGAGTCCCTCAGTACCGATCCCACGCAGATAAATGCATCACAATTTTCGCAAAAGTCCTCGAGGTTATGCATATAGCTATCTTCCAGTTTACGCTCCTGCACTGCCGTCCAGTGCTCGGTGGCAACAACTTTGACGCCCGACTCCTGCAATTCACGAAGCACTATGTAGGGTCTCTGAGCGGGATAATGAATATGTACAATATCGGGAATCCCGTATTTCTTTATGGCGTTTTGGGCTAATTTGCGGAAAGCATAGTTAAAAATCGCATCCTTTTTTTTACATGAAAGAAGCCTTCCCGGTGGGAAATTAAATGATTCAACGGCAATCCCATCCTGCTTCATATGAGAAAAGCCAAGGTTCATCAGATTACGGGCAGACCGGACGCTAACAGCAAAATAGACCACGTCAACGCCATGCTTTTCAAGCATCTTTGCCTGCGCGAACTCGAAACTTCCCAACATCCCATTTCTTTTACAAGGAATCCCACGTCCTACTACCCATACTCGCAACTTTTTTCCTCCTGTCCTTCTCAGAACTCGACCCCGTATCGCTTCAGGATCTTAATTCCATTGAGATACGACTCATAATGAAGAATATCTTCAGAATCAAACAACACGTCAAACTCGTCTTCGAGTTCCGAAATAAGCGAGAGATGTGCAACGGAATCCCACTGCGGAGCATCCTTGAACGTGAATTTTTCGTTCAAAGCCGAGTCGTTTACATTCATTACCCTGCAAAATATATCATTATATTTTTTCAGATTCTCCATATTCGCATCCTCACTTTTCCATCAGAGCCATGATGTCATTAACAGTTTCAAATGCCTTTATCTCGGCACCTTCGACCTTCTTGCCAAACTCATCATCAAACATAACGATAAGCGAGAGCTTTGCCATTGAATCATATTTATCCAAATCTTCCAATATGGTTTCCGGAGTCAGCGTACCTTCATCCAATTCGAGTGTTTCTTCAATAAGTGCCAGTTTTTCCTGATTTGTCATTGTGTTTTCCTCCTAAATTTGTTTCGTATTATTATGTTTTATCAATACTGTCCCGGGATAAGTTTTCCTTCCTTATAATAGTCATCGGTTTGAATGATAGGGTAGAGGTTATCTGTATCAACCTCAATGTTAGCAACGCCCCAACTCAAGCCAATACCGAACCCACAGATAAGTGATTTCAGTTTTTCCCCACACTTGTCTCCATATGCATCACAGAGCGTCAACGGAATCGAGATGCCGCCGGTGTTTCCGTACCGATCAAGGGCAAGCGGGACTTGGTCTTTGGGAAGCTTCATTTTCTTGATCAGCTGCTTAATAATAAATTGGTTCGCCTGATGGAAAACAAAAGCATTGTAGTCAGACACAGCCGTTTCTGTAATTTTCAGATAATCATTGATTGCCTCCGGTATATCCGAGATGGAAAACGAGAACACCGAAGTGCCATCCATGAAAATGTCGTAGAGCGACCGCTCAATACCATCGCTGCAAATAAACCGCTCGTGATCCGGTGCCATATCGCGAAACCCGCCCGCAGGTAAAATAATAGCCTTATACCTGCTTCCGTCACTTCTGAGCAGAGTTGTTGTCTTTACATCTTCCTGACGTTCAAGAAGGATCGCGGCACCTGCATCGCCATACATCATAACAATAGACTTATCCATAGGATCAACAAGCTTTGTTGCCGTTTCGCCCAGCAGGAGCAATCCATACTTATAGTCGGAAGCAGACATCATAGCCATTGCAGTTTGTAATCCATACACGAAGCCTGAACATCCCAAATTTATCTCCATACACGAACAATCAATAGGAAGCCCCAATCTGAGCTGAACAACGCTTGCGCTTGAAGGGCGGCGATAATCCGGCGACTGGGTCACAAGAAACATCGCACCGATTTCCGACTTAGCCACATTAATGCGACTGAACAACTCCTGTGCGGCTACAACTGCAAGGTCACTTGCAGTCTGTTCCGGCAAAGCCTTGTATGTTGATTTGATCCCTGTTACGGAAGTAAAGTTACGGATCGCTTCTTCACCGAATGCAGATGTAAAACTCTCTACGGGTACATTATTCTTCGGAACGGCACATGCGATACCCGCAATGCCGATCCCACTGCTTTTAAATACTGACATAAACTATCTCCTTCATCGTTTTAATACAAATCTCTCCAAACGCCACGGATGCTGTCTTCATTTTCTTACTCCAACTCTCGCATTCTCTTTGCGGGATTTCCGAGAACGGTGGTGCCTGCTTTCACATTGGTAAACACTATGCTTCCCGCAGCGATAACAGCCCCGTCACCGACCTTTCTGTTCGGGACAATAAAGGCATGACCGCCGATATTTGTTTCGGCGCCGATCGTACACCCGCCGCTTATTCCGGTACCCGCCATGATCGTCGTGTAGTTTCCTATTTCCACATCATGCCCTACAGAGACCCTGCCGTTAAGAAGTACTCCCTCGCCGATCCTGCAATTGACAGAGACATTCGAGTATCCGTATATTACGCTGCCTGTTCCGATCTCACACAAGGGTGAAATACGGGCATCCGGAGCAATAATAGTTTCAAACCGCACACCCTGTGCGGACAGCCGTTGCTGTATCTTGGCTTTTATCTTTGGATATCCTATCGTGCATGTACACACGCAGTCATTTTTATGCTCTATGATCCAATCACCGGTGCCCAGCCAAGGATATCCGTTTATTGTAACATCATCATGATACCGAGGATCATCATCAATGAAACCAAGAAGATTATAAGTAGGCTCTGCATCATTGATCCTCTCAATTATGTAAGCTGTTTCTTTACCAAAGCCACCGGCTCCATACAAAACAATATTTTTCATTTTTCTTTTCCCCTATACTCTCGGATAAGAGTGAATGCTTCGGCAGCCATAAAACCGGCGACCGAACCTCTCAATTTCGCCAATGCTTCGATCGCTTCAACCGATCTTGGATTCGGAAATTCTCCCACCTGTGATGTGAAGCAAGCCATAGCATCTTTCTTTTTTTGCAGATAATCGGTTATATCAACAAAAGTATTCGGTATGAATATATTTGTCACATGAGGAATATTCCACTCCGTTTCCGAAAGGCACTCGTAAGAATATACATAGCGCGGAACATGGGCATACTTCGGTCTTACTGCGACCATTACAGCTTCCGAAACAATTGTATGATCTTTTTGCGCATCCCCGAAGTGTGGTATAAATACCACATCAGGCTTAACTCGCTGAATAACCTCGCTGATTTTGCCATTAACAATATGCCTTGGTTCATTCTCTAAAAGGACGCACGGAAACTGAAGGAAAACAGTTTCTTTTATCTTCAGCAGTTCATGTGCGGCTTTTATCTGCGGATATATAATATGCGGCCATCCATTTTTCTCCGCTATGTTATCCTTATAAACGTATACGGGTGGCTGCGGGCTTGTAACAATACATACCGTCACTTCCGCCCCTTTATCAATATATCGAGCCATCGTGCCGCCGCAGCCAAGCACTTCATCGTCCGGATGCGGGGCAAATACCAAAATCTTCATGTGATCTCTCCTAAGGTATGTTTTTTGGGTGTTTATGAAGAAAGCATTCCACCATCTACGCCTATGCTTGCGCCTGTGATCAAGCGGGATGCATCCGAAAGCAGAAAGGCGATCGCATTTGCGACATCGATAGGTTTGCCTAAGCCAAGATACTGACGTTCGATCTTGGTCTGAGCATCGCCGCTGTCACCGGCAAAGTTTTGGAATGACTGAAACATATCGGTTTCGATGATACCCGGGCAAACTGTATTTACGCGGATACCGCCCGGTGCCAATTCCTTGGCCATACATCTGACCGCTGAATCCATCGCAGCCTTAGACGAACAATAGGCGGTCTTTCCCAGGCTCCCCATCATAGAAGAGACAGAAGAAATGCCAACGATACTCATTCCGTTATTGAACATATTTTTTTTGGTAACGCACCTGACCAGTTCTACAAAAGCACTGAAGTTGACGTTCATTACTTCGCTTAAAGCAGCAGGCTTCAGCATCCTCAACGGGCGTGTGCCCGGAATCCCCGCCGAATAGACCATCCCGTCAAGTGCACCTGTTTCTTTGATAACATCTTTTATAAATGTTTCTATATTATGAAGCTCTTTAAGATCAAACGGATAATACCGATGCCCCTCACCCTCAAGTTTCCTCGTTACTTCACACAGCATATCTTCTCTCCGCGCAATCAGCACGAGCCTTGCGCCGAGTTCGCTGCATAAAATTGCCGTTTCAGCACCCATACCGGATGATGCCCCGGCAACCAGAATTGTTTTATTTGACAAATCAATTACGTTCTTCATTCAATTACACCTTATCGATTTTTATTTGATCAGTGGTCTTGCGGGGTTTCCAACGACTGTTGATCCGGCTTCCACATCTTTAACAACAACCGTCCCTAACCCTACAGTAGCGTTTGCCCCGACATTCCTTTGATTTCTGATAGTGACACCTGCTATATGACAGTTTTCTCCGATCTTTACGCTTCCACACACATGACAAGGTGAAGTAATAAGCGTATCGGCACCGATCTCATCATTGTGCGCTATATGAACCATAGTATTTATTTTCACACCCCTGCGGATGATTGTATCATCGATCGCACCTCGGATAATAACGCAATTATCTCCGATGTGTACGTTATCCTCGATAACAACTCCGCCGTAATGCCTGAGCATGGTTTTTTCATTCAATTCATTTACTACATAGCCAAATCCGTACTCCCCAATAACTGTTCCCGAATGGATAGTACAATTGGCGCCTATTTTAGTCTTATTTCTGATGACAACATTATGGTGTATCTCTGTGTTATCGCCGATCGTGACATTTCCCTCTATAACACATCCGACACCGATCCTGACATTATTTCCGATCGAAGCCGTCGGTGCAATATAGGAATTTTTTTTATACACTTCCGGGTCTGCGGAAATACCGGTTATCTCCGGGTCGGGAACCTTTTCAAAAAGTCCGTCTAAAAGCAAAAAAAACACCCTTCTCGGACTTTTTACTCTTATAACACTTGAAAATATGGGGTAATCGGATTCCGTCTTACCAATGATCATAAACGGTATCCGGGTCGTTGCGAATTTATCTGTGAAGTCTGCAAACCGTCTTTCGGGAACAATAAAAGTCATTGTCCCTTCCCGGTAGTTGAACAGGCTGGAATAACCGTTGATCTCATCGTCGGAGATCCTTACTGTTTCATATTCTATACCTTCTCGATCGAGAAAGCTTAATATTTCCGTGCTCTTCACTTAGTCACTCCCTTTCAGTCTTTTCCCCGTTGCCGCCACATCAAAGCGGCCGCGGTTGGAATCATTTGCATCCGGTGCACCTTTCCTCATTAGCACTACCTTTATAGTTTGAAAAAATATCTTTATATCCAGCAAAAAAGATATATTTTCCGTATACCATACATCCCATTTGAGCCGTTCTTCCCAATCAAGCGTATTTCTGCCCTTGATCGCGGATATATTCGCCATTCCGGGACGGACATTATGTCTTTTGTGCTGTTCGGGCGTATATACCTGTAAGTATTCCTTCAAAAGTGGACGAGGACCGATAAAAGCCATATCTCCTTTTAAGATATTTACCAAGCTTGGCAACTCGTCTAAGCTGGTCCTTCTCAAAAACCGTCCGAACTTCGTTTGCCTTTTTTCATCGGGGAGCAGTTCCCCTGTTTCGTCACGCGCATCGGTCATAGAGCGAAATTTATAAAGTTTGAAAATCTTTTCCTTATATCCGGGTCTTTCCTGCGAGAAAATAACCGGAGACCCTAACTTGATACGGATCAAAACAGCCGTTATCAGCATTATCGGCGATAAAGCTATAATACCGATAAACGAAAGGCATACGCTTAACAGTCTTTTGACATATTTCGAATAAAACACTTCTTTTTCCTTCCCTCTGTAAATTGTTTACGCGGATGAACGGCAGTTGATTCGGGCTATCAGCCTTTCTGCTGATAGAATTTTCGATTTGGTTTTCCGTTGGCGGTCTTTGCGATCTCCGTTGTAAACTCAACACTTTTTGGAACCTTGTAGGCATCCATCACACGCCCTAACTCAGTCTGCACCTGCGCAGCGGTGAGTGCGGCGGTATCGTCCGTTCTGATCACCAGCTTGACCGCCTGCCCCGTAATGGGGTCGGAAACGCCGAAACAAATACATTCGGCAATGCCGGGTATCTTTAGTGCGGCATTTTCGATCTCGGACGGAAAAACTTTCAGACCGCCTATGTTTATCATATCGTCCTTTCGTCCGCAGACGTACAGATAGCCGTCTTCATCTATGTAACCCAAATCTTCGGAAACAAAGAAGCCGTCGTACATTACCGCAGCGGTCAGTTCCGGACGCTTGTAGTAGCCCTTCATGACCAAATCGCTTTTAATTGCAATTGAGCCGACCCGTCCTGCCGGAACGGTGTGAAATCCATCGTCAACTATTCGAAGTTCGACCCCGGGCAATGCTCTGCCGCAGCAGTTGATCGGTTTATCGCTGTTATCATAGCGGTACAAACTGACGAGCCCCGTTTCCGAAGATCCGTAAGTCGTATACAAAAAGGTCTTCGGCAGCATATTCTTTAAGTAATCCCGCTGTGACACCGTCATTGCAGCCGAACCGGAGCCGACAAAACCAAGCTGATTTGCATACTTCGCCAATTTATCTTTTGAAAGATGCTGCAGCATGGTAATGCCTGCGGGCGGAAAATACAATGCATTCACACCGTATTTTTCCACATACTCAAACACCTTCCCGATCTTCATCATACTTTCCATAAAAATCACTGTTCCGCCGATGTATATCGTGTGCTGCAGACGCATGAACGGCGCAACATGATTAAGCGGTACCGCATAAAGAAAAACCTCACTGTCGGAATCACTGTATTCGCACATAATAGTAGCCCAGCCCGTTGTGTTCCGCTGGGTGAGCTGTACACCCTTAGGTGCACCCGTAGTCCCCGTGGTAAACAAGATCACCGCTACGCTTTCCGGGGCAGGAAATGCCAAATTATCCATAGATGTGTCCTCAGTCAGGCCTTCCGCAAGTATCCCGTAAAGGACGGTATTTGCAAAACGCTCTGTTTCCATATTGCAGACGGCAAGCTGTGCATCTACCTGCTCCGCCATATCGGCTATCATATCACCGTTGGCATTCTTATCAACAAGAACCACTGCGGCGCCGCAGAGATGTGCGGCATATATGCTTGCCAAATAAAACAGGCTGTATCTGCACTGGATAATTATCCTGTCATTTTCCCGAAGCCCCAATTTGCTAAACAAATGCGCACAGCGGACAGTATTGTCCCAAAGCTCACCATAGGTAACGATCTCTTTTTCAAAAATAACCGCCGCCTTGTCGGGTGTCTTTTTCGCATACAGAAACAGTTTTTCAACAATACTTGTACTTGTCATGGTGTATTTTCCTTCTTTTCTGTGTGTTTTTGCTCAAATTTATTCCAATGTTCCTTTGCCAGTTCATCGGGCAGTTTCTGGTTGCGAAATTTGACATTCTCTGTACTGCGCATTCTTCGCATTGCACAGAATATGTCAAAACGACCCACCACCTTAGCAGGATTGCCTGCGACGACCGAGTTTTCGGGTATATCCTGTGTAACGACACTGCCTGTGGATATGATGCAGTTTTTACCTATCCTGACATTCGGCATAATGATAACCTCGTTTGCCACATATACATTGTCCATTATCTCAATACAGCCAAGCCTCTCTCTGTGACCAAACCCCATATCGGGTCTTGCCTTCTTCAAAAAACCATCGACCATATCGTGAGTAATGATAACTGCCGTTTTGTGTATCGCAACATTATTGTGAAGTCGGATAAGCTTAGGATACAGCGGCATTTTGACAGGACCCCATATGCAGTTTTCACCGATAGCATCAAAAAGATGATGTTTTTTTAGATAAGCTGTTCGTTTGCGCGGATTTCGCAGCAAAAGCAGGCGAGCGCTGTGATAAAAGCGTTTTATTTCCATGGCTGTGTATTTATCCTTTCAATCGTTCTATCATTTTCTCGATCGTTTCCACCGTATCGAAATTCTCCGAGGTTATCTCATCTGCATCTATATCGACCCCGAAGTGTTGTCCCAGTTCTGCGATAAATCTCATAAAATCCATCGAATCGATATATCCGTTCTCAAGGATACCCTGTACCTGCTCAAAGTTGACAGATGGATTTATATTTTTCAGTATTTCCAATATGGTTTCTTTTTTTGACATTGTTTTTTCCTCTCTCCTACAGTATTGAGTGTATTTCATTTTTCGCATAACCTTATAAATTTTCCGATAGCGGCGTCAGCCTTCTTCAACATAGGCTTTCTGCTATGCTTTAGGTCGGTTTCCTATCTTTCAAAAAATTTCTCTGCGTTCTGCTTCAAAGCAATTTTTAGAGGTTCCCTTAAATTTTACATCGCTCACCTAAAACATCTGTGAATGATCTCTATGATCCTATCCTGCTGTTTTGAAGTCATCTTATTGTCCGATGGCAGGCATAGTCCGCGCTCAAATATATCCGCACCGACATCCACCGCATCTTTTTCGGCAATATAGGCGTTTGTTCTTCCTCGGCAGTCGCCTTCCACTGTAACAAACGGATTCATCCGATAAATCGGCTGCATATGCATCGGTTTCCAGATAGGTCGGCACTGGGCATTGTGGCTCATCAGGTGGGCGTAGATCTCCGTTGGGCAGGAGCAGTTTTCATGCTTTCCCGGTTTTTTATAATATAGTGTTCTGTTATCGGATCTCACCTGATCGCACATAGCTTCCTTATCAATCAAAAGACAACTTAGCCAAAAATTCGGCTCTTCTGTTTCTTCTATGTAAGGATTCATTGTTATCGGGAGGTCTTTCAATCCCTCCTTATACCGCATATAGATCGCCTTTTTTTGGGCAATGTGTTCCGAAAGATGGGGGAACTGCCCTCTGACAACACCCGCGACCACGTTGCTCATTCGGTAATTGTATCCCAACTCCTCATGCTGATACCATGGGGCGTCTTCCCTGCTTTGCGTTGACCATTTCCTTACTTTGTTAGCCGCATGCAGGTTGTCTGTCAACAGCACACCACCTGAGCTTCCGGTGATGATCTTGTTCCCGTTAAAGGAAATGGCGTTGTATGTTCCAAAGGTTCCTGTCTGCTTTCCTTTATAGACCGCGCCGAGAGATTCTGCCGCATCTTCGATTAAAACGGCATTATGCGCATCGCAGACCGCGCGTATCTCATCCAGCTTTGCAGGGGTGCCATACAGATTTGCCACAACGACCACCTTCACATCCGGATACAATTCAAACGCTTTTTCAAGTGCTTTTGGATCCATGTTCCATGTGTCATACTCGGAGTCGATAAATACCTGCACGCCACCTTCATACGAGATTGGGTTGACCGTTGCGGAAAAGGTTAAATCGGAACAAAATACCCTGTCTCCGGGCTTTACCCCTGCCAGACGTATGGCAAGATGGATGGCAGATGTGCCGCTGTTCAATGCAACAGCATACTTGCACCCTACTTGTTTACAAGATATTCTCTCGACCTCGTCAATATTCTCGCCAATGGTCGACAGCCAGTTTTTGGTATAAGCTTCCGTCATATATTTCAATTCTTCTCCGTGCATGGTAGGTGAAGATAGCCATACTGTTTTTTCAAATTTGGGAATATCGTCCGTATTGATTTGTGTCTTGATCGGCTGAACACCGACGATATCACTTATATCCGTTGCCTTTCGTGTTAAATAGTTTCTTTCCATACAATTTTCCTTTATAGGTGTGGTGAGATCATGCTAAAATTCATCATTTTATGTAAAAAAGCCGTGCGAGAGCGTAACGCCCCTTATAATCAGCAAAAAGACAATAAAAGCACAATAAAAGCACACCATTCGATGGGTAATCGTCAAAGATTGTGCTTTATCCATTTCGTTTTCGCAAAAGGGTGCAATATGCCTTGTATGTATATATGATACTACCGTCTGCCGACACGACTTGTCAACTCTTTTTTGTATTTTTCTTATTTTTCTCTTATTATACCACACTATATCAGTTTTTTTCAATAAGAAGTTACAAATTTCTTGCGCGTATAATGTTCGACAGTTCTAAAAACATACACGGGAACAGTTTTTCCTGTGTATGAACGTGTGAAAAATTATGTTACTACTATCTTTTCAACAAGCTCCCGAATATTATCTTTGTTTGAATAGGCTGCGTTCATAAGCCTGTCAAGATCTTCTAAAAATTCATCATTGTCGAACGAAATGGGACAGCCGATATGGATAAGTTTGTTTTCCGTTCTTTTCAAGCCTTCTTCGGCCATCAATTTTTCTTCATAGAGCTTTTCTCCGGGGCGCAGACCCGTATATTCTATTTTAATATCCACATCGGGTTTAAATCCCGAAAGTCTGATAAGGTTTCTTGCAAGAGTATCTATCTTGACAGGGCTGCCCATATCAAGCACGAAAATTTCTCCGCCTTTGGCGTAGGTTCCCGCAAGCATCACAAGGCTTACGGCTTCGGGAATGGTCATAAAATACCTGATTATATCAGGATGTGTGACGGTAACGGGACCGCCGTTTTCTATCTGTTTTTTGAACAGCGGTATAACAGAGCCGTTGCTGCCGAGAACATTGCCGAAACGAACCGCAACAAATTCGGTTTTGATGTTTTTAAAAACGCTGCCGCTGCCGTTTTTATCGGCGTTTTCTATGCCTGCATGGGTAAAAAGCTGCGGTATCTCGGCGGCTTTGCCCGATTTTATTTTTGCATCAAAACTTTGGATTATCATTTCACACAGGCGTTTGCTTGCACCCATAATGTTTGTGGGGTTGACAGCCTTGTCCGTGGATACATCGGTCTTGGCATCGTGGATATAAGCTATTTCCTCCGCAGGAACACCTTTTGCTATCAGCTTATTTTTTATATCATCGTACACATTAAATTCATCGGGTTTTGGTGTGGACATAGCAATACCCGACCATTTCAGCAAGGAATTGATAGAATTTTTCAAAAATACGGCATTTGCTTATTACGATAAGGGTTTGAAACCGATTTGTT
>JAFYGI010000001.1 GCA_017543265.1 Bacillota bacterium | reverse complement strand
CTCGTATGTCTTGGTCATATTAGGATACTTGATGACGCCGTCCGAAAGCCATACGATGTAGACCGAGCTGCCAAATCTGCCACCTCTTCCAGCGCTGTCCTCAATGTCGTTGCTTGTTATCTGTATAGGATGATAGAATGTGTTGCTATCAAAATTATAAACCTGTACATATACCTCTCTGTCGTAAACCGTTTCAAGGTTCTGGTCAAGGTCTACGGAGTATGCAAAGAATATCTTGTTATCATCCGTAAATGCGTCACAGTCTATTACCTTGGGGTCTGTCATACCGTCGCTTGCGCTGATTTTCGGCATTGATGTCCAGAAACCTCTGCTGTCCACAAGACCTGCGTCGTTTACAGCAACCTTACAGCCAAGCTTTGCAAAGCCCTGACCGTACCATTCCTGCTCGTATACACCGAAGTTCTTCTCGGTTACAAGCTCGCCGTTGCTTGTTCTTGCGTCACCTGTCTGGATTATCTCTGCCTTGTCATCCTCGGAGTATTCCTTTATCCACTTGCCGCTTTCCACATCATAGAACATATAGGAAATAAGCGAATAAGGATCGATGATATCGCCTACCAGGCCGTCGCCGTTGTCGCTTGCGGCATACTCTGTCTTTGTATAGTACATAATGACATAATCCTTGCCGCCGCGCTTGCCGCTTGCAAGCTTGGGAAGTGTATCCGCACAGTAATCCGCAGCGGTAGTCTGCGTTACCTGCATAGGCTCGCCAAAGCTGCTGCCGTTATATATGGCAGCCTTAATATTCATTTTGTTAAGTGAAGATATGGTGGTATCTTCCTTGGTTATCTTCTTTTCGGCACTTGACCATACAGCCATTACCATACCGTTATCCAAAACGAAAAGGTCGGGCGAATTGTCCATAGTACCGTCATTGTCTATTGAAACGGGCTGTGACCAGCTTCCGTTTGAATATACCGAATGCTTAACATCGTGATAGTTATATTCATCCTTGCTCATATTGTCATCAATGAATACATACATATATCTTCCGTCATTGAGCTTTTTGATTACACCGTCCGTTTCGGGGTCCGCACCCTCAAGAAGCGTGCTTTCAACTACGGGAACATCGGCGCTCATTGCGCTTACTCTTGTATCCGAATTCCAGCTGCCTCTGTTTTTCATATACGATGTATCTATCTTTTCCATATCGGCAAGAGAATCATATCTCAAATCATCGCCGTCAGCCGAGAAGAGTTTGAAATCCTTGTTTGCAAGCTCCCACGACTTTTTAAAGATAAGTATCTCTACCTGAAGCTTTGCGGAAAGGTTTACTTTACCGTCGCTGTCGCCGAGCGTATCAAAATTAAGGTCAAACTTGGCGGTACCCGATACCTTTATCTCCGCTATCGCAACACCGACGCCCGCCGATATGGTTATGCTCGGTGCTACCTTAAGTGAGCCGTAAAACGTAAACGCAGATCTGTTTGAAACAGATTCGTCCGCGGTAAGTACGGACATATCGCCCAGATTAAGACCGCCGTCCTCGTCAAAGTACGATTCGGGGCCGTTTGCACCGCGCCTTATGCTTACCGCACCGACAAGCTCGCCGCCTGCCGAGAAACCGATAGATATTGTAAGACCGATAGGTGTAGGCACCTTAGCCGTAATACCCACGCTGCCCGAGCAGTTTACGGTAAAGAGAAGCTCGTCAAAGCAGTATTCGCCTTCCTTGACGTCACTTTCGCGCATTACTACCTTAACGCCTACGCCAAATCCAAGTTTTACCTTTGAGGAAAGCTTTGTTTCTTTCTTGTTTGCCTTGTCGGACTTGGTATCTGTGACCTCCTTGGCATCTTCTGCTACCTTTTCGTCGGTAGCCTTCTTTTCGTCTTCGGTAGGCTCCTCGCCCTTTTTCTTTTTAAGCTTTGCGTTTATATTGTCTTTCATAGTGCCCGCAAGCTTATCAAGCTTGTTTTCCGATGTGTCCGCGCCTGCGCTGTAACCAAAAGTCATTGTCTTAAAGTTGACCTCGCGGCCGTTTATAGTCTTTGTTTCCGTAGTGAATGTAGTCGAGGACGAGCCGCCCAGACCCATATCTACCTCGGGATCAACTGCGCCTATAATATCAAGCACGGGCTTTGATTTGGGTATAAAGCTTGCTATGATATTAAAGGTCTCCATAGACCTTCTGAACACTATACCAAGGTCGTGTACAAAATAACCGTTATCGTTCTGGTCAAAGAACTGTACCGTCATTTTTGCGCCGATAGTAACACCCTTTGTCGAGGGATTGAACTCATAAGAGAACATACCGTCGCCGTTTTTGCTTGTTACCGTTTCGGTGAACAATATAAGGCCGTTCTTGTCATACGCCTTGAACACTGCCTTTGTAGGCTGAAGAAGAGAGCTTTCCGACTTTGTGCCTATCTCTATTTTAAGCTTGGCATCAAAGTTTTCAACATCGGTGGGCTTTATAGTCGTGCCGTCCTTGTAAACATTTGCACTTATTACCTTTATGCCCGAGTATTCGTCAATGTCATATGTCTGTGCAGCATTAACAGTTTGTACATAACTGAACAGCATATTGTCAACTTCCATAGTAAGTGCGGCATTTTCGGAATCCGGGAAACTTGGACTTGAAATGCTGAACTTACCCGATGCATCCGTAAGCGTATTAAGTTCGCCTACATATACGCTTGCATTTTCTACGGGGGTCTTTACTTGTCTTGTACCGAATATAGGCTTTGATACATAATTTACGATACCCTCAACATAGCCTACATCGGCGCTGCTGTATTCGGGATAGAATCCGTAGAAAATTATTGGAGTTGCAAATTTGCCTGCAACATAGTTAAATATACTGCCGTTTACCGCTGTACGGTCTATTTTGTAATCCTCAACAGCCTTTGCATCCTCGGGACTGAGGACACCGCTTTCAATGTCGCTGATACCCGTAAAATCCTGCCACTTGGTAGTATAACCGTTATTTGCAACGGAATTTATACTGTAGGCCTTACCCGTCTGCATGGGGTCGATCTTAAGCGGAGTTGTGCTGTTGCCCTTTATAATGGAACCCTCGGATTCATAGAATACCGCACCCTGATCCTTGTTGCTGTTTCTGGGGTTAGCCATAACGGTAAGGTAAGGATTGCTGTAGTACGGCTCTATTTTCATATAGGATCTGCTGGGTACTACGGTAATAAACGATGAGTTGCTCTTGTTCCAGGTAATACCCTTGCCGTCTGATATTGCGGCGGGATTAAGCGATGACAGCTTTTTCCTGAAATCTTCGATCGAGAGATTTCTTAAGTTGTTATCATTTGAAACACCGCTTACGCTGTCGGTGCCGTAAACATTAAAGCCCTCAACAAACTTGCCCTTGTTTGCAACGTTTTGAAGCTTGACCGTATCCGTCATAGCTACCTTCATAACATCTGTTTTGTCGCTGTTATGTGCAACCATATATCCGTTGCTGTTTGACGGGAAATAAATAAATGCCGTCTTGGGGAAGTATACGGGGCATACGGTCAGCTTGGGGTTTGAGCTGTAGGGGTCCTTGATATATTCGCAGTAATTATTAATAAAATCCGAATCAAGCGTAATGCTTGTTACACCCTCAAGGAACTTATCCTTTGTGTCGCCCGAAATAACGATACCCGCAAGATATACCTCGTCCGTGCTTAATGTATACTTCGGTGTAAAGCTGACAGTTTTTTCAAAGTATGCCTTTTTGCTTGTTGCCTGTGAATCGCTGAATGCAAGCGTACCCGCGATATCGCCGCGCTTTGTCAATGTGTATGAGGTATTGTTATCCTCATCAAATGAAAAGCCGCTTTCGCTTGTTTTGCTTATTGCCCATTCTTTTCTGTCAACAAGTGAGTTATATGCCTTATTGTTATCATCCTGATTATTGTAATTGCCGCTTATCGTTATATCGACAGGCGAATAATAGATCTTGACGGAATATACGATAAGGTTTGAATACCTGTTGCTGCCCGATGTTTTTGTATGCACCGTTATACACGAATCTTTCCTCTTCGCATTTTTATTGGCGGGGATAGTCATTGTGGTGGTTTGTTTGCCAAATTTTATTTCCGAGCGGCTGTCGGGACGGAACCATGTACCGTCCGAGCCGAATGTGACCCAGTTCTCGCCGTTGATATGATAGCCGCTGCCGGTTATCTTATTACACTTTCCTCTTGTTTCCCAATATGTTCCGCCTGTATTGTTTTCCCACTCTATTTTTATTTGATTGGCAAGAGAAAGATTGGCATTGATGGTCCATGTTCTTTCGCAGTTGTAGCCGTCAACGCCGATAGTACTTGATACGCCCAGATCCTTTTCGGTCGCACCCGCATCCAGCGCCTTAAGCTCTCCGTTTCCGCTTAAAACAAATTCCTTATAATAGCCATCCTCGTCTTGTAAAAATCCGTATATCTCCTCGCTATCCTCATCAGCCGAATAAGCGCTTACTTCGTTTTTGTCGGAAGCACTCGGCTTATCGCTCAAAAGCGTAACGATGGTAGATGCCTTGGATGAATTTACTGTTTCGGAGCCCTTGTCAAGCTTGACCTCAAACTGAAGACCGTCCTTTGACGAGTCCTTGTTAAGTAAGGGGACCGTTATACTCCTTTCGGTAACACCCTGCGGGAAAACAAGATCCTGTGTTACCACCTGATAATCAACATTGTGTGTAGCCGTCAATTCGGCTGTTGTAACGCGGACCGAACCGAATTTTTCAATGCCCGCCGTTCTTTTAACGGTTATCACGGCCTTGCCGTCGGCTCTGTTTACATTAAGTGCCGAAGCCGCCATTTCAAAACGCTGTATTTCATTTTCATCGTTGTCCGCAATATTCAAGTACGCTCTGCTGCCCGTACCGAGATCGCCCGCGGTCGGATCCGACAAAACAAATATCACCTGTTCGTCCGACTCCGAGAGGTCATCATCTATTATCTCAACAATGATCTTCTTCATACATTCGCCGTCCGCAAAATCAAGTGTTGCGGTAACGCCCGGTATCTCCTCTGCCCAATCGTCTATGGCCTCGTTTGCCATATTAAAGGCATCGGCGTTGCTTGTGTCCATGTCGTTTTCATACCAAGCCTTGCGGTCGGACGTTTGTCCCTTAAATGCCTCGGCTGCACTTCTTAAGCCGCCGCCTGCATTTTTGCGTATTTCTTGGTCTATTGTGCCTACATTTGCATCCTCGGCCTCATCCGATACGGACGACGTCTTTAAGGTGCTTTCGTCTGCCTCTGTTTCTGTTTTTTCTTCCGCGTCCTGTGCCTGAGCCTTTTTCTCCTGTGCAAGCGCCTCTTCCTCGTCTTTGAACGGGTTTTCGCCAAGTACGGATTCTACCGTCAGCGCCGAGCCCGAAGCGTTTTCGTCAATGACCGCGATAACGTCGCTGTCATCCTCAACAACATCGGGAAATTCCGAGACCTCGGCATAAGCATCCGTAAGCGGTCTTGCCTCGGGATTTTCCTCAAGGGTCTTGCTGAATATGGAATCGCCTATCTTTATTCTGTAATCGCGTCCATACTTAGCCGATACGTCTATCGCCTTAAATCCTACAGAGGCTTCGCCCTGTGTGCCGCCCTTTCTTAAAACAGACACCTCGATAGAATGCAGGTCTTCCGAGGCATTCATACTTGCGGCAATAAACTCAAATTGTCCGTTGGGATGCTCTGCTGCAAACTCATCACTTACATAAAGCAGTTCTTTCAGCTGCGCCTCATCGGCCAATTCCTGAGAATAGACCTGTGCAAATGTGTTTATGGGCGTTGAAAAAGCCATAACAGCACACAATACACTTGAAATAAGCCGCTTCCCTTTCATAGCTTTCATATTCTTCCTCCTTTTCGTTTTCGGTCAAACCTTATTTTTGCACGCATCCAAAGCATTGTCCCATCTTCCTCCTTTCCCGTTATCGGGACATAAGCTCTTTTATAATGCTGCAAAATTCCCGTGTATGCGTTTCGGGGAAATAATGCCCCGCTGCTTTTACGGTACGCACATCGCAGTTTCCCTTGATGGCTTTTTTAAGCTTTGATTTTATATGTATACCATTTTTGGTAAACAAATCGTTTTCACCGAAGATAAGCACCGCATCGCAGTCCACCTCGGGGATATGTTTTTTTGACATATAATCAAAATATCTGTTGGTATCCTGTCTGAATCTTTTGATAAGACGGGCGTTTATCTTTTTGCCGCCGTCCCTGTTAAGTATTTTTATGAGCGTTTCATCGCCCACAAGCTCCCACGGCGACTTTGCTATGGGTATGCTTCCCGCCGCGGCGGGTGCGCCCAGAAACACCCCGCACAGCTTTTTGCTGTTTTCAAGCCGTTTGGCCGTTTCAAGTGCCGTTACGGCAGATACACAGTGCCCGTAAATATATATTTTTTCATAATCATCGGCGGGTATCTCCAAGGCCGCAGCCTCGGCAATATCCTCAACGCCTTTATCCGATGCAAACGCGGAAATATACACACCGAGCACATCGCAGTCAAGCAGCTTTGCGGCCTCGGCAAAAAACTGGGGCTCGCCCCCCGCATAGGGGAAGCACACCATAAGCTTTTTGCTGTTTTGCTTTTTCAGCCATACGGTATTTCTTTTGCGATCAATAAGCCTTGCTGTATTTCTTACCGTCATACCCTCGTAAATATCGGCAAAGCTTATATTTATCCCCTTTTTTTGCATTTCGCAGACTATTTCCACCGCACCGAGCGAATCAATGCCCGCATCAAAAATATTTGCATCAACATCCACATCTGTTTTGGTATATTTTTTTACCTCTTCCAGAAGTGTTTTTTCAATATCCGAAAGGGCACCGACACTTTCTGCGGCAGGCAGACTTTCAAGCATACGCTTTACATCCGCCTTGCCCGAATTTGATAAAATTATCCTGTCCACATGATAAAAGGCTGACGGCACGCTGTAGGCGGGTATGGTGCCGTACAGCTTTTCCTTAATGTCATTCTGTTTCGCATCGCCCGAATAAAAGCAGATAAGACGCTCCTTTTCCTTTGCAACGGCACAGTCGCTTACGCCGTCAATACCGCATACGGCATTTTTTATCTGCGAGATATCGACCCTTATCCCCCTTATTTTTGTTTGGAGATCGCGTCTGCCGAAAATATGTATCTCACCGTCAGTGCCCAGACAGCCGATATCGCCTGTCTTATACGCGCGTTCACCCGCATATTCAAAAAATCCTGTGCTTTCGGTACCGAGGTAGCCCTTGCCCACAAGCTCGCCCGTTATACATATCTCACCTTTTACGCCGACAGGCAGCTGCTTGCCCGCGCTGTTTATGATATAAAGCCCCGTATTATCGGCGGGACGGCCTATGGGTATGTCCTCTTCCCTTTTTTTGCATTTATGTGCCGAAACATCTATTGTACACTCCGCAGGTCCGTATAAATTTACAAGCTCTGCATCAAAAAGTGAAAAAAAGCGCTCCGCCGTATACGCTTCAAGCTTTTCTCCGCTTGAAAATACGGCTTTAATGCTTGGAAATACGGCCTTATTCACAAAGCAGTATTCCATAAAAGCATTCAGCATCGACGGTACAAAATGCAGTTTTTCCACATTATATTTGTTTATCGCCTCCGCTATCCTGTCGGGGTATTTTTCATCACCCGATTTAAGCAGGCAAAGCCTTGCGCCGTATATCACGCTCAGCATTTCCCACACGCTTACATCAAAGGTGTTCACCGTTTTTTGCAGTATGGTACCGTCAAGCCCGAAGCTTTCATTTGCCCATTCAAGCCTTGAAATAAGCGAAGCCCTGCTTATCTCTATACACTTTGCCCTACCCTCGGTGCCCGATGTAAATACCATATATGCCGTACTGTCGGGATCTACATCCAAGGGCTCAAACTCGGCGGCTTCGGCGGTCTCTATATCCTTTTGGGATAAAACGGCATCACAGTATTCTGCCATATCGGGTATGGTATCCGAGATGCACATAAAGGCAGCGCCCGCCTTTAACGCACCGACAGCACCTATAATAAGCTCGGGACATCTTTGCATATAAAGTCCCACACGCTTTGCCCCAAGCCTTCTTATCAGGGCCGCAGCAGCATCGCTCTTTTTGTCCAGCTCAAAGCCCGTAAGCGACGTTTCGCCGCAAACCAGGACCTCTTTATCCGACAAATGCGCCTTAAAGCATTTTATGACATCGTTATACCTATGCTGTCTTTTTGTATCGTTAAGCCTTGAATACGCCGCTTTATCACTGTCCGAAAGCACGGATATCTCCGAGATATCCGGATTTTGCTCCCCCTGCTTCAATACGTTTATTATGCCCTCGCCCATGCATTTGACACGTTCCTTTGAAAGCGCCGCTTTTTTATAATGTATGGCAAAATCAAGCCTGTCCTCGTATTCCTCGGCAAATATCCTTACTGCCGTATCGCAGCAGCCGTTAAACAGCTCTATTACCTCGCCGTTTTCTATTTTGGGAATAAACTTATCTATCTTGTAGGAAATAGAAATATCAAAAAGCGGTTCATTTACGCCGTTGTACTGCCTGAGCATTCTCGACGAATAGCCCGAGTATTTCATAAGAGTAAGCATTTCACGGCCTATCGCCCCTGTCAGCTTCTCAAAGGGCATATCGTCATAAGCAAGTACAAACGGCAGGGTATTGGCAAACATACCAAACATCGGAAACTCCGTTTTTGTACGGTTGCCCATAACATTGCCGAAAACTATGCGTTTTCTGTCCGTAACCGCGCTTAAATACACATAAAGGGCGGCATAAAACACCGCAGACATATTTTTATGTACCTTGGGATAAGAAAAACGCATCATATCCGCCTTAACATCCGACACTCTGGTTTCGGACAAATACATCGGCTCCGTATTTTCCAGCCGCTCAAAAAAGTATTTTTTTGCCGACTCAAGCCTTTTTTCCGACATGGACGGATATACCGTTTCCGGTACCTCTGCCGACACTTCTTTTCCAGTCAGCTCCGCCGTATAAAGGCTGTCCATTACGCTGCAAAAAAGTACGATGCTTGCAGCATCTCCAAGCAGATGATGCAGCTTCAGCCAACCCGCCTTATATTCGCCGCATTTTATATAGCCAATATCAAAAAGGTCACAGTCGTAAATGCTTTCAAATGGTGTGCTTATAATTTTTTCCGCCTCGCGGCGAAGCTCCTCATATCCTCCGTTTATCTCCGTGCAGGATATTTGCTTATGTGTATATTCCACAGGGTAAAGCTCGTCGTCTTTATTAAGCCTAAGCCTTATTGCGGGAATGGCCTCCAGCGCCTTATCCACACATCTTTGGGTCATCTCAAAGCTTATATCGCTTGAAAACAGTATTATACCGCCAATATTTGATACGGCCGTGCCGCCGCATATTTTTTCGTTATCCAGTATATTCTTTTGAAAATCATTCAATAAGATCCACCACTTCTTCTAAGCCATCGGCGTTTTCAATAAGCTTTTCTTCGCTTTTGACCATTTTTTTAATTTTATATATACATAAAAGGTACAAAAAAATGCAGGCTATTACAGCCACATCAACAATGTCTGCTTTACCGGCAGTAAGCTGATACGCGGCCAAAACAACACTAAAAACCGCCCGTACAGCGCCAAGGCAAAAGGCAAGGTTAATCCGCCTTACCCTTGGAGGCAAAAAGCCCAGTACCGCCGCAACAATGCCGATCAACCCTGTCAGCGTGGCGATGCTTCCCGCTATTGTGGCGATAAACCGCAGCTTCTTTATATACTCAAAAAAAGTGATATCGGCTTTGTTTGGATTTTCAATATACCCTTTGTACATAGTCTTTAATACATCCCGGCTCCTCTCCCAATCGGATTCATCATCATCATCATCGAATTCCCCCATAGTATTTTCGATATCCTCACCGATAAGGACCGGCTCCGTCATCTCCGATATATATTTATTGATATATATATCACTGACAAAAAGGAGAAAGCCAATCGCAACTTCAACCAGCGAAATTATCAGTATTATTATTGATGTAATTTTTAATGTCATACTGTAATTCATTTTATTACCTCTTTCAACCATTGAAAATCTCTGTTTTACACCTGTTTGGATCTTTTCCCCGCATTTTTGCGATACTGCATATAATAAGTATCAATGCGCATATCTGCGGTAAAGACAGGCCCAAAACGGTGCGCACAAAATCATATCTGTACATAAAACATTCGGAAATAAAAATTACCGCCGAAAAACCTATAATAAAAGCCAAATGGCTGTATTTTCTTTTTTTACAAAGCAAAAATGCCGTCAAAGCCAAAACAATTATCATTGAAAAAGCCTCAAAAAGCTGTGTGGGGAATATCGGTATCTCCTCGCCGTAGTGCATATAAGGGTTTGTCCCATAGGGAAACGTGACCGCAAATACGCCGTTATACGGTCTGCCAAAGCAGCAGCCAAGCGAATAGCAGCCCAAACGGCTGAAAAAATGCTGCGTGCAAAAATAAAATGCCGATATGCCTTTCATCCCCTCATCGGGATATTGCTTAACTATCTTTTTATAAACCTTTGGGAAAATAAAATAAAAAGCAAATACCATACCCATAAAATGCGAGCCGCTGCCGCAGATAAATTCACTTACGCTTTCCGCCTCCGCTATCCTGCGCAGCAAGGGTGCAAACGGCAGGGACAGCACAATCGAAAGTGCATAGGCGGCTGCCGTTTTTTTGTTTAAAAGCCCGCCGAAAAAAAGCGCGGCAAGCAAAGCGGCAGCACCCGCAAATGTCCCTATACCGACCAGTATATCATATAAAAATATTTCTTTTCCGAAAATAAATATCGTGGGATACATATATCAACTCCGTGCATTACTTCAGGGTAACATCTCCGAAAACCGCAAAAACGATTTTCGGAGAAAGTATAGATCAGTTATCCACCGATTGTGTGGGTCTTGTATGGACGTCTTTAAGTGAACCGCCGCTTATTTCCTCTTCACAGCTGTCAATATCGATCTCCACCAATTCTTCGTTCTTGCTTTCTTCCTTTTTCATGTATATCACCTCCCTTTATTTGTTTAACAGCCTTCATCCGTCTGTTCTCTGAACATATTGTAAAATCCGCCTTTTTTTGACATAAGCTCGCTGTAGCTTCCGCTTTCGGCTATCCTTCCGTCCTGCAAAAAGATTATGGTATCGCAGTCCCTGACCGTGCTTATCCTGTGTGCCACTATCAAGGCCGTGACATCCGAAAACAGCACACGCTGTGTTATGCTTGCCTGCGTGATATTGTCAAGGGAATTTGTGGCCTCGTCAAAGATAAGCAGATCGGGCTTTGTAAGCATGGCCCTTGCAAGCAGTATCCTTTGCTTCTGCCCGCCCGATATGGTAAGGTTATCATTGCTGACGAAAGTATTAAGACCCAGCGGCATTTTATCTATATCGTCCTTCAGGCCTACCGCTTCCAGCGTATCGTTTATCTCCTCTGTCGTGGCATCGGGTGCGGTAAGCGTTATATTGGAATATATAGAGGACGGGATAAGCCCCGAATTTTGCATTACAACGCCTATCCTTTTGCGGAAGCTGCGGATATCTACCTCATTCACATCCTTATTATCTATAAAAATACATCCCTCCGTAGGGTGCTCAAAGCCGAGCAAAAGGCGCAAAAGCGTTGATTTGCCGCAGCCGCTTTTACCTGTTATGCCTATCTTTTTGCCTTTTTTTATCTTAAAGCTTATATTCTGTACCGCATATTGCTCGGCATCCTTGTATTTAAAGGACACATCCTCAAAGCTTATTTCGTCGTTTACTTTATTTATCGCTATCTTTGACGTATCGGACTCGATATCCGCCATAAAAAAGTCCCTTGCCCTGTTGTACGAGGCATTATACCGTGCGGCAGCCGTCAGAATATCGCCTATCCCACCCACGGACGCAATAAACAGCGCATACAGATTGATAAAGGCAATAAAGCTTGCGGCAGGCACATCGCTGTTATTGCCCACATAATATACAAGCAGCATAATAAGCGACATCGCCGCGGTATAGAAAGCGTCGTGATACTTGTAAAAAAACGGCTTGTCCAGGCTTTTCAGGCAATTCGCGTAAAATCTGCTCCAACGGTTGAACATTACATCGGCACTGTTATTCAGCTTTATATTCTCCATGCCGCCCATGACCTCATAGACAAAGCCCGACATCTCGTCTGTTTTTTCATAAAGCTCTTTTTCGTAGCGTTTAAGGCTGATAAATTTAAGCACCGTAAAAACGATCACCACCGCAAAGGCAAGCAAAACATAGCCGATAAGGTACGGCGTAAAAACCCTTATCTGGGAAAAATACACAAGGCAAAGGATAAACGAGAAGAATCCGCCTATGGAATTTTCGGACAGGGTATTTGAAACATCCGTTATGCCTATTATTCCCGCGCTAATTTTTCCCGATTTTTCCTCCCTGAAAAAATCGGTATCGAGCATTAACATCCTGGATATAACGGCACCCTGTATATGCGCATTTATGATATGGGGTATATTGACCGCCGCCGTCCGCTTAAAAATATCGACCGAAAGCAAAACCAATATCACGCCCAAAAGCAAATATCCCGCGGGCCTCGGATCGGCCGTACTGCCGGCAGGTATCAGGTTATTGAAAATATAATACTGCACACGCGGTATCAATGCGCCTATCAGCGTAAACAGCAGCATAAGGATAAACAATACCGCGTATTCCCCGACCCTTACGGAGCCGAGCATAAACCTTATAAGATCGGACTTTCCGATTTTTTCTTCGGGAAAATTTCTGTAAAAAACATAGGCTTCATCGGAAATACCCTCGTTTGACTTTAGCCTTGTTTTTTTATCGTTTTCGATAATGCAGTATCTGCCGAAGATATCGGGCACAACGGTTTTTGGCTCGTCATTTTTCAATACTATCATGGGCAGTACACCGTTTTCATACCATTTGCCGCTTAAATTGACCTTTCTGAAGCTAAGTCCGAAAAGCCTTGCGTTTTCTATACCGTCTGCGTCATCCGCATCCCGTACATTCGGGGTCATTCCAAAAAACTTAAGTATATTCCCCATCGGCGAGGTCTTTTTTTCATCCTTGTGATAAAAAATGTTGGAATATGCTTCTGTAATGTTTTTATTTTTTCTGTTTTCAAGACCTTTAAGTTCATCTTTAAGCATATTCAATCTCCCGTTCCCTTGGCAAGCTTATAAAAAATACCTTTTTTTTCAAACAGCTCGTCATAGGTGCCGCGTTCCTTTACCTCACCGTTATCAAAAACCAATATCTCATCGCAAAATTTTACGGTACTTAATCTGTGGGCTATTATTATAAGGGTAATGCCCATAGCACGGATATTTTTCATTATTTTACGCTCCGTGGAAACATCCAGCGAGCTTGTTGCCTCATCCAGTATAAGCACATCGGGCTTTTTTAAAACCGCCCTCGCTATTTCAAAACGCTGACGCTGACCGCCCGAAAAGTTTTTGCCGCCCTCGACTATCCTTTCGTAATAAGCATCTCTTCTCGATGTTATATCCTCGTGGATACAGGCCGTTTTGCAGGCAGCCACAACATCATCATAGCTTATTGTATCATCCCACATGGCGATATTGTCAAAAATCGTACCGTCATACAGCTTAACGTTCTGACTGACAACGGCAGTCTTTAAATAAAAATAATCCCGCTTAAGCTCTTTTTTTTCGGCATCGCCGTATTTTATCTTTCCGCTTGATTCGCAGTACAGCCCTGCTATCAGCTTTGCAGCCGTGCTTTTGCCGCTGCCGCTGCCGCCCGTAAAGGCAATGCTTTTGCCCTTTTCAAGCCGAAAGTTCAGGTCCTTGACCGCATACACACCCGGAACATAGGAAAAGCATACATTTTCGACACTTACGCTGCCGTCTGTCATTTTTGTTTGCTCACCGTCGTCGGGCAAAAATGTATCGTCATCCTTATAATTCATTGTATCGTCCGTTCTGTCGGCAACGCTTTTAAGTACGGACACTACCGGAAACGAGCTTATAAATTGTCCTATAGGGGTAAAGAATGACACTGTAAGCCCCATAGCACCTATAGCACCGCCAATGGAAAATTCGCCTTTAAGTATTTCGCCCACACCGACCATAAGGATCGCCGCAGATACGGCAAGATTTATTGCATAAAAGACGGAATTCGATACCACGCTTATCTTGTCGGACTTTGTTCTTGTATCGGCAGCCAAAGCCGCGGTTCCCGTAATGACCGCAAACATACCGTCCTCACAGGCGCAGGACTTTATTGTTTCTATCATCTCCACCGAGGATGAAACACAGGAATTGTATACGCCCTTATTTTTTTCGGTCACAGCCGTTACGCCGTTTATCCGTTCGGATGTATACACCGATACGGCAATATTAAGCAAAACGGCAAACACGCCCACGATCGCAACGTATATATTAAACATAAACACTATCACAAGATAAATACACGCCGTAAGCACTTGAAAAAGCACAGGCGTTATATAGGTGCAGACTACCCTTGCTATATTAAAGCTGCCTATCTGTCTGTTGGTCAGCTCACCCGCTGTACGCTGATAAAAAAAATCCATGGGAAGCTTGAATATTTTTTCCATAAAGCCTACACTGATAAGCGAATTGATGATCTTTTCCTCTTCGTTGTTGAACCATTGCGCTATGATGCCGCCCAAAAGCGACACAAAGCACACCGCCAGCACGGTCAGCGCAAACACGAAGAAATTGCTGTCGTTTCCGTCCAGTATAACATCGTCTATATAAACGCTGTGGAAAAGCCCGAATATCATATCGCAAAGCGCGACAAACGCAAATGTCAGCGAAATAAGGCCGATACTGAGAGAGCATTCGCGGATACATCTCAGGGTAAACCCTTTGCCGGTGCTGTCTTTTTGGGGCACAAAGTCCTCTGTTTTTTCAAAGGCCAGCACTATGCCCGTAAATCTTTTATTAAGTTCCTTCTCGTAGACCTTTATTTTACCGATGGCAGGGTCGTTTATCAAATATTCATCCTTGTTGATGCCGCGCAAAACGACAAAATGCTCCATATCCCAATGTATTATCACGGGAAGAGGAAGCTTTTTAAGTCCGCCTATTTCTGCCTTGAACGCCCTGCATTTTAAACCGTACTTTGCCGCAGCCACGGAAATGCCCTTGGCATTTATGCCGTTTCTCGACACGCCGCAGTCTATGCGCAGCTGCTCAAGAGGAATATTTTTTCCGTAATATTTAAGTATCATCGCCAACGAGGCCGCCCCGCACTCGGTGTTTTCCATTTGCAGCACCAGAGGCACACTTTTTTTCATCTTTTGTATCCTCCCAAAAGCCATTCAAGCGGTGTTTCCTTGTAAACAACTATGGTAGCCCTGCAATTGGAGCCAAGCTCTACGGGTATGCTGCGGCTTTCTTCAAGCGACCACACAAGCTCTCCCTCATTTTTATCATCAAGGGCAAAATCTATGTATACGGCAAAATATGTCTTGCCGTCCTGAAGAAGCTCCGAAACATTGTATTCGTCATATTTGCTGTCAAGCGTCTTTTTTGTTACGGTATCGGTGCCGACATAAGAAACATAGCCGCTTATATAGCCGTATTTCTCCCTTGGCGCATAGTCGGGCGATATCTGCACCTCACAGCCCGTCTGTACTATATATCTGTTGCTTGTGGGCAAAAAAGCAATGACCCTCTTGGCATTTCCGTTTGCCTTATGCACCGCTATTTTTGCAACGCTGTCGCCCGATAGCAAAAAACTGCCCTTTGCAGCCCTTGATACCACCAGCCCGTCAAACTTGGAGCGTATCACAAAATCGTCCAAATAATGCCGCTGTAAATTATCAACGGTTTCCGCGTCCTTGCCTTCTTTTTTGACCCGCTCTATCTCCTCTATCCTGTACGAATCAGAAACAACGGCGACAATATCTCCTGCCTCCACCTCATCGCCCACATCAACGGAAATATCACTTATGACACCGGATTCCCACGCAGACACCTCTTCAAACCCGTCCGGCGGAAAAACCACACCGTCAACATTGACTGTCGTTGTCACCCTGCCAAAAACAAGCCAAACCGCGGAAAACATTATTCCGACAACAAATAATATGCAGATCGCCCATATTCTGAACGGTACTCTGGGGACAATTCTGTTTATGGCAAATCTGTCTTTATAATTGTCAACAGCCTCTTTTCTGAACAGCTTTTCCATCTTTCCCTCCAAGCAGTGCCTTATACTCTCATTGTTTTTTTATCTTTACCGCCGATGTCTTGCCGTTTTTTCTTTTGTATGAAACAAGGTAGTCCGTATCGAGCAGCCCCTTATCGTTAAAGCGATAGCTCTCGAATTTTCCCTCATATCCGTTATCATACAAATATCCGGATATATCCTCGCATTTTGTCGAATCGGCAGCTATAGCCGTGTCAACAACCATACGGAATGCATTGTAGCCGTGAACGAACCATGTATCGTTCCATTGGTCGCTTTGCTTTGAATATTCATCATAGTCGGTATAAAAATTAGCCGATAGGATAATATCCGAAAAATATTCGGGTCTGCTTTTCCACTCGCTCACGTTGTCAAGACAGCTGTCCGTAACTATGCAGGCATCGGGAAAGGCATCCTTTATACTATAGTAAAAATCAAAATCCCTGTGACTGTCGGTTACTATAAATATACCGTCCGCATCCATTGCGCGCCAAAAATCCGTTTCACGCCTGAAATCTGCAACGACCTCGCTTATTTCCTCGATATCGATAATGTTTATACCCTTTGTTCTTCTTAAATACTGCATTTTTTCCCTGGCAACGGGCGAATCGTCATAGCAGACCACCCAGTTGCCCCCGGGCTTTTCGCTCTCTGCCATTTTTCCCATTGAATAACCCACATCATAATTGGAAAAGGCCGTGGAAAACGTCATCTGCCAATAACTGTTATCCGCACTTTTGTCCTTCACTCCGAACGGGCAAATAAGCACCTTATCGTACTTATCACATTGGTACACCTGGTTGTCGATTATTTCATAATTATTGGACGAAATTATTGCCGTCACCGAATCCGTTTTCAAAAGTTTGGAAGTAATACGCTCCGCCTTTTCATAGTCGTTATCATCATCAAAAAAAGCACCGACTATCTTATAGCCGCTGTCCTTGTATTCCTCACAAACATCCTCATAAGCTTTTTTGATGCCTGCATCAAACATACTGCTGAATTCATCTCTGTCGCCCGTTACAGCAATATATATAAGTTTTGAGTCGGTTTCGCTTCCGCATCCCGATAAAGCCAGAGCAATTACAGCAAGAGCAAGTATAAAAGCAAAGAAAAAACATCTGTGTTTCATTATACCTTCCCCTTTAAATTGATTTCTTTTTAACTCGATATATTTGTTTAATTATAACATTAAACGGCATTTTTTGCAACACTTTTTTTGCACAAATACAATTACAGTTTTAATGTTTACTCATTTTTTTGTCCCGAATTTGGTCCAAAAAATCTTTCTGAAATTTTTCCGTTTATAGTTTATTTTCAAAAATTCAAAATAAACGAAATGCAAATATTTCATTGACATATGTACGATTTCGTACCATAATAATGTACGAAACCGTACATTATTCGAAAGGGGATATAATAATGAATACTTATTTACGGGAATATAATCTGATACACAGCGGTATGGTATCTGCTTATCACGAAGCCGCCCTGAAGCTTGGTATCTCGGATACCGAAATGGACATACTTTATGCTATCTGCGAAGATGGAGACGGAATAAACCAAAGTATTTTGTATAAAAAAACAGGCATAAAAAAATCCACCGTAAATTCGGCGCTGCACAAAATGCAGTCAAACGGAATGATCGAATTAAGAAGCGGAGAAGGCAGAAATATAAAAGTATTTCTTACAAAGGCGGGAGCGCACTGGTATCCGTAACGCTTGGCGGCGGCGATGAAAAGCGCGCAAACGATATTTTTTCGCTGCTTATATACCTGGTGATCGTTGTGGGACTTTTGCTTACCGTACTGGGGTTTCTGCTTGTAAAACCCGTTGCCAAAGCCCTCGGCGCTTCGGAAAATATGCTGCCGTATTGTGTTTCTTACGGGCGCATACTTATTATGACAACAGTTCCGTTTATGCTGCAAAATGTTTTTCAAAGCTTTTTTGTTACAGCAGAACGCCCCGATTTGGGACTTAAAATAACACTGATATCGGGATGTGTAAATATACTGCTTGATTATTTGCTTACCGCCGTGATAAGGGGCGGTGTTGTGGGTGCGGCGGCAGCGACGGCAGCCAGTCAGCTGATAGGCGGACTTGTGCCGCTTATATATTTTATGCGCCCCAACAGCAGCAGACTGCACTTAACAAAAACAAAATTTAACGGCAAGGCGATCCTTATAACCTGTACAAACGGCTCGTCCGAGCTTATGACCAACGTTTCGATGTCTTTGGTAAATATGCTGTATAATTATCAGCTTATACGGCTTGTCGGCGAAAACGGTGTTTCGGCATACGGCGTGATAATGTATGTCAGCTTTGTTTTTATCGGAATATTTATCGGTTATTCGGTTGGTACAATACCCGTTATCGGTTATCATTACGGCGCATTAAACAAGACCGAGCTGAAAAGCCTGCTGAAAAAAAGCCTTGTTATTACAGCAGTTACATCGGTTGCGCTTACAATTTTTGCCGAGCTGTTTTCGGGTGTTTTGGCAGGGATATTTGTCAGCTATGACCCTGCGCTGTTTGCGCTTACAAAACGTGGGTTTATGCTGTTTTCACTATCCTATACAATAATGGGGTTTAATATATTTGCTTCGTCGTTTTTTACCGCGCTGAATAACGGTCTTGTATCCGCCCTTATATCGTTTGCAAGAACACTCGTGTTTCAGGCGTTTTCCGTAATGCTGCTGCCCGTTTTTCTCGGTGTTGACGGTATATGGCTTTCGATATTGCTTGCAGAAGCAATGGCACTTTTGCTTACTGCGGCTTGCTTTGTTGTTAATAAAAAAAATTACGGCTATTTTTAGGAATATCCAAACGCCTTAAACCAAGACCTACATATTCTCCACCATATATTGAACTGCCATTGCACAGCGTTTTGCCGACTCTGCCTTAAAGGTTTCGTACTCCACGCTCTGCGAGCCATCGGATTTATCCGAAATGGCGCGTATCACAACAAACGGCGTATCGTTAAGGTAACAAGCCTGTGCAACGGCTGCACCCTCCATTTCACAGCACAACCCGCCAAAGTTTGATACTATT
>JAFYGI010000026.1 GCA_017543265.1 Bacillota bacterium | reverse complement strand
TTTCGCGTCGGCTTTATTTATTATCTGTTCATTTCCTCCTGAGGGCCGTCGGATTTATGTGTTTTGATAACACTTTCTATCTCGCCCAGGCTTGCCGCGGGCATATCGCCGTAGGTGGTGTTTTTAACGGCGCTCATTGCGTTGCCGTACTCCACGCACTTCTGCGGGTCGCCGAATTTTATTGCCGCAAACAGCGCGCCCGCAACATAAGCATCACCGCTGCCTATACGATCGACTACCTCGATATTTTCGTAGGGTGCCTCCTCGTAGAACTTGCCGTCATAATACAGCTTACTGCCGAAATTATGCTTTGTGGGGCTTACTACCTCGCGGCGGGTGGTGGCAACTATCTTACAGCCGTACTCGTCGGAGTAGCTTTTCATTATTTCTTCAAGAGTACCCGTTTTCTGCATCATTTTTCTTGATGTTTCCTCGGACACAAAAAGTATGTCGATATACGGCAGGACGGATTTTATGGTCTCCCTTGCCTCGTCCTCGCTCCAGAGCTTTGCACGGTAGTTCACATCAAAGCTGACAGCCGCGCCCTGCTCCTTAAAACGCTTGATAAGCTCGATAACGATGCCGCGAAGCTCCTTATTAAGTGCCATTGTGATACCGCTGACATGGAAAACACGCGCCTTGTCGTACACGGATGGGCTTATCTCGTTAAGCTTGAGCGAGCAGACCGACGAATTTGCGCGGTCGTAAACCACGGATGATTTACGCGGATATGCGCCGCTTTCGTAGTAGTAGATACCAAGACGCTTTTCATCCGAGGTATCGTTTACGATATAGTCGTCACTTACATTGCCGTAACGGATCTTGTAACGGATAAAACGGCCTATCTTGTTGTCGGGCAGCTTTGTGATGATGGCCGAGCGCACGCCCAGAAACGCCGCACCCGATGCCACGTTAAGCTCCGAGCCGCCCGCCTTTTTCTCAAAGGTCTCGCACTGGGATATTTTCTCCTTGTCGGGGGGAGAAAGACGAAGCATGACCTCACCCAGACTGATAATGTCAAACTTTTTCGGTTCCTTTGTGATAAAATCCATCATAAAAATACACCTCTCTTTTTTAACGGCACCTTAATTCGGGTAGCCGACCTTCTTTTTGACCTTTCTTAAGGTCTTGTTTGCTATGTAGCCCGCCTTTTCGGCGCCCTCTTTTATTACCTTATCCACATAGGCCTTGTCTGCCGCGATACGCTTGAATTCCTCCTGAATGGGGCGTATTTCCTCAACAACGGCATCGGCAACGGTCTTTTTAAAATCGCCGTAGCCCCTGCCCGCAAATTCAAGTGCGTTCTCCTCGGGGGTCTTGCCGTTTATAGCGGAATAAATGCTTAAAAGGTTGCTGACACCGGGCTTATTTTCTGGGTCGTAGCGCACCTCTGTATCGCTGTCGGTAACGGCACGCTTTATCTTGTTTGCTATCTGGTTAAGGTCGTCAAGCACAAAGATAACATTGTTGTCGTTGTCGCTTTCGGACTTGCTCATTTTGCGTGTAGGCTCCTGCAAGCCCATTATTCTTGCGCCCACCTTTGCGATATACGCATCGGGCACCTTGAAAACATCACCGTAAATATTGTTAAAGCGCTCCGCAAGGTCGCGGGTTATTTCAAGATGCTGACGCTGATCCTCGCCAACGGGCACCATATCGGCCTGATACAAAAGGATATCAGCCGCCATAAGCGCGGGATAGGTGAAAAGACCCGCATTGATGTTGTCTGCGTGCTTTGCGGACTTGTCCTTGAACTGTGTCATACGGCTAAGCTCGCCCATGTATGTAAAGCAGTTGAGTATCCACGCAAGCTCCGCGTGCGCCGAAACATCACTTTGCACATACAAAATATTCTTTTCTGGGTCAATGCCGAGCGCCATAAACAAAATGATAAGGTTTCTTGTGCGCTGGCGAAGCTCCGTCGGGTTCTGGCGCACCGTCAGGGCGTGCATATTTGCAATGCCGTAAATGCAGCTGTATTCCTCCTGTAAATTTTTCCAGTTTTTCAATGCGCCCAGATAGTTGCCCAAAGACGGTATACCCGAGGGCTGCATTGCCGAATAAATAACTTTCTTGTTCTCTTCCATTTTTTAACCTCTTATCCTCTTAAAGTGGCCACAATTACGGCCTTTATTGTGTGCATACGGTTTTCGGCCTCGTCAAAGACTATTGATGCGGGGCCCTCAAATACCTCATGCGTAACTTCCATTTCGTCTATATGGAATTTTTTGCTTATTTCCCTGCCGATGCCCGTGTTAAGGTCGTGGAATGCCGGGAGACAGTGCATAAACAACGCCTGTTCGCCTGCCATGTCCATTACCTTTTTGTTTACCTGATAGGGAAGAAGCTCCTTTATGCGGCTTGCCCATACCTCGTCGGGCTCGCCCATGGATACCCACACATCGGTATAGATGATGTCCGCACCCTTAACGGCCTCTTCGACATTGTCGGTAAGGGTTATCTTTGCACCCGTCTGCGCAGCTATTTCAAGGCACTTGTCCGCCAGCTCCCTGTTGGGGTGGTAGGCCTTGGGCGCACAGGCGGTAAAGTCCATGCCCATTTTTGCCGATGCTATCATAAGGCTGTTGCCCATGTTGTAGCGTGCATCGCCCATATACACAAGCTTGATGCCCTTTATCCTGCCCTTATGCTCCTTTATGGTCAGCATATCGGCAAGCACCTGCGTAGGGTGAAACTCGTTGGTAAGGCCGTTCCAGACGGGAACGCCCGCATATTTTGCCAGCTCGTTCACTATCTCCTGGCCGAAGCCGCGGTATTCGATACCGTCGTACATCCTGCCCAGCACCCTTGCGGTGTCGGCAATACTTTCTTTTTTGCCTATCTGCGAGCCGAGAGGGTCGAGGTATGTAACGCCCATGCCCAGATCGTAGGCCGCCACCTCAAACGAGCAGCGTGTACGGGTGCTGGTCTTTTCAAATATAAGGGCGATATTTTTGCCGCGGAACATATCGTGCAGCTCCCCCGCCTTTTTCTTGGCCTTAAGCTCGGCCGCCAGGTCAAGCATATATTGTATCTCCTCCGGCGTAAAATCCAGAAGTGTCAGCAGATTTTTGTTTTTAAGGTTTATACTCATGATCTTTTCCTTTCAGATTTCTATTCTCCCGCGGCATTATATGCCCATCCTGTGAAACAGCGCCAGCGCGTACAGCATGGCAGCGCAGAGCATCGTACAAAACACAGGCCACATAATGCACGAGGCGATATTGTATTTGTCAAACACCTTGCCGCGCTTGACATCAAGCCGCAGGCCGCAGCGTTTGGACGGACGGTAGAAATATACGCCGAACAAGCCCTCCGCAGGGAAGACGGACTCATACTCCTTGTCCTCTATGCGGTACACGGCCACCTTGTAGCCTATGGCACGGCCCGTGTTAAAGATGTTGTTTTTAACAGACTCCACACGCAGAAATTCCCCCGTTTTGCGCTTTGACCCGAACAGCCCCGTCAGCATATACAAAAAATATACGTTAAGCACCGCAGAGATCAGTATAAACAGCGAGAATACCGCAAACACCATAAAAAACAGCCTGCCCGTCAGCATACAAAGTATAACGGCAATAATGATATATACAATTACAAATTCCATTTTTACCTCACCCCGCAAGGTGCAGCACATTCAAAAGCAGTATCCAGCTCATGCCGTAGTAGGTGACAACGGCCACAAGGTCGTTTATGGTGGTGATAAGCGGACCCGATGCCACAGCGGGGTCAATTTTGATTTTTTTGAAAAACAGGGGGATAAGCGTGCCCACCGCACTTGAAATAAGCATTGCAAGCAGCAGGGACAGGCCTATACAGCCCGATACCGCAAACGAAAACATGGGCGGGCGCTGCTTGAACACCATGATATACAGCCCCACCAGCAAAAATGAAATGCTGCCCAGCAAAGCGCCGTTGCAAAGGCCGACACGCATTTCCTTAAAAACAAGACCCATTTTTTGCTTAAGCTCCAGATTTTCGTCCATCAGCACGCGGATAGTAACGGCCAGCGACTGTGTGCCGACATTACCCGCCATATCCAGTATAAGCGACTGGAACGCCATAATAAGTGTAAGCTGTGCTATTACCTGCTCAAAAATGCCTACCACGCTTGACACCAGCATACCCAGCACCAACAGCACAATAAGCCACGGCAGACGCTTTTTCATGCTCTCGCCCAGCGGCTCCTTAAGATCTTCCTCGGCGGTCAGACCCGCAAACTTAGCGTAGTCCTCGCCCATCTCGTCATCCACTACCTCAATTATGCTTTTGGCGGTAATTACGCCCAGCAGCTTATTGCCGTTATCCAGCACGGGTATGGAGTCCTCCGAATATTCCTTTAACTTTTCCAGACAGTCGTCTATGGTCTCGTGCGCATACACATACGGGAAGGAGGTCACTATAAGCTCCTCCAGATCGTCCCCGCTGCGTGCCGTGATAAGGTCCTTAAGGTCTATGGCCCCGTAGAACGCACCACTCTCATCCACAACAAAAAGTGTGGCTATATTGTCATTTTCCTCCGCCTGACGCACCAACTCGCTCATGGCGGCCTTTATACTTAAATTTTCGCGTATGACTATACAATTTGTCGTCATATGGCTGCCTATCTCGTCCTCATCAAAGGAAGCGATAAGGCTTATCTCCGCCTTTATATCGGGATTAAGCACATCTATTATAAGCGCCCGCTTGTCCTTTTCGATAACGTGCAGCACGTTTGCCGCCGTATCGGTCTCCAGCTGCGACACAACGGCCGCCGCCTTGGTGACATCCATCTCGTCCAGATAGATGCCCGCCGTTTCCTCATCCAGATACTCAAAGGCCTCCGCCAGCATCTCCGCCGCGCATACGCGGTACATTTTCTTGCGCTCCTGCGGGGTCAGCTCCTCCATTACCTGCGCAATATCGTTGCCGTGGTAGTCCGCCAGCTTTTCCTGTATTGCCCTCGGAGAATAGTTGCCCTTTATAACGCCCGCGATCTCTCTTTCGTAATCGGGTCTCGAAACCGTCTCAACGGTCTCGCTGACAGGTGTATTTACCGACTTTTCCTGCATTTCCATTTTGCATCGTCTCCCGTCCTTTTTATTTCGGCAGAAGGAGCAAAATATCACTTATATATGGGCTGTCAAGGCGGCATTCACCGTGCCGCAGCCCATTTTATAACTTCGATAGTTTGCATCCGCTCGCCCGTCAGGCCCGCAGCTGTCACTGTTTGCCACCTTGATCACCTCTCTTTATATCAGTATATACCTATTTTAACATATAAACCGCTTAAAGTCAATTAAGGGTTTGTTTTGTCTTTTCCTATTTTTTGCACGAGCATTGTTTAAAGCGGTGTAAATAGAAAACAACGTATAAAACCCGCAAAAATGCACAGTATAAAAACGGTGATATATATGACAAAAAAAAGATGTGCCGCCGTTATAGGTCTGGCGGCGGGGATATGCAACGGACTTTTCGGCAGCGGCGGCGGTACCATAGCCGTACCCTGTATGGAAAAATTTATGTCGGCACGGGCGCACAAGGCACACGCCACCGCCGTAGCGCTTATACTGCCGCTGTCGCTGATAAGCGGGATAATATATCTGTACGGCGGCATACCCCTGCGGGAGATAGTCCTTGCGTGCGCAGGCGGGGCGGCAGGCGGATATATCGGCGCAAGACTTCTCAAAAAAATAAAGGTGCCCACATTGCATAAAATATTCGGCGTGTTTATGCTTGTGGGCGGGATAAGGATGATAATATGATAATATTTGCGGCAGCGCTGTTTTCGGGCATCGCGGGCGGTATGGGCATAGGCGGCGGCGTATTGCTGATACCCGTTTTGACCGTGTTTTTGCACTATCCGCAAAAGCAGGCGCAGATGATAAACCTGATATATTTTATACCCACGGCCGCCGTTGCCCTGTACGGACATATAAAAAACGATCTGGTGGAAAAAAGCTGGCTTGCGCCAATGACCGCGGCGGGTACGGCAGGCTGCATACTGGGCGCAATAGCCGCGGTTTTGCTCCCCGGCGGCATACTGCGCAAAATGTTCGGGATATTTATGTGCGCAATGGGGATAAGGGAACTGCGGCAAAAATAAAACGGACGGGGTTTGCCCATCCGTTTTGTTTACATATTTTATACCGCATCAAGCTTGAGCAAGTGCCTGCTCAAAATCGGCAATTATGTCATCAACATTTTCTATGCCGACACTTAAGCGGATAAGGTCGGGTGTTACGCCGCACTCTTCAAGCTGCTTGTCGGTAAGCTGTCTGTGTGTGGAGGACGCAGGATGAAGCACGCTTGTCCTTGCATCCGCAACATGGCAGACGATAGCTGCCAGTTTAAGGCTGTCCATTACCTTTACCGCCGCATCTCTGCCGCCCTTTACGCCAAAGCTGATAACGCCGCAGGTACCCTTGGGGAAATACTTGTCCGCAAGGGGCTTATATTTAGAGCTGTCAAGCATGGGGAAGTTGACCCACGCCACCTTGGGATGGTTTTCAAGGAATTTGGCAACCGCAAGCGCATTTTGGCAATGTCTTTCCATACGCAGATGAAGCGTTTCAAGGCCAAGGTTGAGCAAAAATGCGTTCTGCGGTGCGGGAGATGCACCGAGGTCGCGCATGAGCTGCGCCCTTGCCTTAACGATAAATGCCGCCTTGCCGAAGTTTTTGGTATAAACAACGCCGTGATAGCTTTCATCGGGCTCGGTAAATTCGGGGAATTTGCCGTTTGCCCAGTTGAAATTGCCGCTGTCCACGATAACGCCGCCCAAAGCCACGGCATGACCGTCCATATACTTTGATGTGGAGTGTACCACAATATCCGCACCGTACTCTATAGGTCTGCAAAGTACGGGTGTGGGGAAGGTATTGTCAACGATAAAGGGTATGTCGTTTTCGTGTGCAAGACGCGCAAACTTTTCAAAATCCAGCACATCGAGAGAGGGATTTGAAACGCTTTCGCCGAAAACTGCCTTTGTATTGGGCTTGATGGCCTTTTTAAGCTCCTCATAGGGTGCGGAGGCATCAACAAAGGTAAAGTCTATACCGAACTTTTTAAGCGTAACATTGAAAAGATTGAAGGTACCGCCGTAAATAGCAGCGGAGCTGACAACATGGTCGCCCGCCTTACAGATATTCATAATGGCAATAAGCGACGCCGACTGACCCGCAGCGGTAAGCATAGCACCCACGCCGCCCTCCAGGTCTGCTATCTTTGCCTCAACAAAGCCGCAGGTGGGGTTTGCAAGGCGGGTATAGAAATAACCGTCTGCCTTTAAGTCAAACAGATCGCCCATGTGCTGTGTGCTTTCGTACTTGTATGTGGTACTCTGGATAATGGGGATAACACGGCTTTCCCCGTTTGCGGGAGAGTAGCCCGACTGTATACATTTTGTTTCGATATTCATGTTTTTTCTCCTTTGATAAAATTACTGTTTATATGATACCATAAAATGACGGTATTGTAAAGAGGCAGCCGCCCGCCACCATGAAAGCCCAAAAAGGAACCTCTGAAAGCCATTTCTCAACATATTTTGAATAAAGCGGCTTTGTCAAAACACTCTTTTAATTATCTTATAAACCCTTTATAACTTCCAAACCCCAACATATACACCGCCATAGCCACAGCAAGGTTCTCATCATTGATGTTCTGTTTCTTAGCAAGCTCTTTCAGCCCATCAATGACGGTATCGTGCGGAACGATAGAACCTTCCAGCTCGTCCACAGCCTTCTGAATAACAGACGGCAGAACCATACACATCTGATAGAAAGCATCTTCCTGTCCGGTCACAAGAGCATAGAACTGGTCGAGGCTCACACGGCGTATCAGCTTATGACCGACCTTCTTCTTATCAACCATAGTTTCCCACTTGATATTCTGAGACTTCTGAGCAATGGCTTCAACGAGGAAACAAGCACAGTCATCATCGTTGAGGAGTTGATTCTGCATCTTAATGAAGGTCTTGCCTGCCGACGCCGAGTTCATTGTGTTGTGCTTATTCTTCATCTCAACATATACGGTATGCACATTGCTGCCATCAGGGATAGGAATACCATCGGGATTGGTATAGATAACATCCCAGCCGCCCTCTTTTCCGTTATCGGGAACATGACAGTTTGCTATGTACTGGAAGATGCGCTGATGGAAATAGCCAATATCATTATTGTTGGACTTGTCACGCTGGCGGAATATCTCGTTGCTGACGATTTCCTCCCATGAAGCTTGATAGACTGTTTTATCGAATATCAGCTTGATGGGGTCGATGATATTCTTGTTGAAACGCTTCAAATCAAAGGATTCGAGCTTTTCACCATACTTCTCAATGGTTTTCTTGACGTGCTTTGTAAAATCTTCTTCGCTGATGAAACTAAGTGTCCACATTATGATAATCCCTCCAGTGCGATTCTGATCTGCTTTGCTATATCCATTGCAAGATTGACAGGTACAGCGTTGCCGACCTGCTTATACTGCGAGCCGATACTTCCGCAGAACTGCCATTCATCGGGAAAGCTCTGACAACGGGCATTTTCACGGATAGTAAACGGACGAGGTTCAAGCGGGTGACAGCGATCCGTCTGCTTCTGGCTCGGAGAGGTCAGCACCGTGAGCGAAGGCTCGTCAAGGCTGAGCCTTCGGAGAATACCGGTTCTGCCACCTTCCATATACCAGCAGCTTTTCATATACTCCTTAGCAATATCTTCGGGAATATCTCTCCAATATCCGCCCGGAGGAACAAGCTCAAATATCTTACGCTTATACTCCGAATATGGTGTACCCTCGCTCTTAGGACAGTCAAGCAGCACATCACGAAGAACGGGTTTATATTCGTGCGGTGTGGGGAAACTGAAACTGATCTTATCTGTCAGATCGTTCCTGATACCGATAGTGATAAGTCTTTCACGCTTCTGAGCAACGCCGTAATCCCACGCATTCAGAACTTTCTTCTGAATGGTATAGCCCGTGCTTTCAAAAATATCTGTAATAGTCTTATATGTTCTGCCCTTATCGTGAGTCAGCAGACCACGCACGTTCTCAAAAAGAAACATCTTAGGCTGTAGCTGCTCTAAGAACTTCGCATAGTGATAGAACAATGTTCCCCGAGCATCTTCCAATCCGAGTCGTTTGCCTGCATAGGAGAAGCTCTGGCAAGGTGCGCCGCCTGAAAGCAGATCAAGCTCACCCTTCTTCAAACCGAAGTAATCTTGCAGATCAAGACATGATATATTTGCAATATCATCGTTGATGACACGCCATTCAGGTCTGTTCCTGCGGAGCGTATCAGATGCATCCTTATCTACCTCTACAAGACCGAGGGTATTAAATCCGGCTTTTTCCACTCCAAGAGCAAGACCGCCTGCACCTGCAAACAGCTCTATTGTAGAGAATGTCCTTGCTTCTTTTTTTGTGGTAATATCCATAATATCACCGATATTGCAGTTAAGCACCATACATATCTTTTCAAGGCTTTCAAGGGAAACTGTTTCATTCTTTCCCATACGAGCCATGACATTGAAACTAATGCCTGATGCTTCTTTCAGTTCGGTTTTATTCATTCCTTTATCAATAAGTAATTTCCATAGATTATTGTAGCTTACTGCCACCATAGCTCAATCCTTCCTATACATCCGAATGCTATAAGGGGTCGTAGAGATTGTATCACAAAACGCATAAAAAGTCAATCTATCTCACGAAAACATTAGATTTCCTTTCACAAAAAAGCCACACCTTATTGGGCATAGCCTTTTTTAATCATATTTTTATGTAAATAGCTATCTTTCGACTTTTTGTCCGGTATCTTTGTTGCCTTACCCATCATATATTGCGCATTTCCTAACAAACTATTATATACCCGATAAGCTGCTCCTACAAAAGTGTCTCATATTTTATCGTTAAGGCCTATAATAACAAGCTCCACGCCGAGCGCCTCGTCTATCATGCCCGTTTTTACATCATTGTCGCATTTGTAGCAGGCGTTCAGTCCCCTGAAAAGGTCGGCCTTTTTAAAGTTTTTGGACTGCTCCAGATAGCCCCTTGCGTGCATCTCCAGTATGCCCAGCTCCTCCGCCATCTGCCGCGGTGTCCTGCCCTTTTCGGCCAGATACCTGCACTCCAGCATCAGCTTAAGCTGTCTTACCAGCATTTTAAGCACGCGGAAAGGGCTTTCCTTGGCCGAGAGCATATTGTGGTAGACCGCAAGCGCCGCTGCCGTGTCTCTTTTGCCCACGGCATCCATCATTTTAAATATATTCATTTCGGGGGTCTTGCTGCATACCTCGTCTATGTCCTGCTGCGTTATCGGCGCACCCTTGGTGTACACAAGCAGCTTTTCCAGCTCACCCTCCAGCTTTTCCATATCATCGCCGACACAGGCCACAAAATACTCCGACGGTATTTTTACGGGGCATTTGTTTTTTATGTACTTTGCCAGCTCATAGGGCTTCATGCGCTTGAAGTCAAAGACCTCGCCGTGCTTTTTGACAGCCTTGTACAGCGCATTTCTGCCGTCCGCCTCCGTCTCGGTAAAAAGCAGCAGCGTGGTGTCGGGCAGCTCCTCCAGATACTTGGCCACGGCCGCCGTATCGTCCTTTTTGCCCTGCACAAACAGCCCGCTGTCCTGCACGCGCACAAGGCGGCGCTCCGACATAAAGGGCAGCATATCACAGTCACCGATAAGCGCACGGATGTCAAAATTTCCCTTGTAGACGCTGTAATTCATATCGGCAAAGGCATTGTCGGACAGCACCCCGCCGCACAGCTCCTTTTCCTTTTGCAGGACAAGAAAGCGTTCCTCGCCCGTTATCAGGCAAACATTTTTCATACGGATACCCCCACTAATCGCGCTCTATCAGGTTCTCGTCACGTTCAAGGGTCTTGCTCAGGTCGATACCCGTCCTGACCTCGTTTATTTTTTCACCCTCCGCAAGGAACTGCACCTTTTTCACATAATCCAGCTCCGTCAGCGAATTTACGATGGAGTAGATGCTTATCCTGTCACTTGATGAAACGGTGTGACGCGCGGTAAAATCGTCCGAAAGGTTTACATAGCAGATACCCTCCTCCGTTTTTATATCCCTTATTTTTATATCCGCGGGGACTGTCGGCACAAGGCTCGAGCCGAGGGGTCCCTGTATTATCTGCTCGACTATCTGATATTCCGTAGTCTGGCTTTGCTTTATCTCTATGCTGCGTTCCTCGGGTATCAGCCTGTTTTGCCGTGCATCCGTAAAATACAGGGTCACAAGCTGACGGTCGCGCTTTTCGGGGTCAAGGCTCGGATTGTTGGCAACATTGTTGCGGTTGTAACGCTCCGCCGCCTCGCCGTTCATATTGACGATAGGCTCGTTATCCACATAAAAATATATGTTGCGCAGAAAATCCAGCTCCGTCAGGGTGTATACCATGCCCGATATGCACAGCAGCTTCTGGGACTCGCTCAATGCGTTAAAGCTTTTTGTAAAGTTTATTTTTACTATATTTTCATTTTTCTCCACGGGATAAATAAGCGCGGTAATGCTTTTAAGGTCGGCCGCGGGCAAAGCCAGCGTAGTGTTGACGGGGCCGTTCATATACTCGTTAAACACCGCGCGCACGGCCTCCTCGCGGTCCTCGGGCAGCCTTATCCTGCGTTTTTCGCATTCCAGCGTACCTGTTGCGGACGAGGCATAATAAAGATTTATTTCGGTTATGCCCTCTTCCTTAGGGTCCCTGTTGATGCTGAAAAGGTAAATGCCTATCACGGTAAGCAATACAACAGCAAGTATGGCGGAAAATATCACCTTAGCCTTCATTTGAACGCACCCCCTGATATTTGATAGGCAGACGCACGATAAAGGTCGCACCCTCGCCCTCGGCACTCACCACTTTTATACTGCCGTTATGCATCATAACGGTCGAATGTGTTATCGCCAGACCGAGACCCGTACCGCCCGTTTCCCTGTCGCGCGTTTTATCCACGCGGTAGAAGCGGTTGAATATCTTTGCCTGCTCCTCGGGGCTGATGCCTATGCCCGTATCCTTTACGGTAAAGAAAGCGTTCTGGTGGTCGGCATCCACGGTAACGGTCACCTCGCCGTTTTCGGGGGTGTACTTCACCGCATTTTCCACAAGATTTGACAGCGCCAGCGCCAGCTTGGTCGCATCGGCCTCTATGGTCACTTCCTTGTTGTTTTCCAGATAAAGCGATATATTTTTCTTGCCCGCAAGGGGATTTATACGCTTTACAACGGCAGCTACCAGCTCGTTAAGGTCGGTATCGGATATGTTTAAAACGCCCTCCTCGCGGTAGTCAAGCTTAACAAGCGACAAAAGGTCGTTTATGATGTCCGTCATGCGGTCCACCTCGTTGTTGATGTCCTGCATAAATTCGCGGTACATCTCAACGGGCATATCCTCCTGAAGCAAAAGCGACTCGCTGAGTACCTTTATACTGGAAAGCGGGGTCTTAAGCTCGTGCGACACATTGGAAACAAACTCCGCCCTGGCGGTGTCAACGTGCTCCAGCTGCTGTGTCATAACATTTATGGCATCCGCCACCTGGCTCAGCTCATTATGTCCCTTTATCTCCAGACGGTTATGCAGCTGTCCGTTGGATATGCGCTGTATGGTGTTGAAAATGTTGTTCAGCGGCACAAAAATAGCCTGCATTATAAAATACGCCATAAACACAAGTATTATGGATATGACCACCGTGACCATAAGCCAGTTGTGGTTCAGCTCCCCGAAAAGGGAGTTTATCTCGTCATAGGATGCCACCAGCAGCGCAACGCACATTTTTTGGGAGTCCTCGTCCTCGATATAGGCCGAGGCGTAAATAACGTCCTCGTTTTCGCGCAGGTTTGCATCGTCCTTGCCGTCAAGCGCCACAAGCACCTCGGGCACCACTATCATCTTGCCCACGGCGGAGCGGTTCGTATCCGCCACCGCAACGCCCATGCTGTCGCAGACGATGATGCGGAAGCCCTCTTCCTCGCTTTTTATGTCAAGCTCCTCCAAAAACTGTGCGCGTTTGTTCTCGTCGGAAAGATAATCGTTTTTTTGTATGCTGACAGCCACCTTATTGGCCTCGTACAGCATTTCCTTTTCCTTGGTATCCTTAAAATATGTCCGCAGGTTGTCGGAAATGACAAGCGAATAAAATATAAGCGGCAGTATACCTATAAGGAATACCGCCACAAACAGCATAAATTTAAGGCTTTGATACCATTTTATACCAAACTTAGCCGAAATAGTAACCAACCCCCCACTTTGTGTGGATATACTGCGGCTCACTCGGCTTTTCTTCTATTTTTTCGCGCAGACGGCGAACGTGTACATCCACCGCACGCGCATCACCCGGATAGCCAATGCCCCAAATGGTATTCAGCAGGTTTTCGCGGCTGTATACCTTGCCGGGATTTTCCATAAAAAGCTCCAGCATATCAAATTCTTTGGCAGTAAGATTTTTTTCCTTGTTGTTGATAAAACAGCGGCGCGAGTCCAGATCCAGCGCCAGATCGCGTATCTTAAGCACGCCCGGCTTTTCCGCCGTTACGGGCACGGTGCGCACACTTCGCCTTAATATGGCCTTTATACGCGCCTTAAGCTCCAGTATATTAAAGGGCTTTGTGATGTAGTCGTCCGCACCGTATTCAAGCCCCATTATCTTGTCCATATCCTCGCCCTTTGCCGTTACCATGATTATAGGCACGTTTGAAAACTCCCTTATACGCTGGCAGACCTCCAATCCGTCCAGCTTGGGCAGCATAACATCAAGCAGTATAAGGCTGTAGTCGTTTTGCGTTGCCAGATCAAGCGCCTCTTCGCCGTCATAGGCAACATCCACATCCATATTTTCTTTTTCAAGACTGAAGCGGATACCCTTTACTATCAGCTTCTCGTCATCTACCACCAGGATCTTGTAAGCCATTTTTGTCTCACCCCCGACATAAAAATATATCATCATCACTTCATTGGTGTAATTTTCGTATATATTACAATTGTCTAATAAAAACGCCGTTTTGTCAATATCTTGTGCGGAAAAAAAATTGCAGAAAAATCAAGAGATTTTGAAAGATTTTTGTAACATTTTTGTAATATCTTTCGTCACAGGGGGTTTTGCGGGATAAATGAGGCGCTAAGGCGGGGTTTCAAGTTGCGGGAGTACAAAAAAACGTTCACAACAAAAATGACAGCGGCTATCGGCAACACAAAAGCTGTAATAAAACAGAAATATTATTTTTATAGACTTGTTTGTTAATTTATTCTATCATCATTTTGGGAACATCACCAAACGAAAAAAACGGTGGACGGTGCCCTGAACTGAGGAGGTGAATTACATATCCTACCGAAGTGAAGGGGGTGTGTCAAAATGCTTACTATCGGAGACCTTATGAGTTTGACTGCGCTTTGTCTGGCGTTTTTTGAACTCGGTTACAGATTCGGTAAGAATGAAAAAGGCACAAAAAATAACCGCCCTCGAGCCCAAACGAATGCGGTTACTTTCTGACTGAATTCCAAAGGGGCACCGTCCTATCGTATGGTGGTGTTCCTTTTTTGTAATATAATTATAGCATTATCAGATTTACAAGTCAACAATTTTTTCGTACACACCGTCCGCAAAAAAATTCAGAATTATAAAAAATTAGTACTTGACAAAACAAAGTAGTTGTTGTAACATGGTATTAGAAAACACAAAGGAGTGACGGTATGAATGCCCAATTTAAAAAAGGAATACTGGAGCTTGTAGTGCTTATATCCGTCACAAAGCGCGATATGTACGGCTACGAGCTGGTCTCCGAGGTCTCCGAGGTGATAGACGTAAACGAGGGTACGATATATCCGCTTTTAAAGCGGCTTACCAACGAGCACTACTTTGAGACCTATTTAAAGGAGTCCACGGAGGGGCCTCCACGCAAATACTATCATCTGACCCAAGCGGGCAGAGAGTACACCGAAAGCCTGAAGGCCGACTGGGAGTCCTTTTACGCCAAGGTAGATGAATTTATAAAAGAAAACTCTTAAAATATGTCAAATTCAAAAGGAGTTGAAAAAAATGACAAAACAAGAACTGATGGCGCTGCTTGACAAGCGGCTGGCCATACTTAACGCCGCAGAGCGCGAGGACATAAAGCAGGACTATGCGCAGCATATAGAAATGAAAATGAGTGAGGGTCTGACCGAACAGGAGGCTGTCGCCACACTCGGAAATATCGAGGCGATGATCGACGAAACGCTTTTGGCGTACAACATAGACCCGTCCTATGACAAAAAGGTGCACCCCGATATAAGCAAAAAGATAAAGCAGGCACTTAACAGCGATTTTGCAAAGAAAACGGGGCAGACCTTTAACAAGGGGCTTGATGCCGTGCATAACGCCGTGCGCACCAACAGCCCCGCAGACCTGTTTAAAATGCTGATAAAGCTGATATTATACTGCTTTGGCGTATTTATACTTTTTGAAATCGGTTTTTTGGTAGTAAAGGTAATATCGGACATACTTGACGGTATACTTCCGCATTTTCTTATGATAGACAAAATAGTATCATCGGGCATAATGATACTTTATGTGCTTATCTTTGTAACTGCGGTATGCTCCATGATATACAATTATTTAAACAAAAGCTCCGTAAAAATACACTCTGTAATAACAAAGGAGGCAGACGATATGTCATACGATACAAACATCATAAACGATACCCCCGAGGCGCAAAGTGCACCCGACACAGCGGCAGGCAGCCCGTCAACGGGCACAAAGCTTTTTGATATACTTGTTTTTATCATAAAGATAGTTGTGGTATTTGCCGTTATCCCGGGCATTTTTGCCCTGCTTTTTTCCATAGCCGCGCTCGGCGTGTTCACGGCGGCGCTGTTTATGGGCTATCCCGCGCTGGGGCTTACCATAGGCTGCCTTGGCATAAACGTATGCGCGATAACATTTTATGTATTTATATTTAAGCTTGTTTTTGGCGAAAGGAGAGAAAAAAATGAAGCGTAAGACCTTTTTTAAGCTTTTGGCATTTTTCGGCGCAGGCATTTTGCTGTGCGGCATAGGCGCGGGCATTTGTGTCTTTGAATTTGCATCGCTTGAGGTAATACATCAGTCCGACGAGATACTTACCGTGGATAAGGAGTACACCCTGCCCGAGGGCGAAAAGCTGTATATAGACGGGTGGCAGGGCAAGCTTGTCACCGACACATCCATACCCGAGGGCAAAATGAAGCTTGCCGTTAAGTATACGGGCGATACCGAGGTAAGCTTTGACGAGATACAGCGCATGACACTTTGCCAAAGCGACAAAACAAACGGCGACAGCGGTGTTGTCGTAAGAATAAAGGGCGACCCCGAGGCCATAAAGGACTTGGACGTTCTTGAGGATATAGATGATATAGAGGATCTTGAAGATCTGGAAGATCTGGAAGATATTGATGTGGAATTTGAGTATGACAACGACGATGACAACGACGATGACGACGATGAACTCGAAGTCTCATCACGCACAGGCGTATACGGCCTTTACGCCCCCGAATACAGCTATTCATCGGGCACAAAAAACAATGTAAAGGACTTTCTTGACCACCTTAAAAACAAGCAGCTCCTTATTCCCGAGACCCATTCGCCGCAGCTGGTGATACTGGTCAATCCCGCGGACACCGACAAGGTGGTATGTGTATGGGATATGAAAAAGACATCATGGCTGGAAAACGACAAAATATACGACGAGGATGAGCCCGAGACCAAAGCCGAGACCGAGACCAAAGCCGAGACCACTACCCTTGCCGCGGCAGGCATAAGCACCGAGGCCGAGACCCTTGCCTCCATTGCACAGACAACAACGCAGGCGGCACAAAACGCCGCCCCCGCCCTGCCCGCAAACAACAAGGTAAATTGAGAATATGGCGGGGCTTGCCGAAAGTTAAATTAAATAAGTTGATTTATAAAAAAACGCTTACGGAAAAACTTCCGCAAGCGTTTTTATTTTTAGGGAAACGCTGATTTAAGGATACCAAAAATAATTTTGCGCATTTGCTTAACGGCTCTGTTTGCTATGTTCAGCCTGTTAGGCTTCACATTAGCATGGTCGTGGCTGCGCGCCATAATGAACGCACCTACAAATGCGCCGCCATCGGCTAAAATTATTTT
>JAFYGI010000025.1 GCA_017543265.1 Bacillota bacterium | reverse complement strand
GCGCTGCCGCTTAAAACATCGTCGGTAAATCTGCCGCTTTGTGTCATATCCGCTGCGGAATATGCAGGCATAATAAGCGACATTACAATAGAAAATACTAAAAGAAGGCTTACTGTACTTTTTAATTTTTTGTTTGAGAATATTTTATTTAAAAACATACATCCGCCCCCTTTCGTTAAAATTTATGCCTTAGACGCTTTCTCGGCCGCCGCGCTCATCACTATAACTGCAAGCGACGCACACATCAGCACTATCCACAAGCCCTGATTGCTGCTGTCCCCTGTATTGACCGCGGTCTCCTCGGTTATCGTCCTGTTCTCTTCGTCGGTTTGTATGTTGGTATTGGTTATCTCCAGTTCACCGCGGCCGATATTATCGCGGCTGTCGGTGCCAAGATCCTCGTTGTTTTTGTCGTCTGTACCGATATTTGTATTATCGGTTTGGTTGTCTGTGTTATTTGTATTGTCTGTGTTGTCTGTATTATCGGTATTATCCGTATTGTCCGTATTGTCGGTGTTGTCCGTATTGTCGGTGTTGTCGGTATTGTCCGTTTTATCGGTTTTCTTCCTGCCGTCGTTATCGGGAGGATTGACAACACTTCCGCGGCCGCCGCCCATGGTCCTGCCGTTTTTGCTGTCATCGTCGGTGCCGCCGCCTTTATTGCCGCCACCGCCGCCACCGCTGCCCCCGCCGCCGGAGTCGTCGTTGCCCCCGCTTTGCTTGGTGCGGTTGTCAAAGGCTATGCTGTCGGGCTTCGCTTCCTTGCCCGAGGCCGCAGCCGTTATGGCGTATTTCAGGCCGCCTTCGCGGCTTTTATCCTCTGTTACAAAAACTATCACCGTGTACACCGTATCGTCATACACCGTGTCGCTGCTTTCGGGCGGCAGCTGGTATACCTTGTATCGGTATGTACCCGGATCCTGTATCTTTATTTCAAACTTGCCGTCCCCGGTACCGTATATTTTAAGGGTATCGCTTTCGGGTGACGGTGCCGAATTTATCGTTTCCATTACGGCCGTAAAGTTTTTGTCTGCGTCCTTGTCTGCAAAGAAGCTGACCGGTATTTCCGCCGTCATCACCGTATACACGGCCGCGTATACGCTGCACGGCAGCATGGCAAGGAGCACAAGCATTATCGGTATATATTTTTTTATCTGCATATTTAAGCTCCCTCCCATTCTTTATCTACTCATCCAGAATATAGGCAAACACCACCACTCTTGTTACCGAGTCGGCCTCGGTACAGGTGGACATGGCTATTATTCTGTTGTTTCTTTCCTCGTTAAATATCAAAGCATTGCTTTTTATGTATTGATATATCTTCCCGCCCGATGCGGGATCGAATATTGTGTCGTCCCTTGCGCTTGCCGTCATCGCGGCAAACACCTTTATATTGTATATCGTGTGCGCATCGCGGCCTATCATCAGCGTACCCTTTGAGTGTGAGTTCAGGTACCCCAGATCAAGATATTCGTCCAATGCGCCGAACATCTTACCGTATTCCATGTGATGTCCGTAAAGGATATTGTATTTATCCTTAAATTCGTTATTGTTGCGGCAGTCCAGATAAATGCTGCCCGACAATGAATACTGACCGTATGGGTCGGTATTAAGGTATTTTGTGTTGTTAAGTCCCTGCATTATGGGATAGTCTATCTTTGTGTTGTCAAGCGTTATCCACGCTATCATGTCCTCCCCAATAGGGGAAGCCGCCGCATCGTAATCCGGTGCGGTCGGCTTGTATTTTAAAAGATCGTTGCCCGAGGCATGCTCAAAAACATAGTACATATCGTACATACAGTAGATAACGACAAGCAATATAAGCACAAACACCGCCAGCAGACAGCGCTCGTATACTATATTCATCGTTTTCAGGAATTTTCGCATACACGGGTCCCTTTCAAATTAAAACTTTTTTATTCTTCCTCGGCTGCTCTTCTCTTGCCTGCCACTACCATAGCGATTATAGCTGCAAGTACGCCAAGACCTACAACTGCTGCGGGAGCTACCGACATGATGATACCTGTGGGAAGTACGCCCGAACGGGTGTTTGTGAAGGTAAGAGAAGTGTTATCGGTAATGCCTGTATCAGCATATTTATCAGCCGCTCCGGAACCTGATGTTAATGTTACAGTTGTTCCATCATTTGTTGCTGTACCATCTGTATCGCCCGTAACAAGCAATGCAGGTGAATAATCTTCCTCATCTTCTTCTACGGAGTACTGTGTACCATCAGCAATACCCTTGATAACAACGCGCTGACCATTCTGTAAATAGAAAGTTGCGGTGGTTTCGCCGGAAATTGTTATTGATGTAGGATTAGACATCGAAGCGTGAGTTGTTGCTGCATTTGCTGCAGGGGAATCATCAGCATTGGTAATGTCAACATCATATACAGTTCCATTCACTGCGTTGGTAAATACTACGGTAAATGCGAAATACTTATCCTTAGAGCCCTGATTACCTGTAACATTCTTTGCAATAGTAAGATTGTGTGTTTTATACAAGTTGATATAACTGTTAGACTTTGGTCCCAAGTTAGCGCCATCTCCGCCATCTGCAACCGTTGCTACATTCACATATCCACTTGTATAAGCCGCATGATGTGTACTCGCTGCAGGAGTCGGCTGTTCCGTTACAGTTCCCTCATAGAGAACATAATCTGTAACCCTAAGCTCTCCGCTGCCATTATCCTCAACATAAACATCCAAAGTCCTTTTCAATTCAACATTCTTGGCGGTAAAAGTACCAGCCGGACCAACGTCATCGCTTATACCGTATGCAGCATTAGAAGCTGTCTCTTCAATAATGTACCTGTATATACCGGGTTCCGTAAATGTAACACTGCCAAAATTCACAGATACGTCTTTTTTAACCGTATAATAAGCATCGCTCGCAGTTCCGAATACTCTGGTATCATCCGGTGAATCTGCTGTATCATTAACACTATACGCAGCCGTGCCTATAGTCGGTGAACCTACGCCTGCATACACCGCAAGCTTGGTGTCATCCGTTGCCGGGACCGCAGTACCGGGATTAATTGTATATGCAAATGTTACAGGCGGAACTTTCGCATCACTTTCGACAACCAAGACCTTGTCAAATTTAACAGTTCCGCCGCTAACGCCGGTATAATTACTGCCTGCTGCAAATGCCATACTCGGCATACTGCCGACAAATACAGTTACAGCTGCGAAAGCCGCAGCTAATTTTTTAAACTTTCCTTTCATAATAACTCCTCCTTTTCTATATTTTGAAATCAAGTTTAAATACTAAAACATATCTCCTCCCCGATTTTTGCAAAAGCAAAAAGCCAAGAGAGGCGAACAATTTTATATGCCCCTTCTGCGGAGCACAAACACCACCTTTCCCTCAACATCGGAAAGGTTTACCGCGCCGAATGTACGGCTGTCGGTAACGTCGCTTCTGAAATCGTTCAGAAGGAAAACACAGTTATCAGGTACGGTATAAGGATACTCTATCAAAGAGCCGTCCTCGGTAGTTTCGTACACGACATCCTCCAGCACGCCGTAGCCGTCTACGCTGACGTAGCCGTTTTTTATTTCGACTGTGTCGCCCGACTGCGCCGCAATGCGTCCGAAGCACACTTTGCCGTCGTGCCGATAAGAAACCTCCTCGCCGTCCTTTAACTCACCCAAGCGGTATGTAATACACAGGTCCCCGTCCTTTATCATCGGGTAGGCCGTATTACTGTGATTTACATGGATCGCAATCACAAAGGTACAGAGTGCCCAAACCGCCGCTGCCGTCAAGACTATCTTAACAAGCAGCTCTATGGCATATGACGCCGCAGAGCGTTTTTTTCGCTTTGGCTTTGAGGTTTTATCCTCTGTCTTAGGAGCCTCTGCATCTTTTTTTGTTAAATCAGGCCCGTCCACCTGTGTTCATCACCTCACTGTGCATCGGACATACCGTAAGATATGCCCTGTTATTATATGGTGCCGTTTGTCAGAATTGTTAGAAAATTAACTTTTGACAACGCACCTTTTAATGTCGTATTTCACCTCTCCGAAAGCCATACATGGTAATATATGACCCCGCAAGACGAAAAATACCCATATTTATTCCAGTTAATTGTATCATAATATAGTGTAAAATACAAGTTTATTTTAACAAACCTTCAAAAATGATTAAAATTTTGTTAAGATTTAACAAGCTTTGCCTTACAAACCGATTTATATGACAAAAACAAAACGGCAATTTTGTCAAAATTTAATAAAATTTCTTAATAAAATCCGACAAAATAAAAGCGCAGGTTAGTGCAAAAATAATGTCAATTGTCAAAAATTAGCAGTGCATATATGCGCTGATGCGCCATATATTATACAAAGTATTATATTATGGAGGAAAAATATGTTAAAAAAACTGTTCAAACGCAAGCGTCTTATCCTTGCGGCGCTTGTACTTACCGCCGCATTTTCGCTGTCGGCGGGTCTGCTGCGCCCCGTGCTGACCGCGGTGTTTTACCCCACCGCCGCCGCATCTGCCGCAAAAAAGCAGCTGCCCATATACTGCGTGGACACCCGCGGCGAAAAAAAGGTCGCCATAAGCTTTGATGCCGCCTGGGGAGCGGACGACACCGACACGCTGCTGGACATTCTAAACAAAAACGATGTAAAGGCCACATTTTTCCTTTGCGGCTACTGGGTGGACAAATACCCCGACGAGGTAAGGAAGATATTTGCTGCGGGGCATGATATAGGCAACCACAGCGACACCCACCCCCACAGTGCGCAGCTTTCATTGGAGCAAAACAAGGAAAATATAACCGCCTGCCATGAAAAGATACAAAAGCTGCTTAATTACACGCCGTTTTTGTACCGTCCGCCCTTTGGCGAATATAACGACACGGTTCTGAACGCCGCAAAGGAATGCGGATATTACCCGATACAATGGGACGTGGACAGTCTGGACTGGAAGGAGCTGGGCTGCGACCACGAGATAAACCGTGTTTTGAACCACAAGCATCTGGGAAACGGCTCGATAATACTTTTTCATAACGATGCAAAGTACACCCCCGATGTGCTTGACGAGATAATAAAGGGGCTTAAAGACAAGGGCTATGAGATAGTGCCCGTCAGCGAGCTGATACATAAAGAAAACTACACCATCGACCACGAGGGACGGCAGATACCCGAATGACCGAAATGATAAATTTTTCTGCTGTCGGCATTGATTTGCCGACATTTTTTTGTGCAGAAACGAATTTCGGGCATTATTCGCAAATCCATTGAATTATATGTTTTATTATGCTATAATTTCATTAGAAGCACCTGTCGGCAAACCGATAAAGAAGGAGGAATGCTTATGAACGGAGAATTGACCGCGCTTGATGCCTATACCAACCGCGTTTACAAAATAATCATGCTTGTTATCCCCATATCCTGTCTGTGTGCAAGCATAACCATAACCCTACTGCACTATCTGGGCTATTATCCGGACATTAACGAGTTTTTGATGTGGCTTTTTGACATAGTGGATATATCATTTCTTGTGACGGGTCTGTATTTTATAAAAACGGGCTTTGACAAAAACGGCTTTGTTATACGTCAAAAGCTTATCTACGGAAAATACACGGCGGCGATCATTGCCATAATACAATGGAACGCCATTTCCTATATATGGCCCTTCCGTGACCTTTGGGCGTTTTGCCTGCTGTTTACCCTGGGCGAGGCTTTTTTCTTTGATACAAAGCTGGTAAGCTTTACCTCTTTGGGGCTTGTCGTATCAATGGTCATTTCGTGGTTTGTAAAGGGCGATCTGCTTTTGCCCGTGCGTGACGAATTTTTTGTTGCGAATATGACATTCAGGATAGTCTGCATCATCCTTACGATGCTGTGTATAAACATAGTTACGTTTTTCGGCGGGAAGTTCCTTGTGGAAGAGCTGGAAAAATATGTCTACCGCGACCCCCTGACACATCTGCTGACAAGGCGCAGAATGGACAGCTATATTAATGAGGCATATAAAAAAGCGACCGCAGGTACATCCACATTCAGCCTTATGATGCTTGATATTGATGACTTTAAGCGGGTAAACGACACCTACGGCCACGACTGCGGCGACAATGTGCTTAAATTTGTGGCAAACACCATATCATCGGGCGTAAAGAATGACGACGTTGTCTTTCGCTGGGGCGGCGAGGAAATACTTGTACTTGTGAATGAGGACGAAAAGACCGCAGCCGAAACTGCGGAAAAGATACGCGCGGATATAGAAAACGGACGCATACACCACAAAGACGATATAAATGTTTCCGTCACCGTAACGATAGGCGTATGTGCGTACAGGGACGGCCTTACAGCCGAGCAGATGATGGATATTGCGGATAAAAACCTGTATTACGGCAAGCACAACGGCAAAAACCGCGTTGTATGCAAAACGGAATAAAAGAATACACAAAAAACAAGCGGATATATCTCCCATCTTAAAGAGATATATCCGCTTTTTTTCGTTTTATTTTACAGGTGTTATATTCTGGTCTTTCAGCACAACATCATGCGCACCGCCCTCGATGATACTTACGGAAGAAACAAGCGTAAGCTTTGCCTTTTCCTGTAACTCGGGGATGCTCAGCGCACCGCAGTTGCACATCGTATGCTTTATCTTTGCAAGGGTAACGGCAAGGTTATCGTGAAGATAGCCTGCGTAGGGAACATAGCTGTCCACGCCCTCTTCAAACGAAAGCTTCTTGTCGCCGCCGAGGTCATAACGCTGCCAGTTTCTTGCACGCGCAGAGCCCTCGCCCCAGTATTCCTTCATATAATTACCGTTTACGATGACCTTGTTTGTCGGGCTTTCCTCAAAGCGTGAGAAATAGCGTCCCAGCATACAGAAATCACAGCCCATTGCAAGTGCAAGCGTGATATGGTAGTCATGTACGATACCGCCGTCTGCGCAGATAGGTACATAAATACCCGTTTCCTTGTAGTATTCGTCTCTTGCCGCAGCGACCTCGATAACGGCCGTTGCCTGACCGCGGCCTATACCCTTTGTTTCACGGGTGATACAAATAGAACCGCCGCCTATACCTATCTTTACAAAGTCCGCGCCGGCCTCGGCAAGGAAGCGGAAGCCGTCCCTGTCAACAACATTGCCCGCGCCGACCTTTACGCTGTCGCCGTAGTTTTGTCTTATCCAGTCTATAGTGAGCTTCTGCCACTCCGAAAAGCCCTCGGAGGAGTCGATGCAAAGGATATCTGCGCCCGCCTCCACAAGTGCGGGTACACGCTCCGCATAATCACGGGTATTGATACCTGCGCCGACAATGTAGCGCTTGTGTGCATCAAGCAGTTCAAGCGGGTTTTCCTTGTGAGAGTCATAGTCTTTTCTGAATACAAAGGCTACCAGTCTGCCGTCCTTGCTTACTATGGGCAATGCATTGAGCTTGTTGTCCCAGATAATGTTGTTTGCCTCTTTAAGCGATGTGCCCTCCTCGGCGTAAATCACCTTATCTATGGGGGTCATAAACTCGGACACCTTTGTTGCCCTGTCCATACGGCTTATTCTGTAGTCACGGCTGGTAACTATACCCAAAAGCCTGCCCTGTGATGTACCGTCTTCCGTAACGGCAACCGTTGCATGGCCGCTTTTTTCCTTAAGATCAAGTATATCCTGAAGTGTCTGATCCGGACGGATGTTGGAGTCACTTACAACGAAACCCGCCTTGTGGCTTTTAACACGTCTTACCATGTCGGCCTGATCCTCAACGGTCTGTGAACCGTAAATAAAGGATATACCGCCCTCCTTTGCAAGTGCGATAGCCATCTTGTCATCCGATACCGACTGCATGATAGCCGAAACAAGCGGTATATTCATATGTAAGGGAGAATCCTCCTGACCCTTCCTGTATTTTACTATAGGTGTTCTCAGGCTTGTATTCTGCGGTATGCACTCGGCAGACGAATAGCCCGGTACCAAAAGATATTCACTGAATGTATGTGACGGTTCGCTGTAGTAGTACGCCATTTTTCTCGCTCCTTTTCCCATGTCGTTTTAAAAAGACAGAAGATGTACATACAAGCAAATATATACATCTTCTGTGAATAAAGGTTATTATTAATACTTAAACATAAAACGACAAAAAAGTCAACACTTTTTTTGTATTTTTTTTATTTTTATTTCATGGAATCCTTGGAGCCCAGAACATTTGCTATTTTGTTTTCAACAAGCTCCTGTATCATATCCCTTGCAACGCCGAGATAACCGCGCGGATCAAAAGCTTCGGGCTTATTTGCAAACTCCTGTCTGATGCCCGCTGTCATGGCAAGACGGATATCCGTGTCCATATTTATCTTGCAAACACCGAGACTTGCTGCCTTTCTTAACATATCGTAGGGGATGCCGCTTGCGCCCTTCAATGCGCCGCCGTACTTATTGCAAAGCTCTATAACTGCGGGGTCAACACTCGATGCACCGTGCAAAACGATGGGATACTTGGGGAAGCCCGCTTCATCAAGCTTCTTTGTGATTACCTCAAGACGGTCAAAGTCAAGCTTTGCCTCGCCCTTGAACTTGTATGCGCCATGGCTTGTACCGATCGCGATGGCAAGCGAGTCAACGCCCGTTCTTGAAACAAAGTCAACTGCCTGGTCGGGGTCTGTATAGGTAGCGTTTTTCGCATCTACCTTTACCTCATCCTCAACGCCCGCAAGCTTGCCGAGCTCCGCCTCAACAACAACGCCGTGTGCGTGTGCATACTCAACTACCTCTTTTGTCTTTGCAACGTTTTCCTCATACTCGAAATGAGAACCGTCGAACATTACGGATGTAAAACCGTTTTCAACACAAAGCTTACAGGTCTCGAGATCGGGACCGTGGTCAAGGTGCAGCGCGATATCGATGCCGGTTTCCTCTATGGCAGCTTGTACCATGCCGTAAAGATACTTGGGGCCCGCATACTTAAGCGCACTTTTTGAACACTGTAAAATAACAGCCGAGTTCATCTTTGCCGCGCCGCGCGTAACACCCTGGATTATCTCCATGTTGTTGATATTGAAGGCACCTATTGCGTACTTGCCCTCGTAAGCCTTTTTGAACATTTCAGCAGATGTGACCAATGCCATAAATTATTCCTCCTTTTGGGGTATTCGTACCCCTTATTTTATCTATAGAAAGATTATACCACACATTAAACAAATTTACAACCAAAATTTTCACTTTTTGTTAAATTGTTCACAATAAGATATGCCAAATTGCGTTCTGTTCTATAATTTTACGGCAATTTTTTCAAAAAAATTTATAAAAAATTGAATTTGGGTATTGCTATTTTTTTTATTATGGAGTATAATAAGTATAACAAAAAAATAATCAATCACATCTATATCCTGAAATGTGCGCCAGCCATAATTTTTGAACCTACATGACACAAAAGGGATTCCTATATACCACTTCTGATGTCGGGCCTCAAGCTAATTCCCTTTGGGCAGAGGAGGGCAGATGATTGGTTGCGGTTGCCCACCTATCTTTGATAGGTGTCAAAAAATGGCAGCGGCATTTCGGGTTTTTTATTGCCGCATTGTACGGCTTTTTTTATTGTAAAGGACAAAACAAATGAAATGGAAAATGCTTCCCGAAAACGCGGCGGCGGCACAGACGGCGGCGCAAAACGCCCTGCTGCCCGTTACGGCGGCTGTGCTTGCAAACCGCGGCCTTACCGATAAGGACGATATACAAAAATTCATACACACCTCGTCAAAGGACCTGCCCGACGCATTTTTGATAAACGATTTTGAAAAGGCGCTCGCGCTTTTGTCGGATGCCCTGCGCACAAAGACCAAAATATGTATCTACGGCGATTACGATGCGGACGGCGTTATGTCCACGGTGATACTTTACCGCGGTCTTTCGCATCTGGGCGCAGACGCAAGCTTTTATGTGCCGCACCGCGTGCATGACGGCTACGGGCTTAATGCCGCCGCCGTGGAGCGCATAAGCGAAAACGGCTGCCGACTGCTTGTGACCTGTGACAACGGCATAGCGGCACTTGACGAGATAAGCCTTGCCAAAAAGCTGGGTATGCGGGTCATCGTGCTTGACCACCATGAGCCGATAATCGAAGACGGCGTGCAGAAGCTTCCCTGCGCCGATGCGGTCGTGGACTGCAAGCGCACCGACAGCACCTACCCCTTCCGCGAGATGTGCGCGGGCGGACTTTGCTACCGTTTTATAAAGGAATTTTTCGGCTATATCAAAGTACCGTTCCCCCTCGACCGCGAGCTGATAACCTTTGCGGGCATAGCCACGGTATGCGATATAGTGCCGCTGACGCAGGACAACCGCATATTGGTAAAAAACGCCCTGTTTTTGCTTAACCGCGACATAAAAAACAAGGGACTGCGCATATTGAAGGATATGCTTGTAAAACCCGGCGGTGAGGTGACCACCTACACCATCGGCTTTATGATAGGCCCCTGTATAAACGCAGTCGGCAGGCTGGAGGCCGCATCGGAGGCTGTGGAGCTTTTTATATCGGATAACAGCGAAAAGGCCGTGGAATACGCACGTCTGCTGGTGCAGAAAAACACCGAGCGCAAGGAAATAATGAACAGAGCGGCCGAGCTTCTTATACAAAAGGCCGACCCGTCACAGCCCGTGCAGGTGCTGTATGCCCCCGATGTGCACGAAAGCGTTGCGGGGCTTGTTGCCAGCCGTGTGCGGGAGCGTTTCTACCGCCCCACTCTTGTCATAACCGACAGCGAAAACGGCTGCAAGGGCTCGGGACGCTCGATCGACGAATACGACCTTTTCGGCAATATGTCGGCATTTCGTCCGCTTTTTACCAAGTTTGGCGGCCACAGTATGGCGGTGGGCTTTTCCCTGCCGCGGGAAAACATAGACAAGCTGCGCAGATCCCTCAATGAAAGCTGCACACTTGATATAAACGAAATGGTCCCCTCCGTCACGCTTGAATGCGAGATACCCTTTGACGAGATAGATCTTGAGCTTGCACGGCAGCTTGCGATATTGCAGCCCTACGGCAAGGGCAACGAAACACCGCGCTTTTGCACCAACGGTATCGACCTGCGCACCGTGCGCTTTGTGGGTGCGGAGAAAAACATTGCACAGCTTACGTTTTCAAACGCCTCGGGCAGGCAGGTGCGCGGCATATTTTTTAACGGCGCGGACAGTATAAAGGAGCTTTTGGCCAAGCACCAAAAAGACGGATACATACAGCCGCTCGAAAACGGAAATACGCTTAAAATGCACCTTTCCGTCGATATAGCATATTCGGTTGAAATAAATACATATAACGGCACGGATTATTTACAGCTTAATATTGTCGATATACGATAAAAGGGGGCTTTTAGCCCCCTTTTTTAATGTTTTTCTTCCAATCTTAATTTATTAAGCATACCGCTTTTATCAAGCACGGCTATTATAAACGCGGCAATGATTATGCCCGTACCCGTCTGCAAAATATTTCCCGGCAGACGCACAAGCGCATATTCCAGATCGTACATGGGTATTTTTATGACTGTATACAAAAATACCTGAACCGCACCGCCGACAAATGCGCCGGGCAGCCAGCCCCACTTTTTGTCCTTAAATATCTTATATGTAAAAAATCCCATTATCACAGCCATTATTGCCTTTATAAAAAACGACGGCACTATATAATGCGTGTAGCCGCCCAGCGCGTCGGCAAGCGCCGCACCTATACCCCCCGCAAGCGCACCCCTGCGCGTGCCGAGCAGCATAACGGAAATAAATATCATGCAGTCGCCGAGGTGTGTGTATCCGCCGGGCGCGGGTATCTTCAAAAAAAACGTCATCACAAATACCAGCGCAGCGGCAATGGATGTTGCGGTTATATCCCTTGTTGTAAATTTTTTGTTCATATATACTCCTCCCTTGTATAAACATATCATTTAGATATGTTTACTATATTAGCACGGTATTCTCTGTTTGTCAATATAAATTTTTACCGCGCATAAATATCAAAAGGGGACACCCGTCATTTTTGGAGTGCCCCCCCGTTTTTTATCTGCGGCGCTTTTCTCTTGCGTTGTTTGCGGAAATGCAAACCGCAATAAGTATCATATACAAATTCATTTCATAATCGGTCTTGACCTCTGCCGACAGCTTTTCGCCGTTGGCCGCTGCGGATGCCGCAAAATCGCAGACCGCCGTGCCGTCAAGGGTAAACAGCTTTGCAAATGCGGTATTGCCGTGTACATAAAAGTCCAGACCCTCTATCTCGTAATCAGCACTTCTGGTGTTTGCAATCATCTTGCGCCTTACGCTGAAATCGTGCGCACCGAAAACATTTACCTTAAAGCTTTCCATATCTATCGGGTCGTACTTTATTGCCGCACACGATATGCCGTCGGGTGTCTGCACGTCATAGGCATTGTTATTTGTTGCATGACGGCCTATATGGTAAAGCAGCATGCCGTATTCGTTTTTAACGGTCAGCGACGGTACACCGCCCATTACGGTGCTGTTTTCACGCTCCACCAGTATCTTGCGCGGAAGCTTGTTCTCGGGCTGTTCCAGACCGTAGCCCACGGGCTTTTGCTGTATGCTGCGCGAATTGTCGCTGATAAATTTATCCTTTGCCCGGAATGCAAACCTTGCCGCCGCCACGGTGCCGACCAGCGGTATAACAAGTGCTATTACGGAAAATATCGGTCTTCCCGTCCTTATGCACCATATGATCCTGTACACTATTCCCGCACCGACCACGGCGAAAAACAGCATCATAAATTTAAACAGCAGCTCCATAAAACCGCTGTAGGAGTTTGTCTGTGTCTTTACGGACTGACCCGTTGCCAGCACGCCGCGCTGCTTTATGTATTTTGCTTCCTCGGCCGATACCTTGCAGAGGGTCTTTACGCAATAGCTGCTTTCTTTTATCTCCGCTATACACATATCGCCCTCGTTTATAGTGCCGTCATCCTCTACCACCAGTCTGTAAAGACCCGACACCGATGCGGCCGTAGACTCATTTGCCGCCACCTGAAATTCCATCCTTGCGCTGCCGTTGCCAAGCGAGTTTTTATATACCACCGTACCGAGATACATCTTGGGCCGCTGCAAAAACACGGTGTAAAGGATGTACAGACCCACAGCACCCAAAAAGCCCGTAATAAGAAGCTCTATCATATGCGATGCCGCCACCCTTGCAAAATTAAGCGTGGAAAAATTACCGCCAAGTGCGCTTAAACAAATGGAAAGCACCAGCAAAAACGAGCCTATGAACACGGCACCCACAACAATAGGTACGACTATGGACGTACCCTCGGACGACATTGACTTTAAAACTTTATATCTCATAAAAATACCTCTGAAAAAAATTTTATTATCCCTATTTATACCTTTTATATGATTATACCATAATTTTTTTATTATTTCCACATAAAAAAATAAAAATTTTTAAAAAAACTCTTGACTTAGTAGTAAAATAATACTATAATGTATTTAAGTTAGTAGTACATCAATACTAAGGGGGGGATGAAATATGAAAAACATTACGGAAAAACAATTTCTTGAGCAATATTCGTCAGAGCAGTACAAAAAGCCGTCCGTAGCGGTCGATCTTGTGCTTTTTACAATTGACGGGGACGAACTCAAATGCGCACTTATAAAAAGAAGCGAGCATCCGTTCAAGAATATGCTTTCGCTGCCGGGTGTGTTTGTCGGTATAAACGAAAGCCTTGATGATGCCGTAAGGCGCGGTATAAAAACAAAGGCGGGATTGAAAGACATATACTTTGAGCAGCTTTACACCTGGGGCGAGGTGGACCGTGACCCGCGTATGAGGATAATCTCGGTATCCTATCTTGCGCTTGTGCCCATAGAAAAGCTGGAGACCACCGCGGCGCTTTATCCCTATGAGGAAATACAGAAAGCCGAGCTTGCCTTCGACCATAAAAAAATAGTAGAATACGCCAGGGAACGCATCAAAAACAAGGCAAACTACAGCGACATAGCCTTTAAATTTCTTCCCGAAGAATTTACGCTGCCCCAGCTTCAGAAAATTTACGAGATACTTTTGGACAAACCGCTCTATAAGGCCAATTTCAGAAAAAAAATAGAGCCCTACATAGAGGACACGGGAAAAATGACAAGCGGGAACGCACACAGGCCGAGCAAGCTTTACAAAAGAAATGAGGCAATAATATGAATATAACGGAGCAAAAATATACTTTAAAAAAATTAAAGTCCGAATATATCGCGGGTAAAAAATTTAACTATGTATTTTTTTGGGGACACCACCCGTCACCGAACGGCGTAATTACAAAAAGCTGCTTCAGCCAATGGTTTAAAAGCAGCTTTGAATATGAGGGCAGGACCTATTGCTGTATGGAGCAATTTATGATGGCACATAAGGCAATACTTTTTAAGGACGAAAAAACCTTGGACGAAATAATGAAAACATTTGACCCCGCCCAAATAAAAAGCCTTGGACGAAAGGTAAAAAACTTTGACGAAAAGCTTTGGGACGAATATAAGTTTTCCATAGTATATACGGGAAATCTTGCCAAGTTTTCTCAAAATCCCGATTTAAAAAGCTTTTTATTAGGTACAAAGGACAAGGTGCTTGCAGAGGCCAGCCCCTATGACGGCATCTGGGGCATAAAAATGTCGGCAGACGACGAAAACGCGGAAAAACCCGTAAAATGGCGCGGTACAAACCTTTTGGGCTTTGCGCTTATGCAAGTAAGAGACGAGCTTTCAAAGGAGATGTGAGTATGAACAATATATCTATCGCAAACGAGACCTTAAAAATAATAAAAAACGGCGGCTATGACCTTAACGGCAAAGAGGTAAAATTTCCCGAGGGCAGCTATTCGGCGGTTTGGGTCTATTCCCCCGAAAGGCTTGCGTCTGTTACCCTCCCCGACCTCGAAAAGGAAGAGCTTTGCAGATTTGAGGTAATAAACGCCGATTCATTCGAGGCGGCAAAAAAATACGAATACCCCCTTGTAATGAATTTTGCAAACTCCCATGTTCCGGGCGGCGGCTTTAAGCTGGGCGCGACCGCGCAGGAGGAGGCGCTTTGCAGAAACAGTACGCTTTACGCCTCTATCGGCGGTGAGGCCGCAAAGGAGATGTACTCCTATAATATAAAGCATTTCAGCCCCGTTGACAGCGACTATTTGCTTATATCCCCCGAGGTTTGGGTGTTCAGGGCTCCGAACGGCGAAAAGCTCGAAACGCCGTACAAGACCGCTGTTATTACTACCCCCGCCCCGAACAAGCGCGGTGCGGCGGCCTTTACCTCCCAGGCCAAAATAGACGATGTAATGCTGCACAGAACAAGGCTTATGCTGAAAGCGGCAGCGGAAAATAAATTTAAGACCCTTGTACTCGGTGCCTGGGGCTGCGGAGCCTTCGGCCACGATCCTATCAAGGTATCGGGATATTTTAAACAGGTGCTTGTTGACGAGGGATTCGGGAAATATTTTGACACGGTCTGCTTTGCAATATACGGCAAAACGGACGGAAAAAACTATACGGCATTTAATAATATTTTCGGAAAGGAGCAATAATTATGGCAATAAAATATAAGCGCTTTGAGCCTACACAGTATGTAATGAAGGTAAAAAAGGGCAAAACCACCGCACAGGGCACGGGGCTTGCCTTTTTCTACAACACAATGACAACGGGCGTTTTGGTAATGCCCGCAACGGCACTTGATGCGCCCTTTGCCTTTGACGACATAATGACGGGCGATTTTCAAACGGTAAATGTTCAGGGCGATATAACCTACATAATAGAGGACAACGAAAAGGCCGCCAAAATGGTGGACTTTTTCTACAAGGACACAAGAAGCTACGAGACCGTGCTTGCAAATGCAAAGGCAAATATGGTAAAGCGCGTGACCTTTCTTGCAAAGGCTGCGGCGGCAAAATTTTTAAGCAAGCTGGATATAAAGGCCGCTATCCGCTCCAACGAGGAGCTTGCGGCATATTTAAAGGAAAGTATGCGCACAAGCGAGGATATAGCCGAATACGGTTTAAGAGTTGTTTCCGTCAGCGTGCTTGCCGTTTCCTCTACCCCCGAGACCAAACGCGCCCTGGAAGCTGCCGCCCGCGAGGAGATAATGAAGCAGCAGGACGATGCTATTTACAAGCGCCGCAACAGCGCTATCGAGCAGGAGCGCATTGTAAAGGAAAACGAGCTTAACACCGAAATAAAGGTAGCTGTCAAGGAAAAGGAAAAACGCGAAAAGGAAATGGAAACAAAGCAGCTTGTACAGCAAAAGCAGGCCGAGCTTGATGCCGCAAGGCTTAACGCGGGTATCGAGCTTGAAAAGAAAAATACCGAGCTTGTGGAGCTTGAGACCGAGAATGAGAAAAAGCGCTCCGATGCCAGGGCCTACGAGAGCGAGGTAATGCTGAATACCTTTAAAAATATGGATGCAGAGCTGCTGAAAGCCCTTGTTTTAAGCGGTATGGACAGTAAGGCACTTATAGCCAAGGCCTTTGTGGAGATAGGAAACAAGGCAGATAAGATAGGTACGCTTAATGTATCTCCCGAGCTTTTGGAGAGTTTACAGGGAAGATAAATGTGTACGAATGGACAAAAAATATTACCGATATCACGGATTATGTAAGGGAGCCGGACACACTTAAGGAAAAGGGTGTTGACATCACAAACAGGCTCCCGCGGGAGATGATATATAATGCGGGCAATGAATAAAATAGTTATAGTAACGCGAAAAACGGCTTTACAGGAGCTTAAACGCAAATATAACACAATAGAGCAGGCAAAATTTTATATAGAGCATATAGGCGCGGATTTTTCGGATTATCTTACCGAGGATAAAAATTACGAACAGGCGCTTGAAGCGGTAAAAAAAGCCGCGGAGAAAAACGGCCGCGTGCAGGTGGTTGACCGCGGCTTTGTACCCAATATGATATTCGGGAAGGACGATATTGTTATTGCGGTGGGTCAGGACGGTCTTGTTGCAAATGTGATGAAATACCTTGATACCCAGCCTTTGATCGGCGTAAACCCCGACCCACATCGTTTTGACGGTGTTTTGCTGCCATTTGCGCCAAAGGATATGTCAAAGCTGCTGCCCGATGTGATAAGGGGCGCAAGAAAGTGCCGCGAGATAACAATGGCGCTTGCCGAGACCCGTGACGGTCAGCGGCTTTACGGCGTAAACGATATTTTTGTGGGGCAAAAAACGCATATTTCCGCACGGTACGAGTTAAATTTTAACGGTCACAGGGAAAATCAATCCTCCAGCGGCATTATATTTTCAACGGGTCTCGGCTCTACGGGCTGGTACAAAAGCATAATCGCCGAGGCCGAACGCATAGCCGCACTCTACGGCAAGACCGAGATAAAATATAAGCCAATAGACTGGGCGGCGGATATGCTTATGTACACCGTGCGCGAACCCTATCCCAGCAGATTTACAAGTGCGCAGACCGTACACGGCATTTTAAGGGCTGGGGACGAATTTAAAATAACCTCGCGTATGCCCGAAAACGGCGTAGTCTTTTCGGACGGTGTCGAGGAGGATAACATAGCATTCAACGCAGGCACGGAGCTCACCGTGAGTGTTGCGGATAAAAAGGGACGGCTTGTTATCTGACTGTCATTTTTCTCCTTTTAAAAATTTTATATTGTTTAATCAGTCTTTTTGTGTTATTATACTTATATACGCAAAAAGGAGATATACAAATGAACAAACAACTCGAATTACTTGTGGATAATATAGAAAAAGTTATCGTCGGCAAACGAGAGGCCATTATAAAGGTCATCTGTGCTATGCTTGCCGAGGGTCACATACTTATAGAGGACGTACCGGGCGTAGGCAAGACACGCCTTGTTGCCGCACTTGCAAATTCCGTTGACGGACATTTTAACCGAATACAGCTTACCCCCGACATTATGCCGTCGGATATAGTGGGTTTTTCCATGATAGACCCGCAGACCAAGCAGCTGGAATACCGTCCCGGTGCCGCGATGTGCAGTTTTTTGCTTGCGGACGAGATAAACCGTGCTTCGCCCAAGACACAGTCCTCACTTCTGGAGGTCATGGAGGAGCACCAGATATCCCTTGACGGCAAAACTATGCCTCTGCCCTCTCCCTTTATGGTAATGGCAACACAAAACCCCGTCGAGACCTACGGTACATATCACCTGCCCGAGGCACAGATGGACAGATTTTTGATGAAAATATCCATGGGCTACCCCGCACCCGCGGAGGAGCTTGATATAATCACACGTTCAGAAAACCCGTCCTTTGCGGACAAGCTGCCCGCAGTTATGACAACGGACGATGTAAACAAGCATATAGAGGCCGCAAAGGGTGTGCGCTGTACGGACAGCATAAAGGAATACATAGTTGCACTTCTTAACGCCTCCAGAAATTCGGAGCTTGTAAAGCTGGGTGCATCCCCGCGCGGCGGTATTGCGCTTTTAAAGGCCGCAAAGGCCTATGCCTATGTGGACGGACGCGATTATGTCGTTCCCGACGATATACGCGCGGTCATGAGTGCGGTGCTCTCGCACAGGCTTATGCTTTCACCCAAGGGCAAATCCGCCTTTATAACATCGGAAGCCGTAATGGAAGAAATTGCAATGAGCGTTCCCGCTCCGGTAAAATAAAATGAAAGAAATATTTGACAAAACAAGACGGGCCGCCGAAAAAGTCGGCCCGCTTATAAGCTATATAGGCTGTATATGCGTTGCGTTTTTGATAATGTACTATCTTAACGGTGCTATCGGCATATTTATCGCATCCGTATTGATGTGCGCACTTGTGCTGTCGCTTATCCTTACTCTTGCAGCGGTAAAAACCGTTACGGCCGAGATAAAGACCGATACCGACCTTATTGCCAAGGGCGAAAATGTTATATGCTCGGTCAGGTTTTCAAATGCGCTCTGGCTGCCCGTACCCATGGCGGAAATAAGGGTCGAGACCTCCCCGCATTTCCTGCACGACGATGTAAGGGTATACAAATGTGTGCTTGCGGGCAAGGGCACAAACACGCTTAAAATACCGCTTAAGGCAGTACACAGCGGGCTTGCGTCCATAAAGACGACAAACGCGGCTATAAGCGATTTTTTGGGCATATTCACCTTTAAGCTTAATATCGACGACAAAGAATTTACCGCCGCCATATATCCCGACATCCCCGAGGTGCCCGTGCAGACGGATTTTCTTAAAACGGCAAACAGGTTTACAAGCACGGACGAGGAGGAGGAAGAGTCCAACGAGACCTCCCCCATTCCCACGGGTATGCCAGGCTACGACCACAGGGAATATATCCCCGGCGACCCGATAAAACGCATAAACTGGAAGCTTTCATCCAAGCGCGATATATATATGGTGCGTCTGGACGAGCAGATACACGGTACGGGACAGATGTTCTTCCTTGATGCCCCCGACGATATACCCGAGACCGATCATACGCTCCATGTGCGCGACATCGTTGCGGAGGGTGCCCTTTCCATGCTTTCTATGCTGGTAAGGGAGGGGCGCGATGCCGTATTCTATATATGCCGCACAAACGAGTGGATACCCTGCGAAATACACGAGCAGGGCGATGTGCTTGTCCTGCAGGAGCTTTTGGCGCATTTTTCGCCGTGCAAGGCCCCTACGCTTATCCCCGCGGAAATAACGGATTCGGGCAAAACGCCCATCTGCCTGACAACGGCAATAAAGGGCAGCAGTTCGTCTGTTTCCGCCATTATATCGCAGTACCCCGAGGCACTTGTGATATCCGCGTACTGCTCGGGTATCGCCTTGGCATCTGCCGGACATTGGACCATATCCGACGAGTATGAATTTGTAAAAAGTTCGGAGATATAAATATGACAATTACCAAGATAAAACAAACCGTCACGCGCGGTGCGGTATACGACTGCATAAGCCGCTGGATCTGCCCCATACTGCTCGGAACGGCAATATGCTACAGCATAATATATATCATATACAAGCCTTTCGCGCTGTCCTACGCTATGCTTGCGCTTGCGCTGCAGCCTGTTGTATATTTTTCCTTTGACAGGCTTAAAAAGCTCGGCGCGGCAGGCGGTGCGCTGTATCTGCTGCTGATGCTTCTGATAAATCTATATACTATTATGATGGTTTTCCGCGGCACATATACGGGTGTCAATCCCATAGCATGGTTCTACGGCGAGGAAGGCGTAAGCGGCCGTCATCCTATATATATGCGTGCCGTTTTTGTCGGCGGAGGCTTTTTTCTGGTATCGATACTGTATTATTTTACGCAGATACGCTACCGCAGTCTGGGTGTAATGCTGTGTACGCTTTTCCCCTTTGTTTTCTATGCAAAACGAGGCGATATAATGCCGGAGATAATGATAACCCTTATACTGACATTGTTTTTGGCTGTAATGGTACACAACAGGCGCATAGACCCCGCAAAAGGCACAAAAAAGCTCGGCCGCATAAAGATCGACCGTGCGTATCTGGCCAGCTTTGCGGTCTTTATTTCCGTTACCGCGGCCGTTGCCCTGTCGATACACAAGCCCACCTACCGCTCACAGCTTGAAAAAAGCGCGGATTTCTTTGACACGCTTTTTTTCAGAGGTGCGGGCAACAGCGGTTACGAGGACACATCCAGAAGTTCCTCTACCAGAAGAGGCGGCTTCAGCTATAACAGCAACCCGCTTTTCTATGTGTGGGACGGCGGCGCAGGCGATATATACTATCTGCGCAGACAGGTATTCGGGCGCTTCAACGGCAGTGTGTGGGAAAACAACCCTTACAACTACTGGCGTATGAAGCCTTATTCGCTGGAAAACCCCGAATATTCGCCCACAGATATCCTCGCGGATGCGGCGGCGGTATTTGACACGGAGGCTCCCGCGCCCGAAGAAGCGTATGACAAAATACGTCTTAAACCCTACGACAGCGAGTTTCACTCCACCTATCTGCCCGCGCCCTACGGCACAATAACGGATGACGAGCCCGAATATTCGCTTAAATACTATAAATATCAGCCCACGTCCGATATAATGCGTATCAGGGTATGGAGCGAGACCCCAAAGGTACTTAACGACCCCTACGATTTTTTGCAGCCCAACGCAAGGTTGCTGCGCTATGTATCAAAGCTGGACATGACAGGTCCCGAATATGTAAGTGCGCTTCAAAAAGACGGCAGCGAGCAGGCCGACCGCCTGCTTGCGGATTATACAAAGGCCCAGAACGAATACAGCGGCCGTGAGGGCATAACGCCGCTTATATCCGAGCTTGCCGACCGTGTGACCGCAGATGCCCACAGCGATTGGGACAAGGCGCTTGCACTTGAACGCTATTTTGAAAAGGAGCATTTTACCTACTCCACCGAATATGTTCCGCCCGACGACTCGATAGATTACTTTTTGACAGAGAGCAAAACGGGCTACTGCGCAGGCTATGCGACCGCAATGACACTTATGGCGCGTTCCGTCGGCCTGACGGCGCGTTATGTTGAGGGCTTTGCGGCATTCGAGCGTATGCCCGCAGGCGAGATCATTGTCCGCGAGGGCTATGCCCACGCCTTTGTTGAGGTCTATATCCCCGGCGCAGGCTGGATGACCTTTGACCCCACCGTATCGGACTACCGCAATTTATCCTCCGATACGGGCAGAAGATCGGGAGGTTTTCCGTTCTATTTTCTGTTTTTGTTAAGCAGATTTTTCATTGTGTTTATAGTTGCCGCATTTTTGATATTTGTCGTACTTTTTGACCGTATAAAAGAGGTCATATTAAGGACGGCGCTCAGGTTTATGCCGCTTAAAAAGCGCGTGCTTTTGCTTTATGCGCATCTTATACGGCTTATAGAGTTTTCCGCAAAGGACGACTACTCCGCCTACACGGTCAAAATGCTGCGCGGCTACATCGCCGATACCCGCGGTGCCGTACCCGAAAAGCTGCTGTGTCTTTTTGAAAAAACAGCTTTTGGCGGATATATGCCAAGTGCGGCGGAATATGCAGAGGCCTATGCCGAATACAAAAAATGCTATAAATATCTGCGTAAAATACCAAAGCAGCCAATAAAAAGACCCGCAGTCTCATGACCGCGGGTCTTTGTTTTATGATGATCAGGAAGTACCGACGAAAACCGATCATTGCTTCCCCGTCAATCAGTGTCCTCGTTATAGTTTTCTTCCTCATCTGTATTGTCGGGCTCCTCATCGGAAGAGCCGCTCTCGGCCGTGCCTATATGCTTTTCGCCGTTTCTGGGCTTATAGGTGCTGGTATTTATCTTTACCGTATCCACAAGCTCGCCGTTTTGGTAGACCTTTTTATAAAGCTCGTACTTTTTGCCGTCAAGCTGAGAGACCTCTATATGCTCCTCGCCCTTGGGCAGCTTATCGTCATAAACTATCTCGTAATCGCCGTGAGGGATATCCTCTATAAACTTATTTTCAAGCTCTATCCTTCTGCCGCTGCCAAAGCGGTTATAGCCGTAAATATTTACACACACCTTGCCCGAGGCCAGGTAGCTTTCTATATAGAGCGGATAGCCCGTATTGTTCCTGAATTTAAGGTCGAGATAATCCCCCGCCAGCGTTGCATCAAAGGCATAAGGCGCATAGCCCACCTTAAGTGAGTGATTGTATCTTTCCACTATTTCAAGCTCCGCATAAAGTGCGGCATCATACAGCGCAGTCGATACCTGACACATACCTCCGCCGATGCTGTCCTCCAGCTTGCCGCCGACAATGGTGCCCGCCTTTGCCCAGCCGTTTGACTCGGTGCAGGGGTTAAAGGCATCGTTTGTGGAAAACACCTCGTCGGGATACAGTATGGTGCCGTTTATCTTTTCGCAGCCGTTTCTGAGGTTCTGGATGCGGTTTTCGTCACCGCCCGTATAAGGGCTTGCAAAGGAGCTTAACTCGTTGTCGATATACGCAAAATCCGCCGATGTGACTGACGGCATTATCGTTTCTATATCAAAGGTTATCTCCTTATTAAAGGTGCGGCTGTCCATAAGCGACATTGCCTTGGCCAGTATCTCGTCCGAATTTACTTTGTAGCCTACTGTTTCCGGCTGTACCTCAAAGCCCGACCCGTTATGCGTACAGGTCGCATTATGGGGCTCTACCGTGTTTTGCGTGCCGACTGCGCGCATAAAACTGGTCAGCTTGGGGCGGCTGTAGGTATAGATGCCGAAATCCACACCGTTTTCAAGCACACGCATATCTTCAAGGTATTCCTCGTCCACGCTGCCGTATTCAAGCGCATTTTTAAGTGCGCGGTCGATATTGAAGCGTATATCAAGGTCCTCGTAAGAATATTTATATTCCTTGCTTGCATCGCTGCTTTTAACTGTAAGCGCGTAGCCCGTCATCTGCGTATCCACAGTGCTTTCAACCAGACTTTTGGCCTGCTCCACCGTAAGACCCGACACGTCTATACCGTCTATGCTTATGCCCTGCATATAGGTCTTTGGCTTGCGCGTTGCATCAAAATCCGCCACCGCAAAGGCATTGACAAATTTGTCGCTGTTGTCAACGGCCAATTTGCTGACTATGCCCAGGGCGGTGGTAACAGCCAGCACGAAAAGCAATATTCTGTTTGTTTTGCGCTTGGCCTGCTTTTTACGCCTGCGCCGGCGTATCCTGATGCTGTAGCCCGCAGCCGTGCGTTCTGCCATTTTTTATCACCGTCTGTTTCTTTACTTTGTAGGTATATCTATATGCGAGTCGTAGGCATCTATTTCCAGCATACCCTCGACCATATCCGCAGTCCTTTCCACGTCCATTTTTTCGCCGTTTAAATACTGCGCGTTTATCTCGTCCTCATGCTTTTTTATTGCCGCAACGACCATATCCCTGTCCCAGCTGAATTCGGATGTGTAAAACTCACCCTTGTTTTCCAGCTCCTCTATCGCCGCGATACGTTCCTTTACGCTGCCCTTTCTGCCGTAGGAATAGGCCTCCTCTATCTCGGGCGCATAGTCGTATTTCATACCGCATTCCTTATAGGTTATCGCCACAACATCGTCAAGGCCACCGTCGGGCAGCTGAAGATTTATCACCCTCGGTTCAAACTTGCCCTGCTGCTGTACGCGCGTAAGCTTTTCAAGCGCCTGCTCGCGCGTAAGGCCGCCTACCTCCATGTTATTTATAAAAATATTGTTGTATATGGTATCCATTTTCAGTATATCGTCATACTTGCCGTACCTGATAAAGCTTTTGTAATTTGCAAGCATTATGCCCGCCCCGATAACGGCAAGCGCCAAGATCGGTATCAATATTTTGTCCGCAAGCGGCACAGGCTGTTTTTTTCTTTTTTTTGACATTTATCTTACCTCTGTAAACACAAAAAATACCGATGGTATATAATATCCCATAGATAAGTCTATTATACACCATCGGTCTTAAAAAATCTACAATAATTTTACATTTTTACATTACAAACTTGTTACAAAAAGCCCCGTCACCTGCCGCGGTTTCTTTTGTTTGACAGCAGCATATGCGCCGTGTTTTCGGGCTCGGGCTCCGCCGTTTCCTGCTTTGGCTTTTCCTTTTTCTGTTTTTCGGGCAGTTTTACCGCACCTATCCTGCGCAGGAACACCTCTGCCAAAAGCAGCAAAAGCGCAGGCGGCAAAAGCCATTTATACAATATAAGGCTGTGATTTACGGTATATTCCCTTTCGGCAAAAACGCTGTAGGGGTCGGTGATAAAATTGATGTTTTCGGCGTTCAGGCTAAGCAGGGCATTCTTTTGGTTGTTTATGTCAAACTCCCTTGAATAGCCTATGTCTATACCGTCGTTTATCACTTTTTCGTTCCCCTCGGAATCCTTGAACACCGCATTTACAATATAGCTGCCCTGCTCAAGCTTTGGCGTTTCGGCCTTATATTCGCCGATAGACGTTCTGACAAATTCCGTGCTTTTGTTGTTTATACTGCCGCCCTCCAGCTCATTCGGCGGGTCGTTGAAGCGTATGGTCACGGTGCCCTTTTCGTCGTCCTCGGTATAGCTTATCTCGCCGTCAAGCCCTGTCGGGGAACGCATTACCGACGACACCAGATTTCTGAATATCGTGCGTCCCTCATCGGCCGAAAGCCAGTCGCCGCAGAAATTCTCCATGTCCGAGGTAAAAGCCGCAGTACGTCCGAGACCGTACTGCCAGCGGCTGAGAACGGGCTCGCCCAGTTCGGTCGAAAGTATCATTTTGCTTGCCGATTTGTTTTTTGTTGCGATATACCCGCCAAGGCGCGGTATATTCCCGACATTTTTAAGTACATCATCATCCGCCGAAACTGCGGGATAGAACGGGTCGCTATTGATATAATCCCTGCCCGCAAGCTTTGCCTCGCGCGAGAAGATATTGGGCAGGTTTGAAAACTCGTCCGTGTAATAATAGCGTCCGCCGCCCTGCTTTGCAAGCGATTCAAGCAGCGAGGTATCGGCATCGCTTCCAACCGCAATGGTGGAAAGCGTGATGTTTTTGCTTACCATTTGCGCAATAAGGTGGTCATAGCCCGATGTTTCCGCCTGACCGTCCGTCATAAGTATAATATGCTTGTATGCGGCATCGCTTTGCGTAATTTTATCGTATGCCATCTGTAATGAGGGCAGAATGCTCGTACCGCCGCCAAGATTTATTTTTGATATTTTATCAATGATATTGGCCGAATTTTTGCCTATCTCCATAGGCGGCACTATCCACTCGCCCTCGGTATCAAAGGCGATAACGGCCACCGTGTCGTTGGGATTAAGGTTTTTGACAGCGCCCGCCATAGCCTCCTTTGCCATGGTAAGCTTGTCCTTGCCGTATTCTCCGCCCGCCATACTTCCCGAGCGGTCGGACACCATGAAAAACGCCACATCGCCGTTTACTTCTTCGTTAAGCATATCCATATTTACGGGAAGTATCTCCTCAAGCAGGGTGTCCTTGTAGCCGCCGAGCGCATACGAATTTGCGCCGCCCGTTACTATAAGGCCGCCTGCGGAGTTTTTAACATAGCCTTCAATGTTCTCCAAAAACTCGTCCGTCATGTCATATGCCGAGCAGTCCGCCATAATGACCAGATCGTTTTGTCCCAGTTCCTCGGGGTGCTGCATAAATACCGCTATATCGGCACGCTTTGCATTAACACCGAAGCTGGACACAAGGTTGAACACATTTTCACCGCTGCCCCCGTGTTCCAACACCATTACAACGGGTACATCGCGTATATAGGTATGCTTGTACAGCACATTATTCTGCGCATAGGTGTCCTCGTCGGGCGTAATGACACATTTGTAAACGACATTGTTCACCTCGTCCGCGTGGTCGCGGATGATAAAGCGGTTTTCGCCCTTTTCAAGCTCCAGCCTTTGGTTGTATATCACCTTGTCGTTTTTATATACGGCAGCACCGCAGCCCTGTGCGGTAAGGCTGTCTATTTTAAGGGTTATGCTGTAATCCGAGTTTTTGCTTATTTTGGATGGCAGCGTGATACGGCTTATCTGCGCCTCCTTTTCAAGAGAGGACGAAAAATCCGCCACATCTATCACCGCACCGCTGTTTTTAAGCGAAAGTATACTGCCGTTTGTCTCCCTGCCATCGGTAATAAGAACGATGTGCTTGCCCCTTTCGTCGGTAAAAAGACCCTCTGCCGTGTTTACGGCCTTTTCTATATTGGTCTGCGATGTATCGACAACGGCCGTGGGCACATAGCTTTCCCTGCCCGTGGCAAGGCCGCTGTCAACTGCTGCATTCCCGCCGAAAAGCATAAGCGCACTGTAATCTCCGTTGGGCTTTGACCTGACGGCATCATTGACAAATTCAAGCGCCTGCGTACTTCTTGCTTCCATACTTTGCGATGCATCAAGCAAAAATACCGTATCCGAATTTTTTGTTTTGGATGTAAACGAAAAATCCGTTATGCTGCCCAGTATCAGCAAAAATATCATAGCACGCAGCACCAATATTTTCCAATCGGGCTTGATGCGCATAAAATACAACACAAGATGTGCAATAAGCACCGCAAGGGCAAGCATCAGGAAAATTTTTCTCAGCTTGTAGTTTACCTTTATTTTTTCGTCGCTGCCCGTCACGCTGCCCCTTACGGCAGACACGGGCTCGCAGTTGACGGATAATTCCGCCGTTTGCCTTTCATTTTCATACAGCTTGTATATACCGCATCTGTCGGGGGTAAAGCCGGCGTTTTTAAGCTCACTGCGCTTACCCTCGGGATCCTCGATCTCCGCCTTTACGGTGTCTGCCTTCAGATCGAGCGTATATGTCTTGCCCGCCGTAAACTGTCCCGATGACAGACGGCTCTCGTCAAAATCGTTAAGGATGTTGTAAATAAGTATGGGAAAATCCATTTTAAGCGGCAGATCCGAATTATGCAGATCAAAACCGCATACAAACACGCTCTGTCCGTTTATCTTGCCGCGTGCCATAACGGTACGCTCATCCGCGGTAAGCATGGGTTCAAGCTCTTTGCTCTCTATGCCGCGCGAGCTTAAAACGCTGAAATCAAGGTCGTTGAAATATCCGCCCTTGCCCGTGGCGGTAGGCATTTCTTCAAGCTTTTCGTCGTCCGTTGTTTTAAACAGCTTTTGCTCGTCCACGCCGAAAAACATAAGGTCGCCGTCGGTGGGATATTTATCGGCCGAAATGCCGTCAAACACATAGCAGTCGTAACCCGATGCGCCCGTATATTCGTCGCCCTTGTAAAGCTCCACATCGGGCTGGGCATTAAGCGCCTTTTCAAGAAAAACATTGCCTTTTGAGATAAGAAGCACCTTTTTTATGCTATCGCCCGCTATGGTAAGATAGCGCGTATCGTCCACGGCAAGACAGTCCTGCGGCGAAAGCTCCGCAACGGCCTCGGACGGCATAAAATCCGTATCCGCAAGCACCTGCGTCCTTGCGCCCGGCTGTATGGTCACAAGAAATGTATCTATTATCTTGTTATCCGCAAAAATATTTATATTTTTTTCCACGGGCTCCGTGCCGTAGTTCTGTGCCATTGCAAACAGCGACACACCGCCGTTTTGGTTAGGGCGCATACTCAGATTTGTTACGGCGCAGTTTTTGGTGTCCTCGCGCAGATTTACCGACTCGTACTCACCGCCGAGATCGAGCTTGTCATCGCTTAAAATGTACACACGGGTATTTTCGCCGTTAAGGCTGTCTATAAGCGCGGCGGCCTTTTCACCGTCCGCACCGCCGAATGTGGGCTTGACCGAATTTATGGCCTTTATCAGCGCAGGCTTGTCCGTCTGCCTGTTGGCTATTATCTGCGGCTCGTCATTAAGTGTTATAACGCTTGCAAGCGTATCCGCACCCTTGTTGTCTATAAGGCTTATCGCCTGTTTTTTTGCCTCCTCCAGACGTGACGGCTTAACGTCGTCCGACTGCATGGTAAGGCTGTTGTCTATAACAATTATAAGGCTGCCGTTTGCCGCCGTGCGGTTTATATAGGCCTCTGTAAGCGCAAGTGTGATAAGCAGCGCCGCAAGCAGGTCAAGGTACAAAAAAGGATTGTTCCTCAGACGCTTGAAAAACGAGGTGCCGCTTTTATCCGTGCGTATCTTGTCCCACAAATACAAGCTTGATACCTGTTTTATTTTGCTTTTTTGCTTTACCGTATATAAAATTATAATTATCGGCAGGCTTAAAAGCCCCAAAAAGCCCAAAGGATTAAAAAAATTCATAACTGTACCTCAAAAAAGATTTTTCGGACACCGTCAGTCAAGACCCGTAAAGTAGTCCTTGACTATGCCCTCCATACCCGACGGAAGATTGCCGTTGTTCATATCCTCCAGCGCCTCGGAGCGGTACTGCTCCACAACGGTATCATAGGGCACCAGCTCGCCCGCAGGCCCGTCGCCGATCTTCTGCCCCTTGGCATAATTGCCGTTTGCATCTTCCTTGCCTTCTATCTGCACATCCTGTGACGGCTTACCCGTAAGCGGGGTATACACATTTTCGTTTTTTATATGCCCGTCACCTCTGCCCGTGCCGCCCGGCTGACCCTGCTGGCCTTGTTGACCTTGCTGACCCTGCTGACCCTGGCCGCCCTGCTGGCCTTGCTGGCCTTGCTGACCCTGCTGGCCTTGCTGACCCTGGCCGCCCTGCTGACCCTGCTGGCCTTGCTGGCCCTGCTGACCTTGCTGACCCTGTTGGCCTTGCTGACCCTGTTGGCCTTGCTGACCCTGGCCGCCGCCCGCGGACTGTGTGGTGGCCTCACTGCCGCCTTCACCTCCGCCGCCCTGCATGGTCTGAGTCTCCGTTCCGCCGCCGCTTTGAGCATTATTATTATTTCCGTTGTTATTGTTGTTTTGCGGCTTGCCCTGCATCGCATTTGCGCTGTTTTCCAGGGCATTGTTCATATCCTCCACCGCCTGCCTGAGCTCTGCATTGTTCTGCGCCTGCTGCTCTATAGTCCTGTCAAGCTGCTGCATAAGCTGGTTTATCTCCTGCAGATCCTGATTGGACTGCATTTCGCTGCTCATGCGTTCAAGAAGCTGCTTTGCCTCGTTATCGCCCGAAAGCTGCTGACTCACCTGCGAAAGTTCCCTGCCAAGCTGTGAAAGCTGTTCGGGCGACATATTCTTTATCTGCTCGTTCATCTGCTTTAACTGCTGCTTGGTCTTTTCCAGATTATCCGCCCTTAAAGCCTCGCCCAGCGCCTTTGTATTTTCGTTTTCCATAAGCGCACGGGAAAGCTCGTTGGTCGGCGATTTTTCCTTTTCTATTTTTTTCAGTTCCTGTTGAGTTTCTCTTATCTCGTGTACTGCCTCCTGTGTTGTCCTTGCCTTTGCAATACGCTTTTTAAGCGAGCGCAGTTCACGGTCTATCTCCTTTTTCGTTTCCTTGTCAACGGCAAGCTCCTCCGCCGCCTTTTCCACCTTTTCATACTCCTCCACGGCACGCTCGTGTACGTCGGCCTGCTCGTCAAGCTCCGCCTGACGCGGTGACGGCACAAAAACAACGGCCAGAAGTATAAGCATACCTATACCGCAGGCCTTTAAAAGCGGCAGCCACACAGCGGGTCTGTACTCCGTCTCGAAATTTCTGCCGCGCAGCCTTTCTATGGTATCCGTTATTTCAAGCATATCCATCTCGCCGTTTTTGCAGTCCTTTAAAAGGCCGTATGCGGTTATACAGCGCTCTTTAAGACCCATTTTGTCCGCAATAAGGCAAAGCCTTTCCGTACCCGGGCGGAATATCAGCGCTGCCGCCGCCGCACAAGCCACAAGCACACATGGTATCGCCAAAAGATATACCCACAGCCCTATAACAAGCACAAACTTGGACACGGCCGCAATGACAATGTCGGCAGCTATGCCAAGCGCCAGCGCCGCAATGGAATAATTTATGAAATTGTAGCGTATTACCGCCCTTTTAAGCGGCGCAAGCAAGCGTTGGAGTTCCTTCATGGCATATTTTTCCTTTTATTTTTACTTTTTTCTTACGGGTGCTATTTTCTTTGCCGCAAGCTTTATAAGCAAATGCGAAATAAATATATACACTATCATATTTATATGCCAGCAGTAGATAAAATCGTTTTCAAAAGAAAAGCCTATCTCGTCCAGCAGATCCCACGATATATCGCTGCCCATCTGGCTGTCTATCATAGATATAAAGCTTACTATCGGATTGAAAATAAAAAGTGAGCCGAATATCTTAAGCAATGTTTTTGTGCGGAAGATGGCCGAAAGCATAAGTCCTACCATGCCTATAAACATCCACGCACCTATGGTTATTGCAAATATCAGCGCAATGGTCGCAATAGATGCGGCCGTGCTTTTTTTCATGACCGATGAAAAAACTATGCCCAGACTGCCTATCATTGCAACATAGCAAAGCATATATATCTGATTGAGCAGAAACTGCAGCACAGAAACACCGCCGTAATAGAATACAACAGCGTAAACGGGCATACTCAGCACTATCATTATGCACACTATCATAAGTGAGCTGAGCATCTTGCCCATTATTATATCGTACATACTTGTTTTGGTTATTATAAGCAGGTCAAAGGTCTGCCTTTCCTTTTCGCCGCTTATGGCCGTTGACGTTGTAATAGGTACGATAAGCGTAAGCAAAAGCATCTGCATACCCAGTATAACAAAATACATTACCGACGGCAAAACAGGGTCGTAGGCATTTGAAGAGCCGCCCACGCTGCCAAGCACAACGGATGATACGCCCGCCAGCGCAAACAGATACGCCGCCATTATCCAGAATATTTTGGCCTTGCGGAAGGTCTGCTTTATTTCACGTTTTACAATGGGATTGTTTAAAAGCGTTTTAATTTTGTTCATTTTCTTCATCTCCCGTCAATTCCATAAATACATCTTCAAGGTTACCCTGCTTTTCCGCAAAGCTGACAAGCGGTATGCCCTTTGCCACGATATTGCCCACAAGGCGGGAAAGCTCCTCCTTGTCGCCTCTGTACGAAAATACCACCTCGTCCGTATGCACCGATATATCCGATGTAAAAGGAAGTTCCAGCAAGATCTCCCTTATGCGGTCGAAGCCCTGATTTTCCATTGTCTTTATGGAGAACACCTGTTCCTTTTGCATATTCTGCATTATTTCGTTTATACTGCCCGTGGCCTTTACAACGCCGTGGTCGATAATGCCCACATGGGTACACATTTCCGCCAGCTCGGGCAGGATGTGCGAGCTTATGATGACCGTTTTGCCCAGATCCTTAAGCTGTTTTAAAATTTCCTTCATCTCAAAACGTGCGCGCGGGTCAAGACCAGATGCGGGCTCGTCCAGTATCAGAAGCGCAGGGTCATGCACCAGGCTTCTTGCCAGACAAAGACGTTGCTTCATACCTCTTGAAAGCGAATCCACATACGCATATTTCTTTTCGGTAAGGTCTACCAGTTCAAGCAGGTCGTCGATAAGCCTCGGCTGCTCGTCGGCGGGCACCTTGTACATACCCGCATAAAACTCCAGATATTCGTCCGCACGCAGGTTGTCGTATGCACCGAAAAAGTCGGGCATATAGCCTACCTTGTCACCGATAAATTCGGGATGCTCTATTATATCCACGCCGTCAATGGTTATCCTGCCGCCGCTTGCGGACAGTAGACCCGCCATTATTTTCATGGTAGTCGTTTTGCCCGCACCGTTGGGGCCTACAAAGCCGAATACGCTGCCGTCGGGTATTTCAAGCGTCAGGCCGTCTACAGCCTTGAATTTGCCGTAATACTTTGTCAGGTTTTCTATTTGTATCATATTACCGCACCTCCCCGCTGATAATGGGATTATTCTCATCATCCAGACCGATATCCCATGTACCGCCGCCGTTACCGTAGCCTACGCCGTAGTTTGAAACGTCTATATAGGTGTAAAGTGCGGTAAACTCGTTTTTGGTCGCTTTTCTGCCGTTTATTTTTATATCTCCTGCCGTATCGCTTTTTATAAAGCCCATTACCATAGGCTCATCGCCGGAAAGCTTGCTTACGGCATTGCGCTTGTTTTTGCTGAGGGCATCGTATGCCGTCCTGTCCTTTGAATTTTTGCCAAAAGGATACTGGTTAAGATCGTCAATATCATAGCTGTAGGTCAATGTTTCGCCGTTTTTGAGCTTCTTTGCCGCACGCAGGTTGTACCATGACTTGTTTGTGCCCGTAACGCACACATCCTCCAGGTCATAGCCCGTGTTATTGGTTATCTCCACATCGGCCTCACCCGTAGAGTAGTCATAGTTTGTTATCCTTGCCGAAAGCGGGCCGTTAAGCTCTATGCTTGTGTTGTACACAAAATTTTCCGTACTCCACTTTGTGCTGTCGTAAAACGTATAGTCAAAGCCTGTAAGGGAAGCGCTGTATGCGCGGTCATCAGACCATGAGTTGTCAATAAGGTGCGCGTTTGTAACGGCCTCGCACTTGATATTTACCTTGCCCTTTGTGGGTGCCGCCGTCACTATGGCACCGCGTATATCCTTGTGTCCGCCCTGCGTAGCATCCGCAATATTCATAACGCTGGAAAGCGGGCGCTGGAATTTGGAGCCGAGACTGCAAATTATTATTATGCCCGTAAGGCAAAGCGCCGACATGGGTATATATTTTACAGCCATTTCCTTTTTATCCCTTTTCCTGAGTATAAGGAAAAGGAAGGGACCGATAAATACCGCATATATCATTATGACACCAAGGAAAATACTGCCCAGTATCTCCTGCGGCTTTTCAAGGTCAAAATCGCTGTAGTCATCCTGCGGCACAGTCACATTTGTTCTGTCGATATATGCGCCGCCGTAAAGGACAGCATCCACAATGTTTTCGGGACTTGCGACTATCAAATTGCCGTTGTCGATAACAAAGCTTTGGGCGGTCTTGCCCTCGGTCTGCGGCTGTGTCATATCGTTTTGTGCGGCGATATTATACTGCTGAAAGTCACCCTCGTACTGCACATCATTGTAAAGTCTGTTTACTATGGAGCTGTACTGACCCGTGCTTCCCGTCTCATTGATGTAATTTTGCGTAATTTCGCTTGAAAAATAGTCTGCTATATCCTGCGGGTCAAGGTCTGCCCGTGCATTGTAATACATAATAAGGCTGACAAGCTTGTTTATTTCATCGGTCGAAAGATAATACGCCGCCTCTTCTATCATACTCTTACCGTAATCGTCGATATAGACACTTGCCATTACGGTTTTAAGCATGGACATCGACTCGCCGCTGTAGCCGCCGTATGCGCTGCTTTGGCCGACCTCTACCTGACTGCCGTATGCACCGCTTATAAGGGCATTGTACCATTGCTTGTCCTCAAAGCCGTCCTCCGCACCTACGGCAAGCACGCCGCCGACCTTTACCCAGTTTTTAAGCTTGGCAAGCTCCTCCTGTGTAAAGGAATTCATATCCATATCGTTTATTATCAGCAGGCTTATATCCTTTATGTTGTCCATATCCTCACGCTTAAGCTCGATAAGACGTGTAAGATTATGTACCGAACCAAACTCCGTAAAGCGGGAAGCTACGGCATTTCTTGTCCTGTCGCTGTCGGACATAACAGCCGCCCAGAGCGAATCCTGACGGTCGGTAACAACGGTATAATACCGACTGTATACCTCCTTGTCCTTTTTATCCTTCAAAAAAACGGTATAGCCGTCCAATATCTTTGTAACGGGGATAACGCCGTCTATCTGCTTGGTCTCACCTGCACCCAGCTCCAGCTGTGAGAAAAACTCCACACCCTTTTTTTTGTTTTCTGGATCGGGCGCATCGAGCGGCGATACCGTCATATCGACAGAGACCTTTCCCTTGAATGTTTTTGAAGAATTATTGGTCACTTTTATAGATACGGGCATATCGCCGTTTATCTTTACTGCGCCGTTGAAGCCCATCTGAGCCTCAACGGTATACTGCTGCGGTTCATCCGCATAGGCTGTCCTGAAAAACATAGGCAGCACAGCGCTGAGTATCATTGCCGCAATAAGCACCACGGCAACCACACCCGCAATTTTTCTTTTGGTTGTAGGTTTTATCTTCTTCATTTTTTTCTCCTTTACAAAAATCCGATTTTCCCACTTTAATACCACTATGATTATAACAGATTTTGGGTGCAATATACAAGTATATTTGAAAAATTTATAAATTTCTTAATAAAAAACGGGGCGCACAAAAATAAGGGCACTTTTCAGTGCCCTTAAAACATATTAAAAAGTGATAACTGGTTGGTCTCCTCCATGCCGTCAAACATATGCGCACCGCGCAGCAGCTCTATAAGCGTTTTGCCGAGACCCGTTCTGTTTCTGAAATCCTCCACGTTGTCAAATGGCTTTTCTTCCCTTGCCCTTGCAATGCTTTCCGCAGCGGTGCCGCCGAGACCCTGTATGGTACAAAGCGGAGGCAGAAGTCCGTTTTCCGTTACCTTGAATTTATAGGGATCCGAATTGTAAAGATCCATCTTGTCAAATTTAAGTCCCCTTACATACATTTCATGCACCAGTTCAAGGGTGGTGTTCATCGTCTTGTCCTTGGCCGTTTTCTGGTCGCCCTTTGCGGCTATCTCGGCCATTTTTGCCTTTACCCTGTCAATGCCGAAGCTCATGACATTGTAGTCAAAGTCCTCCACCTTAACGGAGAAGGTCGCGGCATAAAAAGCATAGGGATAGTTTATCTTGAAATAGCCTATCCTGAATGTATTGGTAACATAGGCCACAGCGTGACCCTTGGGGAACATATACTTTATTTTTTTACAGCTGTCAATATACCAGTCGGGTACATCATGCTCACGCATAGCGGCCTCGTGCTCGGGTGTAAGACCCTTGCCCTTTCTTACCTTTTCCATTATGTTAAAGGCAAGGCTTTTTTCAAGGCCTTTTATTATCAGATAGACCATAATATCGTCACGGGTGGGGATGATCTCCTTAATGGTCGCCACGCCGTTATTTATCAGCTCCTGCGCATTGCCCGTCCAAACGTCCGTACCGTGGGAAAGACCCGAGATACGCACAAGGTCGGAAAAGCTGTTGGGCTGTGTTTCCTCAAGCATCTGACGCACAAAGCTTGTACCGAATTCCGGCAGGCCGAGAGAGCCCGTGTTGCAGTTTATCTGCTCCCTTGTAACGCCAAGCGCCTCGGGGCTTGTAAACAGGGAAATGGTCGCCTTGTCGTCCATCGGCACATCAAGGGGGTTAAAGCCCGTTATGTCGTGGAACATACGAATTATGGTCGGCACATCGTGTCCGAGCATATCAAGCTTTAAAAGATTATCGTGTATGGAATGATAATCGAAATGCGTTGTCCGCACAACGCTTGTAAACTCGTTTGCGGGGTGCTGTACGGGTGTAAAGTTGTAAATTGTCTCGTCATCGGGTACGATTATAAGGCCGCCCGGGTGCTGACCCGTTGTCCTTTTAACGCCCACACAGCCAAGTGCAAGACGCATTTTCTCGGCGTTTGACATTGTTATACCGCGCTGCTCGCAGTATTTCAACACATATCCGAACACGGTCTTGTCCTGCAGGGTACCTATCGTACCCGCCTTGAAAACATGGCCGTCGCCGAAAAGCGTTTCGCAGTAGCGATGCGCCTTTTGCTGATATTCGCCGCTGAAGTTAAGGTCGATATCGGGCTCCTTGTCGCCGTCAAAGCCAAGGAAGGTCTCAAAGGGTATTGCCTGGCCGTTTTTCTTAAGCTTCGTGCCGCAGACGGGACAATCCTTGTCGGGCAGGTCAAAGCCCGAATTTCCCGCATTTGCCTTTACCTCCTCCGACTCAAAATCGGAGTATTTGCACTTGGGACAAACATAGTGCGGGTCAAGCGGGTTTACCTCCGTGATACCCGCCATAGTAGCCACAAACGAGCTTCCAACCGAACCACGCGAGCCCACGATATAGCCGTTTTCCATACTGTTCCACACCAGCTTCTGCGCTATGATGTAAAGCACCGAGAAGCCGTGTTTTATAATGGAGTTCAGCTCTTTTTCAAGTCTTTCCGACACTATCTGCGGCAGAGGGTCGCCGTATATCTCCTTCGCCTTGTCGTGGGTTATGCGCACAAGATCCTCCTCCGCATTTGGCATTTTGGGCGGATATGTGCCGTCACGCACGGGCTTGACCTCTTCTATCCAGTCGGCTATCATATTAGTATTTTTTACCACCACTTCATAGGCCTTTTCCTCGCCGAGATATGAAAATTCATCCAGCATCTCGCGCGTATTGCGGTAGAAAAGCGGCGGCTGGTTGTCAACATCCTCAAAGCCCTCACCCGTCTGGACTATACGCCTGAATATCTCGTCCTCGGGGTCGAGGAAATGGGCATCACAGGTCGCGGCCACGGGCTTGTTGTACTTATCGCCCAGCGCCACTATCTTTTTGTTAAGCTCGTAAAGCTCCTGCTCCGACTCAACACATTTGCCGCTGCGGCTTTTGTTGTTTACCATAAATTGGTTGTTGCCTACGGGCTGTATTTCCAGATAGTCGTAAAAGCCGACCATATCCTCTATTATCTTTTCGTCATAGCCGTCAAACACGGCGTTGAAAAGGTCGCCCGCCTCACACGCGGAGCCCAGTATAAGACCCTCGCGCATTTCGATAAGTCTGCTTTTCGGCAGTTTGGGCCGTCTGTTGTAATATTTAAGATGGGTGTCCGATACCAGCTCGTAAAGGTTTCTGAGTCCTTTCATGTTTTTAACAAGTATTATGATATGGTAATACTTGGGTATCATGCGCGGGTCGATATGCGAAACTGCATATTCGTTTATCTGCTTTACGCTGTTTACACCCTCCTTGCGCAGCATCTCCAGTTCCTTTAAAAAAAGCTCGGCCGTTGCCTCGGCATCGTTTACCGCGCGATGGTGTCCGCGCAGATCCACATCCAGCTCAAAGCAGACTGTTTCCAGCTTGTAGTTTTCAAGATCCGGCAAAACGGTCTTTGACATCTCGACCGTATCTATAAAGCCAAAATCAAAGGGTCTGTTGTGAAGCCTGCACCATCTGCGCATAAAGCCGGTATCAAAGGGCGCATTATGCGCAACCAGCACACTGCCCTCGATAAACTCCAGAAAACCGGGGATAACATCAACATCATCCTTGGCCTCCGCAAGCATTTCATCGTTTATGTTGGTAAGCTTTATTATCTTGGGTTCAAGCAGCTGATGCGGATTGATAAACGCCGAAAACCTGTCGGTTATAACACCGTTTTCTATCTTGACCGCACCTATTTCTATTATCTTGTCCGTATTTTGCGAAAGACCCGTTGTTTCTATATCGAATACAACAAATTTTCCGTCCAGCGGGTGATCGACAACATTTTTGGCAACGGCGGTCATATCGTCCACCATATAGCCCTCAACGCCGTAAATGACCTTAACACCCGTTGCTTTTTCGGCCTTGGCGGCCTCGGGATAGGCCTGCACCACACCGTGGTCTGTAATGGCTATTGCCCTGTGACCCCAGTATTTTGCACGCTTTATGTAGTCCTCCGCGCTTGTTACGGCATCCATCATACTCATTTTTGTATGCAGATGCAGCTCCACACGCTTTTCCTGCTCATCATCCGTGCGCACCGCGGGTGCCTCGGCCTCGTTTATATGTGTGGCCATAATAACGGGCTCGTCCTTTTCGTAAGCGTCTATGGTATAATTGCCCATTACCGCGGCATAAGCGTTTTCTTTTATTATATCCTTAAAATCCGTGTCAAACTCCTCGGGCTTTGTGAAAAACTTCACCGTCACGGAGTTTGTTCTGTCCGTAAGACCGAACTTTACGATAAGATTGCCCTTGCGTGTTTCGGTCGTTTCGACATATATTATTCTGCCCGATACCGCATAGGTCTGTTCAAAAACGTGCATATCCTTTATTTTGGTTATCGTTTCGGTTATCTCGTCAAGGGATATGCCGCTTCTTGCACGTCTTTTTTTATACAGCTCATTCCCCTGCGGTGCCTGCACGGGCTTTGGCGCAGCGGCTTTGGGTGCGGCGGCCTTTTTGCCGCTTTTTGCCGTATCTGCCTGCGGGGTACGCTCTGCCTCACGCTGTTTTGCGCTTATCTCGGCAAGGGTCTCGGGCGTGTAGTTTTTGACGAACTCAAACTCCCGCACGGGCTCGCCGTTTACCATTTCGATCTTCAGCGGCAGGTCAAGACGCTTTAAAAACATATCGTGGATATACTCGTCTATATGCAGCTTTGTAAGCATATTTGCACTATTGTTTTTAAGTTCTATCCTGTAGCTTTCCTCGTCAAGGCTGCGGCCGCTGTCCTTAAGCGCAAGATAGGCATAGAAGGACTGCTTTTTAATGCTTTTTAAAAGATTGTCCCAATACATATCTATACGTTGCTGCGGCGTGCGCTCGCCCATGTCGTATTTTATATTAAGTATTATATCCGTGACAAACGGGAAGCTCTCGCGCAGGTCGTGCTTGAAATGCTCAATACACTCTTCCTCCACTATGTTTGCCGCACTTATGTCCACGGAAAACGTATTTGTATTTTTAAAATACATAATATTGCTGACACGCGCATCGCGCAGATTTGTGCGCACATTCGCCGACAGCCTTATATCACCGAACACCTGTTCAAATGCTTTTGGTGCCAAAATTTATCATCCTTTTGAAAACTGATTACAACTTCTCGATCTCTGCCATAAGCTCGTCAAGCAATTCATTTTCGGGGCATTTTTTGAATATCTCGCCCTTTTTGAATATCAAGCCGTAGCCCTTGCCGCCCGCAATGCCTATATCGGCCTCTCTTGCCTCGCCCGGGCCGTTTACGACACAGCCCATAACGGCCACTTTTATATTTTTGTCAAGGTTTTTACACCTTTGTTCCACCTTGTTTGCAAGGCCTATCAGGTCTATCTCCGTCCTGCCGCAGGTGGGGCAGGAAACAAAGTTGACACCGAACTGTCTTAATTCAAGGCTTTTTAATATCGCTTTGGCGGCCTTTATCTCCTCCACGGGGTCGCCCGTCAGGGAAACGCGGATAGTATCGCCTATACCCATAGATAAAATACTGCCTATGCCGACAGCCGATTTTACGGTGCCGTTATAGACCGTTCCGCTTTCGGTTATGCCAAGGTGCAGCGGATAATCGGTCTTTTCGCTTAAAACGCTGTATGTACGCATGGAAAAAGGCACACTTGAAGCCTTTATGGAGATAACGATATCGTGAAAATCGTATTTTTCAAGTATTTCAACGTGCTTTAAGGCGCTTTCCACAAGACCATCGGGCGTGACCTTATTGCCGTATTTTTCCAGAAACTCCTTTTCAAGCGAGCCCGAATTTACACCTATGCGGATAGGTATGCCCTTTTCGGCTGCGGCATAAACAACAGCCTTTACCCTGTCCTCGCTGCCGATGTTGCCGGGGTTTATGCGCATTTTGTCAACACCGTTTTCAATGGCCTTTAATGCCAGACGGTAATCAAAATGTATATCCGCAACAAGCGGTATATCTATCGCACTTTTTATGTCCTTAACAGCCTCGGCCGCCGCCATGTCGGGCACGGCCACGCGGATTATCTCACAGCCCGCCTCCGCAAGGCGGTTTATCTGCTCCACGGTCGCCTTTACATCGCGCGTGTCCGTATTGCACATAGACTGTATGGCAACGGGATTATCGCCGCCTATCTTTACATTGCCTATTTTGACTTCCCTTGTTTTCTTTCTTGTAATATAGCCCATAAATATCCTTCTTCCTGTTTATTTTGCGATCCGTATTATATCATTGAATGCCACAAATACCGCAAACAACATCAATATAGCAAATCCCGCAAGATTGAGCATACCCTCTTTTTCGGGAGGAAGCTTTTTCCTGCGTATCACCTCGACAGCATACACAAGCAGCTTGCCGCCGTCCAGCGCGGGTATAGGCAGCAAATTCATAATGCCCAGGTTTGCGCTTAAAAGTGCAGTAATATTGGCAAGCATGATAAGTGTCGCCGTCATGCCCGACTGTTCTTTTGTTTCCCTGTAGGTATCGCCAACAACGGTAGTTACGCCGATAGGCCCCGAAAGCTCGTTTACGGAAATATCCTGTGTAAACAGCATTTTAATACTTTCAAGGGTTATCCTTAATGTAAAAAGCCCGTTGTAGCAGCCGCTTCGGATGCTTTCAAAAAAGCCTGCACGCGGTACCGCCGCCAGCTCTTCCTCGGTGTAAAAGCCCAGATTTATAAGGGGTGCCTTTGAAAGCATAACAACACCCATGATATATCTGTCCTCTTCCTGTATATACTGCGGCGTAAGCGTGACCACCATTTTCTGGCTGCCGCGCTTTATTGTTATTGCGGCATCATTGCCGCCGTTTTGGAACATGGCATAGTTGACATCACTTGCGTTAAACATTTTTTTGCCGTTTACGGCTGTTATCCTGTCGCCCGCTTCAATGCCCGCCGCCTGCGCGGGAGAGCCCTCACGCACAGATGCGACCTGTGTCGTGCTTACGTTTGTCACCATACCCAGCACTATCATTACCGCAACAGCCAGCACAAAATTCATAAACGGCCCCGCAATGCAGATTATCATGCGTTTCCATACGCTTACGTCGTTAAAGCCCGTTTTGCCGTCATCGCTCTCGTCGGTCATACGGCAGAAGCCGCCCAGCGGCAGCAGTCTTATCGTATAAAGCGTTCCTTTTTTATTGAAGCCGCAGAGCTTGGGCCCCATACCGACCGCAAATTCCTCGACATAAACGCCGCAGGCTCTCGCCGCACGCATATGTCCCCACTCGTGTATAATAACTATTATACCGAAAATAATGATAGTAAGTATAACTGCCAAAATAAATTCTCTCCTTAAAACGCCAAATCAGAATTTTATCCCCGCGGCTGTACTGCGTGACCATTCGTCGGCCGCAAGCACATCCTCCAGTGTATAATTATATTTCACCGTATGTTCGTTCATTACCCTTTCTATTATCTCGGGTATCTGCAAAAACTCTATGCCGCCGTTTAAAAACCTGTTTACGGCCACCTCGTTCGCGCCGTTCATAACGCAGGGCATGGTGCCCCCCGTTTCTATTGCCCTGTAGGCAAGCGACAGACACTTGAATTTGTCTTTCTGCGGCCTTTCAAAGGTAAGTGTCGCCGTTTCAAACAAATCAAGCTTTTTAAATGAATTTTTAACACGTTTTGGATAGGTGAGCGCATACTGGATAGGCACCTTCATATCGGGTACGCCAAGCTGCGCCATAACCGCGCCGTCCTCGTATTCCACAGCGGAATGTATTATACTTTGGGGATGCACCGTCACCTGTATTTTTTCAAGCGGCACATCAAAAAGCCATTTGGCCTCTATCACCTCCAACCCCTTATTCATAAGTGTAGCAGAGTCAATGGTTATTTTTTTGCCCATAGACCAGTTGGGGTGTGCAAGTGCATCCGCAACGGTTATCCCCTCAAGGCTTTCGCGTATACGGAAGGGTCCGCCCGAAGCGGTAAGTATTATCTTTTCTATTTTGTTGCCGTCATTCCCCTGCAGAGATTGAAAAATTGCCGAATGCTCGCTGTCAACGGGATACATATGCACGCCGTTTTCGCGTACAAGCTTCATCACAAGCTCACCGCAGGTAACAAGGGTCTCCTTGTTGGCAAGGGCAATGTCCTTTTTTGCCTTTATAGCCGCTACCGTCGGTCTCAGGCCTATGTTTCCCACCACCGAGTTTACAACGGTATCGCTTTTTTCATAGGTCGCAGCGGCAACAAGGCCGTCCATGCCCGTAAGCACGGGGATATTCAAGTCTTTTATATTGTTTTCAAGCTCCTTTGCCTTATCTGCGTTCATAACGCAGACCAGCTCGGGCTTAAATTCTCTTATTTGCTTTTCAAAAAGCTCTATACGGGTGTTGGTAGTCATAGCCTTAATGCTTATGCCGCCTATCTCACGCACAACATCAAGCGTCTGCGTGCCGATAGACCCCGTAGAGCCCAAAATAGTAATATTTTTTGCCATTTTTACATCTCCCACCATTTATTGATAAACCATTGTATCAAAATATACACCGTAGGTGCGGTAAACAGCACGCTGTCAAATCTGTCCAAAATACCGCCGTGTCCGGGCATGATCTTGCCGTAGTCCTTAATGCCCATCTGACGCTTTATGGTAGATGCGGCAATATCGCCCACCTGAGAGAAGGCCGCCGCGCCTGCGCCCACAAGCGCAAACTGCCATATATAGCGGTTATCAAGCCCTTGGTCAAAAAGACCCAGTTTTTGCACAGCAAGCATATAGACCGCCATAAGCACACCTGCGCCCACAACGCCGCCTATTGCGCCCTCGACCGATTTTTTGGGGCTTAAAACGGGTGCAAGCTTGTGTTTGCCGAATTTTACCCCGACAAAATATGCAAAGGTATCGCTGCCCCATGCACAGACAAGCGGTATCCATATAAAAATACTGTTCATCTGATACAATATCACAAGGCAGTACATAAGCATACCCACATACAAAAAGCCGAACACGGTTATAGCCACATCATGTATACTTGTCTTTTCGTGCATAGCTACCATAATGACCAGCAGCAATATAACGGCAATAAGTATCATATCATGGTTGGCCCCCAAAATATAACCGATATGTCTGCCGCCCTCTGTGAGATCTGTATATTCAACGGTATTGTATACAAACACATACCAAAGCTCTGCGGCAAAGCCTACAAAATGCACGGGCTTTAACTTGCCCGAAACTGCGGTATACAGCTCATACATACCTATTATGGAAATGACCGCCGCACCGATCTTAAGCGGGATAAGGCCGCCCAAAAACACGGCGATAAAAATAAGTGCGCCGACCACAGCCGAAATAACTCTTACCGCCATATCATTCCTCGTTTCTGCCGCCGAAACGGCGGTCTCTGCCCTGGTAGCTCTTTATAGCGTCCTTCAGATCCTCTACCGTAAAGTCGGGCCATAATTTGTCCGTAATATAATATTCCGCATACGCACTTTGCCACAGTAAGAAATTTGACGTTCTGAATTCGCCGCTGGTGCGTATAACAAGCTCGGGATCGGGCGTGGGATAGCTGTCAAGGTTTTGCGATATAAGTTCCTCCGTTATGTCCTCGGGCTGCAGTTCGCCGTCCTTCACACGCTGCGCAAGCTTTTGCACGGCACGCTTTATCTCATCCCTGCCGCCGTAGTTCATGGCTATTGTAAGATGTATGCCCTTTCTGTCCTTGGATGCCTCTTTAAGGCGTGCAATATCCTCCTGCAGGTCGGGTGCAAGGCGCGAAAGATCCCCTACAGAGTCTACCCTAAAATCGCTGTTTATATACTCACGGAAATACTTATTAATGTATTCGCGCAGTATGCCCATTATGCCCTTTACTTCTTCCTCGGCACGCTTCCAGTTTTCGGTGGAAAAGGCGTAGACCGTTATATGCTCCACACCCAGACTGCCTGCGGCATTAAGCATACGGTCAAGCGCATCCGCGCCCATTTTATGCCCCATAACGCGCGGAAGCATCCTTTTTTTTGCCCAGCGGCCGTTGCCGTCCATTATTATTGCAATGTGCTTTGGTACATTGTTTGCCATATTGTTACCTCTCTTTACAAAAAATAGTCTGATTTGAAAATCAGACTATTTTTATTTATTAAATTGACATAATATCCTTATTTTTTGCCTCGACCAATTTATCTATTTCGGCAACATACTTATCTGTAAGCTTTTGTATCTCGGTCTCAAGATTTTTAAGCTCGTCCTCGGTTATCTCGCTTGCCTTTTCCATTTTCTTTACCTTGTCAACGGCATCACGGCGGATATTTCTGACAGCGACCTTTGAGTCCTCGCCCTTTTTCTTTACATCCTTTGTAAGGCCCTTACGTCTTTCCTCTGTAAGTTCGGGGAACACAAGTCTTATGACCTTGCCGTCGTTGTTGGGATGTATGCCAAGCTCCGATGTGTTTATGGCCTTTTCGATAGCCTTTAATGTGCTTACATCATAGGGTGTGATGGTTATTACTCTTGCCTCGGGTGTTGCAATGTTTGCAAGCTGGTTTACGGGCATTTCCATACCGTAGCACTCCGCCTTTATCTTATCCAGAACGTGCGGATTTGCGCGGCCTGCACGGATAGTCTGAAGCTCGCTTTCAAGATTTTTTACCGTTTTTTCCATCTTCTCTTCAAATACTTTTGTTTTATCGGACATATTATGCGTCCCTCCTTAAAATTATTTTGCTGTATTATACGGTAACGACCGTACCTATCTTTTCGCCGTTTGCCGCCCTGACAATGCCGTTTTCCTCCGCAAGTCCGAACAACACGACGGGTATTTTCTGCTCGTAGCAAAGGTTTGCCGCCGCAATATCTATTACCTTAAGGTTTTTCTCGACAATATCCTTGCAGGGTATCTCGTCAAACTTCTTTGCATCGGGATATACCGCGGGGTCCTTGTCGTATACACCGTCGATATTCTTTGCAAAAAGTATGGCATCCGCGTTAAGCTCACACGCACGGAGCGCTGTGACCGTATCGGTGGAGAAAAACGGATGGCCTATGCCCGCCGCAAAAATGAGCACCTTGTTCTCCGCCAGATATTTCTCTGCCAGATCCTTTGAAAACTCCTCCGTTACGGTGCCTATCTTTATCGGTGTCATAACCGTGGCATCGCCGCCCTTTTGCCTGATAAAATCGGCAACATAGATAGCATTCATAACGGTAGCCAGCATACCTATCTGGTCCGCCTTTGTCCTGTCCATGGCGGGGTTTGCGCTTCTGCCGCGCCAGAAATTGCCGCCGCCTATAACAAGCGTTACCTGTGTGCCCATGGCGATTATCGTCTTTATCTGCTCCACTATGCCGGAGATTATCTCGTTATCAAAGCTGCCCGCCCCGCTTGAGATAGCCTCTCCGCTTAATTTAAGCACTATTCTTTTGTACATTTTATGCCCCTGACCTTTCCTTTATATGGCCGTTAAGCCCAATTTTTTAAAAAGCTTTTTAATATAGCCTTCAAATGCAGCATCCTGCTGTTTGTCCAGTTTAAACTCGTTTTGCAGGGTACCCGTTACAAAGGTTATTTTGCCGTTTTCGTAATTTATGTTCAAAAACGCCTCTTTAAGGTTGTCATGCAAAAGCGGCAGCTTGTCCCGCGGCACCGCAAGCACCAGTTTAAACACCTTCGGCAGCCTTTTGCCCTTTATAAGGCCAAACACCGCAGGCTTTGCAAGTGCCCACGGACAGCTGCCCTCCGGTGCCTCATCGGGTGCAAAATAATCCTTGTTGACAGCACCGTCGATCTTAAAGGTGCAGTATGTGACTATTTCGCAGCTGTGTACCCTGAATATATCAAAACTTTCCTCACGCAGAAGGCAGTTCATAAACTTTTTTATATCCTCGCCTTCCAATGAAAAGACATACATTTATCTCACCTTTATTTCGCCTTGTTTTTAAGGTAGGTGCGTGCCGTATCGTCATCCAGCTTGTATGTTACGATGCCTCTGTCCGCATCCGCGATAAGTCCGGGTGCAACGTAAAATACGATCGCTTTGTTTTCAAAATAGAACTGCAGGTCGTCCTCGTCAAGCTCGACATCCTGATAGTATATCTTTTTGCCCGATTTTATCTTGGATTTAAAGTTTTTAAGTGCCAGCTTCACGGTCTCGCCCTTGGTGGGGATAACGGAGACCTCGTCGGGCTCTATTTCCTTGCCTGTTACAAAGTCAAAATTGCGTGATGAATACTCAACACTCTCAACATCGCCCGCAATAGTCACGGTCTTGGTATAAAGCACCGAAATAACGCTGTTTTGGTTATACTTCATGGAGTATTCTATTTTAAGCGAATACGGTGCCTCGGCCTTTGAAGAAGCAAACTTTGTGTCTGCCGAATACTTCTGGGCATCCTTTGCGTATTCCTTGATGAAGCTTTCGCCCATCTTGCGCATCTCTGCCTTGTTCTGTGCATTAAAGTCCTTGATTATGCTTGTGTAGCCCTTCATATTGGGGTATACTATATCGACCTTTATATATTCCTTTTTGCCCGACTTTTTGCTGAGCTTTACAGCCGCCGTCTGGTAGCTCATAGCCTTGCTTGTATGCTTGGCCTCGGAATATATCCTTTTATTTGTTATAATATCCTGCGACGTTGCCGCAAAGCCCGACACAGGCGCAGAAAGAGCCATTACCGCCGCTGCGGCAAATGCGATGATCTTTTTCATAAAACACACCTCCGTTATTTATGTATGTAAACCACATTTATACAATAATTATAACATTATTTTACCCATATCGTCAACCGATTTTTACAAATATCTGCGCAGTCTTTTTATGCAGGCATTTTTACTCATGCCGTACTGCTGGCGAAGATCCTCTGCGTATACCGCAAAGGCCGAGCGCATAAGCGGATGATCCATGACAAAATCCGCCTTTGGCGTGCTGAAATGGTTTATTATCACGTTTTTTTCGCCTATTACAAGGCGGCTGTTTGAAAGCAGCGTGTTGGGCAGCACGATAAAATTGTAGTTTTCGCGCTGTTCCATCAGCCTTATTATCGCCTCCAGATGTTTTGCCAGCAGCTGCGGCGTGTAATACAGCCCGCTTATACAGCTGTCTGCCGCCACCCTGCCGCCGCGCAGGCTGTTTTCATCGGGCAGCGGGATAAATTCGCACACATAGCCGCTTTTCAGGTTGGCCGCATAGCGGCGTTTTTGTATATCCCGCTCGCTGTAAAACTCCATACGGTTGGCATCCGACATATTTTCCGCAAACCTGTCCGCAAGCGCATCCGGCATGGTCGCCAGCGAAAGCCTGTTTTGTATGACATTTACGCCGTTTGTTTCTATTATGGACGAATTCATCTTCTTCATGCGGTGCGGCAGTTCTATCTTTATAAGCTCCCGACAGTTTTTCATAAGCATATCGAACATTTCACCGCATTTTTCCAGATCCTCGGCAGACGTGTAATAGCTGTAGCGGGCAAGCTCCTCAAAGCCCGAAACATGGTTGTTGTATATGCAGGCGTGCCCCGGTGCAAGAAACAGCGTATTTGAAAATCTGCTGCCGTTGAGCCTGGTGCTGTAGTAGGAGTTTATGTTGCCCGTCATGTAAAGCGGCAGCCAGTTTTTGATGGCTCCCGTCATTTCCGCCGTCCCGCGGTCTATGTTGTGTATTATTTTTATCCTTGTGCCGCGCTTAAGTGCCTCGCTCATAAGCGAAAACCACTTTATAAGATAGCTTCTGTCGCCCGTCAGCCACTCCATGCTCTGGTCGGAATACAAGAAAAGCTCCCTGTATCTGTTTTCCACGGCATTGCCGAGCAGACGGATAACGGCTCTTCTCATGCCGTCTATGCCCGTGTAGACCTCCGCCTTGTCGTTGACATCTATCCTGTTTGCCGCTTCCTCAAACGGCAGTGCGGTCATTTTATCGGCAGGCGACATATTGTCTATGCCCGCAAGCAGGCTTTCCACAATGGCATTATTGCCCGGCTGTCTGCCGAAAAGCCATTTTTTAAGGCATTTTACGCCGTGTTCCTCCACCTCGAGCTCCTCGGCGGGCAAGGACAGAATCCGCGCCAGCTCATCGGCACCGCTGCCCATGCAGACCCGCTTTATAAGCGTTCTGCACAAATGCTCCTGCATTTTGCTGTCCCGCGGTATCGACATACCGCCGCGCCATCGGCTTATAAGCGACGGGTCCACATTGATAAGCCTTGACAGCCTTATGTTCGACAGATCCGTAAGCTCCATAACGGCCTTTAGCCTGTAGGAAAAATACTCATCCTTTTTTTGCTTTGTATCGGTGTTTTTAGCGGGTTTTTCGCTCATTTCCCCGCTGCCTCCGTAGAGGTAGCGCGTAAGCGCATCAATAACGACTGCGGCATTGTCTTCGCCGCAGCCGATGATTTTTTTAAGCTGTCCCAATTTTTTTGTATAAACACAGTATTCATACAGCCCGTTTATCATCCTGACAGATGCGTGTCCGCCGCGGCGCAGCACTCTGCTGCCGTTTCTGACCCTTATGACATAGGATCTGTCCACGTTTATAAATTCGGCCATGTCCTTTGTGCTTATATCAAGTTTTTTCAAAAGTGCATCAAATTTATCGGCAGACAATACACGCACCTCCCCTATTTTTTATATCATCATCCAAGTCCGAGCAAAAGCCCGATAAGTCTTACCGCAAACGCGGCCGTCCATGCCACGGCACACTGCCATATAACAACGCCCGCCGCCCATTTAATGCCAAGCTCACGCTTGACGGATGCTATCGCCGCCACGCAGGGGGTATACAAAAGGCTGAACACCAGCAGCGAAACCGCAGACAGGGTATCCATCGAAGCGCTTACGCCGCCCGACGATGCAAACAATATTTTAAGTGTCGAAACAACACTTTCCTTTGCCATAAAGCCCGTTATAAGGGACGTGCAAATGCGCCAGTCGCCAAGGCCGAGCGGCCTAAAAAGCGGCACCAGTATACCCGCTATGCCCGCAAGCATACTGTCAGACGAGTCCTGCACAAACCTAAGGTTTGCATCAAAGCTCTGCAAAAACCACACTATTATAGTTGCCGCAAATATAACGGAAAAGGCTCTTTGCAAAAAGTCCTTTGCCTTTTCCCACAAAAGCTGCAGCACGTTTGCCGCAGACGGCATACGATAGTTCGGCAGCTCCATAACAAACGGCACCGCCTCGCCCTTGAACAGCGTTTTTTTGTAAATAAACGCCACAGCGATACCCGTTACTATGCCCAGGATATACAAAAGCGTTGTCACAAGCCAACCGTTACGCGGGAAAAATGCGTCCACAAAAAACATATATATCGGCAGCTTTGCCGTACAACTTACAAAGGGCGTAAGCAGTATGGTCATTCTTCGGTCGCGCTCGCTGGGCAATGTCCTTGTGGACATTACCGCGGGCACGGTACAGCCAAAGCCTATCAGAAGCGGCACGATGCTTCTTCCCGACAAGCCCGTTTTTCTTAAAAGCTTATCCATGAAAAACGCTACACGCGCGATATATCCGCTGTCCTCCAGCAATGAAAGGAACAAAAACAGTATGACGATTATCGGCAAAAAGCTTATAACGCTGCCCACGCCACGGAAAACACCCTTTATTATAAGGCCGTGCAAAACGTCGTTTACGCCCGCAGACGCAAGAAAACCGTCCGTAAGCTTCGTCAGCGACTCCACCGCATTTTCAAGTATACCCTGCAAAAACGCGCCGAACACGTTGAACGTCAGGAAAAATATAAGCGCCATTATTGCGATAAACACGGGTATTGCAGTATATTTGCCCGTCAGCACCTTATCTATTTTCGCACTTCTTATATGCTCCTTGCTTTCGTGCGGCTTTGTTACACAGCGTGTACAGACCTTTTTTATAAAGTCAAAGCGCATTTCGGCTATTGCCGCACTTCTGTCCAGTCCTCTTTCTTTTTCAAGCTGAAGCGCGATATGCTCCAGAAGCTTTTTCTCGTTTTCGTCCAGTTTAAGCTGCTCAAGTATCAGCGCATCGCCCTCTATCAGCTTGCTTGCCGCAAACCTTACGGGGATGCCCGCCGCACGCGCATGGTCGTCTATAAGGTGACTTACGGCGTGCAGACAACGGTGTACGGCACCGCCGCGGTCACGCTCATCGCAAAAGTCCTGTTTAAGCGGCGTTTCCTGATAATGCGCAATATGCACCGCATGGCGTATCAGCTCGTCTATGCCCTCGTTTTTGGCCGCCGATATGGGCACCACGGGCACACCGAGCATGGCCTCCATGGTGTTTATATCCACCGAGCCGCCGTTTCCGCGCACCTCATCCATCATATTCAGCGCGGCCACCGTCGGTATGTTCATTTCAAGCAGCTGCATTGTAAGATAGAGATTTCTTTCTATATTTGATGCATCTATTATGTTTATTATTGCCTTTGGCTTTTGATGCAGGACAAAATCACGCGAAACAAGCTCCTCGCTCGAGTACGGCGACATGGAATATATGCCCGGCAGGTCTGTGACCTGCGTATTCGAGTAGCCCTTTATTGCGCCGTCCTTACGCTCCACGGTAACGCCGGGAAAGTTGCCGACGTGCTGATTGGAGCCCGTAAGTCGGTTAAAAAGCGTGGTTTTGCCGCTGTTTTGGTTGCCCACCAGCGCAAAGGTCAGTACCTCGTCCTCCGGCAGCGGTGTTTCCTCCGCCTTGTTGTGATACCTGCCTTCCTCGCCCAGACCGGGATGTTCCGTGCGTTTTACGGGTTTTTGCTTTTTTTCGCCCACCTGCGGCACGGTTTTTTCAATTTCTATTTTCTCCGCATCGGCAAGACGCAGTGTCAGCTCGTAGCCGTGTATGCTAAGCTGCATCGGGTCGCCCATGGGTGCCAGCTTGACCATGGTCACTTCCGCCCCGGGTATAACGCCCATATCCAGAAAATGCTGCCTTAACGCACCGTCGCCGCCCACCGACCTGATGACTGCCGACTGTCCGATACTTAACTCGTTTAAAAACATTTTTACCTCCGTAATTTCAGATTTATCTTCTGTAGTAAGTATAACCTTGCCGCATTTTTTTGTCAACACCCGCAGGCATTTAAGTTTTGGCGGTAAGCAAAGTCAATGTCCCTGTTTCAGCTTGTTTTAGTCCGATTATTGTAGGTCCCGTCATATCCCGGAAAAAAATTTTTTTTAACTGTTGACAAAACGGAGCGGAGATATTATAATGAATATATGAACAGTTGTTCATATATCAAAAATGAGGTGAGCTTATGGCAGTTATAAACGAGGACCTGGCATATGATCTGGGCGATTTTTTCAAAATATTCGGCGACCCGACCCGCATAAAGATACTCTACACCCTTTTGCAGCGTGAAATGTGTGTGAGCGACCTTGTGGCGGAGCTTAACATAAACCAGTCGGCGCTTTCGCACCAGCTGCGTATTTTAAGGCAAAACGACATTGTAAAATTCAGGCGTGACGGCAAATCGGTCATATATTCGCTTGACGATGAGCACGTCGGCATACTTTTAAGAAACGGTATCGAGCATATTTCGCACAAAAATGCTTATGACAGCGAGGAGGAGCATAAATGAAGACCACACTTATACTTGACGGACTTAACTGCCCCAACTGCGCGGGCAAAATAGAAAATAAAATCAAAAACGATGCACGCTTTGAGAATGTGGAGTTTAACTTTATAAACAAAAACCTGACGCTTGAACATAATATGAAGCTTGAAAAGCTGATAGAAGAGATAGATATTATAGTATCGGGCATAGAGGACGGCATAACCGTACTGGAAAAGGGTGCGGAGCATTGTGCCGCGTCCTGTGCGGAGTGCGGGCACTGCAAAGCGGGCGGCCATGAGCACAGCCACGAGCATGGACATGAACACAGCCACGTGCACAGCCGCGATGCCGCAGAGGGCGTTATTTTTGCCCTGCGTGCCGCAATGGTGGTAATACTGCTTATAGTTTACTTTGTACTTATAAAAAGTCCGTTTATTATACTGGCGGCATATATCATCGCAGGCTATGACGTTATATTGAGTGCGGCCAAAAATATTTCCAGGGGCCGTGTATTTGACGAGAACTTCCTTATGTCGATAGCTACGATAGGCGCATTTGCACTCGGCGAATACACCGAGGCGCTGGCCGTTATGGTCTTTTACCAGATAGGCGAGTTTTTGCAGGATATGGTTGTGGACCATTCGCGCCGCTCAATAAGCGATCTGATGGATATGAAGATAGAATATGCCGACCTTGTGGTTGACGGCGAGATAACACAGATACCGCCCGAAAAAATAAACATCGGGGATATACTGTTGGTAAAATCGGGCGCAAAGGTGCCCGTTGACGGTATTGTCACGGAGGGTGCAAGCGCCGTTGACACCGCCGCGCTTACGGGCGAAAGCGTACCGCGCAGCGTGACCGTGGGCGACAAGGTATTAAGCGGCTATATTGTAAGCGGCAAGGCGGTAAAAATAAAGGCCGAATGCCGTTACGAGAACAGCACCGCCGCCCGCATACTGGAAATGACGGAAAATGCAGCGGCACACAAGGCAAAGGCCGAAAACTTTATAACCGCCTTTGCCCGCGTATACACCCCCGCCGTTGTTGTGCTGGCGCTGCTCCTTGCCATCGTCCCCTGTGTGATACAAGGCTTTGACACACAATGGATAAAAAGGGCGCTGATATTTTTGGTGGCATCCTGCCCCTGTGCGCTGGTGCTTTCGGTACCGCTGTGCTTTTTCAGCGGCATAGGCAAGGCTTCACGTCAGGGAGTGCTGATAAAGGGCAGCAGCTATATACAGACCCTTAGCAAGATAAAAAACATTGCCTTTGACAAGACGGGCACACTTACGACAGGCGAGTTTACCATAAATTCCGCCAACGAGGAGACCCTTGCCCTTGCAGCGGCACTTGAACAATATTCCTCGCACCCCATTGCAAGGGCCATAGTCGAGGCATACGGCGCTGCGCCCGAGGAAGCATCCGACACGGAGGAAATAAGCGGATTTGGCATAACGGGCATATATAAGGGCAAAAAGGCGGCAGTCGGCAGCCGCGCACTTATGGAAAAGCTGAATATACCCACGGACAACCCCGATGCCGATGTTTTTGCCGCGCTTGACGGCAAGCTTGTAGGCAGCATCAGCATTTGCGACACACTTAAAGACGACAGCGCCATTACGGTACGCTCTTTGGCGGCGCTTGGCATAAACAGCGTTATGTTTACGGGCGACACCCGCTCAAATGCAGAGGAAACGGCAAAAAAGGCGGGTATAAAGGACTACAGATATGAAATGCTGCCAGGCGACAAGCTTGAAGCGGTCGAGGCATTAAAGAAAAAACACGGCCTTACGGCCTTTATGGGTGACGGCATAAACGATGCACCCGTGCTTGCGGGTGCGGATGTGGGCATAGCTATGGGCGGCATAGGCAGCGATGCCGCGATAGAGGCCGCGGACATGGTGATAATGGGCGACAAGCCATCCGCAATACTGCGTGCCGTGGAGACCTCACGCCGCACAATGACGGTTTTAAAGCAAAATGTGGCCTTTGTACTGGCTGTCAAGTTTATCGTGCTTGCCCTTGCCGCAGCGGGACTTGGCAATATGTGGCTTGCGGTATTTGCCGATGTCGGCACCGCACTTATAGCCGTTGTAAATTCACTCAGAATTTTGAGGGATTGAAAAAGAGTAAATACAATTTGTCGTAACCCCATAACAACCAAACTTCCGATGAAGTTCTCACTATCAAAAGAGAGAGAATGGATATGGCTTGTTCTCCAAAAACAGCCATGTCGTTCTCCTCTTTTTTTCCTGTCTTGAAATCATTACAATTTCATTTTCATCGTCCTTTCTGATCATTTTTTTCCGGGTTCAGTCCCGTATCCTCGTCTTGTTCTTTATCGCCTGCAATACCAAAAAGGCGGCATAAGAAAAGGGCAGACAATTCGTCCGCCCCTAAGAAACTAAATATAGGTTTTTATACATACACTATGCCCTACACCATAGGCACCAACTCCTTTTTTGTATTAAAAAAGCACCCTTTGCAGAGTGCTTTATATGGTTACCCCAATACTTTTTGTTTTTTACTTTGTTTGATTCTTTCTTTTTCTGCGGCTGCTATTTTTTCAAGTTTCACAATTTCTGTACGGCGTTCTAATCTTGTCATTTTTTTGACTTCCTCGGATATTATTACCCTATCATCTAAAAAGTTCTCCATAGCTATTCCACCTCCCAAAAATCGATTTCGTGGTTTATTATTAATTTTTTAAGCGTTTCAATCTGTGCCTCATAATCAGTATAACCCGATTCAATAAAATTTTCTATATACATTTCGTACAATTTTTTACTTATTTTTTGTTCAGATGTATAAGCAAAAAGTTTACCATTATGGCAAGAAACAAAACCTATTTGATACTTATTATCATAACACGAATTAAAATCATCCGCACTCGGCGGCATACTGCTTGGATGCGAATGAAGTGCAACTATACTATATGCATCCGCACTTTCGATTTTTTCTTTCGTACTATTTGAATATTTAATCTTCCTTGGTTCTGTACTGTCCAATTCCTTTGCGATAACTTTCCCCGTAGTTCCATCTATCCAGTACATATCCTCTAATAACGTTCCGCTTCTATGCGTAAGCGCTTTTTTGGCACAATCGTATAAAGATTTATTTACTTTAGGGTTACTCGTTGCCTTATCAAATTTCCTACGATATTCGCCACTTTTAATATAATTATGATTTATAGCGGTATCTTTATTTCTGCCATATCGTTGGTTTTCTAAAGCCATCACATCACTTCCTGTTTTCATTATATCACTTTTTGCAGAATTTGCAATATTTTTTGTATCTAAATTTTTCACAAATTTTTCTTTCCACTCGGGATAAGTCATATCATCCACATAAACGGTCTTGCCCGTCTCCGGATCCCTTGCGGCTCTTTCCGTCACGCCGAATATTTCTTCCGAGTCCTCAAAATACGGTGCGGTCACGCTGCGGCAATTCGGGTGGAAAGGCGGTGCGGTCACACCCGCTTTAAACTCGCTCATCGGAAGATGTTTGCCGTCCATTTCTTGACATATCTCGCTTGTCACGTTGTCAAGTGTTGCTACAATTTCAAATTCCTCAACGCCCAGTTCTTCAAAGCCTTCCTTTTGCGCCATGCTTGCAGCGTGTGCAGTCTCCGTATATACAAGCGTAGCCGCCCTGTTTATCGTGGTATTAAAATCTTTGGCTATTGCCTTTGCGCTGTCCTGCACGCCCCGTCCGAGCATAATATTTTGCGTTATTTCGGTATCAAGTTTTTTGACCAGCTCATCTTTCCTCTGCCATATCCTGTCGGAGTAAGCCTTGCCGTCTGCCGCCCACGGTCTTTTTATTGCCGTATTTATCTGTTTTTCATTTACGGAAGTGCCTTTTCGGGACAGGGGACGGTTCTCTGTCCTATTAAAAAAGCACCTACCGAAGTAAGTGCTTAAAACTACTATACAAGTGCAACCTTCTTTTGTTTCTCCATTTTCTTCTCTCTTGCTTCAGCTTCAAGGCGTTCAATCTCCGCCCGAAGTTCCTCTTTAGACATATTTTTTATATCTTCGGGGATTTCAAACCTATCATCAATATAAAGCTCTCCGTTTTTCATTTTATTGCACCTCCCACATTTTTATATCATACATTTCAGACATTTTTTCTATTGCCATAATTTGAGCATTAAACTCATCACTACCATATTTCATAAATTCTTCAGCGTAGGCTTCCATAAGCCTTGGGTTAATCATCTCATTTGAAGTATATCCAAAAACTTTACCATTATGACAGGCAATAAAGCCCATTGTATAACCGTGTGTATAACAAGAATTAAAATCCGACGCGCTTGGCGGCATACTGCCCGGATGAGTATGTAGAGTAACAATATCATTATATTTGCGAGTAGTACTTTCAATCTTATCCGTATATACAATACCTCTATCAACGTCACTATCTAATACCGACAGTACTATTTTGCCGGTATTTCCGTTGATCCAGTACATATCTTCAAAAACAGTACCGCTTCTATGCTTTAATGCTGCTTTTGCGCTGTCATAAAGTGTCTTATTAACAGCCTCATTATTTGTAGCTTTATCAAATTTTCTGCGGTATTCACCGCTTTCAATATATGTATGATTTACAATTGTTTGCTTATTTCTGCCGTACCGTTGGTTTTCCAAAGCCATTGTATCACTTCCTGATTTTATTATACCACTTTCCGCAGAATTTGCAACACTTTTTTTCGCCACTTTCCACTCATCCAAGGTCATTGTCTTATCCACATACACCTTTTTCCATTCGGGATAAGTCATCTTTTCCACATAAACAGTCTTACCCGTTTCGGGGTCCCTTACAGTTTTCCGCTCTATCCCGGATGTTACAGCTAAAAAAGCAGCAAAAGTTTAGTTGAAACTCTCCCGATTTTATGGTATCATTAAATTATCATATATTGGGGGTTTTTTTATGCAAAAGATACGGGAAATACTCGAAAGTTACTTTCATTTATCGCGGCACAACACCACCATCAGGCGTGAGCTGATAGCCGCCGTGACCAATTATTTTACAATGCTTTATCTTCTGTCGCTGGTGCCCGAGGTCATAGTGGGCGCATTTCCCGGCGTAATAGATGCAAACGGCGAGATAATACAATCCGCTGTACTTTTTAACGGCGTAACTGCGGGACAGTTTCTTGCGGCGCTTACGGCGGCAGCGTTCTGGTCGGCGGGCATAGGCTCGATAATAATGGGTATGACGGTGAATATGCCCTTTATACAGGGGCCGAGCCTTGCAATAGCGACCTTTGTGGTATATACTGTCTGCCATAACTTCGGCTACAGCTATTATCAGGCGCTTGCAATAATTTTTATATCGGGGCTTTGTTTTTTTGTGCTGTCGGCAACGGGTGCGGAGCAGCGCATACACAAGGCCATACCCGTCAACCTTAAATATGCGGTCACAGCGGGCATAGGCCTGTTTATAACCTATATGGGACTGCAAAAGGCGCATATAATCGGGCTGGATGCAAGCGGCATACATATTTTTGATATGCTGGCTATACATTCGCACGATACGCGCACCGCATGGCTGGCGGTATTCGGCGTTATACTTATAACGGTACTGCTTGACAAGCACGTCCACGGTGCTATATTTATCGGCAAGATACTTTGCATTATACTTGCCGTACCGCTTGGGCTGCTGCATTTCGGGCATACGGTAAGCTTTTTTGACATACCCTTTGATGCGGTATTCCTGCGCATGGATTTCAAGGGACTTATAACGGGCGGCACCATGCAGGAAAAGTTTCTGTCGTTTTCCACCCTTTGTATGATACTCTTTGCCATCTGCATTATGGATATTTTTGAGACGATGTCAATGCTGCTTGCAACAAGGCATCTTTTAAGAAAGGAAAATGCGCGTATACAGGAAAGAACGCCGCGTATACTGGAGGTCGATGCAATGACCACCTCCACGGGCGCATTGCTCGGCACAACAAATGTTTCCACCTACATAGAAAGTACGGCGGGCATTATAGAGGGCGCACGCACGGGGCTGACGGCCGTACTGACGGGCATAATGTTTATACTTACGTCGATATCGGCACCCCTGGCGGGCTTTGTTCCCTCTGCCGCAACAGCAACAACGCTGATAGTATCGGGCGTTCTTATGATGAATGTTATAAATGATGTTGATCTGGACTCCCCCATGGAGGCCGTACCCGCGGTGTTTACCATTATACTTATGCCGCTTACGGGCAGTCTGCTGACGGGTATTGCCTTTGGCGTGATAATATACCTTATGACGCATATTTTTGCGGGCAAGGGGCACAAAATAAACTATGTTATATATATACTTGCGGTTTTATTTGCAATATTTCTTATTTTTCTGCCGAGGTCGGTCTGATCTGTGCAATTATCACCGCGGCAAACACAAGCACGCAGCCCAACATTTCCCTGGGCTGCATTTTTTCGCCCAGTATAATTGCACCCGCTGCTGCGGCAAACACCGATTCAAGGCTCATTATAAGCGTGGCCTTGGCCGGTGAAGTGCGTCTTTGTCCCAGTATTTGCAGGGTGTAGGCCACACCGCTTGACATTATGCCCGCATAGGCAAGCGGCAGCCACGCCCTTGCAACCGCGGCGGCAGACACGTTTTCCTTGGCAAGCATAAACACGGCCGAGTACACGCCCGCCGTAAAAAACTGTATACACGACATAAGCATACCGTCCGTATTGCGGCCGTTGAACACATCTATCACCATTATATGCACGGTAAAGCAAAAGGCGCAGACAAGCACCAGCATATCGCCCCTGCCTATGCCGAGATCCTCCTTTATGCAAAGCAGGTAAAAGCCGCACATCGCAATAAGCACGCAAAGCCATATCCGCTTGGAGGCCTTTTTGTAGATAAAATACTCCGCAAGGGGCACCAGCACTATATAAAGTGCGGTTATAAAGCCTGCCTTGCCCGCAGTCGTCTGCGCTATGCCGCATTGCTGAAGGGCACTTGCCGCAAACAGCACCGTACCGCAGCATATGCCGCCGATAACGGTATTTTTAAGCGAAATGTCGGTTTTTATATTTTGTCTGTCAAAGGCTTTAAATCCAGCCATTATCGGGATAAGCACCAGTCCGCCCAGAAACGAGCGCACGCAGTTGAAGGTAAACGGGCCGATATACTCCATGCCCGCACTTTGTGCGGTAAACGCCGTGCCCCATATAAACGCCGTAACAAACAGCATTATTATTCCCTTTAGTTCCTTGCTCATATCTTTCTCCGTTTCGTGTAATAGCAATATAATACCATATAATAGTGCATTTGTCTACTCTATTATATGAATTCCTTAGTAACAATTCTCTGTTTTATCCGATTTGACTGGGTTTCAGAGAGTTGTTGGTAGATAATATAAACGTGAATCACATTATTTTTCTACCATTTT
>JAFYGI010000024.1 GCA_017543265.1 Bacillota bacterium | reverse complement strand
GTTGATGAATACATAGACTATTACAATAACAAAAGAATTCAGGCAAAAACAAAATGGATGCCCCCTGTAAAATACAGAGAAGCATCCATGTGTGTAGCCTGCTTATAAATCAATGTGTCCAGGATTCTGGGTACATATCAATGCCTGCGGTTTTTATTTTTAAAGTGATGACAAAATTTCTTTTACAAGCTGACTGACCAGTTTGTTATCGGCACGTCCTTTGGTCTTGGCACTAACCGCGCCCATGACCTTGCCCATATCCTTCATGGATACTGCGCCCGTTTGTTCAACGGTCTGCCTGATAAGCTCTCTTATTGCGTCTTCTGACATCTGTTCGGGAAGGTATGCTTTCAAAATAGCAATTTTTGTGTTGGCCTCGTCAATCAGGTCTTGCCTGCCTGCCTTGGTAAAGTCGGGCAGTACGTCACTAAGCTTTTTTATCTCCTTGGTGATAACAGCCATAACATCCTCATCGGACGCATCCTGCTTGTTATCCTTTTCATATTGAAGCACGCCTGCACGGACCATCTGCACAATGTCTTTTTTGACAGTGTCCTTGTCCTTCATGGCCTGCTTAAGGTCGGTAAAAAGCTGTTCCTTTAAAGCCATATAACCATTCCTTTAATTGTACTTGCGCTTTCTTGCAGCTTCGGATTTTTTCTTGCGCTTAACGCTCGGCTTGTCATAATGCTCTCTCTTGCGAACCTCGCCCATTATACCTGCCTTAGCGCAGTTTCTCTTAAAACGGCGAAGAGCACTATCCAAAGATTCGTTTTCCTTTACTCTTACTTCAGACATCAAATTTCCCTCCCCTCAGTTACTATTAAGCCGTGGCTGTAAAAATATAACCACACACTAATAGATTATACACAAAAAATGCCGTACAGTCAACCCCTTTTGAAAATTTTATGGGATATGCGGTCATACGGCGTTAAACGGGTCATAAATTTCGGCGGTGACATTTGGTAAAACTAATGAAAATTAAAAAAATGCCATCTTATATTTGACATATAATTCTTTTCGGGTTATAATATACATAAGAATTGATTTTGCGCAGGGGTGTGGTTTCCCGTATGGCAAAAATCGGACAAAATCTATTGTATGAGGTGATATTATGAAAAAGGTTTTAACAATAGCGGGCAGTGACTGCAGCGGCGGTGCCGGCATACAGGCCGACATAAAGACCATTACAGCACATGGACAGTACGCTATGAGCGCAATTACGGCACTTACGGCACAAAACACACAGGGCGTAACGGGTGTGTCTGTCGTATCGGCGGATTTTCTTGCCGACCAGCTTGAAGCCTGCCTGAGCGATATTATGCCCGATGCGGTAAAGATCGGCATGGTATGCAGCGCGGAGCTTGCAAGTGTTATTGCGGAAAAATTGGTAAAATATGACGTTAAAAATGTAGTTTTTGACCCTGTTATGGTTGCGACCAGCGGCGCGGCACTTATGGACAGCGGGTCCGTTGCGGAGATACTTCAGGCGCTTGTTCCGCTTGCAGTGCTTATTACACCCAATATCCCCGAGGCAGAGACTATTCTCGGCAGGGAGATAAAAAACAATATGGACTGTGTAAAGGCTGCACAGAAGCTCTCGCGTGACCTGCAAAAAAGCGTCCTGCTTAAGGGCGGTCATCTTGAGGCAAACAGCAACGATATCCTTTTCTCCGAGGGCAAGATCATCAATTACCGCGGCGACAGGATAGATACAAAGAATACACACGGCTCGGGCTGCGTATTAAGTACGGCTATTGCCTGCGGCCTTGCAAACGGCCAGCCGCTCAACACGGCTATCAAAAACGGCAAGGAGTTTATTACCAATGCCATCAAGTCGGCGGCATCGCTTGATATCGGCAGCGGCAACGGCCCTGTTGACCCGACTTTCAGGATAAAAATATAATACAGGTTGTTATGGGGGTGCCGCTGTGCATCCCCTTTTGTTTTAAGGAGGTATAAAAATGAAGAGGGTATTATATCAGGGACACGGAAGTTTAAGACTTATTGCGGGCGACACGGTGATATATGTGGATCCGTATGCGGGCGAGGGCTATGACATCCCCGCCGACCTTATACTTGTCACGCATCAGCATTACGACCACAACAGGCTGGATCTGCCTGCACGCAAGGAAAGCTGCCGCGTTTTTCAAAACATGGATGCTATACAAAACGGCAAATATGTAAGCTTTTATTTTAACGGCATACATATCGAGCCCGTACAGGCCTGCAACAAAAACCACCCCATAGACGAGTGTGTGGGCTATGTGCTGACCCTTGCCGACGGTACAAAAATATATTTTGCGGGGGACACCTCAAAGACGGAGCAAATGTACGAGCTGGCGGGCAGAAAGCTGGACTATGCCTTTTTGCCTATGGACGGCATTTATAACATGGATATACCCGAGGCGATAGAGTGCGCCGAGATAATTAAGGCAAAATGCACCATACCCGTACATATGGCGCCGGGACAGCTTTTTGATATGTCGCGTGCAAAGCAGTTTGTGACCGAAAGCGCAATGATAGTGGAAGCAGGGGAAGAGATAGATCTGTAGTATGTTTGCGTATTTTGTATGCCGGAGAGACAGGGTGTTCTAAGGTGGTGTTATTGTTTTTACCCGCTTTTTCGCCGACGTTTTATTCCGTTTATTTTTTTGACGGGTTATTTTAAAAGGCTGTTTTTATGAGCTTTGCGGTTGCAAACAAAAGCCAAAGCAGCATTATCAAATCAATAAGGCCGATAAGTGTCGGTTCGCCGATATCCCTTTGATAAACTACTCTTAAATATTTATGCTTCTCTGATATGGGCAGAGAAAGCCAATCCTTATCAAACTCGGCGCTATATATTTCTTGGTCGCTTAACCCGCCGTATTCGTATACATCTGCGTAATAACGCATTAATTTGGGGTTGTTATCTTCAAAATACTTTTTTGCTTTTTCCAATCCGCCGTCATACCTGAAAACTTTTTCCGCCCTGATATGCCAACCGATCACATCGGATGCTTGTACCTTGGTGCGGTAAACCGTTTGCGACCCCTCGGGCAGCTTAAGCATATTCATCTGCAAAAATATTGGGACCTTCCAAAAAACAGCAAGGCAGATAAAATACACCAACGGAATACAAAGCGCTTTTAAAAGCCCGTTTATCTGCCTTTGCTCCATATCGTACCGTGCCGCAAGTGAATTTGCGGTCTCCTCGTCAATATCAAGCATATAACATTCTTTTTTATATTCAAACCCAAGCTCGGCAAGCTTATTTTTGTTTTTGCTGTCGGCAATAAGTGCAAAACCGCATTTTCCGCAGTAATAATAGCTTGTTTCATCAATATATATAAGCTGACAGCGCAGACACTTGTAGTTTACATTTGGATAATAGAACATAATAATACCTCCCGAAATATTCTGTTTTTAGTATAAAGCATAATTATTACAAACAATATGGGTATTTTATGAAGAAATGTTTAAATTTGGGCTTAGCGAGGGAGTTCTTTGTGAACATTCGGCCTTAAAAGCCGATTTGTTATAACCAAAACTTATAACGGGTCATTGATTTTAGATATTTGCTTTTTTCCGTAAAGGGTGCTATACTAAACACAACAAAGAAACATACCAACCAAATAGGGAAATAGGGAAAGGAAAATCCACATGAAAACAATAAAATATCTGTGCAATACCTTTGCCAAAGGGCGAATGTGTTGTTAAACCGCAAAACCTTAAATCATACAACAATAAATTATCGTTTAATAAAGAAAGGAAATAAAAATTATGAGCAATAAAATATCAAGAGAAAACAGAAACTTAAAATTTGAGACCTTACAGTTACACGTTGGACAGGAAAGTCCCGACCCCGTTACGGATGCAAGAGCGGTGCCCATTTATCAGACATCATCCTATGTATTCAGAAATTCGGAGCACGCAGCGGCACGCTTCGGCCTTGCGGATGCGGGCAACATTTACGGCAGACTTACAAACCCCACAGAGGATGTATTTGAAAGAAGAATAGCAGCCCTTGAGGGCGGTGTTGCGGCCTTGGCGGTAGCATCGGGCGCAGCGGCACTCTCCTACACCTTCCAGAACCTTGCACAGGCGGGAGACCACATTGTAGCTGCAAAGAACATTTACGGCGGTACATACAACCTGCTGGCGCATACACTTCCGCAGTACGGCATAACGACCACCTTTGCGGATCCCGAAAAGCCCGACGAGATACGCGCGGCAATAAAGGACAATACAAAGGCGATATTTATAGAGACCCTTGGCAATCCCAACTCCGATGTGGTGGATATAGAGGCAATAGCTGCTATAGCACATGAAAACAAGATACCCCTTGTTGTGGACAATACCTTTGCCACACCTTATCTTGTAAGACCTATCGAGTACGGTGCCGATATCGTTGTACACTCCGCAACCAAATTTATAGGCGGCCACGGCACCACCATAGGCGGCGTTATCGTGGACGGCGGCAAGTTTGACTGGGAGGCATCTGGCAAGTTTGCAAGCCTGACAGACCCCAACCCCAGTTATCACGGCATAAGCTTTACAAAGGCAGTCGGCGCTGCGGCGTTTGTGACCAAGATACGCGCAATACTTCTGCGTGACACGGGTGCGACCCTTTCGCCCTTCCATGCGTTTTTCTTCCTGCAAGGTCTGGAGACCCTGTCGTTAAGGGTAGAAAGACACGTTTACAACGCATTGAAGGTAGTGGAGTACCTTTCAAAGCATCCGCAGGTGGAAAAGGTAAATCACCCCTCCGTTTCATCCGACCCGAAGCAGCAGGCTTTGTATAAAAAATATTTCCCCAACGGCGGCGGCTCTATCTTTACATTTGAGATAAAGGGCGATGCCGAAAAGGCAAAGAAATTTATCGACAACCTTGAGATATTCTCGCTGCTTGCCAATGTTGCAGATGTAAAGAGCCTTGTTATACACCCCGCGTCAACCACACATTCACAACTCAGCGACGAGGAGCTTCTTGACCAGGGTATACGCCCGAACACCATAAGACTTTCTATCGGTACGGAAAATATCGACGATATTATCCAGGACCTTGACGAGGCGTTCAAAACAGTTCAATAAGCCTTTTGGCACTAATTATCAGGAACACCGATCAAAACAAACAGGCAAAAATTATTTTTTATCCTATTGATCGGTGCTCCAATAAACTCCTAAAAAAATAAGCACAAAACGGCCATGTGAAAGCGTGGTCGTTTTGTGTTGTGGGGGCTGTATATAGTTGTTTTTTTTCGCGGGGGCACTAATCGGCAGTTGTTTTTTACAAAATCCGACATGTTTTTTTAGCAATTATACCAAGTTGAAAATGACCGTGAAATACAGTATAATAGTTTTGTTGCCCGCAGAAACGGGTAAGAAGTATTATGTATCAGAGGTTTTTTAAATGCGGAAAAAACAGTTGGCAGAAAACAAGCTGCTTATACTTTTTCTTTTATATCAGATGGATATACCGATGACCGTTACACAGATAACGGAGTTTGCGGTAGACAGAGAATACATGGATTATTTTTCGTTTCAGGAGCATATGCACGAGCTTCAGGAAGAGGCGCTTGTGGACGAAAAGTACGAAAACGAAACAACACGGTATTTTATCACGGCCGACGGCGAGCAGGTGCTTAACTACTTTTCAAAGCAGATACCCAATGAAAAGCGCGTTGCCGTGCTGGATTATACTACCAAAAACAAGGGCAGCATAAAAAAGGATATAAATGTGCTGGCCAATTATTTTTACAACAAGGAAAACGATTATACCGTAAAATGCGGCATATACGAGGATGCAAAGACACTTCTGGAGATAAACGTGACGGTCCCCTCAAAGGAGGATGCAAAGCTGTTAAAGAAAAACTGGAAGGAAAACATCCCGTACCTTTACGGCAATATACTGCATACGCTTTTGCAGCAGCCCGAGGGCATAGAGGAAAAATCCCTTGAAATTGCCGAGGCGCTGGCCAAAAATAAAAAACGCAAAAAAAATCCCGCGGAGTAAAACCGCGGTTTTTTATTGTACCCGCATTCTTACGGGTGTTATCTTCATGTGCAGCCTTCTGGGGGTCAGGTCAACAAGCATGGCCTTTAAAAGCTCCTCCTTTGGCTCGATTATAAAACGGCATTTCTTGCCGCGGCTGACGGTGACAAAAACATAGGTGTTGTCCTTTTTGTCGCCGCTTGAAAAGTCCGCCTCGGGCAGATCCTTGTAGGGGGAAAGGTTGTCGCTGTCGTCTATGTGCGCCATGATCTCAAAATCGGCTACGGCAGCGGAAAACACCTGCTTCCTGCGCGAACGGTTGCGTATTATGTCGATATCGAGTGTGCCGTTTGTATAGCTGTATTCGTATTCCACCCTAAGCCCCGTTATCTGCCGCCATGCCAGTATGGCTATGCCTGCCGCAAACAGCAGCCCCAGCGCAAATATGCCTATCTCGCCGTGCATACCCGCACGGACGATAAAATTAAAGATTATATAGATTATTATTGCGGCATATACGCCAAAGTAAATGCCCTGTCTGATGCTGTCCTGCTTGGTGGGTGTGTGTGCTACCAGCTGTTCGGTGAAAAAATCCTTCATTATTCGTCGTCATCCCTTTTGTCGGTGATTATTTCTTCCTCAAACTTCTGTCTTGCGCCCGATGAGAAATTAAGCTTGTTCATAATGCCGGGTGCCATGTTGACTATCTTGTCTATGGCGGTCTGGTTGCTTACGTTAAGTATCTGCACCGCGCCGTTTTGTATTATCATAATGGCTGTGGGGGATATTTTTGCGCCCATGCCGCCCGCAGCGCTGCCGCCCTTTTCGGCCTTGGCCTTTACCGCGCTTTTTTGTCCCGCGCCCATGCCAAAGGAAACGTCAACCAAAGGGATGATAGTGGTGTCGCCTATCTTTATCGGCTCGCCCACCACGGTCTTTGATGAAACAAAGTTTTCCATCCTGTTGAACATTGTATCGAAGTTTTCGTTTAAATTACTCATTTTATCATCCCTTCTTGAAAAGAATATCTGCAATTATCGTTCTTACCGGCTTTTTGAATATCAGTCTCAACACCGGTGCGGCCAGTTTAAGCAGATATGTCTTGCCGTATATGCTGCCCTCAAGGGCTATATTTGTTTTTTCAAAATCCCCCGCAACATCAATGTCAAGGGGTGCCGTGGCTTGTACCACGCCAAGCCCGCCCAGTGCCAGACCCGTATAGGACGGATCGCCGAGCCCCAGTATGCCGCCGAGACTGCCGCCTTTTATGCCTATCGAGCGAAGCTGTTCGCCGATATAGATTTTTATGTTGTGCAGTAAAAGCGGTATGTCGTACCTGCTTTTAAAGTTATCAAAGCTTTGGTATTTTCGCTTCATTTTGTCGAAAAACGGCTCTTTTTTCGGTTTTTCGCTTTTGCGTTCCTCACGCGGCGGCTTTTTGGGACGTTTTTTCGGTTCGGGCTCCGCCTGCGGTTCGGGCTCCGCCTGCGGTTCGGACTCTGCCTGCGGTTCGGGCTCTTCGTGCTCCGTGTCGGGTATTATCTCCGCGTCATCCGCATAAAAATCGTAGCTGTCGGGCTTTTCCTCCGCAGGGGCGGCATCGGCCGCTTCTGCGGGAGGACTTTCCTGCGCGGGCTTTGGCTTTTTGCGCAGCTCCCTGCCAAACAGCAGTATCTTTGTGCCCGCATCCTCGCCGCCGTACTTGTACAGCACCCTTACCGCGCCGAAAATAAGGCTTACGTCGGCATCGGCCCGCAGACTTTCGTCGTACCCTGCGTTTACAATGTATTTAAGCCGCACAAGCAGTATCGCGGCAATAAGCGCCAGCAGCACAAGCAGGATAACAAGTATTATTTTTAAAATTATTTTCAGTATGAGCAAACTCTCACCTACTGTCTGTATCGCATTGCAAGACCGTCTATCGTGCCGTGCTCCTCCAGGTAATCGCGGTATATCCTTGCAAGAGCATCCACGGCGTTTTCCTTGCCCGATGCCGCGCCGATTATTTTCAGTTCGAGCGCCGCGCAGGCGGGTTTAAAGGCCTCGGCGGCGGACATTATCTCCATTTTGCCGTCCTTTGTGATACATATAAGGTACAGGCCGTGTATGCGTTTGCCCTTTTTGAGCGCCTGTTCCACAGCCTTACGGTCGTGTATGCTTTCGTCCCAGAAGATATCCATTTTTATTCCTCTATCTTATCGCGTGTCATAAGGCGGTAAACAGCCTCCTTAACATCGAGACCGTTGTAAAGAACATCGTTTATTACCGTGGTTATCGGCATATCAACATTGTACTTTTTGGAAAGCTTGTATGCAGCTCTGGCGTTCACAACGCCCTCTACCACCATGTGTACCTCTTCAAGTGCCTCGTCAAGGGTCTTGCCCCGGCCGAGAAGCACGCCTGCGTGGCGGTTGCGGCTGTGTACGCTGGTACAGGTAACGATAAGGTCGCCTATGCCCGTAAGACCCGCAAAGGTCTTTTCGTTTGCGCCCATTGCCGTACCGAGCCTTGCTATCTCGGCAATACCGCGTGTCATAAGCGCCGCCTTTGTGTTGTCGCCGAAGCCGCAGCCGTCTGCCGCACCTGCGGCAAGCGCGATAAGGTTTTTAAGCGCCGAGCCAAGCTCCACGCCGATAACATCGTTGCTGGTATATACCCTGAACATGGGCGACATAAAGGTATTTTGCACCTCTTTTGCCGTTTCGGGGTCCTTTGATGCGGAGACTACCGCCGTCGCCATGCCGCGGCCTACCTCCTCCGCGTGGCTGGGGCCCGCAAGCACGGCTACCTTTGCCATTGGCGCTTCCTGCTCTATGACCTCGGAAAGACGCATAAGAGTATCTTCCTCAAGACCCTTTGCCACATTTACAACTATCTGACCGTCCCTGATGTACGGCTTAAAGCGTGTGACCATATTTCGCGCAAACTTTGACGGGGTGGCAAAAATAAGCATATCAGCCCATGCAACATCCTCGTCTTTGCAGGTCACGACTATATCCTCGGGCAGCTTTATGCCCGGCAGAAATTCCTTGTTCTCGCGGTCGGCAAGTATCGCCTGTGCCTCGGATTCCTTAAAAGACCAAAGTATTACCTTGTTTCCTGCGGTGTGCAGCTGTATGGCAAGTGCTGTGCCCCAACTGCCCGAACCGATGACTGCAACTGTTTTCATTGCTGTACCTCCTCTTGCTTAGCGTTTTTATCGTAGCCGAACCTGCTTTCCGTGCCGTTCAGCAATCGTTTGATATTTGGTATGTGCTTGATATAGGTAAGCACGGTAAAGGCGCATATCAGCGCGATGACCTCCCAATCGTAGTGAAATATCACAAGTGTCACGGGATAAACGACCAGCATGACAAGCGACGTGAGCGAAATTATCCGCTTCCATGCCACCAGCGCGATGCCGACCGCAAAGGTGATAAGCGCTACCTTCCAGTCGATGCAGAGCATCAGCGCAAGCGAGCTTGCAATGCCCTTGCCGCCGCGAAAGCCCAGATAAAACGGGAAAATGTGCCCCAGTATCGCACCTATGCCCGCATACGCGCAGGGAAGCACGCCCGTGGGAGAGCCCTCAAAGCCCGAGGTAAAGGTGCCCGTGCCGTGAAAAATAAGGCTGACTATAACGCAGGCCCATATTACCTTTGCCGTATCGAGAAAAAACACCAGATAACCGAGATCCTTGCCAAGCACGCGGGTGGTGTTGGTGAAACCCGCGTTGCCGCTGCCGTGCTCGCGTATATCTATGCCCTTGAGGCGGCCGATTATATAAGCCGATTGAAAACAGCCGAATAAATAGCCTATAAGCAGAGAATATATCCTGAACATTTTTTATTCCTTTCTGTTGCGGGCAATAAAGTGTATCGGAGTACCGTCAAAGCCGAATGCCTCGCGCAGCTGATTTTCTATATAGCGCTTGTACGAAAAATGCAAAAGCTCCGTATCGTTCACAAACAAAACAAATGTGGGCGGACGCACGGATACCTGCGTCATGTAGTATATGCGCAGCGGACGGCCCTTGTCTGCGGGCGGCTGATTCATCGCCATTGCCTCTATCAGTACATCATTGAGCACACCCGTTGCAACGCGCCTTGCGTTGTTTTCGTTTACTGCCTTTATCATATTAAAAAGCTTTGAAACACGCTGACCCGTAAGCGCCGAAATAAATATCTTGGGTGCGTAGGGCATATATTTAAGCTCCGCATCTATATCCTTGACAAATTTGTTCATGGTGCTGTTGTCTTTTTCGACAAGGTCCCATTTGTTTACGGCAATAATGACCGCCTTGCCCGCCTCGTGTGCGATACCCGCTATTTTGGTGTCCTGGTCGGTGATGCCGTCCTCGGCGTTTATCATCATTATGCACACGTCGGCGCGCTCAACGGCGGCAACTGCGCGTATGATCGAAAACTTTTCTATATTTTCCTTTATCTTTGATTTGCGGCGCATACCCGCGGTATCTATAAAGATGTATTTTTGTCCCTCGTATTCATAGTGCGAGTCTATAGCATCGCGCGTGGTGCCCGCGATATCGCTTACTATAACGCGCTCCTCGCCCAGTATGCGGTTGATAAGGGAGGACTTGCCGACATTTGGCTTGCCTATTATGGCGACCTTGATAACGTCCTCTTCCTCCGCACCGCGTGACTCGTCGGGGAAGTAGGATACCACCTTGTCAAGCAGCTCGCCGAGCCCAAGCATCTGGCCTGCGGAGACCCCTATCGGGTCGCCCAGTCCCAGCGAATAAAACTCGTAAACGTCCATGCTGTACTTTGCAAGGTCGTCCACCTTGTTTACAGCAACGATAACGGGCTTTTTGGCCTTTCTTAAAATATTTGCGACCTGCATATCGCTGTCGGTAACACCCGTTTTGACGTCGGTAACAAAGACTATGACATCGGCGGAGTTTATTGCTATTTCCGCCTGTGCGTACATACTTTTAAGTATCATATCGTCGCTTTCGGGCTCCAGACCGCCCGTGTCGATTATTGTGAAGTTGTAGTTCAGCCACTCCGCATCGGCGTAAATACGGTCGCGCGTAACACCGGGGGTGTCCTCGACTATTGATATGCGTTCGCCCGCAAGACGGTTGAACAGGGTGGATTTGCCGACATTGGGACGGCCTATTATTGCAACTATGGGCTTTGCCATTTTGGTATACGCTCCTTTTTGGTTGTATAAAATAAACTGATTTGTCTGTTTTCACACTTTGGCTACATTATAACACAAATTTATTTATAAGTCAATTTTTTAAAATTGTCCCGATAACGGCAAAAAGCCCCGACTTACAAAATTTCCCTATAATTTTACAAAAAAATGCTTGCAATAATGCCGCATTTGGGTTAATATATTATTATAACTATGTAAAGACCACAAAGTCTTATTATTTTTTGTTATTTTAAGGAGGACATTTATTTATGATTTCTGCCGGTGAATTCAGAAACGGTATTACCATCGAATACGAGAACGACATTTACACGATAATCGAGTTCCAGCATGTTAAGCCCGGTAAGGGTGCTGCTTTCGTGCGTACAAAAATAAAGAGCCTTACAACGGGTGCCGTGGTTGAAAAGACCTTCCGCCCGACCGAGAAAATGGGCAAGGCGCAGATCGACCGTGCCGAGATGCAGTATCTCTACACAGACGGCGAGCTTTATCACTTTATGGACACGACAAGCTACGAGCAGATCGCTTTAAGCGCAGAGGATGTCGGCGATACACTTAAATTCGTAAAGGAAAACGAAATGGTCAAGATGCTCAGCCACGAGGGCAAGGTTTTCGGTATCGAGCCTCCTATCCAGGTTGAACTTGAGATCACCGACACAGAGCCCGGTTTCAAGGGCGATACCGCTACAGGTGCTACCAAGCCCGCAACACTTGAAACAGGCGCTGTTGTCAACGTACCTTTATTCATCAACCAGGGTGAAAAGGTCAAGATCGACACACGCACAGGCGAATATGTAGGACGTGTAAACGGCTGATATTTCGTTGGGTCAACGGGGGCGAACGCATTGCGACAGCCCCCTTTTTGTAGTTTTTTGTGGATATAAAAGGAGAAAAGGATAAATGCAGGGTCTATATTTTATGTCTTTTTTGATATTTTCGGCAGTCGGACTGCTGGTGATATATCTTGCGGTAAAAAGGGCTTTAAGTGCCGACGATAGGGAAAAAGCGCCCGTGTCCTATCCGACATCCGCAAACCAGCTCAAAAAAAGGAATAATTATCTTGCCAAAAATTCGGGACTTGCATATTTTCAAAACAACAATATCGCCATCAACAAAAGGATAGCCGTGCTTACGCCTACCTTCAGGTACGAGGCCTTTTTGGATTTTGCAAAGGAAATATTTGAAATGCTGGCGGAGGACGGCAGCAACGGAATGCTTGACGGCGTAGTGGCAAAAGATATCGACCTTTCGCAGATGCCCGAAAAGATAGACAGATACGGTAATTGCTATTTGCACCAGCTGGCTGTTTCCGAAAACGAGGAGAAGCTTTCCGCGCTTATGGTGGTGGAAAACGACGACAGTAAGCTGACAGAAAGGTATTATATCACGTTTTCGCGCAAAAACAGCATGAAAAACGTAACAAGGGGCGGTGTTATCGCGGTGAGCTGTCCCCATTGCGGCGCGGCGCTCAGCTTTGAGCAAAAGGCGATGAAGCTGTGTCCGTACTGCGGCAAGCCCGTTGCTTATGCGGAGTACGATTGGGTACTGGTCTCGGTGGAGCATATTGAAAACGACAGGACCGTGGACAACCGTGCATATGTGGAGGTATGAATATGAGCGCAGACAGTATCATAACAGTTTTTGAGTTTTTTTTCGGTCTGGCTATATTTTTTTACGTTTTGTTTATGGGCTATTCCATATACAATTCCGTTGAGGATGTTGTAAAACACCCCAAGAAAAAGGGCGGCGTGGATTACGGCGGCGACATCGAAAAGGCCGTGCTGGAGGATGCCGTAAACGAAATGGCGGTGACCACGGTAGGCGAGTGCGGCGGCTATGTGCAAAACAACAACGCCTTTATCGAAAAACAGCTCAGGATATTTACACCATACTTTGATGCAAGAAGGTTTCTGGACTTTGCGCAGAACCTTTTTAACGAGCTTATAAAGACCCGCGGTGCGCAGAGCACTCCGCTGGTCAGCAGCCGTCTTGACCTTATGAAACTGCCTTATTCGGCGGCGTACTTCGACGGATGCTACATACATAATTACATCATTTTGGACAGTACAGAAAATTTAAAGGTGTTTTGTGCGATAATGACCGAGGGCGACGAGCTTTGCGACAGCACAAGGGAAATGTATTTTTTGACATTTTCAAGAGAAAACCCGCTTATCAAGCTTAAAAACGGACGTTTTCTCGCTATTTCCTGCCCCAACTGCGGCGGTGAGATAAACATCGACAAAAAGCTTGTAAGCGAATGTCCCTACTGCCACAGCACCGTTACCTTTGCGGAGTACGACTGGGTACTTACAAATATAGAACACATAAACGACAGTACGCGCATTTGCAACCTGCCTGTTTTAAGAAATATATCAATATAACAAATTAGGAGCATGGCCCGGATGAAAAATAAAAAACTTGCCGCATTGTGCGGGGTTTTGTTTGCCCTTTGCCTGCCGCTCACGGTATGGGGCGGCGAGGAGCTGACAAAGGGTGAGATACTTGATATTCTGCTGCGTACCGCGCCCGAGTATACGTCATACATAAGCGCGGAGGATATAGTAAGCGGCTATAACGAGGGCGATTTTCGCGAGGATAAGCTGGCCGACGATATCGAGATGCTTGTGATGCTCAGCCGCGCCTTTCCGTCCATGGAGGAGCCGCACGGCATAAACCTGATAACCCTGCCCGAAAAGGCCGATATCGGGGAGCTGCCGTATTGGGCGCAAAAGCATTTTGACTACCTGGATGAACGGGGCATAATAACATCGGATACCGTACTGGACGACAGCGTCACGCGCGGGGAGCTGGATACCTATCTGAAGCGCGTATGGCATTATTACGGCACCGACCCTCGGGACGATTTTTATGCCTATGCCAACCGCGATAAGCTGAGTGAGCTTTATGCGGGGGAGATAAATTCGAGCAGCTTTTTGGAACTAAACAACAAAAATACCGACAGACTGCGTGAAATAATAGACAACATAGGGAAAAATAACGCCGTGCCCCCCGGTGAAAGGCGGATAAAGGCCATATACGACTCATCGCTGAGGATGCTGGAGGGACGCGGGGATATGCTGCCTGTCAAAAGCTATATCAGCAGGATAGACAGCGCCAAAAATGACAAAGAGCTGATGAAGACCCTTATGTCTGCCGACAAGGACATACAAAGTGCGCTTTTGTTCAGGTTTGACCTTACGGTGGATATTAAAAATTCCTCGGCCTGCCTGCCGTGCTTTGAGGTGTATAAGCCTACCTTTGATTATGCGGATTTTGTCGACGACAGGTACAAGGATGCCTTTGTCGCTTATGTGAAAAAGATACTTGTATTGAGCGGCGAGGCCTCCGAAACGGCGGAGCTTGAGGCGGAAAGGCTGTATAACTTTGAAAAGGGACTTTCCTATCATTGCCTTACCGAAAGCGATGCAAAGGACCCCGAAAAAAGCTTCAATAAAATAAAGGTCAGCGAGCTGCAGGAGATGTTTGACAATGTGGACATTGCGGCATTTGCCAAGGCAGAGGGGCTGACATTGAATGCCGATGACGATATCGTGGTCTTTGACCGCGGCCTTATATTCAATTTTGCGGCTGCGTGCAGGGAAGATACGGGACTTATGAAGATAGTCGCAAAGGTGGCGCTTGCCGACAGATACGGCAGCCTGCTGTCAAAGGACTGCATTGCGGCGGCGGATGATTTTACCTCGGCCATATACAAAACAAGGGTGAAGCGCTATACCGACAAGGAGCGTGCCGTGGAGATAACCAAAAGCTATACGGCATCGGACCTTGGGCTGCTTTACTGCGATAAATACTTTGCGCCGGAGGATAAAAAGGCCGTTACCGAAATAACGGATATGATAATATCGGCCTACAAGCAGCGCATATCGTCTGCGGACTGGATGAGCGATACCACAAAGGCAAAGGCTGTTAAAAAGCTGGACAGCATAGATGTAAAGGTAGGCGGCGGCTTTGATAATGATGTATACAAAAACGCCGACATACGCAGCGAAAACAGTCTTTACAAAAACCGTATCGCCATGATAAAGGCGGAACGTGCGTATAATTCAAGGCAGCAGAACAGGCCGATAGACAAGAATGATTGGATAATGCCCGCCTATATCCCGAATGCCTCCTATGTGCCTTCGCAAAATGCGATAATCCTGCCTGCGGGCATACTGGAAACACCGTTTTATTCGGCAGATGCTTCCTTTGAGGAAAATATGGGTGGTATCGGCATGATAATCGGCCATGAGATATGTCATGCGCTGGACGATACGGGCGCACTTTATGACGAAAAGGGCAATTACAACAACTGGTGGTCTGCGGAGGACTATATGGAGTTTTCCCAAAAATGCAGCGATATAGCCGATTTTTATGACAAACAGGAGACTGCACCGGGTGTTGAGATAAACGGCCTGCATACGGTCGGGGAAAATATCGCCGATCTGGGCGCGGCTGCCTGCGTGACGGATGCCGTTAAAAAAGCGGGCGGCGACCTTGAAACATTCTATCTTTACTATGCAAGTGTATGGCGCACGGCCTATGCGCGTGAAATGGTGGAGTATCAGGGACGTTACGACGACCATGCCGATGCACGCCTGCGCGTAAACCTCAGCCTTTCAAATGTCGGGGACTTTCTGGAGACCTTTGACGTGGAGGAGGGCAACGGTATGTATGTGCCAGAGGATAAGCGAGTGGGACTTTGGTAAATAATGACAAAGAAAACTGCCGCACGGAGCTTTGCGCTCTGTGCGGCAGTTTGTGTATTGCGGTTATGTTTTCAGCTTTCTTTGAATAATTCCGAAAAATCGTCTATGGGCATGGGTCTGCCGAAAAGGAAGCCCTGCACCAGATCACAGCCCGCCTTATGTATAAAATCAAACTGCTCTTTGGTCTCGATGCCCTCGGAAACGGTCTCTATATGAAGCCTTGCGGCCATACCTATAACGGTGGAGATTATCTCCTTGCCCTTGGGTGAGGTGCTCAGCTCGATAAAGAAGCCGCGGTCAAGCTTGATAACATCTACGTCGATGTCCTTTAATACGTTAAGTGACGACTGACCCGCGCCAAAATCGTCTATACTTACGCGGAAGCCCATTTTGTGCAGTCTTTTGGTGGCCTGTGCAAGCATCTGCGTGTTGCTCATTGCGACGGTCTCGGTTATCTCCAGCTCGATAAATTTGGGGTCTATGTTGTATTTTTTTATTACGGCACGCAGTCTGTCGTAATAATCCTGCTTGTAAAAGTGCATACGCGACTGATTGACGGAGATAACTATCGGCTTTATGCCAAGATCCACCCATTCGCGCTGCATTTTGCATACCTGCTCCAGCACATAAAAGTCTATTTCCGTTACCTGACCGTTGCGCTCGAATATGTCCACAAAGCGGTTGGGTGTAAGGAAGCCCTTTGTCGGGTGCTGCCAGCGTATAAGCGCCTCGCCGCCTGCCAGCTTCTGCGTTTTTACGCTGTGCTTGGGCTGTACATATACCTTGAAATCGCCGTTTTCAAGTCCGTGCTTAAGGTCGTTTTCAAGCTCTGCCTCAAACACAAGATTTTTGCGCATGGAGTCGTTGTAATAGATAAAGCCGTTTGTATGGTTTTTCTCCACCGAGGCAAGTGCTATTTTGGTGCGGTCAACATAAAAATCGACCGTTTTGCCGCGGTGCAGGTCGTTTACCTGGAATATACCGCAGTGACAGATTATGTCATACGCGGTGGAGTTATCCTGCGAAAACGTAAAGTCCGAAAATTTCTCCATAAGCGCGTTTATGCGCTTTTCCAGCCTGGACTGCGTTTCGTATGTGAACAGCACATAGAAATTGTCGCCGTTGAAGCGTGCGCAGGCCTCTTTGGCGGTCATATCGGCGGCAAGTATATCCGCCGTGTGTTTAAGCAGCCTGTCGCCCTCGGCATAGCCGAACAGGTCGTTAAAGGCCTTGAAGTTGTCAAAATCAAAGTATACCACGGCAAAACGCAGGCTGCGTATATGCAGTACCTCGTCAATGAAGTTTGCAAAGCCCGTTTTGTTGAATATGCCCGTCACCTCGTCAATGCAGGCACGCTCGTACAGTTCGTCCTGGTTTTCGGCCTGTATGCTGTCCATGTGGCGCAGGAACAGTACGCTGGTGATAAGCATTGAAAGAAGTATTATTACGCTGAATATAACTATACGCTCCGACTTGCCGTTTATCGAGTTGTTGGGCACCGCAAGCAGCAGATACCAGTCCTCAAAATCGACGGGGGTGTAGGTCACCCAGTAGTTTGTCTTATTGTGGCGCATTATTATACTGTCATTTTTAGCCGCGGAATTGAGCCGCCTTACAAAGGAATCGGATACGGCGGTGAAAAAGCCGTCCTCGGCCTCCTCCTTGCTTAAAAATACGGGGTTGCCGTAGTGATCCACTATAAAGGAGCGGCCGTTATCGTCAAAGTAGCGCGAGTTGACCAATGTGTTTACCTTGTCCAGCGAGAATACGCCGCAATGCACCGCGGCTATCTTTCGGCCGTCGTTTACGGGGAGGGCACAGATATACACGCGCTTTCCCGTAATGGGGTCGTCAATTGTCTTTGTTATGGTCGCGCCTGTTTTTATAACATTTTTTATATAGTCGGTGTCCGGGGGCAGGGCTATGGATTTTACCTCGCCCGAGCCCGTTATCGCCGTGCCCGTGCAGTTTGGCAGTATGTATGAAAGACGCAGCACGCTGCCGCTGTCAAAAAAGCCTATTTCCTTTTCAAGCAGGGCGGCCAGCTTTTTGTCGCCGCTGTCGTCGATGTTTTCCATTGCGGAGGCCGCCGCGCTCATACGCGCTGTGTCGCTCTGTATCTTGCTGCGTACATGGATGGCCGACTGCACCGACAGCTCGTTAAGGTATTGCTTGGTAACGGTGTTTTGTACATGATAGGTGTAGCATACAAAAGAAAAACCCAGTATCAGTATGACCAGAACTGCATATGTGCTCATACGCCGGTATTTGTCGTTTTTCTTGTTAAAGGGGCGGTACAAAAAATTGTTCTGCCGCATGCTTTCACCTCCCTGCATGGTTTGTGGATATTTCCGTAAAATACGAATACCACCGATCCATTATCCCCAAATACCATTTTAACATATTTCCGTTTGTTTTTCAAGGAAAAATATTGATTTTTTGCCGAGAGCGGGGGTCGGCGGGGCTTTTGCGGCATAATTGACGGGCGGGCGCAAAACGCGGATGATTTTAAGTGCAGGAAAGTCGGATGAAACTTGCAAAACAAAAAAATTTTGTGCAAATATTTTTTATAAAATCCTGTCAATACCCTTGACAGAATGACATTAAAAAGGGTATAATCATATTGGACTGTTTTTGCAATCGGCATTGTATTATAATGCATAATATAAACATACGTTAAACAAGATTAAGGAGTGTATGCAATGAAGATCCTTGCTTCTCTTTCAAAGGCACAGCTTCTGGAGACCGAAAAGAAGCTTGAAGAACAATACAACGATTTTAAAAACCGAAATATTACCCTGGATATGTCCCGCGGTAAGCCGTCGGGCGACCAGCTTAATCTATCAAACGGCATACTTACCGCACCGCTTGAAAACTATATAACGGAGCAGGGCATTGATGCGCGTAATTACGGTATACTTGACGGTATATCGGAGGTAAAGCGCCTTTTTTCGGAGCTTTTGGACATACCTACGGACAATATGATTATAGGCGGCAATTCCAGCCTTAACCTCATATACGATGCAATGGCAAGACTTTATATGTTCGGCAGTCTGGGCTCCGTGCCGTGGGGCAAGCTTGACAAGGTGAAGATACTTTGCCCTGTGCCCGGTTACGACAGGCATTTTGCCATCTGTGAGGAGTTTGGCTTTGAAATGGTCAATGTCCCCATGAAATCGGACGGCCCCGATATGGAGGTTGTCGAAAGCATGGTCAAAAACGACCCGTCCGTAAAGGGTATTATGTGTGTGCCCCTGTATTCAAACCCCGACGGCACCTGCTACAGCGAGGAGACCGTTACACGCCTTGCCTGCATGGAGACCGCTGCGGAGGATTTCAAGATATTCTGGGACAATGCCTACGGCATACACCATGTTTTCAAGCAGGTATCGCTTTACAACATATTTGATGCCTGTCGCAGGTTCCATACGCTGGACAGGATACTTTACTTCTTCTCCACATCAAAGATAACCTTCCCCGGCTCGGGCGTTGCGCTTGTGGCTGCGGGTGATGAGTACATAAAGGAGATAAAGCAGCACTTCGGCCGTCAGACGATAGGCTATGACAAGATAAATCAGTTAAGGGTGTACAACTTCTTTAAGGATGTTGACGGTATGTTAAAGCACATGGCAGACCTTGCGCAGGAGCTGCGGCCTAAATTCAATATCGTGCTGGAGACCCTTAATCAGGAGTTTGACGACAGCGATATGCTGACATGGAAAAAACCGCTGGGCGGCTACTTTGTGTCCGTAAACACAATGACGGGCTGTGCAAAGGAAACTGTAAGGCTTGCAAAGGAGGCGGGGCTTTCGCTTACAAATGCGGGCGCTACCTACCCCTACGGCAAGGACCCCTCGGACAGCAATATCCGTATCGCGCCGTCCTATCCCACCTGTGACGAGCTGGAGCAGGCAATGCAGCTGTTCTGCATCTGTGTTAAGCTTGCATCCGTCAGAAAGGCACTTGAATATAAATGATATCAAAGGGACTGACATAGTCCCTTTTTTTATTGCGTTATTATTTTTTGTGTGTTATAATCAAAATAAGAATTTGTGAGTATCCATACATTCGGAGGGGTGGATAAACGGACAACAGGCGGAGAATTGCCGGTTGTCTCCCTTCATAGTGCAAAAGACCGGAATATTGCAAGACAGGAGGAGAAGGTATGAAAAAAAGAATTATTACAGCAGGATTCTATCATTTGTTATGACCGTGACCGCGGTTTTGCCGACTGCGGTTTTTGCCGCCGAGCCGCAGAACGATCTGACCTATGCCGAAATGTTTAAATCGCTTTATGACGATGTTATAACCAACGGCAGGACAAACGGCTATTTCAGCGCACCCAAAAACAATTACAGCTTTGCGCTGCCCTACCATGCTATAGAGGAATTCTGCGTGGTCGATGTTGACTACGGTCACGAGACCACATCAAATGATGCGGCATATCTGGTACAGGTGGCGGCCCTGCACGATGTGCTTGTAAAGCAGGGTAGGATAAGCGGCTCGGCGGATAATATCGTCAAAAGCTGGAAAACGCTTGAAGAGATGATCCCATGCAGCGCAAATTATGCATACGGCAGCGATAAGATCAAAGGAATATTATGGAAGCCGGAGGAACAGAAGTCGGATTCGTATCCGGATGGTGAAAATCCCAATGATTATCCGATTCCAACAACAGCTTTCGGATCCTATGGCAAAAATCCTCTCTATAATATTTTAAAGTCCGCATACGGCGGTGACAGCGGATACTATATCACGCACCGTCTTATCGATACCGATGACTGGTACGGCTTTGGCGAAGGCAGCAGCGCGTATATAAATCTGTTTCAAAGGGGCGTGAACGAATCGTGCTACGAAACCGTTCCGCAGCCCTGCCTTGAAGAGTTTAAATACGGCAATGAAACCTGCGGTATCAGGGGCATAATAATCGGAAACAGTGTTGCCCCACAGTATATTTTTAATAATGACCCAAGTGCGGACTTTCGTGCTATCCAAGCGATACACTTTGCAAACAGATGGAATATTGACACAGGCACTCGATCCGCACTGGCAGGCAAAATGGGCGATCAGCTGCGCAATGTAATGTTTGATAGATTTTATAAGCAGATCGGTTGTCAAAGTCTCAACAGCGCAAGTGAAAGTAAAGCAAAATCCCAGCATTATCTTATATCGGGCGAGACACAATTATACGGCCCGCTTAACGAATGGGTCTGGGGCTCTCAAACAAGCGGCCTTGACATCCATCAGGCAGACCAGAATCCGCTTGCTGCCTATGCCTTGCTGACAGACAGTAACATGAGTGATGCGATGCAAGCAAGCATGGCAGCCGATGACTATAAGGAATCGCTCAAAAGGCAGATAGAGCTTTATCTTTGGCTGCAGTCATGCGAGGGACCGATCGCAGGCGGCTGTACAAACTCATACAAAGGAAAGTATGGAGAATACAATTCTTCCGATCCCACATTCTATGATATGGTCTATGTTGAGCATCCCAATCATAAGGATCCCGGCTCAAATCAAAGCATATCAAGTCAGGCACAAACCGTGCAGCGGCTTGCCGAGCTTTATTACTATATCAAGACAACAGAGGATAAAAGCGGTGTAACACCCGGCTATATGTCGCTTGAGGAAGCACTTGACACTCTGCTTGGCAGGTGGTTTGACTGGATAGAAGAAAATACGCATTTTGACTGGGAGGCTCCGGACGGAACCTCATATACATACTGTATTCCCACAGAAATAAATTGGACCGGTCAACCCGATACCTGGTCAGGCGTCTACAATCCCAACGGCAACAAAAATCTCCATGCCTCTATTGCCGACTACGGGCAGGATGTGGGCAGTGTATCGGCAATTTGCAATGCACTTACATTCAAGGACGAGAGCGATGCTGTTATGGCATACGGTACCATGGCTTTGCTGTATCCGGAGGCGACCTCTTCTCCGATGCAGTTCAATGTCGATTTTGTTACGGAACCGTATTATCCCGACCCCGCAACTCAAACCGTGAACGGCGGAGAAACGGCAAGTATACCGATCATCCCCGACGACTGCGCGGGAAAACATATTGTCGGCTGGCATGCGGATGACGACCTTTCCAACCTTTTTGATTTTAAAACGCCTATTACCCGCGATACAATGTTTTGTGCGGTATGGCAGGATATAAATAATACTATCGTATCATCAAGCGACAAAACCTTTATTACTTACTACGGGGATGACATAAATCTGACCATGAACGGAATAGTCAACGGTTCGGTTGCCTGCAAGGTCACGCTTAACGGTGTAAATATACCGTGTAAACAATCCCGAACGGTCTTTACCGTGGCAGCCAAAGCCATACCCGCAGGGGAGACCGCGGAGGTAGAGTATACCGTAACGAGCGGGGCAAGAACGAACGTTTACAAATATAATGTTAAATCCGTTTACAAATGCGGCGATATTGACGGCAGCGGTACGGTGGACAACAGCGATGCAGAGCTTTATCTGCGTATTTTAAGCGGCAAATTTGATTTCACCGAGGATCAGCTCAGATGTGCCGATGTAAATTATGACGGCAAACGGGATATACTTGATCCGATAGCGATCATCAAATGATATCGGTATTTCGTAAATTGACGCAGCACACAGCGTGTGTGCTGTGATCAAAAAGAATTCGTGCAGATCTATACATTGGAGGATGGATAAATGGACAACAGACCAAGAAACAGACAAAAAAACGTCACGGGTCAAGGACAGGGCCTTAACAGGCGCGGCAGCGGCATGGGCACGGGGCCCGTGGGCAGCGGACACGGACGCAATAACGGCGGCAGCGGCGCAAAACGTGCGGCGGCAGGCGGTGGCGGCATAATAACGCTTATTATAATAATATTTTTGATGATGAGCGGCGGTGAGGGTCTGCCCTTGGGCACGGGTACAGGCACGGGCTCGGCTTCGGGCGGCTCCATATTTTCACAGCTGACACAGCAGTCCTCGGGCGGGGCGTGGAAAGACGGGCTTAAAAATACGGGCGAGCTGAATACCGATGTTGCGGACGGTTCAAGGGACAAGTTTACCGCGATACGCGGCGGCGGACAGGATACCGTAACAATAATGATGTATATGTGCGGTACCGATCTGGAGTCCAAGCACGGCATGGCCAGCAACGACCTGCGCGAGATGGCAAGTGCCGCATTAAAGGACAATGTAAATATAATAGTTTACACGGGCGGCTGTACGGGCTGGAAAACAAGCGGCATAAGCAGCAGCACAAACCAGATATTTCAGGTTAAAAACGGCAGCCTTACCACCCTTTCGGCAAACGAGGGCAACAAGTCCATGACAGACCCGTCCACACTTGCGGGCTTTATAAAGTGGACATCAAAAAACTTCCCCGCCGACAGATACGAGCTTATAATGTGGGATCACGGCGGTGGCAGCGTAACGGGCTTTGGCTACGACCAAAAGCACAGCGGCTCCATGACGCTGGAGGGCATAGACAGCGCACTCGGTGCAGGCGGCGTAAAGTTTGACTTTATCGGCTTTGATGCCTGCCTTATGGCGACTGCCGAAAATGCGCTGATGCTTTCAAAATACGGCGACTACCTTATCGCCTCCGAGGAGACGGAGCCCGGTGTGGGCTGGTATTACACAAACTGGCTTACGGACCTTTCGGCAAATACGTCAATGCCCACTATCGAGATCGGCAAAAAGATATGCGACGATTTTGTGAGCGTGTGCGACCAGCAGTGCAGGGGACAAAAGACGACCCTTTCCGTGGTGGATCTTGCGGAGGTGCAGAACACCCTGCCCGATGCGCTTGCAAGCTTTTCAAAGTCCACGGCAGGCCTTATATCGGACAAGAATTATTCCACCGTTTCAAAGGCAAGAAGCGATTCCCGCGAGTTTGCCGTTTCGTCAAGGATAGATCAGGTAGACCTTGCAAACCTTGCGGCAAACATGGAAACGCAGGAGGGCAGCGCACTTGTTAATTCGGTGCTCGGTGCAGTCAAGTACAACAAGACCTCGGCTAATATGACTAATGCCTGCGGCCTTTCGATATACTTCCCTTACCGTTCGTCAAAGAAGGTATCGGCCATTGCCAATATCTACAAAAAAATCGGTATGAATGACGAGTATACAAGGTGTATACAAAACTTTGCGCAGATGGAGACCGCAGGACAGGTGGCGGCGGGCGGCACGGCCGATCCTCTCGGCACGCTGCTCGGTCAGGCACCGCAGCAGACGGCAAGTCAGGATATGCTTTCACAGCTGTTATCAAACCTTGCATCAAGCGCTATGAGCTCGGTATCGGGCATAGACCAATCAAATGCGGGCTTCCTTTCCGACAGGGCGCTTGACAGCGATACCATGACGGAGTATATCTTAAACAACAATATATCCGATGCAGACCTTGTATGGAGCGAGGATCAGAACGGCGCAAGGCGCAGGCTGACACTTACGCAGGAGCAGTGGGCGCTGGTGCAGAGCGCGGATAAAAATATGTTTGTGGATGACGGCAGCGGATATATCGACCTCGGCCTTGACAACGTATACGAGTTTGAGGGCGAAAACAGCATTCTGGGCGATGATACCACAACATGGCTTGCGGTGAACGGTCAGGTGGTGGCTTATTATCACACGGATACCACGCAGGACAGCATATCGGGATATATACCCGTACTGTTAAACGGCGAACGTGCAAAGCTTATCGTTGTGTTTGAGGGCGAGAACGATGCGGGATATATAGCAGGCGCGGAGCTTGAATACGATGAGAGCGACACGGAGGTCATTGCCAAAAACCTTACCGAAATAAAGAACGGCGATGTTATAGATTTTGTTTGCGATTATTACAAATATGACGGCACCTATGATGACAGCTATAAGCTGGGCGAGCCTATGACGGTAAACGGTGCGCTTAATGTCAGCGATGTCACCAACGACGGCCAAAAGGTACAGATAACCTATGTACTGACCGATATTTACAACAATAAGCACTGGACACCCGTGATGGGATAAGTGCGTGTAATAAAGGCGTATTGCGCAGATACATAAAAACAGCGGATATATCTCAAAGGACTTTTCCGTCCGGGAGATATATCCGCTTTTTGTCTTTTATCGGCTTTTATCAAAGGAACATATATTTAAGTAAAAACAATATCGCAAGTATGTACATAAGTACGGATATTTTTTTGACCCTGCCGCAGAGCAGATTTATGATAACATAGGAAATTATGCCTGTCGCCATACCGTCCGCAATGCTGTATGTAAGCGCTATCATTACCGCGCAAAGTGCGGAGGGGAGCGCCTCGGGCATATTTTTAAAATCAAGCTTTGCAAATGACTGCATTATGATATAGCCTACAAATATAAGCGCGGGAGCGGTGGCAAAGCCGGGGATGGCCGTAAATACGGGTGCCAGCACTAATTTCTAAAAAATGTCAATTTTTGTCGGGACAGATGATCTTAAATACGTCCGCGGGAGTGTCGGTTATCGTTTCTGCGCCCGAGGCGGCAAGGTTTTGCCGCGTGCGGAAGCCCCATGTTACCGAAATGCAGTTTATGCCCGCGTTTGCGGCGGTCGCAATATCCACTTCCGAATCGCCTATGTATATCGTTTCGTCCGCGGCTGCGCCAAAGGTGTCCATAATGATATTTACCATGTCGGGTGCGGGCTTTTTCTCCGTGCCGGGGGTCACGCCCAGCGCCATATCGAAAAGCCCCGGGAAATACTGCCGTGCAAGCGGCTTGACGGAGGTGTCGGATTTGTTTGACACAACGGCCGTTTTTACGCCGCCTGCCTTAAGTGCGGCAATAAGCTCGGGCACGCCGCTGTACGGGCGTGTGTTGTCGGTGCGGTGCTTTTCGTAGTAGGGCGCAAATTCGGCGTGCAGCTCGGCAAGCTTTTTATCGTCGGTACCCTCGGGGGCACACAGCTTTATCGTGGTAAAAATGCCGTTGCCCACTATGGAGCGTACATAATCCACCGTGCGCACGGGCAGGCCGCAGCTTGCAAGCGCATGGTTCACGCCGTTGGCAAGGTCGTCTATGGTGTTGAGTATCGTGCCGTCCATGTCAAATATCGCAAGTTTGTATCTGTTCATAAGTATTCCTTTCGGTACGGATAATAAAAAGCGGCTTTAACGGCCGCTTTTCGGTTGGTGTATTTGCGCGATCATTTAAGCTCGTCGGTCTTTAACCAGTCCTGATCGTCGTAGTCCTTGTTCTCGCCTACCATGCCCCAGATAAAGGTGTAAGCCTTTGTGCCTACGCCGCTGTGGATAGACCAGCTGGGGGAGATAACGGCGCTTTCGTTTTTCATAACGATATGGCGTGTTTCGTCAGGCTTGCCCATCATATGGAATACAACATTGTCCTTTTCAACATCAAAGTAAAGATATACCTCCATGCGTCTTTCGTGTGTATGGCAGGGCATTGTGTTCCAGTTTGAGCCGGGGTCGAGCTTGGTAAGACCCATTGCTATCTGGCAGCTGCCGTATTCAACACCGTCACGCTGGGAAAGTCTTGCAAATACCTCGTCGTGGATGTACTGGTTGATGGTTCTCTTGTTGCAGTCCTCAAGCGTACCGAGGGGCTTGTGGTTTGCATCGTCGTAGGAGATAAGTACGGTGGGATAGGTCTTGTGTGCCGTACCCGATATCATATAAAACTTGGGCGGATTTTTGGGGTCCTTTGCCGTGAAGGAGATCTCCTTAACGCCCATGCCGACATAAATTGCGTAGTAGTTGTTTACCGCATATTCCTTGCCGTCAACGGTCACAAAGCCGTCACCGCCGATGTTGATAACACCAAGTTCGCGTCTTTCAAGGAAATATTTTGCCGCAAGCTCCTTGCTGCCCTCCAGCTTGAGCGCCTTGTCGGTGGGTGTGATGCCGCCGAAGATGATACGGTCGTTGTGGCTGTAAACAAGCTTCATATCGCCGGGAACAAAAATGTCCTCAACAAGAAAATGCTTTCTTAAGGTTTCCGTGTCGTAATGCTTAACATCGTCAAAATGATTTGAATATCTGGTCTCTAATTTCATTTTTCATAGCCTCCTTGAAGATATTATATATAAATTATACCATATTAAAAAATAAAATCAAGTGTATAATTAAAGCCCCGAAAAATCGGGGCAGTTATCAGACGTTGTCGTCGTTTATGCTGAATACCTCGTAGCTTAGCTTGACAGACGGGTTGTCCTGCATATAGCTTTCGCTGTTAAAGCGGCTTTCTATTCGGCGTGCAACCTTGTCGCCTATCTCTGCTTCGACATTCATAAGTATAACGATATACTGGCTGTCGGAGTAGCGTGCAAACACGTCGCCGCGGCGCAGATTGCTGCATACCGCGCTGTGCAGTATGTCAAAGTCAAACTGCAGGCTGTCGGGGTTTTTGTCCTCCAGCGTGAAAAGCACCACCTGTACCTTCTGCTGGTTGTGCAGGGTGTACTGCTCCACAAAGCTTATCATCCTCGCAATGCCCTGTGAGCCGAGACTGAGGGTCTCGCCGTGGGCGTTGAGTATCTTGTAAAGGAAGCTGTCGCCCGATACCATATCATCCGATGCCGCCTTTCTGCGTGTTTCGGTGTAGAAGTGGTAGGAGCCTTTCTGATTTTGCTTTACAAAATACAGCGCCTTGTCCGCATTGCTGTAAAGCGTTTCAAAGTTGTTGCCGTCGGAGTTGCTTAATGCAATGCCTATGGAAACGGAGGTCTGTATACGCGGGTTTATGTCGTCTATCTTTTTCATAAACTCCTCCGATATGCGCCTGCACACGGCCTCAACCGCATCCTTTGACTTGTCGCTTACGATAAAGGCGATAAATTCGTCGCCGCCGAGACGGCACACGATGTCGTCGCCGCGCACACAGCCCGTAAGTACATCACTTATCGCAAGTATAACATCGTCACCCGCAATATGTCCGAAGGTGTCGTTTATTGCCTTGAAGTTGTCTATGTCTATCATCAGCAGCGCACCGCGTGCACCGTGTACGGAAAGATAGCTGTTTACCGACTGCGCCATGAACTGACGGTTCCAAAGACCCGTAAGCGCATCCTTCTGAGCCTTGTTTTTCAGCTCCTCGGTGTATTCGTTGAGCACGCGCTCGAGTATGGCGTTGCTGAAATCCACAACATCCATGTCCGAGTCGTTCAGCTCGTTGCTTTTGCTTGCCACAAAGCCCGATTTTATTATGTCCACAGCCACATCCACTATCATAGGGTCGAAACGTCCGCCGCGCTCGTTTTTAAGCTTTTCTATAAGCTCGTCATCCGTGCACAGCGTGGAGTTTTCGCGCGGGATACGCGCCAGATCGATATAATCCGCCACGGCGATTATACGCGCCTCTATGGGGATGTTGGGGCCGCAGGGCTCCGTTTCGGAGTCGTAGCGTGCATGGTGGTATCTTACGCCCTCTGCCAGATTTTTAATAAGCGTAAAGTCCTTTAAAAGCTCGCCGCCTATCTCGGCATGGGTGTCGAGCAGGCTTTGCTCCTCGGCCGTAAGGGGCGAATTTTTGCTTAATATGTTTTCCGATACGCCTATTTTGCCTATGTCGTGCAAAAGAGCAATGTAGTAAAGCCCGGTTGCGTCGTGCTCGTTCCATTTAAGCACCTCGGCTATCTTGCCCGCATAAGCGGCAACGCGCGGAGAGTGCCCCATCGTGTACACGCTTTTGTTGTCCACTATTTTTGAAAGGGTCTTGAAAACGTGTATCGTCATTTTTTCAAGCTGCTCCGTCTTGACCTTTACCTGTGCCTCCAGGTTCTTTTTAAGGGTCTCGAACTCCAGTATTTTTTCTATACGGTAGAGCATGGCATCGCCGTCGAAGGGCTTTGTTATATAGTCCACAGCGCCCAGCTTAAAGCCAAGGCTCTCGCTTTCTATGGCAAGGTCGCCCGTAAGGAAAATAACGGGTATGCCGCTTTTGCCCTTCATGCTTTTTATTTTGCGTATGGTCTCAAAGCCGTCCATGCCCGGCATGATAACATCAAGCAGTATCAGGTCGGGGTCGTGGCTTTTGAGGTATTCTATGCCCTTTTCGCCGCTGCTTGCCATTGCAAGCTCGTAATGGCTTTTAAGTACGTCCCCCGCGCTTTTAAGCGTCGTTGCGGAGTCGTCTATTATCAATATAAGTTTTCTTTTTGCTGTCATAATTTTCCCTCATAAAAAATAATCCGCGATAAATGGTATGTATAATGGTCACATTTCCTTGTTCTTAAAATATACCTCTGCATTCTGCTTAAAAGAAATTTTTAGAGGTGCCCAATAATATTTTACAATAAAATAAAAATAATTTCAACAAAAAAATGTTATAAATCCTTTTTTGGGAGCGTTTTTTGTAAAAAAATTGTGAACTTACGCAAAAGTGCATGAAATCACGGCAAAAATGTGTTAAAATAAGGCAGCGGAGGTACGGCGGCATGACTGAGAAAAAAAGATTTCACATAATAGATACCGTGCGCGGCTTTTTGCTTTTGCATATGATAGTATATCATGCGCTGTGGGACATGGTGTATATATTCGGCGCGGATATACCGTGGTTTGGCGGTACTGCGTCAAATATATGGGAAAAGATAGGATGCAGCTGCTTTATACTGGTGTCGGGCATAAGCTGGCGCATAAGTGCCAATACGATAAATAAGCTGAAGGGCGGCACGGTGACACTTGCCTGCGGTGCGGTGATAATGATGGCGACTGCGCTGGTGCCTGCGGGCGGCAGCGTGATGTTCGGCATACTGACATTTCTGGGGTCTTGTATGCTGATAATGATACCGCTTCACAAGCTGCTGAAAAATTGCAGATGCTCTGTCGGGGCGGCGGTGTCGCTGCTGCTGTTTGCACTTTTTTGGGGCACGGGAGAAAAAAACATGGCGTTTGGCACGGTGCATTTGCCCGAGGTGCTTTACCGCGGCGGGATAATGACATTTTTGGGCTTTCCCGGCAGCGATTTTTATTCCGACGATTATTTTCCCCTTATCCCGTGGATATTTATGTATCTGTGCGGATATTTTCTTTCGCCTGCCGTGGTCGAGGCGTGCAGAAAAAGACCCGGCAAAAGGGTGGAGCCGCTGACCTTTATGGGCAGAAGGTCGCTGGTGGTGTATATGCTGCACCAGCCGATAGTTTACGGGCTGCTTATGCTTGTTTACGGAAAACGGTGAAAATGCCCTTTTAATCGAACAAAAATACGATTTTTTATAAAAAAATAAAAAAAGCCTTTACTTTTTCGCATTTTGTGGTAAAATGTAATTAGAACTAATTTTCGGAATAACCGTACCGGAGGAAATTATATGGAAAATTTGACGGCAAAACAGCAGCAAATATACGACTTTATAAAAAGCGAGATAAGAAAACGCGGCATCACGCCAAGCATACGCGAGATAGGCAATGCGGCGGGGCTCTCGTCCACATCAAGCGTTCATGCGCAGCTGGAGAGCCTTGAAAGAAAGGGCTATATACAGCGCTCCAAATCAAAAAACCGCTGTATAGAGATACTGGAGGACAATTTTTACAACGACCGCGAGACTATGGACACGGAATATGCCAACATACCCATTATAGGCACCGTTACGGCGGGTCTGCCCATACTTGCGGAGGAAAATCTGGAGGGATATTTCCCCGTACCCGTGGATTATCTTAAAAACAGCGATACGTTTATGTTGCGCGTGCGCGGCAGCAGCATGATAAACTGCGGTATCCTGAATAATGACCTGGTGCTGGTAAACCAGCAAAACGATGCGCAAAACGGCGAGATTGTCATAGCCCTGCTTGACGACTCGGCCACCTGCAAGCGCTTTTTCCGCGAAAAGGATCATGTGCGTCTCCAGCCCGAAAACGACGATTACGAGCCTATAATAGTGCGCGATGTCAAGATACTGGGCAAGGTGATAGGCCTGTTCAGGTCGTTCAGATAGGACGGCGGGGATATGGACGAATTTCTTAAATATCTGGTTAAAAAATCGGACATAGAAAATAACGAATTTTTCAACTACAGCAGGCGCGAGGATATGGAAAAGCTGACAAGACGCAGACCGCCGCGGGAAAAGACGGAGTGCGCCTATGTAAAGATAACGGAGCCCACAGCCGATACCTATGTCGTGCTGGACTTTGAAACAACGGGCATGACCGCAGGCGTGAACCATATAATAGAGGTCGGTGCGGTAAAGGCCGTAAACGGCACCGTGACCGATACCTTTGCAACGCTTGTGGACCCAAAGCAGTACATACCGTCGTTTATCAGCACAAAGATACATATCACCAACAAAATGGTGGAGGGCAAGCCCCTTATTGACGAGGTACTGCCGCGTTTTATGGAATTTGCGGGGGATCTGCCGATAGTTGCGCACAATGCGCCGTTTGATATGTCGTTTTTGCTGAAGGATGCGGCCAGATTGGGCATAGAGGTAAAAAATCCCGTTATAGATACTCTCTCCCTCAGCAGGCGCTACAATAAGGAGTGCGCACGTCATAGCCTGGGCTATCTTACGCAGTTTTTCGGCATAGAACTGAAAAACGCCCACAGAGCGGGGTATGATGCAGCGGCAACTCAGCAGCTGTATGAGATCATAAGAAAAAAATATATGGAAATGCCGTGAAAGTGCGGTGCGTTTTTTGTAATGAAACTGTTACAAAAAAACAGTTGATTTTTCATATATTTTTTTGTATTATATACTCATAAAGAAAAAGATACACCGCGGGCATCGGAAGTATCCCGCCGCTTACGGTATGACGGAATATAAAATATGTACTCAAAAGGGCCTTTCGCTTCGTGCGGGGGGCTTTTTTTCTTATATTACACCAATATTTCAAAAATATTTCAAATATAACAAAAAACATTTGCTTTTGCCGTGATTTTATAGTACAATATAAGTAAGCGTATTAAACTATTATCCACATAATAGTATAAATATTATTTTACGGAGGTAGACAAATGGAAAAACTTAACAGAGCATTACTGACAAACGGCTTTAAATTCAATGATGATTTAAAGATCGGCACAAAAAAACAACTTGGTGAGAAGGTCATCCAGTTTGGTGAGGGTAACTTCCTGCGTGCTTTCGTTGACTATATGTTTGACGAGATAAACGAGCAGGGTCTTTTTGAGGGCGGCATCACACTTATCCAGCCCATTCCCGGCGGTGACTTTTTAAGAAATGTACTTAACGAGCAGGAGGGTCTTTACACCCTTATCGCACGCGGCCGCGAGGATGGCAAGAAGGTTGCGGCAAAGCGCCTTATCACTTGTGTAAACAGATGTATCAATCCCTATGTTGACCTTGATGTTTACAATGCCTGTGCAAAGAACCCCGAGCTTCGCTTTGTTGTGTCCAACACGACCGAGGCAGGCATCACATGGAAGGACGAGGACTTTGTAGAGGACAAGCCCCAGGATTCATTCCCCGCAAAGGTTTGTAATTTCTTATATGTAAGATTTAAGGAATTTAACGGCGACAAGAGCAAGGGTCTTGTATTTATCCCCTGTGAGCTTATCGACGACAACGGCAAGATGCTTAAAAAGTATGTGCTTCAGCACGCTGAAAAGTGGGGCTTAGGCGCTGACTTCACAGCATGGATCAACGACGCCTGTGTATTTACAAGCACACTTGTTGACCGTATCGTTACCGGCTACCCCAGAAACGAAGCAAAGGACCTTTGCGAAGAATTCGGCTATGAGGACAATGCTATCGACACATCCGAGATTTTCCATACATGGGTAATCGAGGGTCCCGCAGAGCTTGAAAACGAGCTTCCCTTCCCCAAGGCAGGCCTTAAGGTCATCTACACACCCGATGTTAAGCCTTACAAGAAGAGAAAAGTTCGTATCCTTAACGGCGCACATACCTGCTCTGTTTTAGGTGCATACCTTGCAGGCTACGACATCGTGCGTGATGTTATGAACGACGATGTATTCTACAAATATCTTGCTGATGCTCTTGACAACGAGATCATCCCCGCTATCACAAGCCCCGAGCTTACACATGACGACTTAAAGGGCTTTGCGGACGCGGTATTTGACAGATTTAAAAACCCGTTCATCGACCACAAGCTTCTTGATATCTCTCTTAACTCCACATCGAAGTTTGAGGCGCGTGTACTTCACACAATTCAGGAATACTATGCACAGAAGAAGGCTCTTCCCAAGATCCTTACATTCTCCTTTGCAGCTTACCTTGCATTCTACCGCGGCACAGAGATCCGCGAGATCGGCGATGCCATGAAGGTTCCCGTACTTGTAGGCCACAGAGGCGACGAGGAATACTTCATCAAGGACAGCGCAGACGTACTTGACTTCTATGCAGCTGCATGGAAGGGTGTTGACGTTTCCGATAAGGCACAGGTTGCGGAGCTTGTTAAGAAGGCTTGCGGCAACAAGGACTTCTGGCTCGGTGCAGACCTTAACACAGAGCTTGGCGACTTCCCCGCTGTTGTTACGGAGCATCTTTACAACCTGCTTAACAAGGACGTTAAGAGTGTTGTTGCAGACGTTATTAAATAAGATAAATAAAATTCGCCCCTGCCTATGCGGGGGCTTACCCCTGATTACGGAGGTTTATCTATGGAAAAATATATCAAAATTCATCCCAACGACAATGTTGTTGTGGCTATCCACGACGACGGCATCAAAAAGGGCGAAAGCGTTATGGGCGTGACTGCTGTCGAGGATATCCCCAGGGGCCATAAAATGGCTGTTGTAGAGATACCCGAAAACGAGAATGTCATCAAGTACGGCTATCCCATAGGTCATGCCACAACGACCATCAAGCCCGGCGAGTGGGTACATTCGCACAATGTAAAGACAAATCTGAGCTCCACGCTTGAATATACATATAATCCCAAGCTCAATCCCATCCCCGTTACACGCAAGGAGACCTTCATGGGTTATGTGCGCAAAAACGGCGATGTCGGCATCAGAAACGAGATATGGGTGATAAATACCGTTGGCTGCGTAAACGGCGTTTCAAATGCCATTGTTGAAAAGGCACGCGAAAAATACGGCGACAAGGTGGACGGCATTTACAACTTTGTTCATCCCTACGGCTGTTCACAGCTTGGCGAGGATCACGAAAACACGCAAAAGCTTCTTGCGGGCATGGTAAGACATCCCAACGCTGCGGGCGTGCTGGTTTTAAGCCTCGGCTGTGAAAACAACAATATGAACGAATTTAAAAAGGTACTTGGCGAGTGGGACGACGACAGAGTAAAATTCTTCATCTGTCAGGAACACGGCGACGAGGTATCGGAGGCTGTCGATGTTATCGGCGAGCTTGTAGAGTACGCACAGCAGTTCAAGCAGGAGGAAGTCCCCGCAAGCAAGCTGGTTATCGGCCTTAAATGCGGCGGCAGCGACGGTCTCAGCGGTATTACGGCAAATCCTCTGGTAGGCCGTATTTCCGATATTATGGTCGCAAACGGCGGCAAGACCGTTCTTTCGGAGGTGCCCGAAATGTTCGGCGCGGAAACTATCCTTATGGACAGATGCGAAAACAGAGAGCTGTTTGACAAGACGGTAAGCCTTGTAAACAACTTTAAGGAATACTTTATCTCTCACGGCGAGCCCGTGGGCGAAAATCCCTCGCCCGGCAACAAAAAGGGCGGTATCACAACGCTGGAGGACAAGTCCCTTGGCTGTACGCAAAAGGGCGGTACATCCGATGTTAAGGGCGTGCTTCTCTACGGCGAAAAGGCAATTGCCGACGGCCTCAGTCTTCTTCAGGGCCCCGGCAACGACATTGTTGCAATAAGCGGCATGATGGCCAGCGGCTGTCACCTTATCCTGTTTACAACGGGACGCGGTACGCCCGTAGGCTCACCCGTGCCTACCGTTAAAATAGCCACAAACGACGACCTTGCCACAAGAAAGCCCAACTGGATAGACTGGAATGCGGGCAGACTTATCATCGACAAGGAAATGGACAGCTATGCGGAGGAATTCTTCAAATATATACTTGATGTCGCTTCCGACCGTGTAAAGACCAAAAACGAGATAAACGGATACAGAGAAATTGCTATTTTCAAAAACGGTGTAACACTGTAATACGAGGATCCCGAAAGGCTATAAAAATGAAAAAAATCGTTTCAATATTAATGTGTGCCGTTTTATGTGCGGCATTTCCGACGGCGGCATCTGCCGATATGCTGTATTCCGACAGCACCAAAGAAACAACGCGCGTTGTTGTGACCGCGCCCGACTGTCTTTATGTCAGCGGTGCGCGTATGGTCAGGATAGCGCCCTATATGCGGTTTGTATTCGGCGTATCGCCCGTGTGGGATGCCGAGACCAAAACAATAGATTTTTATTATACCAACCAAAACGGCAGGACGGGACATATGCGCGTTAAGACGGGTGCAAGCTATGTAAGCTACAGCGGCACCTTTGCCAACGAGTATCTGGCGCGTACCGGCCAAAGCAAAACGGAGGCCTTTTCAAAGGTCCCCAACCAGGTGATAAACGGCAGCGTTTATGTTGACGAGCTGGCTTTGCGGGATTTTGTATTATATGATACGGATCTGAAACCGTAAACACTTAATTTTTAAAGGAGGCTGATAAAGATGGGCTTTATCGATGAAAACTTTTTATTAAAAACGAAAACGGCGCAGAAGCTTTTTCATGAGTATGCAAAAAGCGAACCTATTTATGATTTCCACTGTCACTTAAATCCTCAGGAGATATACGAGAACAAGAATTTCTCGGACATTACGGAGGTATGGCTCGGCGGCGACCACTACAAGTGGCGTGCCATGCGTTCTCTGGGCATCCCCGAGGAGAAGATAACAGGCAAGGATGTTGACAGCTTTGAAAAGTTTGAAAAGTGGGCAGAGACCATCCAGTATGCTATCGGCAATCCGCTGTATCACTGGACTCACCTTGAACTGCAGAGATTTTTCGGCATTTACGAGCCTTTGACAAAGAAGTCCGCAAGAAAGATATACGACCAGATAAACGAGATGCTTGCAAAGCCCGAGTTCAGAGTGCGTGAGCTTATCAAAAAGAGCAATGTTGCGGCTATCAACACAACGGATGATCCCGCGGATTCGCTTGAATGGCACAAAAAGATCGCGGCAGACGAGAAGGCGTTCAAGGTTTATCCCGCTTTCCGTCCCGACAAGGCACTCAATATCGACGCACCTACATTTGCGGATTACATCAAGACACTTGGTGCTACGGAAAACACCGAAATCAAGACTTTTGCAGACCTTAAGGCAGTTCTCAAAAAGAGAATGGATCTTTTCCAGGAAATGGGCTGCCGCGCTTCCGACCACGCATTTACATACGTTCCCTGCGTAAAGGCATCGGATGCGGAGCTGGACGCTATCCTTGCAAAGGCACTTTCGGGTACAAAGCCCGAAAAGATCGAGATAGACAAGTACCGCACACAGCTTATGCTCTTCCTTGGCGGCGAGTATACAAAGCGTGACTGGGCTATGGAGATCCACATGAACATCAAGCGTGACAACAATACAAAGATGTTTGAGAAGATGGGACCCGATACGGGCTTTGACTGTATTTCCGATTGGTCAAGCTGTGAAGGCCTTACAAACCTTATGGATCTTCTCAACTACAACGACAGCCTACCCAAGACATTGTTGTTTGCCGGCAACCCCGCAGATAATCAGGTCATCGGTACCATACTCGGCTGCTTCCAGTCCAGCGAGGCTGCAAGCAAGATACAGTTCGGTACGGCATGGTGGTTCAACGACAACAAGGACGGCATGGAGCTTCAGATAAAGGCTCTCGGCAACCTTGGCGTTCTCGGCAAGTTTGTAGGTATGCTCACAGACAGCCGCAGCTTCCTTTCCTATCCTCGTCATGAATATTTCAGAAGAATACTCTGCAATATCATCGGCCAGTGGATAGAGGACGGCGAATACGATAACGATATCGAATTTGCGGGTCAGATAGTAAAGGATATCTGCTACAATAACGCAGCCGCATACTTCAGACTTTGATATAAAATGTCACAATTTTTCAGCAATATTACCAAAAATGCACGTTTTTGTTAAAATTGTGTTACAAGGGCTTTGCTTCTGCAAAGCCCTTTTTTTGCGGGTTCCGCACGGATGTGTTAATTTTTTGCAATATGAATATAATCATTTTGTAAAAAAACTATATTTTTACTTGATTTTATTTTTGTTTTGAGTTATAATTGTACCAAACAAGCGAAACAATTGATGTATGTGTTATAAACATTGACCATATGTCAAGGTTTTGCGGGCCGCAGCAAACGGGGTTTTTGTATATCAAGAACAGCTGCGGTTCTGTGTTTTGCGGTATGTATATACCGATAAATTCACATCCAAATAATAAGGAGGAAACAAAATGAAAAAGAATTTAAGAGTATTTGTAAGTTCTTTCATGGTTGGCGTTATGACCGCCACAAGCACCGGTATTCCTGCTTTAAGTGCAGTTAGTGCATTTGCGGCAGAAGACGGTGTGGTTGATGAGGTCGTAAGTGCTGCCGCAGTTGAGGCATTTGCTGATGCCGAGGCTACAACGGCAAACGAGGGAAATCTTCTTCCCGCAGTTGCTGATGCTGTTTTTGCAGTTGGCGCAACTATCATTGACAACGACAACATCAGTGCAGTTATCCCTGCAACACAGGCAAAAGGCTTTAAGTATGTAGCGGATGATCCCACTATCAAAGAGTATGAGGGTAAGGAATATACTTTCCATTACCAGACAGGCGGTACAAACACCGCACAGACAAGCCTTGACGGCGGCGCAGTAGCTACATTCCGTGAGGCACTGGAATTTACGGCAAAGAAGGACGGCGTTCTTTCCATCGACTGTAAGGTAAATGACGGCAAGGTTGCTGCTATCGTTACAGGTAACGATACAGACGGCTTTACTACCGTACAGGATGCAAAGGTAGACAATACAGATGCTGCTGCACCTACATTTGAGACCCTTTCGGTAACACTTGCGGCAGGCGATTCTGTTAAGTTTGTAGGCAAGGGCACAAACGTACCTGTTTACAGCGTTGAGTATAGTGTGAGCGAAGAGTCCAAGACATATGACCTTGCAGATCCCGAAAAGGGCGTTGTTTATACAGCAAATTTCTCGGAGATCGGTTCCGACAGCACTAACGTAGGTTCGGCTATCGACGGCGTTTACTACGGCGACAATACTATCGTTGCGGACGCTCCCGGCGGTACATATATCCACGGCACTCACGGTGCTGCTTTCAAACCCGGCGACAAGCTTGCATTCAAGGTAGCAGGCGATGCTAAGATATCCATGGTTGCTTGCGTATACGGCAGCAGTTCGTTCACGGTTGCAAACTCCAAGGGCGAGGTTATCGGTACATTCGCAGGTAAGGATACCGAGGCAGCAGGTCACGAGAACGAAGCCGACGGTACAGAGACCGCTCAGGTTATCGACTACACAGGCGATGCTGATACACTTACCGTTACATTCGACCCGAGCGCTCCTAGCGAAACTTATGTACATAAGTTCTCCGTTAAGAGTACTGCTCCCGCAGTTGACTACGGTTTAGCAGATCCCGAGCCCGGTAAGGTTTACACGGCAGACTTTATAGCACTTGATCCCACAACAGCAGAGAATCCGCTTAACGGCATGAAGCTTTGTGAGGACACAATGATCGCAATTGCATCCGAAAACTCCAATATCAGAAACGACGCTCACGGCACAACATCAAAGCCCGGCGACAAGTTCGTATTTAAGGTAGGCGGCAATTCAGAGATCAGACTTACAGCATGTGTATACGGCCACAATACTTGGACACTTACAGACTCCAAGGATAATGTGATCGGTGTATTCAACGGCTGCAACAAGGAAGCAGCAGGCCATGACCAGGAGCCCGACGGTTCCGAGACCGCTCAGGTTATCAAGTACAAGGGCGATGCAGATACCCTTACACTTACATACGATCCCGATGCAAGCGGTGAGACATACGTTCATAAGCTTGAGGTAGAGGGCGAAGCAAAGGCTACCGGTAAGGCAGAGAACTTCTCTGTATGGTTCGATGATATGGCAACACCTGTTGAGGGTGCTCCCGATCCGGACGGCAACCCCACAACGGTTATGACATTCGATCAGCAGATCCTTGAATACGGTGACTCCACACTTACACTTGTAGGTATGGGCGACACCAAGTTCACACCCGATAACAACAAGGCTATGTTTGTAAACATTACAAGAGGCGACAGAGTATGTAATGCTTACAAGGCAGGCGCAAGAAATAAAAACTGTAACGACCTTACAACTATCCCCGTTATGGGCGATGGTACAGCGCTTGTATTCAAGTGCGTTGGCAACGGTACTTTCATGAGCTACTGCTGCACAGGTTCCTTCGTAAGAGTTTGGGACTTCAATACAGCTACAGGCGAGAGACTGGGCTACACAGATACAGAGGTTGGTGCAGAGTTCGTTGCATTCCCGGCTAAGGCTGGCCACACATACGTTCTTTCCACAACAGGTAAGACAAACAACTGTGCATTCTGCTCCGCAGAGTTCGCTATCGATCAGGAAGTTACAGTTGACGTTAAGCCTTGGGTTACTCCCGACGGCAGCTCGTACAACTTCGACAGCTCCGAATTTACACTTGTTGATACATTCCTTGGCAACACCGTTGCAAAGGTAAACAAGGACACTACAAGCGTTACACTTAATGTAGGCCATACATATCAGCTTGTAAGTGCAGATGCAGGTGTTGGCGTTAAGTTCGTAAGCACAGACAGCGACAAGATCAAGGTTGAGGAATCGACCTCCGAGATCCAGCTTTCACTTGTTGAGATCCCCGATGTTGCATTAAGCGGTGACATCATCACAAGCGACGGCGCAGCTCATGACCTTAAGAGCGTTAAGTTTGTAAACATGGTAAGCGGCAATGTTACCGAGGCTACTATCGTTGGCAACAAGTACCTTGCTTCCATCAAGCCCGGCGAATATAACACAGTTATCGAGTCCGACGGCTATACAACAATTGATAAGGTTCATGTAGAGGGCGGCCAGGACAACGAAAACAACATTTACCTTAAGGCTAACGATCCTTCACTTATCAACCTTCCCGCTGATATCCAGAAGGCAGACGGCGATAAGCAGGTTACATACAACAGCGTTGATGCCGTAAATGCTCCTGTTAGATACAACAACGATACATCTATCAGAATGAGCCAGGGCGACAGCATTACTATCCCCGTAAGCGGCAAGCAGAAAGTCAGCGTTGCAGGTTGGTATTTCGGTACATGGAACATCAACGGTCAGGGCGAGGTTACAACAAGCAGCAGTGCAGGTGCAGGTAACCCGACGATCGCAACATACTTCACAGACGGTACAGAGACATCAGTAACTGTTACCACAACTGCAGAGGGTGCTAACTATCTCTACTGGATCAAGCTTGACGATGTTGAAGATTTCGATGCTAACAACACCGTTATCCAGGTTCCCAGCGAGAAGTTCCCGACACTCAAGGATGCTAACGCATATATTGCAAGGCTTAACAACAGACCTGACGGCGAAGAAGGTCGTATGACCATCGAGCTTACAGACGATATCGAAGAGCAGATAGTATTCACAGAGCCTTACGTTACTGTAAAGGGTAACGGACATGTTATTTCCTGGTACTACGGCGTAGGTTCTTTCTACTACTCGATCGATAAGGGCACAGGTCTTTACGATGAAGAGCTTTACTACGACAGATACAACAGCAACGAAGGTGACGGTAACCTTTGGGGCGGTGTTGCTATCATCCGCGGCGACCACTTTATCGCAGAAGACACGGTCTTCAAGAACACATACAACTACTATGTAACAAATATGGATGCATCCGACTTTGTACGTTCTACAGGCGGTCTTGTAACAGAAAGAGTTGCAGGTGTAACAGACGTAGGTATCTACTCTACTAAGGAGCGTTCAAACGCATTCTATATCGATGCTGATGACATCCAGGTTTACAACTGCCAGATCCTTTCATCACAGGATACATTCGGACGCAACGGTTCCGCTAACAACGACTACCATGTATACGTTAAGGATTCTGTGATCGGCGGTAACGTTGACTACATCTGCGGTGAATTCACAGCTGTATTCGATAACTGCGAGCTTCAGTGGAAGACATACACAGACACAGACGGCAAGAACAACGACAAGATCGGTTACATCACAGCAGCTAAGACATCGCCTTATGTATTCAGAAACTGTGCAATTACAAAGGATGATGACAACAAGAATGTAACAGGTCAGTTCGGTAGAACATGGGGCGCTCATTCCAACGCAGCATTCCTCTATACTCAGACCAACGGCACTATCGGTGCAGACGGCTGGGGCGAGATGACAAAGGATGACAACCTTACAGCAACATTCTACGACTACTGCAACTTTAACGGCGACGACGATGCAGCTCCTGCACAGAAGTATGCATCCAAGATATCCGAGGAACTTGTTGATACCTATACATCGGATGCTATCCTTGATGTTCTCACATTTGTTCCCGTAAACTTCATGTCCCAGGACACTACGGTACTTCCTGCTCCTACAGAGACAGAGGCTTATACAACACCTTCGTTCAAGATGCTTGACGAGACAAGTGATATCCGTACAGCAGCTTACCAGGTAGGTAACGATACTATCCTCGTAGCAGCAGTAAGCGATCTTTCACAGGATGCAGTTTCGTTCGTAAGTGCTTCCGGTAAGGTCATTGCTTCCACAAAGTGGGTATATGACGCTATCCAGCTTGATGATGACTATACTATCACTTCCAAGGATCTTGGTATTGATAACGGTTACATCTTCGCAGTAAGAGTTTGCGGTGTAAGAAGCGGTTACATGACTGCTGAAGGCTGCCAGGCTCGTGAAAACGATGTTGAAAACTTCAAGGCACAGTTTGGTGTTGTTGAAGAAGTTGCCGATGAGGCACAGAAGCCTGACGTAGACCCTGTACTTGCTTGATAGAAGGAGGAATTAAATATGAAAAAATATAGTACACCTGAAATCAGCATTGTTGCATTACAGAACGAGGATTGCGTGATGTTAAGCAGCCTTGGTGCAATAACTGTTACGGATTTGGACAAGATTAAATACAGCGATATTAAGTAATTTATCGACTGAACCATTTAAGGGGCACGGTTTTCCGTGCCCCTTTTTTTGCCTGATAAAATCAAAAGCCTTGAAAAGAACAAAAAAAGACCCGAATGCTGATCGCGGTTTCAGCGTTCGGGCCCTTTTGTTAAAGAAATTTTGGTGTTATTTCGTTTCAAATTTATAGCCTACGCCCCAGACTGTCTTTATGCTCCAGTTGTCGGTATAGGGCATTTTTTCGCGGATACGCTTGATATGTACGTCAACGGTGCGCGTATCACCCATAAACTCATAGCCCCATATCTTGTCCAAAAGCTGCTCGCGCGTAAATACCTGATTGGGGTGCTGTGCAAGGAAGTTTAAAAGCTCAAATTCCTTGGGCGGAAGCTCCAGCGCAACGTCGTGGTATGTAACGACATAGGTGGACTGGTTTATATTGAGGTTCTGGAAAACTATCTGCTTGGGAGCCTCGGCGGGCTTGCTGTCATAACGCCTTAAAACGGCCTTTACACGCGCAATAAGCTCCTTGGGGTCAAACGGCTTTATGATATAGTCGTCTGCGCCAAGCTCCAGACCGAGTACCTTGTCAAACACCTCGCCCTTTGCGGTAAGCATGATAATAGGCGTGTTGCTTATCTGTCTTATTTCGCGGCATACCTGGTAGCCGTCCATCTCCGGAAGCATTATGTCAAGCAGTACGATATTGGGCGCATATTCCTTAAATGCGCTTATTGCGGCACGTCCCGCATAAGCCTCGCGGGTCTCGTAGCCCTCCTTGTCCAGATAAAGCGAGATAAGCTCTGCTATATGTTTATCATCGTCAACTACTAATACTTTGATCTTATCGCTCAATGTTATAACCTCCTATTTTAATTCTACTATGGTCACACCCGACTCGCCCTCGCCATATACGCCAAGGCGGAAGCTTTTGACGTGGGGGTGCTTTCTTAAATGTTCGTGTACGGCGGCACGCAATGCGCCCGTGCCCTTTCCGTGTATTATGGTCACAGGGGTAAGCCCCGCAAGGTAAGCGTCGTCAAGATACTTGTCAACACGATCTGTCGCCTCCAGACTCATCATACCGCGCAGATCTATCTCGGGAGAAACGGTCTGTGATTTGCGGAATTTGTTGGCGGAACGCTGCTGCTTTTCCTGCTGTTTGGGCGTTTCACTTGTGTCAAGCGAAAGGTCCTTGATATTAAGCTTCATTTTCATTATGCCTGCGGTAACAGTCAGGTTTCCGCTGCTGTCCGGCAGGGAGGAAACAATACCGCTTTGGTCAAAGCTGTGTATGCAGACCTTGTCGCCTATATGAAGCGTTTTGGGTACCTTGTGCTTTGGCTTGTCCTTGTTTTCAAGCGCCTTGCTCATGGCATCCATTTTTGCCTTAAGCTTTTGGCGCTGCTCGTCAAGGGTGTTGCCCTCAATGCCCTCGCGCTGCATTTTTCTTATTTCTTTAATTATAGCATCTGCCTCGTCCTTGGCATCGGAAATAATGCTGCGTGCCTGCTCGTTAGCCTCACGCAGTATCTTCTCACGCTGTTTTGCCAGCTTTTGCTTCTGCTCCTCGTTTTTCTGCTTCAGCTCCTGTGCCTGTCGGCGGTAGCTTTCCGCACGTTCCTGCTCGGCAATAAGATTGCGCTTGCTTATCTCCATATCGGCAAGCACGTTGTCAAGCTTTATATCCTCGTGGCTCAGTACCTCGCGGGCATCGTTTATGATATGCTCGGGGAGACCCAAACGCGAGGATATGGCAAAGGCGTTGCTTTTGCCCGGCACGCCTATCAGCAGCCTGTAGGTGGGGCGAAGTGTCTCCACATCAAACTCACAGCCTGCGTTTTCCACCCCGTCCGCGGTGAGTGCATACAATTTAAGCTCGCTGTAGTGCGTGGTAACGGCTGTCCTTATGCCAAGCGCATGAAGATATTTGATTATGGATACGGCAAGCGCCGCACCCTCCGTGGGGTCCGTGCCCGCACCAAGCTCGTCCATAAGCACAAGCGAATTGTTTGTCACATTGTTTAAAATATATACTATATTGCTCATGTGCGACGAAAACGTACTGAGACTTTGCTCTATGCTCTGCTCGTCGCCTATGTCGGCAAATACCGCATCAAACACCGCAAGCTCCGAGTTGTCAAAGGCGGGGATATGCAGACCTGCCTGTCCCATAAGGGTAAAAAGCCCTAGCGTTTTAAGGCTGACCGTCTTGCCGCCCGTGTTGGGACCCGTTATAAGCAGGGTGGTAAAATCGCCGCCGATGTATATGTCGGTCGGTACGACTGTATCCTTGTTCAACAGCGGGTGCCGACCCTTTTTTATGTTTATATAGCCGTGCTGATTGAATATCGGCTCGGTCGCATTCATTTTGATAGACAGCTCGCCCTTGGCGAAGATAAAGTCCAGCTCGCCCATAATGTCAATATTCTGGGCAAGGGGGATGCGGCTTTGGTATACCCTGTCGGAAAGCTGCGCAAGTATGCGGTTTATCTCCGCCATTTCCTGCGAATGCAGGTCTTTTATCTTGTTGTTCAGCTGTACAACGCTGATAGGCTCTATAAATACCGTTGCTCCCGTTGCGGACTGGTCGTGTATCATGCCCGAAAATGTGTTTTTGTATTCCTGCTTGACAGGCACACAGAAACGCTCGTTTCGTATGGTGATGACAGGGTCCTGCAGCATATTTCTGTAGGTCTGGGAGTGGATGATGCTGTTAAGCTGCTCCTTTATGCGGTTGTTTGACTGCATAATAAGCCGCCTGATGTCGCGCAGCGTGCTGCTTGCGCCATCGTCTATCGCACCCGAAACGATACAGCGTTCCAACTCACGCTCCAACTCGGGCACGGTCTCTATTTTCTCAAACAGCGGCTCCAGCGTTTCAAAGCTGTCGTTTTTGCTCTCGCTTTTGGCGTAGGTCTTGGCCTTGCGGCAGGAGTAGAGAAAATCCCGTACCTGCTCCAGCTCCTCTATGCTTAAAATACCCGCCATTTCAACGCGCCTCAGCTGCGGTGTTATGTCGTGCAGACCGCCCAGAGAGAGAGAACCCTTTTTCAATATCATGCTGACAGCCTCGCTTGTGGCCTTCTGTGCAGCCCTGACAGCCTCGATATCGTCAAAGGGATGCAAGGCCTCCGCCGCAGCCTTTCCAAGCGCGGAAGCGGCACAGCGCGTAAGCTGCTCTTTTATTTTGTCAAATTCAAGTACACGAAGTGCTTTCTCGTCCATAGCTTTACCTCAAAAATATTTCTGTACTTATTTTATCATATACGGCAAAAAAAATCCATACCTATTTTATGTTTTTCTTACATACAGGGTTGGCCAAGACAAAGGGCATCGGCGATGGCCATGCCCATTTTGGCGATGCTGTCGGCGGGAACATCTATAAGGCGGGCAAAGCTGTTGGTGCCAAACTCGGTCACAATGCCCGTGACGGATATGTTTCCTATCGGCAGCAGCACCTTATTTACCCCTGCGCCCGCACGCAGGCGCTCGGTGGAAAGCGAGGCATAGCCGACGTGCTCCCTGCGGCCGAGACAGGCATCCACGGCGATAATAAAGGGGTCGCGGTGCTCGCGGAAGATACGCACTGCGGCGGCTGTCAGGTTGGTGGCATTTACCGTGTCGCCGAGACAGCCGTAAACGCAATGGCCGCGCCGTTTAAGCAGTGTGCCGATATACGGCCCAAGGCTGTCCCCCGTTATTTTATCCGTGCCTATACACAAAAACACGACATCGCGCCGCAATGTCATTGTTTCAAGCTGTGCCCTGAAACGCCCGTGAAAATCGGGTGAACGGGTATCATAGTAAAATGTCATAAAACCCTCCTCCTGCCTGCCGATTTTGCCGATAATTCGTAACGGCGGGCACAATGGCTCATATATGGTTTATTATTGTGTAAAAACAAATTTTTATGTATAGCGCTGAAAATTTGCGTAAATATTTGTTTACAAATTTTGGTTATCCATCGACAGCGAGCGGCATATATTTTGTTTCCCCTGTGGTATATTCATAGAGCAAAACAAAAGACGATCAAGGAGTGAGGAAAAATGAATGAAAGTGAAAGGACTATCCTGCCGTCAAACATAAAGCAGGTGGGAACATTGTCCGATGAAAAACGGGTGTATGTGGAGGACTACGCCGCGACCTATTTGCAGCAGTATGCCAACGCAGACTCCCAGCGTGAAAAGGCGGCCTTTCTGATAGGCCAGGAGATCACGGTGGACGGCAGTAAGGCGTTGTTTATCAGCGGTGTCGTACAGGGCAAGTACAGCGTGCAAAAAAACGGAGTGGTGCAGCTTACCGAAAAAAGCCGGCAGTACGCCCAAAAGCAAATAGACATATACTTTAAGGGTCTTGACATTGTGGGCTGGGCGTACATACAGCCGGGGTATGAGGACAGCATAAAGGACGGCATACGCGCTTATCACGAGGAAAATATGGACAGAGGGCTGGATGTGATGCTTCTGATCGACCCCGTGGAAAAGATAAACAGCTTTTTTGTGTATAACGAGGGTGTGTTTTCGGCGCTGAAGGGCTACATAATCTACTATGAAAAAAACGAGGGTATGCACGAGTATATGCTGGAAAACAAGCTGCGTCCGACCGACGGAAGCTACAGACTGATAAGTGAGTTTGAGACCGAACGGCCGCAAAGCGAGGAAATGTTTGAGGATGCGAAGCCCGAAAGGATGAGCCTGCGCGAAACACGGCTGAAACGCCGTGCGGAGAGGAAAACGGCGGGACTGATGAGCGGACTGAGCTTTGTTATGCTTATGGTATGCTTTGTTATGGGCGCGGGGCTTGTGCAAAACGACAAGCGGATAAACGATCTGGAGAGCAATGTGGCGGCGCTGAAAAGGGAGTTTGCGGCGACAGACAGCGTAAAAAGCGTGTTTGCGGCCGAAAATCCGCCTGTGGACACAACACAGACCACCGCCGAGGAAACAACTGCCGAGCCGACAACACAGGAAACGACACAGACCGAGGCCGAGACCATGTCCGTGCTGGAATACAGGGTGGAGCAGGGTGACACTCTTTCGCGCATAAGCGAGAAAATATACGGAACTATCGGCATGATAGAAAATATAATGCAGCTTAACGGTATGGAGGATGCGGACGACCTGAAAGAGGGCATGGAGCTGGTACTGCCGCAGTAAAAAGGAGGTAAGAAAATGGATATTAGCCGTGAGGCGGCAGCGGCGCTTGCCCACGAGGTAAAAAATCCGCTGAGTCTGATAAAAATGAATGTGGACTATATAAAAAGCAGCATAGATGCGGATTTTGAGGATAATTTCAGGATAATAGAGCGCGAAATAGGCAGAATAGACGAGCTTGTGACGGCAAACACATCAAGACTGCGGCCCGTTTGCCTGCGTGCGCTGATAGAGGAAATAATACGCGGATACGATATATCGTTAAAGGATAAGGACATAATTTTTCACACAAAAGGCGACAGGGAGCTTTGTGTGAAAGGGGATAGGGAAAAACTGAACATACTGTTTTTCAATCTGATAAAAAACAGCGTTGAGGCCATAGAGTCAAGCGGTGAAATAACAATAAATATCAGCGGGGGAAACGGTACGGTGGTAACAAAAATATGCGACAGCGGCAAGGGGATGCCTCCCGAAATAATGAAACGGATAGGACAGCCGTACAATACCGATAAGGAAGGGGGCACGGGACTTGGACTTGCTATTTGTACAAGCATTGTTAACGAACATAAGGGAAATATGGCGTTTGAAAATACAGAGAAGGGGTGTACGGTAACGGTGGAACTGAAAAAATAAACGGCAAGGGGTGAGAAAGTGTCAGAAACGGCTTTTGTACGGGCAGGCAGGGACAAAAAAGCGCACAAACGGCATTGTATGCGGCTTGTGCGGCTTTTTGTAAAGGTTTGTTCCGGCGTTATTCGTTTTGTTTAACTATTTTCACTATCCTGCTGGTACCCAGTCTGTCGGCGCCGAGGCTTAAAAATTCCTCCGCATCGGCTATGGACTTGATACCGCCTGCGGCCTTTATTTTTTTGGTTTTTATGTTTTCTGCAAAAAGTGCGACATCATGCGCAGTCGCGCCGCCCGAGGAAAAGCCCGTACTGGTCTTTATAAAATCGGCGGTGCTTTGCTCGACGATCTTGCACATATTTATTTTTTCGTCGTCGGTAAGGTCACAGGTCTCGATTATCACCTTTAACACCTTATCGCCGCAGGCCTGCTTTACGCGGTCTATCTCTCTTAAAACCGTGGCGTATTTTGCGGCCTTGACATCACCGATATTTATTACCATATCTATTTCGTCCGCACCGTCCTTCACAGCCTCGCCCGCTTCATAGGCCTTAACGGCGGCGGTGCTGTTGCCGTGCGGAAAACCGATAACTGTGCATATCTTTACCCTGCCGTGTACATATTCCGCCGCCTGCTTTACAAAGCAGGGCGGTATGCAGACACTTGCCGTTTGGTATTTTATGCCGTCGTCACAGATGCCGCGTATCTCGTCCCAGGTCGCGGACGGGGAAAGAAGCGTGTGATCGACCTTTGAAAGAATATTTTTTATATCCATGGCTTTAATTCCTTTTCTTTTTTTCTTCCCACATCAGGTTTTCGATAAACTGCTTTGCCGTTCTGCCCGACATACCCTTTTGGTTAAGCTCCCAACGCAGGGCAGCCTGCTTTATCTCCTCGTCGGAGAGGGTTATGCCGTTTCGCTTGGCAAGGCCGACGGCGATATTTACATATTCCTGCGGTGTGGGCTTGGAGTAGGTTATGGTTATGCCGAAACGGTCGGAAAGCGACAGCTTTTCGTTAAGCGTGTCGGCGGTATGGATATCGGCAACGGTGCTGTCGGTGTTGCGGTCGCTCCATTTTTCCTGTATGATATGGCGGCGGTTGCTGGTCGCGTAAAACAGCACATTGTCGGGCTTGCCCTCGCTGCCGCCCTCCAGCAGAGATTTCATGTATTTGTACTGTATCTCGTTCTCGTCAAAGGACAGATCGTCGATATAAACAATAAACTTTCTGCCGCGTGGCCTTAAAAGCTTTAAAATATCGGGCAGTTCGGCTATCTGCTCCTTGGTTATCTCCACAAGTCTGAGCCCCTTGTCGTGGTAGGCGTTTACAAGTGCCTTTACGGAGGAGGATTTGCCCGTGCCCCTTGCGCCGACAAGCAAAATATTGTTTGCGGGGAAGCCCTGTAAAAAGGCCTCGGTATTGTCGCGCAGCTCGCTTATCTGGGCGGTATAGCCGATAAGGTCGTCAAAGGTTATGGTGTCGGGATGCTCCACGCCCACAAGGGCTTTTTTGTCGCTTCTGTACTTGAATACGCGGTAAATGGAGATATCGCCGCAGCCGTTTTTCCTGTGAAAGTCTACGATATTGTTGATATTAAGCGTTTCCGACGAAAGGCCGACCTTTGGATTGACGGGGGTATAGTCCATTAAAAGCTCCATCGCATCCATCATAAAGCGGCTGTCGGGCAGCTGTGTCAAATCGGTCTCCGCAAGCTCCGTAAGGGCGGCTATGTCGGCCTGCGCCAGTTTGCCAAGTGAGATATCGCCGCTGAAATGCGCATTGTTTTCGCAAAAAAGTGTGAAAACATTCTCGTCCGAGATAATAAGGTGGTTGATGTAGTTTTTAAATAAATTTCCGCTGAACCCCTTTTCCTCGGCCTGCTTTACCAAAAACGCCGTCAGGTCGGCAAGGGCGTTAAGATTGTCCTCGTCCGTTAAAACGCGCTTTAAAATTTTGATTATTTTGTCGTTTGCTATATTTTTGTAAATAGTAAGTGAATTTATGCTGTCAAGCATTCGGTTATAATCTTGCATCGTTACTCCTTTTATAAAGTGTTATCCTCGATGATTGCGTCGAAATAGCTGTCGTCCTCGTAGTCTTCAAAGCTGTCGGGATCCTCGTTATCTTCGTCCGTACCGTAGTCGTAATCGTAATCATAATCATAGTCATACGGCTCCGAGAAAAGCTTTGCAAACTCGGCATAGTCAACACAGCTGTTTGTGTCTATCTGCTCAAACTCGGCCTTTTTGGTCTTTTCAATGGTCTGCATACCGCTTATATCCACCGCGGTATTTCCGCCCGCGCTGACGGTTATACAGGTTTTTGCGGTCTCCGTGTCACCTGTTTGTGTTATATCGTTTACCAGCTTTATATCAAAGCTGTCGATAAATGCCTTGTATCCGGGAGAACCAAGGGCCTCCTTATAGCTGTCTGCCGCCTCCGCGATATCAGCGGGCGAAATTTTAAACATATCCGCCATGGCGGCAAGCTCGGACGTTTCCTCGCCTGTCATTGCGGCATTGATGGCAATGGTGGTGGCAAGATAGTCGTTTATAAAATCGGCGGTATCCTTGCTGTTTTTCTTTATACAGTCGGCAAATTTTTTGCTGACACCCGAAAAATCCTTGCCTGAAAGCTCAAAGCGCGTGCCGTTAGGTATTTTTGTTACACAGCCCGAGTTAAAGCTCTTTAAAAGCTGCTTTTCCTTTTCGTAGTAAACAAGGCCGATATCACGCATATCTAAACCGTTGGCGGAAAAACAGATATACTTTTTGTCGCCGAAAAGCTCGTCAAGCTTGATAAAATACTCGTTAAGCTCGTCAAAATCACCGCCCTGCGAAAGCTTGGCAAGTGCGCCCACCGTATAGGCAAAGCGCTTGTCGTAATACACCGTGTCACCGCGGTCGTACTGCTTGCCGCAGTTCAGCGTAAGCCCGTTCATGCCCGCATAAACGGTGCTGTCCGAATAGTTTTTGTCAAAGTCGGCAATACCGACGGAGGACAGGGTCAGAACGTATTTTTTGTTCTCGTCAAGGAACATACGCATATCGTTTAAATAATCGGAGGAGTCAAGGATATCCTCGTCGTCTATCTCATCCGCTTCATAAAGCTTTTTTGCTGTTTCCACGGTACCGGCAAAAAGCGCATCGTGGTCTATGGTGCAGGTCATTTCCGTCTCAAACAGGGCCGTGCCTTTTTTGTTCAGGTTGATGCTTTTGTCAAAATGCTCCTGCTCCAGCTTGGTACAGCCCGATGCAGATAACATTATAAGGGCGCTTAAAGCCGCCGCAATAAACCTTTTCATATTATTTCCTCCTTATTTGCTGCCGAATTTATAGTTTACATAGTCGCATATTATCTCAACACAGTGGCTTTTGGGTATCCTGCCCGTGTTAAGGGTCATGTCGTAGTTGGTGGGAAGCATCCAGTCGCCGCCCTCGCAGAAATATTCATAGTAAAGTGCGCGTGTACGGTCGGTCTTTGTAATGATACGGTGTGCCTCGGCCTCGGTAACGCCCAGCTTTTCTATGGTGGATGCAACGCAGTTTTCGCGCGGCGCTTCTATATATACGCTTACCACATTGTCGAAATTGCGCAGGATATAGCTGCCGCATTTGCCGACTATTACGCAGGATTGATGCTCCGCAAGCTCGCGTATTATGTGCGCCTGTATATTGAATATGTTCTCGTCCGATACAAAATCGCGGCAGTTGGGCTCTACCATGGTAGTACGGGGCATTCCCTTAAACGCAGCCGTTATCTTGCCGAATGATAATTTCTCGTCTGCCTGTAAAAACAGGTCTTTGTTTATGCCGCTGAATTCGCTGGCCATGTCAAGTATCTGCTTTTCGTAGCAGGGTATGCCAAGCACTTCACCGAGCTTTACGCCTATCTCATGTCCGCCGCTGCCGTAGCCGCGTGCTATCGTGATAACAAAATTCCTCATAAAAAACACCCCTTTTTAAATCGGTCATAAAAGACCCATAATAAACATCTCGTAAGCATCCGCCCAATCCTCGATGGGGAAGGTCGCCCCGCCGTTGGAGCTTTTGAGCATCTCGCCCCAAAGCCTTTCGTTAAGCACCAGCAGCTCTCCCATATCAATAGGGCAGCCGTGCTCGCCCGCTATGCGGCAAAAGTCCTCCATGGGCTCCTTTGCCTGCTGCGTGGCGATAAGTTTTTTGCGCAGCTCGCCGTCCTGTAAGGCAAGAATACGCAGCTTTCCCAACATATCGTTTATGTCGTTCATATACATCACTCTTTTCGTTTGGTATATTTTTATTTTATCATAAATTATAACGCGATACAAGTAAAAAAAGGGGATAATTATGGTGGGCGATTTATGGGGTATATTTTGTTTTACAGCTGTGGGTTTGTCTGTGACGGGTGTTCGCTTGCGTAAGGTTCAGTAAATACGGAAAAAATAAAAAGGGCGGGGCTGTAGCGTTAAAGAGATGGGCTTTTTTCGTGGTCGTATAGTGCGTAAGTGAGATTTAGCTGCATTTTGAATTACTTGCTTATAAGTTGAATATGTTGCTTTATCATAGGCGAAAGCTCTTTTCTATTGGCAAGCCCCGCGGATAATTTTCTTATGGGCTGCTATCCGCTGCGCTGCATATGCCCAACGAAGAAACATCCGCGTTTTTGCCTGTTGCTTATTTGTTGACGTTTAGTTACTATTCACGAATTCTGGGGTTTCGATTAGTTCGGGCTAACCGAGCGTGTTTAGTTACTAACTTAGATTAAATGATCATCCGCATAAAAAACGAACCGAGCGAGCGTTTATAAAAGAATAGCTTCCGTTTGCGAATTATTTAAGTTGCAAAGAAACCCCTCCACCGAACTGCGTTTGGTTCCCCCTCACGGGCGGAGCCCACCGGGCGTGAGCCTCCCCTGATCGCTGCGCTAAAGGGGAGGCAAGGATTAGCGGTGCCGGGAAATAAAAAAGCACCTTGTAAAAACAAGATGCTGCTTTTTATTTGTGCCGCCGCGCTTTATGTCAAAAACGGCAGATGTTTATATTTTGTTATTGCTTTTATGCGCAAAATATTTTATAATTAAACATATAACATATCGGACAAAAAACAAGAAAAGAGGCGATTTTATGAAGAAAACATTTAAAACCATCCTTGCTTCGGCTGCGGCCGTTCTGGCCTTATCCATCCCCGTATCTGCCGCAAGCGGCAATCTGCTTGTAAACCCGGGCGCGGAAAACGGTGTAAGCGGTTGGGTGGACGAAAACGGCACTTGGAAGGCAAGTGATTATTGGACGCCCTATGACGGCGGCTACTACTTCTTTGCGGGCGCCAACGCGGAGGCCAAACTGTATCAGGACGTCGATATCTCGGATTATTCGGGCGGCAAATTAACGCTCGGCGCTTATCTGGGCGGCGACAACGATCCAAGTCAAACCGACGAATCCATACTGGAGCTTCAATTTTTAGGCTCGGGCGGCAATGATATCGGCGACTACTCGGTAAAACGCACAAACGGCAACGATTGGAAATATTACGAAATTTCAACAAGCATCCCGCAAAACGCCGTTACCGCAAGAGTGATCTTACACGCGATACGCCATGTGGGCAGCGATAACGACGGCTATTTTGACAAACTGTCGCTTACGGCGGAGGCTCCGCAGGCCGAGACCCCGCCCGTTACCACCGATCCCGTAAAGACCGACAGCAATAATCTGTTAAAAAACCCAAGCGCAGAGGACGGCATCAACTATTGGACGGACAAGACCGGAACATGGTCCGCAAACAATTATTGGGACCCCTATGACGGCGGTTATTACTTCTTTGCAGGCGTAAGCTCCGAGGCGGAACTTTATCAGGATGTAAATATTTCGCAGTATTCGGGCAGCGCACTTAAATTAAGCGGCTATTTGGGCGGCGACAACGATCCCAACCAAACGGACGAATCCATTTTGCAGCTGCAATATCTGGGCGCAGGCGGCAATGACCTCGGGACCTACTCGGTAGAGCGTACCAAAGGCAATGCATGGAACTATTACGAGCTGACCAAAAATATACCCCAAGGTGCGGTTACCGCAAGAGTTATCCTTCGTTCCGTAAGGCATGTGGGCAACGATAACGACGGTTACTTTGACGGTCTTTCGCTTACGGTGGTAAGCGCCGTTGCGGAAAGCGTTAAGCCCACTACCGAAAAGCCGACGGAAACCACCACGCAAAAAGTGACCGAAAAGGCAACGGAAAAAGTGACCCAAAAAGTTACCCAAACCGAAACCCCCACCCCCGTTTCGGGCGGCGGCAGCAATACAAGGCCGCAGACCGTACCGTTTACACAGACAAGTTCCGAATGGGCGCAGAAGGAAATGCAGGAGGCTTACGAAAAGGGCCTTATCCCCGATGTGCTTATAGACAAGGACCTTCGAGAAAACGTAAGCCGCGCGGAGTTTGCATCCATAGCGGTAACACTGTACGAGGAGCTGTCGGGCAGCAAAGCGCCGGGCGGCGCCGCACTGCCGTTTAACGATATGTCGGGTGTTGAAAACTATGTGGATATTCAAAAAGCATACGGCGCGGGCATAGCGGTAGGCACAAGCGAGACCACTTTTGCACCGTACACAAGCATAAACAGGGAACAGCTTGTTACCATGCTTTGCAGGGCAATAAAGAAATACCGTTTCCCCGAATGGACGATAGCAACGGATGCCGATTATCTTATGACATCGGGCGGCGTTTCCAAAAAATTCGCCGATGATGCCGATATCTCCGATTTTGCAAGGGATTCCGTATACTTTATGTCAAATTTGGGCATAGTAAAGGGCATTGACGATACGCACTTTGCGCCAAAGGCCATAACGGACGAACAGGCCGCATCGGGCTATGCCATAGCAACAAGGGAGCAGGCTATCGCAATATCTTTAAGAATATTCAAACGCAGCGATATGATGTAATATATTTCGGGGCTGTCGCAAGTAGCAAAATTTCAATGCTATTTGCGGCAGCTTTTTCAATTCGGGCAGTATTCGTAAGATTCTTCTTATTTTTGAGCGCAATTAATAAAGCATAGCTATATCCTGCTTGCTTTCGCGATTATACTATGCTTTTTAAGCAATTTCTTTTTCAAACAATTCTGTTTTCAGTCTTTCATCTTTCGCTTTATTGAAATATTTTTTGATATTATGAGCAAAAGAAAGGAGGAAAAATTGAGTTTCGGTTTTTGGTTTTCCTCGTGTTTTCTTGTTTGTGGGTATGTCTTAACGCGACGGCCCCTTCCAATGCCCGAGACCGGACTTGAACTTGGCATCGGGGTTTGCCTGCGGCAATTCCCCTTGGGTACGAAGCGCCATCGCAGGATTTAAGCGAAGCGCCTGAGTACGCAGCAAAGCGGAGTACGAATAAGGGTCTGTGCGTCTGCCAATTCCGCCACTCGGGCACAAAAAATTGCAAAGAACCCCCTCCACCAAACTGCGTTTGGTTCCCCCTCACGGGCGGAGCCCACCGGGCGTGAGCCTCCCCCAATCGCTGCGCTAAAGGTGAGGCAAGGATTAGCGGTGTCGGGAAATAAAAAAGCACCTTGATAATTCAAGATGCTTTTCAATGCCCGAGACCGGACTTGAACGCGGCATCGGGTTTTTGCTGCGCAAATTCCCCTGGGGTACGATGTCGCCATCGCAGGATTTAAGCGAAGCGACTGAGTTCGCAGCGAAGCGGAGAACGAATAAGGGTCTGTGCGGCTGTCAATTCCGCCACTCGGGCACAAAAAATGGGAGAATTACGCAAAAAAAGCACCTTGATAATTCAAGATGCTTTTCAATGCCCGAGACCGGACTTGAACCGGTACGATGTCGCCATCGCAGGATTTTAAGTCCTGTGCGTCTGCCAATTCCGCCACTCGGGCACAAAAAATGGGAACAATAGGGCTCGAACCTATGACCCTCTGCTTGTAAGGCAGATGCTCTCCCAGCTGAGCTATGCTCCCATATTGCGCGGACTTAATCATATTCAGTCTGCTGCCGCAGGCTTAAAAAAAGCGACTCGGAAGGGGCTCGAACCCTCGACCTCTGGCGTGACAGGCCAGCGCTCTAACCAGCTGAGCTACCGAGCCATGCGACAATAGTTAGTATACAGTATCAAAGCGATTTTGTCAAGCGTTTTTTGAAAATTTTTAAAAATAAAAACGAAACAGCCATAAAAAATGACCGTTTCGTTTCGGGACTTAATATGTAAGGCTTGCGGTCGGGACAAAGCCGCCGTTTATAACGGTTTCCAAAAACATACGCTTGTCGGGGGTCTCAAGCGCGTTCCCACTGCTGTGTCCGTTGGCGGTCACATTGCATACAAGATAGATGCCGTCAAGCGATTTTTCAAGTGTGTAATATTTAAAGCCCTCGCCGTCGGCATAGGTTATAAGTATATAGTTGCAGGCGGTGAGGTAATCGTCGGGAGCCATTTCAAGCAGGGTATAGTATTTGTCGCTGCTTTTTGTCATAGAAAAACCTATGTTGTCGCTGCCATACAAATAGCAGTTGCTCTGGAAAAGCTTTAAATACTTGTCGAGATCCTCCTCGGACGAAATAACAAATGTTTCGTCGGAGTTGATCATATAATCAGCTATCACTTGATTTACGGACTTGTTCCACAGCTCGTCTATTTTTTCGCCAAAGGCGTGGGGGTCGTTTTTGATAAGGCCTGCAAGCGTGCCGTCGTCGTTAAAAAGTGCCTGCGGCATTACACTCTGCTCAAAATTATAGCGGCCCTCCTCGTGCATAAGCGCCTGCGCCTCGTTAAGACCGGCGCTTGAAATTGGCGCGGGAGCAATGTCCTCGGCCGAAAGAAAATCAATTACATCTGTGTCGCTAAAGCTTGACGATGAGGCCTTGGCGGTATCTATCCCGACTGTCTTTGTTTCGCTGTTCCACTCGACTGCGCAGTCAAGGCTCTCGCTTACGGCACGCAGGGGCACAAGCGTCCTGCCGTCCTGTATAAAGGCGGGCACATCAAGCGCCTTTTGACTGCCGTTTAAAGAAAATGTACTGCTGTTTATCTGCATGACGATAGTGTTATCATCTTTTGTGGCGGTAACGCTTTTGGTTTGGGCATCCCAGTCTATCTTTGCACCGAGCGCCTCAAAAATGCTGCGCATGGGCACAAATGTTCTGCCGTCAACTATCTGTGCGGGGACATCGGTCTTAAGCGGTGCACCGTCAACGGTGATGCTGATATCGGCGGCCTGCACGGCGGATGCGAAAACTGCCGCAAATACGGCGGTCAATACGGCTGTGGTTTTTTTCATGTTATCCCTCTTTTCGTGAAAATATTTATACTATTATATATTTTATAATATCATACAATTTAAAAAAATGCAATCATAAAATCAAAAAAGAACAGCTTGTTCGATGTTCAAACAAGCTGTTCTTGCGATATTATTTCATTGCAGCTACTTTATCAAACTGCTCAAGCACCTTTTGGTTAGGTTCCTTGTCAATAAGCGAAACGATAACTATAAGTACAAGCGAGATAAAGAATGCGGGAAGAAGCTCGTAAATACCCGTAGATGCGGTAAGGAACTTGTTCCAGATCATAACAGCGGCAGCACCGCTTATCATACCCGCAAGTGCGCCCTTCATGGTCATTCTTCTCCAGAACAGGCTTAAAAGCATTGCGGGGCCGAAGGCTGCACCGAAGCCCGCCCAAGCGTTTGCAACAAGTGCCATGACCGTGTTTTCGGGGTTGAGTGCAATAACATATGCGATTATCGCAACTACCGCAATGGCGATACGGCTGAGCATAAGAAGCTTTTTGTCGTCGGGCTTGTTCTTTGCTGTGATAGCGTAAATGTCGTTTGTGACTGCCGATGCTGTTACCAAAAGCTGGGAGTCTGATGTACTCATGATAGCGGAAACTATGGCACAAAGCAGGATACCTGCGATAAGGCCGGGTGTGAGCTTTTGTACAAGCACCATAAATATCGTCTCTGCCGATATCTCGTTAAGCGGGGCTGCGCCCATCTTTTCAAGGTAAACATAGCCTATGCAGCCTACAGCTACGGAAGCAGCCAGCGAAATGATGACCCATACCATAGCAATAATACGGGATTTTTTGATAAGGTCGGTAGACTTTATCGACATAAAGCGCACAAGGATATGCGGCATACCGAAGTAGCCGAGACCCCATGCAAGGTTTGATAAAATATCGGTAACGGAATAGGGCTGATCGCCGTTTGACATAAGGCTCATATATCCGACCTTTGCAGCTGTTATGCTTTCAAAGGACTCGCTGCCGATAGCCGCATATGCTATAATGGGCACTATAAGCAGGGCGGCGAACATAAGCATACCCTGGAAAAAGTCTGTCCATACAACGGCAAAATAGCCGCCCATGAAGGTATAGGTAAGTATTACGACAGCGCCTATGGTAAGACCTATCGTATAGCGTATGCCAAATACGTTTTCCACAAGCTTTGCGGCTGCATTAAAGCCTGAAGCTGTGTAAATAAGAAAGAAAATAAAGATAATTACCGCACATACTATTCTGATCGCCTTGGAGTTGGAGTCAAAACGGTTCTGGAAATACTGCGGTATCGTTATGGCATCGCCCGCTGCCTGAGAGTAGCTTCTCAGGCGCTTTGCCACAAGCAGCCAGTTAAGATAGGTGCCTATGGCAAGACCGATAGCTATCCAAGCGGAGCTTATACCGCTTAAATATACCGCACCGGGCAGACCCATCAAAAGCCAGCTGGACATATCACTTGCCTGTGCGGAAAGGGCTGTCAGCCAACTGCCCATTTTACGGCCGCCCAGGAAATAGTCCGATACGTTGTTGGATTTTTTGGAAAATGCTACGCCTATACCTATCATTATTGCAAGATAAAGTACGAACGCAGTGATTATCCATACATTTACTGTCATGGTTTGTCCTCCTTTGTATTTAAAAAACTACCTTACATTATATAATAACAAGACTTGTTTTGCAAGATGCAATTTCAAATAATTCACAGAGCGAATTTTATTGACATTGCATAACCGAAATGTTATCATAAAACAAAAACGAAAGGACAGATATGATGGAAACGGGGGATAAGGTCAAAAAAAGCGGCACGTCTTTTGCGGCCGCAAATATATTAAAACTGCCCGTGTCCGACAGGAAAACGCGCATATTTTTAATGGGTTATGCACTTTTTTTTGCGCTTTGCACACGCATGGGCCAAAGCTTTGAAAATACGGCATCCTGGGGATATTTTTTTGCGTCCTTTCGGGACTTTTTGGTGTCGGCGGCCTTGACGGCGGTGTATGCACTGGTGTATTATTATGTGCTCGGCTATATTTTGTACTTTGCCGACAAGGCGGCGCAGCGGACGGGCGGGAAAACGGCGTTTTTTGAAAGACACGTTTTTGCCGTGCTGTGGGTCGGCCTGCTTATCGGCTGGGCGTTTTATCTTATTGTGGATTATCCCGCAATAGTACATTACGATTCCGCCGTGATGCTGATAAACTATTTTGAAAACAATATCAACAACCATCATCCCGTTGTGCAGACCCTTGTGTCGGGGGCGTTTGTAACGTGGGTCTCTGACCTTACGGGGTCGTTTGAGCTGTCGGTGTTTTTGTATGCGGCTATACAGTATTTTTACGGCAGTTTGATATTCGCCGCGCTGTTTGCAAAAATATATAAAAGGGGCTGTCCGCTCCCTGTGCTTGCGGCGTCCTATGCCTGTACGGTGCTGCTGCCCGTATATTCAAGATATGCGCCCACGATATGCAAGGATGTAAACTACAGCTTTTTTATAATGCTGTATCTTTATTTTTACCTTGTTCTGGACGAAAACAAGCAAAGCCCCACGGTAAAGACGGCTGTTGCCCTTTTTGCGGCCGCCATGCTCACCGAGGCCGCAAGAAAAAACGGCATACATCTTGTGGCGCTGTCGGGCTTTGCCTTTGTTATACGCTTTTTAAGATATAAAAAGGCCGCCGTGCTTGTGCTTTTATCCACGTTGGCGGCGATAGTGGGCTTTTTGTGGCTTGACCATGCGCTTACGGTGCGTATGGGGCTGCTCGACCACGATGTGAGGGAAAGCGCATCGCTGTTTTTTCAGCAGACGGCGCGTTATGCGCGTGACTGCGGCGACGATATAACGGACGGGGAAAAGGCTGTTATATCGCGGGTGCTGGTTTACGACACCCTGGCCGAGGAGTATGACCCCGAGCGCAGCGACCCTGTAAAGGATAACTATATCGACGGCGCATCGCGTGAGGAGATAGCGGATTATATGAAGGTATGGGCAAAATGCTTTGCAAGACATCCGGGGTGTTATATCCAGGCAACGCTGAACAATATATACGGTTATTTTTATCCGCCAAATGACGGCAGGTATGCAAACGAGATATTTCCGCAAAACGACGTTTTTGCCTTTAATGTGCCGGGACGGCTCAAAGATCTGGCGGACGATTTGAGGGAGCTTGACCTTAAAATAAAACATATACCGCTTTTGGGGCTGTTTTTCGGGGCGGGCATCTACATATGGGCAGAGCTTTTTATAGCGGGGCTTTGCCTGCTGAGAAAGAAATACGGGGCGTTTTTCTTTAATGTGCCCGCATTGGTGTCCGTGCTTATATGTATCGCGGGTCCCGTGAACAATTATACAAGGTATGCGCTGCCTGTAATATTTATCGTGCCGTTTGCGCTTTGTCTGTATTTTACGGATGGGGGAGCCTTAAAGGACTCCCCCTAAAGGCGTGCGCCGATCGGCGGCACCGCCCCCGTAGGAACGTTGTTTGCGTTAAATATTCCTTCTATAAAAAACGTCCCAAAAATCAAAAAAATCAAAATGTGAAAAATAGCTTGACATATACCCCGCTTTATGTTATTATTATACAGACGCAAAACGTCTTTTTTTTGTGCTGCAATTTTTACAGCGTAAAAGAACTTAACAATTGTGTAATTACATCATGAAGTGAGGTGGAAATCTTGAGGACACGTATTACTTTAGCATGTACAGAGTGCAAGCAGAGAAACTACGACACAATGAAGGACAAGAAAGTTCATCCTGATCGTATGGAGACAAAGAAATACTGCCGATTCTGTAACCGTCATACGTTACACAGAGAGACAAAGTAATTTTTTGAACCTTACGAAAGGGGAGTAATGCAATGGAAGAAACAAAAAACACACAAACTGCATCACAACCTGAAAAGGCTAAAAAGGAAACCAAAAAGGAAAAAAAGCAGTCCAACTTCTGGGCAGAGCATAAGGCAGAGCTCAGGAAGGTAACATGGCCCAACCGCGAGGAACTGTTAAAAGAGACTGTTACCGTTATAATCGTTTCCCTGCTTGTCGGCGTTATCATCTACGGTATGGATACGCTGCTTTCGTTCGGCTATGAAAAGTTTGTAAGTATAGGCAGCAAGACCACGACATCGACAGATGCCGGTGCGGGTACATTCGATGCCTCCGATCTTATAAACGTACAGACAGGCGAAGACGCCGATACAAGCGCCGAGGCCGTTGAGGAAAATGCCAATGCGGCAGAGACCCCGGATGGCGAAAATGCAGAGCCTGCACAGGCTGAAGGCGCAGAAAACGCTGAGCCCGCACAGGCAGGCGAAGAAGCTGCGCAGAATAACGCGCAGGAACCCGTAGAGGCTGCACCGGCTGCAGAACAGTGATAAGAGGTCGATAATATGTCTGAACACGAAAATCAAGCAAAATGGTACGTTGTTCATACCTATTCAGGTTATGAGAACAAGGTAAAGGCAAATATCGAAAAATTGGTGGAAAACAGAGGTATGCAGGATATTATCCAGGAAGTCTCCGTTCCGCTGATGGATGAGGTCGAGGTCAAAAACGGTCAGAAAAGGGTCGTTCAGCACAAGATCTTCCCGGGCTATGTACTGGTCAAGATGATAATGAACGACGAAAGCTGGTATGTTGTACGCAACACACGCGGCGTTACAAGCTTTGTAGGCCCCGGCTCCAAGCCCGTGCCTTTGACCGACCAGGAAGTTTACGACATGGGTATTGAAACCTTTACACTTGCCGATATGGATTATGCGGTAGGGGATACGGTCATTGTAAAGACAGGCCCCTTTGCGGAGTCTACAGGTATTGTTAAGGAGGTCAATATCGGTAAACGCAGTGTCGTTGTCGGTATTTCGATATTCGGCCGTGAGACCCCGATGGAGCTGGATTTCAATCAGGTCCAGCCCTTATAAGAAATTGTAAGCAATTTCAGTGACAAGATGTAAATGAGAGCAGGTGCTCTCGTGGGAGGGAAGATCCCGCTAATTACCACATTATAGGAGGTGCCGTAAAATGGCAAAGAAAGTACAAGGTTATATTAAATTACAGATCGCTGCAGGCAAGGCTACACCTGCACCGCCTGTTGGTCCTGCTTTAGGTCAGCACGGTGTAAACATCATGGGCTTTTGCAAGGAGTTCAACGAAAGAACAAGTAAGGACGCAGGTCTTATAATACCTGTTGTTATCACTGTTTACCAGGATAAGAGCTTTACATTCATCACAAAGACTCCTCCCGCTGCCGTTCTTTTAAAGAAGGCTTGCAAGATCGAGTCCGGTTCGGGCGTGCCCAACAAGACAAAGGTAGCTACTATCTCCAAGGCAGAGGTTGCAAAGATCGCAGAGCAGAAAATGGCAGACCTTTCCGCAGCAAGTCTTGACGCAGCTATCAGCATGATCAGCGGTACGGCAAGAAGCATGGGTATCGTTGTCGAAGACTGATCATAGTCTTACAAAGACCGATAAAACGGTCAACAATTTTAGGATATTTATCAACGTGTTTTAAAGTATAAAAAACGCTTTAAAACATTAGTGGGAGGGACATACTCCCGATATTACCACATAAGGAGGAACAATTCGTGAAAAGAGGAAAGAAATATCTCGAAAAATCAAAGCTTGTAGATAAGACAGCTTTATATGATGTAGCAGAGGCTTGCGCACTGGTGCCCCAGACAAGCACAGCTAAGTTTGATGAGACCGTAGAGGCACACATCCGTTTGGGTGTTGACAGCCGTCATGCAGACCAGCAGGTCAGAGGCGCTGTTGTACTTCCCCACGGTACAGGTAAGACTGTACGCGTGCTTGTGTTCGCTAAGGGCCCCAAGGCTGACGAGGCACAGGCTGCAGGTGCGGATTATGTAGGTGCAGAGGATCTTGTTGCAAAGATCCAGGGCGAGAACTGGTTTGAGTTTGACGTTGTTGTTGCAACACCCGACATGATGGGCGTTGTCGGCCGTATCGGTCGCGTACTCGGCCCCAAGGGCTTAATGCCCAACCCCAAGGCCGGCACAGTAACAATGGACGTAGCAAAGGCTATCGAAGAGATCAAGGCAGGTAAGATAGAGTACCGTCTTGACAAGACAAACATTATCCATGTTCCCGTTGGCAAGGTTTCCTTCGGCGCAGAAAAGCTTCAGGACAACTTCCAGACACTGATGAGCGCTATCATCAAGGCTAAGCCTGCTGCTGCAAAGGGTACTTATCTTAAGAGTGTTGCTCTTTCAACAACAATGGGTCCCAGCGTTAAGGTAAACGCTGCTAAGATCTCCGAGTAATTACACAATTTTTTGCCCGCCGTTTTGGCGGGCTTTTTTATTTGCAAAAATATTTGCCTATCACGTCTTGAAAACGCAGGCGCATTATGATAAAATAGTAAAAATATGTTGTGCGTGAAAAATAAAAACAGGGGGTGAGTGTGTGAGGACGGCCTTTTTATATGTATATGTTTTTTTGATGCTGGCTTTGGGTACGACATCATTTATGGCATACAGGTCGCATAAAAAGATAGGCAAGTCGGTTTCCTTGCTTAACTTTGCGCTCATACCGCCCGTGCTGGGTAATTTTATCGTTACCTCGTCAACGTCGTATTTATGGGCGTTTGTGGGCTATTATATATATTTTATCGGCATGAACGGCGTTTTGTTCTCGCTTATACGCTTCACGGAAAGATACTGCAAAAACGACAGCAGCCAAAAACATATTGCACCGCGTATTATGTATGTGCTGTTTGTGCTGGACAGTATACAGCTGGCGCTTAATACATATTTCGGCCATGCCTTTTCCGTGGAGGGGATAACGGTCGAGCGTATGCCGTATTTTCGCGTGGTGCCATACATCGGCCTTACGCTGCACAGGCTGCTTGACTACAGTTCATTGGCGGGCGTGATACTTATATTTGTACTGACATCATACCGTATGCCGCGTGTATATAAGGCAAGCTATGTGACCATGCTATGTACTATGGCGGCGGCGGGGCTGTGGCAGGGCGTTTATATCTTTTTGCGCATACCCGTGGATCGTTCCATGATAGGGCTTGCGATATTTGGCCTGCTGGTGTTCTTTTTTGCACTTTATTATTATCCGTTCAGGCTGCTTGACCGTATGCTTACGGGTCTTACGTCCGAGATCTCGGAGGCGGTTTTCGTCTTTGACCCGAACGGCAACTGTATCTGGATAAACAAAATCGGACGTTTGCTTATAAATGATGACAGCACTTCCCTTGAAAACGTAAAGGACGAGCTTTTCGATATGTTCGGCGACATAATGTCGGGCAGCGATAAGGAAAACTTTATTCGCACGACCGGGGAGGGCGAAAATGAACGCTTTTTCTCGATAGAAAAAAATACACTCAGGGACGACCGCAGCAAGCTGCTCGGTACAGCATACCGTGTGTATGATTACACACAGGAGCATCTTGCGGTCAAAAAGCAGATGTACGCGGCAACGCATGACGCGCTTACGGGGCTTTACACAAAGGAGCATCTTTTTGCCACCATAAACGAGCGCCTTATAAGAGACACGGATACAAGCTATCTTATTGCGTTTGTCGATATTAAAAATTTTAAGATAGTAAACGATATTTTCGGCAAGGAATTCGGCGACAAGGCGCTTTGCATTGTTGCCGACAAAATAAAGGAAAATGCACGTGGCAAGTTTATATACGGACGCATTGCGGGCGATACCTTCGGTGTATGTCTGCCAAAACAGGATCTTGACATTGAAAAGACCGAGGCGGAGCTGGCACGCTTTGCCGTAAAGGACGGCTCGCTTGAATACGGTCTTTTGGTGCATATAGGCATCTATGAGGTAAAGGATGTCGATATGGAGGTATCCGTTATGTTTGACAGGGCGCATCTGTCGCTGTCAAGGATAAAGGACAATTATAAAACGCATATTGCCATATATGACGACGAGATAAGAAACGATGTGATGTGGAGACAGCGGATATCGACACAGCTTAACGAGGCGATAAGGACAAAGCAGATACGTCCCTACCTGCAGCCCATAGTGGACAGGGACGGCAAAATAGTGGGTGCGGAGGCGCTGGCAAGGTGGATACACCCCGAAAACGGCTTTATGTCGCCTGCATCGTTTATCCCCGTGTTTGAGGATAACGGCATGATAGTAGAGGTGGACAGGCATATGTGGCGCTGTGCCTGCGAGACACTTGTAAGCTGGCGGGACAAACTGCCCGATATGTTTATTTCGGTGAATATATCGCCAAAGGATTTCTATTTTACCGATGTCGTATCCGAGATAAACGGTATCGTAAATGAATACGGCGTGGAGCCGTCAAAGCTTCGTATAGAGATAACCGAGACCGTTATGATGACGGATATAGACGAAAAAATGCGCATACTGGAGGAGTTCAGGCGGCTTGGCTTTATTGTCGAAATGGACGATTTCGGCAGCGGCTATTCATCGCTTAATATGCTTAAGGATATGCCCGTTGACGTACTCAAAATAGATATGAAGTTTTTGGAGAAATCAAAGGACGACGAAAAGGCACAAAAAATAGTGAAAAATATCATCAACCTGTCGGAGGATCTGGGTATAGCCTCGCTTACCGAGGGCGTCGAGACCGAAGACCAGTACGGAGCTTTGTCCAGAATGGGCTGTGAGCTGTTCCAGGGCTATTATTTCGCAAAGCCTATGGCTGTGGATGATTTTGAGGCTATGGCGGCAAGGTGACCGCTGACGGCTGAACAAACGGAGCATATAAAAGCCGTTGTAGGCAAATAAAAAAGAGACCTGTACGGACGGTACCGCCTTTCGGGTCTCTTATTTTTATTACTTTCTGCCGTATTTCTTGTTGAACTTGTCAACACGTCCGCCTGCATCAAGAAGAAGCTTCTGGCTGCCTGTGTAGAACGGATGGCACTTGGAGCAAACCTCGACTCTTATCTCTTCCTGAGTTGAGCCTGTAACAAACTCGTTACCGCAGTTGCATCTTACCTTTGCCTGAAAATACTGAGGATGTATTCCTTCCTTCATTTTATAGCACCTCTTTCTTATATATTGGGATACATTTTGGCATCCCGGGGTTTCACAACATAAAGTATTATACCATAGCTTTTTATGGATTGCAAGTATTATTTTTAAAAATTTACGGTGTTTCAAGAAGTATCCTTATTATCTTTACTGCACGCTGTCGGTTTTCGGGGGAGAGGGTCTTGCACAGGGCAATAAGCTCGCTTTCGTTTTCATCGGAAGTGCCGTTTATAATATAGTCGGCTGTTACACAAAGTGCCGAGGAAATTTTGCAAGCGCATTCGGGGCAGAGGGTGTTATTAAGGACGGCAGAACGCTTGTGCCCGTAAGGGGTGTTTTTGAAAGCCTCGGGTTTACGGTAAACTGGGACTCGGCGACAAATAAGGCAAGTATTTCCGACGGAGTTCACGAGGTTTCTGTTATAAAGGGCTTAAATTATTTTAAGGCAGACGGTAAGGAAATATATCCCGATGTTCCGCAGCAGATAATAAACGGAAGTTTCTATTTGCCGCTTAGGGCAATAGGTGATGCTGTAGGTGCCAATACAAGCTGGGATAATGAGAATAAGATGGCCCATATAAGTTATAATGGTAAGGATGTTTACGTGAAGATTGGAGGAATTAATTCTGAAAATACAAGCAGCGCAGTAAAACAGACTTCATCGGTTAAATATTACAGCAAATTTACACAGGTTCCGGATCTGGGAGCGTATTTTGGAATAAATGGCGTAGAAGTCTCGGATAATCAGTATTTATATGGCTGGGATGAATTTATGTCTGTTTATGATAGGTTAGAGGAATATACAGATTTACTTATTAAAAATGGTTTTGTGTTTATGAAGAATGATTCCGGCGCAAGCAGTATTGAAGGAAATGCTTCGGTTAATCTAATTTATTACAGAAAAGATATACTTGTTATGCTTAGTGTGTCGACCTACGGTTTGGTAATTACAATGGGTTAATTATATCAAGAAAATAACGGAATAATATAGAATCACTTATAAAAATATGATTATGCCAAATCTTACGACGTTCTGATAACGGTTAATCAAAACAGCCGCCTTTCCTTACGGATCGGCGGCTTTATAAGTTTTATCAATTTTTATCTTTAATTTCTTTATGCCATTCCTGCAATGACTTAAGCTCGTTATCGCTGCTTGCCTTTATCACCTTAATACCCTCTGCGGTGGCCTTTGCGGCAGCCATAGTGGTCATATACGGTATTTTAGACTTGATAGCGGCCTTTCTTAAATAGCTGTCGTCGTGGATACTGTCCTTGCCGACGGGGCTGTTTATGATAAGCTGTATCTTGCCGTTTGATATAAAGTCAAGTATATTGGGACGACCCTCGTAAATTTTGTTTATCTTTTCAACGGGTACGCCCGCAGCCTCGATAAGGTCGCAGGTACGGCCTGTTGCAAGTATCTTGAAGCCGTCCTCGTAGAAGCTCTTTGCAAGTGCGGGTGCCATGGGCTTATCCTGTGTATTTACGGATATAAGCACCGTACCCTCTGTGGGCAGGACTGCCTGTGCGGCCTCCTCCGCCTTGTAGAATGCCTCGCCGCTGGTGCGTGCAAGACCGAGTACCTCGCCCGTGGAACGCATTTCGGGTCCGAGGATGGGGTCTACCTCCTGGAACATATTAAACGGGAATACACTTTCCTTTACACCGTAGTAGGGGATATCCCTGTCCTTTAATGTGGGTACGGGAGACGGTCTGCCCGTAAGCTCGGAGGTGATGATGTCCGTTGCAAGCGGTACCATTCTTATGCCGCAAACCTTGGAAACAAGGGGCACTGTACGGGATGCTCTGGGATTGGCTTCAAGCACAAATACCTTTCCGTCCTCGATAGCGTACTGCATATTCATAAGACCGACAACGTGCATTTCCTCGGCGATCTTGCGTGTATATTCCTTAATGGTTTTAAGGTTTTCGTCCGAGATGTGCTGTGACGGAATGATACAAGCCGAGTCGCCCGAGTGAACGCCCGCAAGCTCGATATGCTCCATAACGGCGGGCACAAATGCGTGTGTGCCGTCGCTTATCGCATCTGCCTCGCACTCCGTTGCCTGATGCAGGAAACGGTCGATAAGTATAGGTCTGTCGGGTGTTACGCCGACAGCGGCCTTCATATAATCAGCCATGCTTTCGTCGTCGTAAACGACCTCCATACCGCGGCCGCCGAGAACGTAGGACGGGCGCACCATAACGGGGTAGCCTATCTTGTTTGCGATAGCCTGTGCCTCGTCAACCGTGGTTGCCATACCCGACTCGGGCATCGGTATACCAAGCTTGTCCATTATCATCCTGAACTGGTCGCGATCCTCCGCAAGGTCGATAACTGCGGGGGATGTACCGAGTATCTTAACGCCGTTTTTCTCCAGCTCTGCCGCAAGGTTAAGCGGTGTCTGGCCGCCGAACTGCGCAATAACGCCGACGGGCTTTTCCTTTTTGTATATGCTTAAAACGTCCTCAAGGGTAAGGGGCTCGAAGTAAAGCTTGTCGGAGGTATCGTAGTCTGTGGATACCGTTTCGGGGTTGCAGTTTACAATTATTGTTTCAAAACCGAGTTTTTTAAGCGACTGCGCTGCGTGTACACAGCAGTAGTCAAACTCGATGCCCTGGCCTATCCTGTTGGGGCCGCCGCCGAGTATCATTACCTTGGGCTTGTCGGTCGAAACGGGGTTGTTGTCGGGTGCATTGTAGGTGGAGTAGAAGTAGCTGCTGTTCTCGGTGCCGCTTACGTGTACGGCATCCCATGCTTCAACTATGCCAAGCTTTTCACGCTGCTCGCGTATGGTCTGCTCGGGTATGTCGAGTATCTCGCTTAAATACTTGTCGGAGAAGCCGTCTTTCTTGGCCTTGATAAGTGCCTCGTCGGTTATGCTGCCCTTTGTCTTTACAAGTGCTTCTTCTTCCTCAACAAGCTCCTTCATCTGCTCTATAAAGTAAGCCTTTACCTTTGTTATGCGGAATATCTCGTCAACAGTCGCACCCTTTCTGAGTGCCTCATACATGATGAAGTGACGCTCGCTTGACGGTGTTATAAGCAGCTTTAAAAGCTCTTCCTTTGAAAGGTCATAGAAATTCTTTACATGGCCCAGACCGTAGCGGCCCTTTTCAAGTGAACGCACGGCCTTTTGGAAAGCTTCCTTATAATTTTTGCCGATGCTCATGACCTCGCCCACGGCACGCATCTGCGTACCCAGCTTGTCCTCAACGCCCTTGAACTTTTCAAAAGCCCAGCGTGCAAATTTAACAACAACGTAGTCGCCGTCGGGAACGTACTTGTCAAGTGTGCCGTACTTGCCGCAGGGGATGTCAGAAAGGGTAAGACCCGATGCAAGCTTTGCAGATACAAGCGCAATGGGGAAGCCTGTTGCCTTTGATGCAAGTGCGGATGAACGCGATGTACGCGGATTTATCTCGATAACGATTATACGGTCGGAAACGGGGTCGTGCGCAAACTGTACGTTTGTACCGCCGATGACCTCGATAGAGTCTACTATTTTATAAGCCTGCTCCTGCAAACGTGCCTGAAGCTCCTCGGAAATGGTGAGCATGGGTGCGGTACAGAAAGAATCGCCCGTGTGTACGCCGAGGGGGTCTACGTTCTCTATAAAGCAGACGGTTATCATGTTGCCGTCCTTGTCACGCACTACCTCCAGCTCCAGCTCCTCCCAGCCGAGAACGGATTCCTCTACAAGCACCTGTCCTACAAGGCTTGCCTGGAGACCTCTTGCACAGACTGTTTTAAGCTCGTCCTTGTTGTATACAAGGCCGCCGCCTGCGCCGCCCATGGTGTAAGCGGGACGAAGTACAACGGGATAGCCCAGCTCGTCGGCGATGGCAAGCGCCTCGTCAACGGTGTAGGCAACATCGCTGCGTGCCATCTCTATACCAAGTGCATTCATTGCCTTTTTAAATTCTATACGGTCCTCGCCGCGCTCGATAGCATCTACCTGAACGCCGATGACCTGCACATTGTATTTGTCGAGTATACCCTCTTTGTAAAGCTCCGAGCAGAGGTTAAGACCCGACTGACCGCCAAGGTTTGGCAGAAGTGCATCGGGGCGCTCCTTTGCGATTATCTGTTCAAGACGTTTTACATTAAGTGGCTCTATATATGTGACATCGGCCATTTCGGGGTCGGTCATTATGGTCGCGGGGTTTGAGTTTACAAGGACTATTTCATAACCAAGGCTTTTAAGCGCCTTGCAGGCCTGAGTGCCCGAATAGTCAAATTCACATGCCTGTCCAATGATTATCGGGCCCGAGCCGATTATCAGGACCTTGTGTATGTCGGTTCTTTTTGGCATTTTGTGCTCCTCCTGTTTAAACAAATTTTTACTAAATACATTATATCACTTTTTTTGACAAATTACCATATAAAGTTTTGTAAAATTTTTATTAAATTATATTATTTTTTTCGGCTGTTTTTTAAATTTATTCTCATCATTTGCATCTCCTTATAAATATTATTATGGTCATATTCAGTGTCATACAGGGGACGATTCTCTGTATGACTATTGCCAGTTAAAATCTTTGGTTTCCAACAGTTCTTTTACGGCCTTTACGCCATCCTCATCGGAGACCGCCGTATAATCTATATCGGGCAAAGAATAGGCGGTGCCGCTGTACGGGCTTGATAAACACACGGAAGGACAGCGGATATCGCTGTTTAATGACAAGCCGCGGCCCACCAGATATTTTGTTATATGAAATATTGCGTCGGCATCCTCGTCTATATTGGCTTTATCCGGTTTTGTGTTCATTTTTATATATACACAGAACAGGTCTTCATTTTTAAGCAGCTCGTCGAACAATTCGTCCTCGGGCAATTCCTTAACATATATATCGTTTGACCATCCGTAGTCGATATTGTGATGAAATCTAAAACCCATAATGTCGCCTTTTATATATTCTTTGCACTCATCGGTCAGTTTGGTTTCCAAAAAATCAAGCAAACCGTCCCGCACCGCAGATTCGCCTATATCGAAAAAATCGTCGGATATTACCGTCATATCTCCGGCTATGGTAACATACATATCACCGTGTTTTTGTGTATGAAAGTATACATCATAACAGCCTATGAAAGCCGCGTTCTCGCGTTCCATGCACGTCCGTGTGTCATACCATGTAAATCCGCCGCCGTATTCGCTTTGCACATACTGTTTTGCTGCGGTTTTTGCCTTTTCTTGGTTCCATGGCAGCTCGGGTGCCCACAGTTTGCGGGAGACCGTAATTAGGGCGATAATTGGCACAAAAAAGCAGACAAGCTTGATGATTTTTCGCCGTTTTTCTTTTTTTGCCGTTATTTTATTAAGTTCTTCAGCCGTGTATATTTCCATTTTGTCTCTCCTTTCCTGCCGAACGTCTTTATTTATATCATATCATACCACGTTTTGGGATTTGCTGCAATAAATGATTTGATTTTGCGGTAAAATCAAAAAAATAAAGGATTTTACCTTTTTTTGTTGAATATAATATATATTATGGTACTTTATGGCAGGTATTGTAAAATCACGTTATTTAAAATCTATATAAAAATTTCGGGTTTTATTAAATTTTTGTTGTAATTTACTAATGAAGTGTGGTATTATATTAGTATAATATATAAAGGCCAAGACAGGCCTTCATAATATAAAGAATGGAGGAGTAACTATGCGAAAGAAAGAAATGATGGCAATGCTTTTGGCAGGCGGCCAGGGCAGCCGACTGGGCGTTCTGACGGCAAGCAAGGCAAAGCCCGCCGTTGCGTTTGGCGGCAAATATCGTATTATTGACTTTCCTATGAGCAACTGTGTAAATTCGGGCATTGATACTGTCGGCGTACTTACGCAGTACCGTCCGCTGGCGCTGAATAAGCATATTGGCATCGGTACACCGTGGGATCTGGACAGAAAGGCCGGCGGTGCGTCTATACTTGCACCTTATGTCAAGGACGGCGAGAAAGGCCAATGGTATTCGGGTACGGCAGATGCTATCTACCAGAATATTGCGTATATCGACGAGTGCAATCCCAAGTATGTGCTTATACTTTCGGGTGACCATATTTATAAAATGGATTATGCGGCTATGCTGGATTATCACAAAAAGAACAATTGTGACGTTACTATTGCCGTGCTTGAAGTTACCATGGAGGAGGCAAGCCGTTTCGGTATCATGAATGCCGACGAAAATGACAAAATATACGAGTTTGAGGAAAAACCCGCCGAGCCCAAGAGCAACCTTGCAAGTATGGGTATCTACATCTTTACATGGGATGTTTTAAGAAAGGCTCTTATTGAGGACAGCAAGATACATCCCGACAGCGACTTCGGCAAGCACATAATCCCCAAAATGCTCGACGAGGGCAAGACCCTTTATGCGTACCGCTTCAAGGACTACTGGAAGGATGTAGGTACGATAGAGAGTTATTGGCAGGCTAATATGGAGCTCATCAAAACTCTGCCCGAATTCAACCTTTATGAGGATTTCTGGAAGATATACACCAACAACGACTATCAGCCGCCGCAGTATACCGGCGAAAATGCTTCCGTAAAGACAAGCCTTATTTCCGAGGGCAGCCTTATTTACGGTACGGTCGAAAACTCCGTTATCAGCAAGAATGTTGTTATCGAGGAGGGTGCGGTCGTTAAGGACTCTATCATTATGGAAAACTGTACTATCGGTGCCAATACCGTTATTGAGCGCTGCATTATCGACCAGGATACAAAGATAGGCGCAAATATCAGAATGGGTGTTGGTGAAAACATCGTAAACGAGCTTAAGCCCAAGATCTATAACACGGGTATTACAGTTATAGGAAGCAACACAGTCGTTCCCGACAACCTTACAATAGGTAAAAACTGTGTTATCCTCGGCGAAACAACGCCGGATATGTATCCCGACAACAAGCTTGAAAGCGGCAAGAGCGTTATGATTGAGGAGGCGATAGTATGAGAGCAATAGGTATTATTCTGGCGGGCGGCAACAGCCAGCGCCTTAAGGACTTGTGTAAGTTAAGGGCTATCGCAGCTATGCCTATGGCAGGCGCTTTCAGGGCCATCGACTTTACACTCAGCAATATGTCAAACTCCAACATAAACAAGGTTGCTGTTATTGCGCAGTATAACTCCCGCAGTCTTCAGGATCACCTTTCCGCTGCAAAGTGGTGGGATCTTGACAGAAAGCAGGGCGGTCTGTTTATCTTCACGCCCTTCCTTTCAAGGGAAAACAACTACTGGTTCAGAGGTATTGCGGATTCCATTTATCAGAACATCAGCTTCCTGAAGCGCAGCCACGAGCCCTATGTTGTTATTGCCAGCGGCGATGCGGTTTATAAAATGGACTATAATGACATTATAAATTATCACATCGAAAAGGGTGCGGATATCACTATTTGCTACAAGGATCTTGCGGGCACGGACAAAAATCCGCAGGACTTCGGTGTTATCCAGCTGGATTACGAGGAGCGCATGGCGGGCTTTGAGGAAAAACCGCTTGAGCCAAAGGCAACAACGGCTTCCCTCGGTATCTATGTTATCCAAAGAAGTCTGCTTATCAAGCTGCTTGAGGCAGCCAATGCTGACGGCAACTACGATTTTGTAAAGGACATAATCCTGCGCAACAAAAACGAGCTTAATATCTTTGGCTACAGATACGACGGATATTGGAGCACGCTTAACAGCATAAATGCTTATATGAATACCAATATGGACTTCCTTAAAAAGGATGTGCGCGAGATGCTTACAACACCTCCGTATATCGTTACCAAGCCTAAGGACGAGCCCCCGGCAAAATACAACTATGGCGCGGATGTTAAAAATTCTATCGTTGCAAGCGGTAGTATCTTAAACGGTACCGTGCGTGATTCGGTACTTTTCCGCAATGTATTTTTGGGCGAGTATTCATCCATTAAAAACTCTATCGTTATGGGCAGCAGCTATATAGGCAAGGGCTGTGTTATTGAAAATGCCATCCTTGATAAAGAGGTTGTGGTTGCGGACGGCAAGCAGATAATCGGTGAGCCGGGTAATCCTATCGTTATATCAAAGGGACAGATCGTATGAGCGCACAGGCACATTAAATAAGAAGGTATATTGTTTATCTTAAATTGAGGGATATTAAAGGACCGCGTTCGCTGCGGTCCTTTTTTTGCCCGACGAGTCGTGTCGGGGTAAAAATGCCTTATTGCCATGCAAAAAAACACGTTGGCTTTGTGAATTATTTTTTGACAAAATGTGTTGACAAAAACAGGGGTGTATGGTATCATATTATCTGTTGCCGACGAAAATCGAAAACGGCGGCAAAATAAAAAAAACAAAAAATTTTAAAAAAGGTATTGACAACAACAAACAGTTGTGTTAATATAATTAGGCTGTCGCTTACGACAGCAAAGCAAAAAGCTTGTACTTTGAAAACCGAATAATCAAAGAATTAATACTCAATCCCTTAACAATTC
>JAFYGI010000023.1 GCA_017543265.1 Bacillota bacterium | reverse complement strand
TCCTTTTCTGAAATGCCTTCCGGGCATTCAGCCCATTGTCCTTGTCGATAAAGTTCCACACACTCTTTCTTAAATTCATAAGTATAACGCATAAAAAATACCCTCCTTACTGGGTGTCCAGTAAAGAGGGTACATATCATTTCGGGGGCTTTTTTTATCCGGGTGTGGCTGCGGTTCTTGCGTTTTCGGGGACGCAGGCGGTAATATTATCCGCCGTATAATAAACATACTTCACGGCGTTTCCGCTTTCGTTTATCTTTATTTCGATATCGGTATAGTCGTCGGGCTCATCCACCAGATGCGCATCACCCGACCAGAGCAATGTTTCGTCCAGGTCGGAGTCGGGCTCAAATTCATCGCCCTTACTCAGGCGGTCGGACACATACACGCAGGCTGCGTTGTATATCTCGGCGCAGTTGCCCTGTATCTTGGCCTCTCTTGCCCTTGTGATATAGCCTATTGCCTTGGGCAGAAGCAGCGCTACAAGGGTGACCATTATCGCAATGACCACAATAAGCTCCACCAGCGTAAAACCTTTTTCATTCATCAGTTTCCTTTTCATTTTTTCTCTCCTTTTGGATAATAGTCCCAACAGTTATTAAAATAAGTGAAATAAGTGATATATACAGACCCCTTATAAGGTACAGGGGAGTGCAGCGTATTGTTATGTCGTGCCGTCCCGCAGGCAGGTGAAAGCCGAGGAAGGCATCGGCGGAACGCACGGTCTCGGCCTCTTGTCCGTCTATATACAGCTTAAGGCCGTCGCTGTATGTTATGGTGGAAAATATAAATCTGTCATCGGGGAAGTCCGAATAAGCGGTAACGACCCCGTTTTTTTCCTTTATATCCTTAAGGCCGTTTTGTATCACGGTATCTGCCGCGGCCTTGAAGCAGTCGGTGTCAAGCCTTAAAACAAGCGGCTTGCCCATGTTTACGCCGTCCCTTGCGCACAGTATTTTAATGCTTATTTTGTCGCCCGCTTTAAGACTGCCTATGTCCGAAACAAAGCTGCCGCGTGTAAAGTCGTAATCGGCGGGGATGTTGTTTACCCATATCTCGTAATTTTTGCCGCTTATGTCGTCATAGCTGCGCTCGAAGTACATATTCAGCATATATTCGCCGTCTTGCTTTACGGTGCATTCATAGCCGACCATACCCACCTGTTCCTCACTTTGGGCAAGCGCCGCATTTGGGGGAAGCTTGGTGAGCCTGAGGGTAAACACGGCGTTTTCGTCGCCCTCGGGCTTGCAGGCGTAAAATCGGGCACGGCCTATATCCACCGTTTCGTAAAGCGCATTATCCCGCGCCGTTATCCTGTCCAGCAGCAGTTTTTGGTTGATAAACACCGCGCCTATGTGCAGGTCGGCATCGACCATCTCGCTGCGGCAGTTTATTACCGCGGGGTCGGCCGAAAACAACAGCGGGAATGCTGTCTTGTTCTCGTATATCTCGGTGTTTTCGTCCTCGGCGGTCTTTTCGTAGGTCTCCCCCGTCAGCCTGCCCGACACGGCGGGGTAAACGCTTCTGCCGTTTATGTCGTCATGCTTTGCATCCTTGTCAAAGGACAGTAAATATTTTATGCCGAAAATACTGTCGGTAACAATGCTGCCGTAGATGTATTTCAGCGTGTGCGCCGCGGAGGAGTAGCAGCCAAGGTCACGCGCAAGTGTGGTGGCGTGCTGGTCGCAGGCCGAGGAAAAGGCGGATATGGAGTTATATCCCGCCGTCATTGCCGACAAAATGGAGTGGTCGGTTATTTCGGCGGCACGGTAAAAGCCGTCGTCGTCAATGCTGCCAAGCAGTTTTTCGGCGCTGTCCCTGTATGCGGTGTAAACATCGCGCCGTGTGTAATGCGAGCGCCGACTTATCACATTTATATCGCGCACCGCCGTGCAAAAGGCCTCCGCAAGCATAAACACGGCCAGAAACGTGTATATGTGCCGCCCCTTTTCAAGCCTTGAAATACCCACGGTGTAAACGATAACAAGCAGCAGCACCGCCCCCGCATTGATAAACGACAGGGTATCGGCGCGTGCCGCAACGGCAAGATCCAGCCCCAGAAAAATTATAAAAAACGGTGCGATATAGGCTTTTTTGCCCGTTTCCCTTATACGCATAACAAGTCTTGCCGAAAAAATAAGGAAAAACATGGTGATACCGTAGCCGTAGCGCACATCAAAGGCGTTTGGTGCATGGCCGATGTGCATAAAAAGATATATGGGACGCAGCGTTACCGACAAAAGGAAAAATACGGCTATGACCGCCGATATTATGCGCTCCCTTCCGGGCGTGCAGGGCGAAAACAGGGAGATCACCGTCAGAAACAGCGGCAGTATGCCCATATACAGTATGCCGAGCAGCGACAGCGTTATGCTGCTGTCAAGCATAAACAGCAGGCCGCGGCACATAATGCCCGGCGCAAAGTAAATAAGCGGTGTAAAAAAGCTTGTGCCAAACGGCGTGCTGTAGCCTGAAAGCGTGTTGTGCACGGCGGGCAGGAAAAAGACCGCCGACAGCAGTACGGCCATGGCCGCCGCCAAAAGCAAAAGCCCCGTATGCCTTAAAAACCCGCGGCCTTTTGTCCCGCAGACCGTGTCAAGGTACACAAGATACATAAAGCACAGTATGCCCAGCATATATGCGTAGTAAAAACTGCTCAGCACACCCAGCGTATAAAGCACGGCAAAGGGACGTATATCCCTGTCGAGCTTTTCTATCGCCAAAAGGCAAAGCGGAAAAAGTATCATTGTGTTAAGCAGCAAAAAAGCGGCGCTGTATATAAGCGTGTAGGCGCAAAGTGCGTAAAGCACGGCAAATGCGGTATTAAGCGGCGCTTCAAGCTGTATAAGGCGGCTTTTTTTAAAGTACAGACAACTTGTAAGCCCCAGACAGCCCGCCCTTATGCAGTAGGACAAAAGCAGGGTCTCCTGTATATATCGGGGGTCGAATAGCCAAAGCAGCAGGTTGAGCGGGTCGGATATATACGCAGCCGCCACCGCCGATATGTCAAACCCGAAGCTTGTTGTATAGGTAAATACGGGCAGTACGCCCTGCCGAAGCTTATCCGATATAAAAACTATCACGGGCATAAACTGCTGCGAAAGGTCGGATGTGACCATATTGTTCTCGCCGAAGGGGTAAACGCCCGCCAAGGCAAAGGCTATGCCGATAAACAGTATCGGTATGAAAAAAGAAAGCGGATATTCGTGTTTTAAAAACGGTTTTTTGTTCATTTTATTTTCCTTTTAAGCACCAAAGCGGACAGCACCGCAAAAACGGCTGACAGCGCAAGGCCGGGATATGCACCCGGCGAGGTGTAGGTTATTTTTATATCGTGGCTGCCCGCAGGCAGGTAAAAGCCCAGAAAGCCGTCTGCGATACATATTTTTTCCGTTTTTTTGCCGTCTGTAAGGACGGTCATGCCCTTGTCGCAGGCTATGGAGCAGAACATAAGCCTGTCCGTGTCAAAATCGGTGTGGGCGAGGATGTCGCCCTTTACAAGCCGTATACCGTCTGCCGCGTTTTCGTCTGCGCGTGCGGACAGAGTCTCAAACGTGCCGCTGTCAAGCATATAAAGCGGCGGTGGGTATATCCTGCACCCGTAATTGCATTGAAAGACCAGCAGGATGGTATCACCCTTTTTAAAATATCCAAGGTCCTTCAGTTCGTTTTCCATGCGGAATATGGGTATGTCCACACCGTTCACCGACCAGCCGCACATCTCGGACACAACGGCGTTGTCGGGCATATCCCCGTTAAGCAGGGTAAAATAGCTGCCGTCCGCCTCCGCGCGGTATATAAAGGCGTACTGCGCGGGCTGTCCCTCCTTTTCGGGAGAAATATCCAGCGCCCCGTCCGCAGTCTTTACAACCGCATCGAGCGCCGAGGTCTCGGTAAAGGCAAGCTCCTTGTAAAGCGGGGCTTGGGTGTCCGAAAGCAGGGCATCGAAAAAGGCCTGCTGATTTTTGAAGGGGTCGTTTTCGGACACGGGGGCATAGCCGAGGATATCGGGCTTGGCTGCAAAAATAAGCGGGAAAACACAGGTGTTGCGGTAAAAGACCGCCTTGCCGTGCTCTGCCGCGGCCTTGTATGCGGGTGAGGTAAGGCGTGCGCCGTTAAACGGATATTCGCGCCCCGTTAAGTCGGTCACAAGGCCGTCCCTATCGGTCACGCAAAAATATTTTACATTAAAAAGCGAGTCCAGCACGACATTCTGTCCAAGCGGCAAAAGTATCTTGTTGTCGAAAAACGCCGCCGCGCCAAGTGCGTGCATGGCCGCAAATGTCTTTTGGTTGGCCAGGGACGAGTAGTGCGCCGTACTGCTGAAATCTGCCGTAAGGGCGGTGTTGTAGCTGCCCTTAACATCAAAGTCACAGCGGTAAAAGGCGGAGTCGGCCGCCGAAAGTGCGGCAAAATCGTCCCTGTACTCGGATGCGGCCTTTGTGTATGCCGCGTGGGGGGCGTAGCCGTCCCAAACTGCGGCCGTATGTACGGCTAAGGCGCAGGCCGCCGTCATTTCAAGGGTGACGGCAAGGCAAAGGGCATATTTTGTGCGTTTGCCGCAGATAAGGGCGGTGTACACAAAAAGCATCAGCGCAAATGCCGAAACGGTAAAAATAAGCTGTCTGTCAAGCCTGCCCGCCGTACAGCACAAAACTGCTGCAAACAGGGCTGCGGCGGTAAGACCGAGCTTTTTTTTCGGTATGCCGTCCGCGTTATTTATCGTTTTTGCCGCAAGTATAAGCATAAACATTACGGCGGTGTATAAAAATCTGCCCTCAAAGCCCGTGGGTGCTCTGAATATGTGCCATACGGCGTAAAGGGGCGTAAACACAAGGCTTGCGACAAATATCAGCGCCACGGCGGCGGAGGATATTTTCTGCGGCAGAGGTATTTTCGTGTTTAAAAAGTATGCGGCAAAAAGCAAAAGCGTCAGGGTGCCGCAGTATGCGTTGGGAAGTCCGCTGGCGGTAAAGCCGTTTACGATAAGGGAAAAGAAATAAATTATCTCGTCGGGGGTGTATTTTATCGGACTTTCGGCCAGTCCCGTGCCGACAATGTCCGTGTAGCCGTCTGCTATCGCGCGGAAAGAGGGCAGGATAACAAAGGCGGCGGTGCCTGCGGCCAAAGCTGCAAAGACCGCGCACACAAAAAGGCGGGAAAGAGCCTCCCTCGGCCTTATTTTAAGGCAGGTGCAAAAGTATACAAAATATATAAGTGCAAAAAGCCCGCTCATATACGCCAGATAATAGTTTGTGATAAAGCAGGCAGCAGCCGAAAGGTACAAAAGCGCGGGTCTTTTTTCAAGCACGGTGTATTCTATGCCCAGCAGGACAAGGGGCAGTACCGCGGCATTTATAAGCCACATGGGGTTTTGTGCCGCCCGTATATTGCAGGCGCAAAGCGCATAGCAAAGCGAGAGCGCAAAGGCGCGGGGGTCGTCCGTGCCGCCCGAAAGGGCACTTTTTTTTATGTATATGCAAAAGCACAGCGCGGCAAGTGCGATCTTTATGCAGATAACAACAAGATATATCTCCTGATAGCACACGGCATCAAAGGGCAAAAACAAAAGACTGAACGGGTCGGCGGCTATATACAGCATGACCGCGTAAAGGTTGCTGCCAAGGCCGCTTTGCCAGCTTACAAAGATGTTTTCGCCGTTTTTCAGCTGTCTGAAAAAAGCCGCGGTAAAATCTATATATTGGTTTTGCAGGTCGGCGGTCAGCACGCTGCCGCTGCCGAAGGGATATACGCCGTTTACCGCATAGGAAAACAGCATTATTGCAAAGGCGGCAAAAAAAACCGCCGCATAAAATGCTGTGCCGCCCGATAAAAGGCCGTGTTTTGCGCTTGTCTTTTGCATGGAGGGTACCTCGGCAAAAAAAAGAGGCCAGTGTCGAACACTAACCTCTTCTTTTTTAATTATTCAGTGTCATTCAACACGACTTAACCACTATGATCAAGAATTAGTGACCATTAGTCTGGTTCATAGGATATCTTGCTTCAGCGCCGTCAGGCTTGTTTGAAGAAGACCATGTGATGTAGTCGATAGCAGGTGTATCAGTGCTTGATACAGGAACGATTGTGTAGGAAACGGTAGGAGTCTTTGTAAGAAGCTCTGCATCTATAAGTGTCTGGCATGTGATAGATGTTGTAGAACCGCTCCACTTGTTAGCTGTGTAAAGGTCAGTAGCGTATGTCTGAGCAGCTGAGAATACTGTAGCAGCGCCGTTCTGCTCTGTAGCCCAAGAAGCCTTCTTGATGTAACCTACTACGTTGGGTACTAACATAGCAATAAGGATTACCATGATAGCGATAACAACGATAAGTTCTACTAATGAGAAACCTTTCTGATCCTTTAACTTAGCCTGTAAATTCTTTAACATAATTTAATTCCTCCTTGTTTTTTTAATTATGTTTTGTTTTGTTGTAATTACATTATACATAAATTGTTCATAAAATGCAAGTGTTTTTTTAAGATTTTTTTAATTATATTGAAAATTATTAACAGAATGTTAATAAGTGGTCATTTTTACCAACGAAAACGGGGAAATGACCCTGCGTCATTAGTGGTATTCTACTAATGCATTGAGTAAAGTTAAATTGTAAAAATGCGCCAGTTTGTGTATTATGTTCTAATTGGTTCATTTTTGGTTAATTTTTGCCGCTGCAAATACGCAAAATTATTATGCATATAAGCAAATCTTAATATTTCTGTTCATAAATTATTAACCGTTATTTTAATTTTTTATTAACAAAAATATCTTGTATAATGATAATTTTTGGGGTATTATGTTTTTGATACCGTTATTTCTGCTTGGCTTGCCCCGTGCGGGGGCAATATACAAAACAAAAGGAGCATAATATGAAGAAAACAGTTTTCATAACGGGCGGTGCGGGCGGCATAGGTGCTGCCACGGCGCTGCTGTTTGCCGAAAACGGATACAATGTGGCGCTTAATTACAACACCTCGGATCCGGAACATATAATGGAAGAGATACGAAAATACAGTCCCGCATCCCGTGCCTACCGCGGCGATATGTCGGACTACACCGCGGCGGCGGGCGTGCTTGCAAGGGCGCGGGACGAGCTGGGCGATATAGATGTGCTGGTAAACAATGCGGGCGTGTCGTATGTGGGGCTTTTTAACACCATGACACCCGATATGTGGCGGCGCGTGCTGGCGGCCAATCTGGACACGGTGATAAACTGCTCGCACATCGTTTTACGGGATATGCTGAAAAGGCACAGCGGCGCAATAGTCAACATTTCGTCCATGTGGGGCGAGGCGGGCGCATCGTGCGAGGTGATATATTCCGCATCAAAGGGCGCGGTGGACAGCTTTACCCGTGCGCTTGCAAAGGAGTGTGCGCCAAACGGCGTAAGGGTGAACGCGGTGGCACCGGGCGTGATAGATACAAAAATGAATGCACACCTCACCCCCGAGGAGGCGGCGCAGCTTTGTGACGAGATACCCATGATGCGCTTCGGCACCCCAGAGGAGGCGGCAAAAGCCGTGCTTTTTCTGGCAAGTGACGATTCATCGTATATAACGGGTGAGATAATAAGGGTGAACGGCGGTATATTATGAGGCGTATAAAGGAATATTTCAAAAAGCAAAGTGAAAAAATGCAGGACATAGAATATGTAAAAAGGCTGTACAGACGTACCTCAAACGAGATGCTGGTGCTGATACTGGCCTTTGCCCTGTTTTTTTACTTTAATTACAACTATGTGCTTTTCAAGCTTAAAATGGCGACGGAGTTTGTGTACACAAATGCGCTTGACGACCTGTCAAACGAGCATCTGGGCAAGGATTTTTCCGTCCGCGACATGGATGCGCTGACGATAGCCCTGTACGGGGATGCGCTTAAGGACGAGGACAAATTTTTCAGGCTTTACAGGCAGGGCGAGTTTAAAAACGAGCTGGACGAGATGGAGGACATGGGCGGCGACACCCGCGTATACACCTCCAAGGCGGGGGCGGGCGTTATATCCTTTACGCTGTTTTCGCCGCAGGCACTTAAAAACGTGAAAGATCGGCTTTCGCTGCTTAAAGGCTGCGATACCGTCATAATCGACCTGCGGGGCAACACGGGCGGCATGGTCGGCACGGCGGAGGGATTTGCATCGCTGTTTCTTGAAAAGGGCGACACGATATACAGCTATGCCTCCAAAAGCGGGTACAAAACGGTCAAAAACCGCAAAACACCGCAGCTTACGCCCCAAAAGATAATAATTTTGCAGGATGAGATGACGGCCTCCGCATCGGAGATATTTATAATGGCGTTAAGGGAAAATCTGGACAATGTGGAGATAATAGGCACCGTATCCTACGGCAAGGGCGTGGGACAAAACGAGTATTTTCTCACGGGCGGCTACGGCTTTAAATTTACCTCCATGAAGCTGTTTACGCCGTCGGGAGCAAGCATAAACGGCAGCGGCATAGTCCCCGATACCGTCTGCGAGGACGGCAGCATACAGGCGGAAATGCTTAAAGAGTAAGGAGAAAAAAATGTACATCAAACTGATACAGCCGAGGATGAAAAAGCGTCCCATGGACACCGATATAAAACCGCGTATGTCGCCGCCGCTGGGGCTTTTGACCATTGCGGCCATGCTGCGTGACAGGCACAAGGTAGTTATACAAAACGAAAACATTGCGCCCCTGACCTACGACAGCCCCGATATAGTGGGCATTACGGTCACGGTGGATGCTCTGCCCCGCGCCTGTGAGATAGCGGAAAAATTCCGCCGAAACGGCGCTGTTGTCGTGGCAGGCGGCATACATATCACCACGGCCGAGGACTATGTGCCGGAGGATGCCTTTGATGTGCTGTGCGTCGGCCCCGCGGAGGGCACCTGGGACGACATAGTGCGGGACTTTGAAAACGGCTGTCTTAAGAAAAAATACCGCTGCCGCCCCATGACGGGACACGATATAATCCCGCCCGCCTACGATATGGTCAAAAGCAGCGAATATCTTTACTGCAATATCGTGCATACGGGGCGCGGCTGTCCCTTCCGCTGTGATTTCTGCTACAACAGCTCAAAGCAGCGGCGTTTTATGAACCGCGATATTGACGATGTTATTGCCGAGATAGAAAAGATCGGCTCAAAGCACATAATGTTTATAGACGACAACTTTGCGGGCAATATAAGCTACACGCGCGAGCTTGTGCGCCGCCTGAAAGCCCTTGACATAAAGTGGAATGCGGCGGTGTCCGCAAATATCATCGACTATCCCGATCTTCTGGACGAGATGCGCGACAGCGGGTGCAAGGGGCTGTTTATCGGCTTTGAAAGCATTGACCCCGCCTCGGTCGGCGGCGTACACAAGGTGCAGAACGATACCCGCAAATACGAAGCGGTGGTGCGGGAGCTGCACAGCCGCGGCATTATGATAAACGCAAGCTTTGTTTTCGGTCTGGACGGCGACACGCCCGATACCTTCAAAGCCACCCTCGATTGGATAGTCAAAAATAAGATCGAGACCGTCACCTCGCATATACTTACGCCCTATCCCGGCACCGCGCTGTACGAGCGCATGAAGGCGGAGGGCAGGCTGCTGACGGACGATCTGTCGCTGTATAACACCGCAAATGTCGTTTTCAAGCCCAAAAACATGACCGAAAAACAGCTTTATGACGGCTATGTCCGGATATACAGGGATATTTACAGCTTTAAAAACATAATCAGGCGTATGCCAAGGACTAAGGCGCAGATACCCGCCTACCTTATGTTTAATATCTTTTATAGGAAGTTCGGCAGATTTACCGATGCCCTGTGCCGATTGGTGAGCTATGAAAAAATAGGGCTGTGGGGAGAGAAGCTGTCGAGATATATCAATACGGTCGGCAAGCCCCGAAAATGATCTCGGCTGACAAAAGGACGTTTCCCGTACCAATGGGAAACGTCCTTTATTTTGGTCATATGACTTTATTAATTATATCAATCTATAGCGTACACGATTTTTGACGACTGAGCGCCTGCGTAGCTTGCTGCCCATGTTTTGGCATCGCTTGCGCTTCTTGTGGCGTAGCTGTAGTTCGAGGAGGGTCTCCAGGAGGTAGCCGCCGTTGCAAGGCTTGAAATATCGGATGAAAGCACGCTGCCGCTGTCGGTGAACGCGCCCACGCCCTTATCGTCCACTACCTTGCCCGCGTAGCTGCCCGCGTCAAAGTAATTCTTTTCGGAGTAGATATTGCAGCCCGTATACGGCGTATAGCCTAAATGGAAGCTGTAAATATAGTTATTGTAGCAATGGAAGTAGCCGTAGCGCATAAGTCCGGGTGCCCTTGTGTAGTTATTGTAGAAATAGTTGTTTGCGATGGTCATACGGGGATAGCCGCCGTAGGTGCTTGCGCCGTCCTCCGAGGGATAGCCCAGGATAAGGCCGTACTTGTGTCCGCCGAAGTAACAGCCCGTCACGGAAACGAAATCCGCGTTAAGGCCGACGTAAAGGTGCTTGTCAACATCGCTGTCTGTTTTTGAGCTGTGACCCGACCAGGTGCAGTGATCCATCCAGAAATTGTTGCCGTTTGAGATATACATCTGTATATCGTCGTTTTCGTTCTGCGAAGCATCGTGCGAAAGGGTAATGTTTTTAAAAATTACGTTGCCCGAGCTTGAAATACATCTGAAATGTACGTTTGTAAGCGTTGCGCTGCCAAACTTGCCGATAAAGGTCTTGTTTTTGCCGACCGTTACCTTTGTAAGGCCGGACTGCGAGATATTGCCGTTTATAACTATTGTGTAGGCTGTGGAGCCGCTTGCGTAGCTTTGCAGGTCGCTGAGGCTCGATACATAGACCGTCCGGCCGAGCACGCCGCCCGTTACGCCGGCCTTTTCATTGCCCGACATATTTTTGCAGTAGCCCGCGAAGCCCTCTGCGCCGTAGGAGTTAAAGCGGAAGCACTGTGTCGCCGAGCCGCTGTAGCTTGACAGAACATAGCTGCTGCCCGAAAGGGTGAGCGCCTTGCTTGAATCGCTGTAGCTGACTACCTTGTAATTAAGTGCATCGCCGTTTGCATCTGTTTTTACGGAAACAATGTTCCAATACTGTGCGCTTGTCGAAGCGGCGGTTGCCGTGGAGACCGCCGAACCGCTGTAAGCAAGCGCCTTGCCCGTGGAGGCATTTATTATCTGATAACAGCCGCTGCCCACATAAACTATTTTCCAGCGGTTTGCAGTAGAGGAGGTACTGCTTGCCACTACGGAGCTGCTTGAATCCGTTACATAATAACCGTCGCTTGTACATACAAACTGCATAAGCTGGTCGGGATAGCCGTTTGCATCAATAGCGGTCGATGTCGAGCTGCTGCTTGAAGAACTGCTTGATGAACTGCTCGAACTTGAACTGCTTGAAGAACTGCTCGAACTGCTCGAGCTGCTTGAACTGCTTGAACCCGGAAGCGTGCCGGAGGTATCTACCTGTATTTTATAGATATTTATGCCGCTGCCCGTGGAGTAAATGTATATGGTGCCCGTGCCCGTTATGGAAACGCTGCCCGTTGCAAGGCTGCTGCCGCAGCTGATGGAGCCGACCTGTGTGCCGCTGCCGTTTACCACCGCAAGTGTCCTTGTGGCGCTGCCGCTTGATTTGGCCGTGACTTTAAGTGTTGTTGTGCCGTCTACGTCCATAGATACAGCGCGGTAGCTTGTGCTGCCCGAGCCGCCCAGCGCAAGGCAGTAGGTGTAGGTCGTGCCGTCAAGCGTGGCGCTGCTTGATGTTACGGACATTGTTTTGCTGCTTGTTGCGATAAGGTTGATGCCGTCTACCGCGGTTGTAGAGGAAATGGTGCCGAGGCTTCTGAAAGAGGTATCGGACATATTCCAGCTTTTGGAGGATGTGGCCGTGCTTGAACTTGAAGAACTTGAAGAACTTGAAGAAGTTGAAGAACTTGAACTTGAAGAACTTGAAGAACTTGAACTTGAAGAGCTGCTGCTTGAAGGCCATGATGCTTCCTCAAAGTACCATATCTGGTTGTCGGAATATTTTGTTGTATATTGTAAAACATTTGCGCCCGAAGAGGTGCTCTTGCCGCTTACATCAAGACAGCTTGCGTGACTTGTCACCTCTGTCGAAATAACATATCCATCGCCGTTGTACTGTGTTATTCCAAAGTTTTGTGCGGAACAGCCGTTGTTTGACCATATTTGTATATTGGTGCCGTTGTCGGTGCTGCCGTTCGCAACATCCAGCGAAATGCCGCCCGTCATATCCGTTGCGGGATGCAGACGGTAGGTGCCGTTTGAGTTTTGCTCCAGTATCCAGCGCTGACCGAGCGAGCCCGTACCCGTGGACTGGCATACATTCGCCCCGTCGGATGCGGAGTCGTTTGTCACAGTCAGGTAAAGACCGCTGTTTTTGTTTTTGATGTAGTAAATGTTGCCGCTTGACGGCGTCACCGCTGCCGCGCCTACGCTTACATACATGGCGCACATTGATGAAAGAACAAGAACAAGACTTAAAACAAAGCCTATAAACCTTCTTGTCATTTTTTAGACCTCCTTTAGTAATCTGTGTCACGGTTTTTGTGTCCGTGACTGCCTTTTTTGTGTACACCCGCAGTATACCACCCGTGTCGGGGCAAAATCAATCCACATTATGCCCCAAAAAAATTTTGGGCAAACACAACAAAAGCCCCTCGCAAAAAACGGGTCTTGCAAAGGGGCGGGCTGTCAAAATGCACGGCTTAAATTAGAAAGTTCTAATCTGTTTTAAAATTGCAAATCCTTACACGAGGTCAGCTTTCGCAGGAACGCTACTTTCTAATCCCGCTCTAATTTTGGGTTAATCTGCCTTTAATTTGTTAATTTTGTGTAAAGACGTTTTTTGGGCAGATTATACAATATTAGTGGAGGGGTCCTCTTGACTGATTACGAAAAAAACTGTATAATTACAATAGACCCAAACGGAAAGGAGACCGCGATATGCGTAAAATATTTTTTTTGATACTGACCATGATATTTACCGCCCTTGCGGGTACGGCCGTATTTGCGGCGGAGATAAAGATAGAGAGTGCGCAGCAGCTTGAAACGGGCGAGGTAAAGGTGGTATGCGCCCTGACGGATGCGCAGGCGGTGCAGACCCTGACCGTGATAAGCTATGAGGCGGAGACCGACTTATCGTCCGTGTCGCAGATAGACGGCGAGACCCTGAAAAAGATAATACACATCGACCAGTTTGAGGCCGAGCTGTCGGCGCAGGGCAGGGCGGAGTTTGTCTTTGACCCCGCGGCGTGGACGGACAGCGAAAAGACCTATGTTGTAAAGGTCGGCGGTGAGGGCATAGCAAAGCCCGACACAATGATAATAAAAAAGAGCGGTGAGAGCCTTGAATTTATCTACGGCGATGCGGACGGCGACAGCAGAGTGACCGCCAGCGATGCTGTATTAGTGCTGCAAAAGGCACTTACCGAGAGCGCACAGCTGCCGCTTGCCAAAAAGACCGACAACTGGTTCAAATACGCCGATGTGGACGGTGACGGATATATAACCGCCGCCGATGCCACCGAGATAATGCAAAAGACCCTGATAGAGTCGTATATATTCAGCGTTTTTAAAAAATAAAAATATCGCCGTATCGGACAGCCTGCCGACACGGCGATTTTTATTCCCGGGTTATTTCGCATACGCGCTCGATTATTTCCCAAAGCTCGTCCCTGCCGCTTTTTGTCTCGCTTGAAAAGGGGAGCAGGATGTCCTCTTTTTCAAGGCCGAAAGCGGTTTTCAGCATTTTTTTATGCTTGTCGAGCTGACTTCTTTTCAGCTTGTCGCTTTTGGTGGCTACGATAATGATATTGTGGCCGTAATGCTTTAGCCAGTCGTACATCATGCGGTCGTTTTCGCCCGGCTCGTGGCGTATATCCACCAGCATTATTATTGTTTTAAGCTCCTCGCGTTTGAGCAGGTAGCCCTCTATCATCTTGCCCCATTTCTGCTGCTCGGACTTGGGTGCCTTGGCATAGCCGTAGCCGGGCAGGTCCACAAAATACAGCCTGTCCTCTACGTTATAAAAATTTATGGTGCGCGTTTTGCCGGGGTTCTGGCTGGTACGCGCAAGCGCCTTGCGGTTTATCATGCAGTTGATAAGCGAGCTTTTGCCCACGTTGGACTTGCCCGCAAAGGCTACCTCGGGCATACCCGTTGCGGGGTACTGCTCTTTTTTTACGGCTACCGCTTCAAGCGATACATTGTTTACGATCATTTTTATACCTCGTTATTCTATCGGCGGTGTAAAACGCCAGATATATACGTTTTTGTTAAGGGCGGCGGTGCATTCTATCTGTATGTCGGGCTCGTAATGCTCCTGTATGTAGGTATACAGGGTGGTCGGGTCCTCGGATATGTAATACACATCGTCCCTGTAGATAAGCGCGTGCAGGGGGTCTTGTGCGCCTATACCTTCAAGATGGTCGTTAAAATAGGGCTGGGCGTATGTCCATTCCCCCACGGGGATATTGTGCTGCAAAAACCTGCGGGAGGGCAGCTTGTTCTGGTTGGTAAAGTACATCATGGCGATAAAATCGTATTTGTACGGGTCCCAGAGATAAAGCGAATTGTCGGTGTAGGTAAACTCAAACACCGATTCGTCCGCGCCCGTGTTTGTGTCAAAAACATTGTATGCACGGCGCACAAGCCCCATTTGGCTATAGCACAAAAACCCGACCGTAACCGCAGCGGCCATGGCGGGGAACATAAGATACAAAAGGCGGTTTTTGCCGCGGGTCGTCGGGTGCGAGGTTATGCACAGGACAAAGCAGAAAAAACAGCCGAGCATGGCGGAGATGTATATGCGGTCCATAAGTCGGCCGATAAAGACAAAGTACATCACCATCAGCACTGCGCCCAAGGCCGCCGCCAATGCCTCTGCTTTATACACCTTGCGTATTTTGACAAGCAAAACGAACAAAAACATTATCCTTACCGTAAGCACAACGCTCTGCCAATGCGGGCGGCCGTATTTAAGGGTAAGGGCATACACAAATATATTTTTAAGGTTTTCAAATGTGGGGGCATACGCTGCCGCAGCCGTGTTTTCGGCTATGTATTTAAGATAGTCCGCAGTCATTATGCGGGTATCGGCAAGCAGCATTTTCTTTGCCGCGTCATAGTCGTTTTCGGACACGTTTTTTTGGAATTCCCCGCTTGTTTCGGGGTAGGCAAGGGTGTCATAATCCACTATCTCGGCGCGGTAACGGTTGTAAAGGCTGCCGTCGAGATACTTTTGCGAGGAGTTTACGGCATTGTGATACAGCGACAGCGCCGTGATGCACAAAAGGCACACAAGCACCCATACCGCCGCCGAGCGCCGCTTTTTATCCCGTAAAAGACCCTTCCCCGCATGGAGGCTTATTGCCGCCTCCGTAAAAACGTGCAAAAGGGCAAAGGGCAGCATCAAAAGCACGGCCTCCTGCCTGAGCATTGTGCCGAAAAGTATAAGTATAAGCCCCGCAATGCCGTAAGATCTGCCGTGCCCGTGCTTAAGCGCGATAAAGATCACGGTAAAGCCCGCCATGCCAAAGTAGGCGGCGGCAACGGTAAAGTTTATAAATATGGCGTTTACCAGTATAAGCGGTATAAGCGAGATGCCAAGCAGAATTTTGACCGCGGTGCCGATATTGCATTTAAAGCAGACGCGGGAAAAACAAAAAACGGAGAGCCAGTACATCACAAACATCATAAGCTTAAGTATGTCGGCATTTGGCAGCAGGCCGGATATGGGGCGGATAATGCCGCATAACAGGGGGTTGAGGAACAGACAGTAATTTTCCTCGGAGTAAAGCCTGTTGACTGCCATGGATATTATCACATTGTCCGCATCAAAGTTTTCCTGATGGAATATCGTGACAAATATGCAAAAGGCGGTCAATAACAGCGCCGCCGTCAAAGAAAGGTCAATTTTCCTGTTTTTTTGCATTTCCATTTTGGGGTTTTCCTTTCATTGCTGCTTTTAAAAACAGCGGCGTAAAAATAAATATCAGCAGATAGCCCACTATCAGGCTTATCACAAGCGACTTTAACAGCATGGCAAAGCCTCCCCTGACAAGGGGAGCCAAGGCTAATGCAACGTATACATTTCTTTGAGGTTTGTGAACACCCCGACTTGCCTCCCCTTGCTTGCAACGCAAGCTCCAGCGGGAGGGGGACCATCGCTTGCGATGGTGGAGGGGTTTCTCAAAGCCTTGGGATAGAGAAACCTCTCAGTCAACCCAAAACACCACTTATCTTACTCCTCTTCGGAGATCACTTTTATATCAATACCCAGCTCTTCAAGCTGTTTTTTCTCCACGATATTGGGTGCATCGGTCAGCAGGCAGCTTGCGTCCTTTACCTTGGGGAAGGCGATAACGTCACGGATGCTTTCCGCGCCGCTAAGGAGCATAACCAGTCGGTCAAGGCCGAATGCAAGGCCGCCGTGGGGCGGTGCGCCAAACTTGAAGGCATCAAGCAAAAAGCCGAAGCGTTCCTGTGCATCCTCTTGGGTAAAGCCCAGCAGCTTAAACATCTGCGACTGTATCTCGCGGCTGTGTATTCTTATACTGCCGCCGCCCAGCTCGCAGCCGTTAAGCACCATGTCGTAGGCCTTTGCGCGTACTCTGCCGGGGTCGGACTCGATATACTGAAGGTCCTCGTCCATAGGTGCGGTAAAGGGGTGGTGCACCGCAACATAGCGCTGCTCCTCCTCGTCAAATTCAAGCATGGGGAACTCCGTTACCCAAAGGAACTTGTAATCGTCGGGCTTTAAAAGGTCAAGGCGTTTTGCACAGTCAAGCCTTAATGCACCCAGTGCGTCAAAGACAACTTTGTCCTTGTCCGCGCAGATAAGGATGATGTCGCCCGCCTTTGCGCCGAAGCGCTCTGCGATCTCCTTTAATTTTGCATCGTCAAAGAATTTTGAAATGGTGGTCTTGAAGCCGTCCTCGTTTACAACTATCCATGCAAGACCCTTTGCGCCGTAGGTCTTTGCCACCTCCACAAGTGCGTCTATCTGCTTTCTGGGCAGAGAGCCGAGACCCTCGCCGCAGATGCCGCGCACGCTTCCGCCTGCGTCAATGGCGTTTTGGAACACGCCGAACTCGCTGCCGTTTACAATGTCGGTTATGTTTTTAAGCTCCATGCCGAAGCGGATATCGGGCTTGTCCGAGCCGAAACGCTCCATTGCCTCTATCCACGGCATACGCATAAACGGGGTTTCTATGTCAAGTCCCTTTACTTCCTTGAATACCTTTTTGATAAGTCTTTCGTTTACCTCCATTACGTCGTTTTCCTCGACAAATGAAAGCTCCATATCTATCTGCGTAAACTCGGGCTGACGGTCCGCACGCAGGTCCTCGTCACGGAAGCACTTTGCTATCTGGAAATAACGGTCAAAGCCCGACACCATCAAAAGCTGCTTGAAAAGCTGCGGACTCTGGGGCAGAGCATAGAAATTGCCGGGGTGTACGCGGCTGGGTACAAGGTAATCCCTTGCGCCCTCGGGCGTGGACTTGGTCAGCATGGGCGTTTCTATCTCGATAAAGCCCTCGTCGGACAAAAAGTTTCTTACAACGCGGCATACATCGTGGCGCATCATAAGGTTTGCCGCAACATTGGGGCGGCGCAGGTCAAGGTAGCGGTATTTAAGGCGCAGCTCGGTGCTTACGTTCACACGCTCCTCAACATGGAAGGGCGGCTGGTCGCTCTCGTTAAGGATGCGAAGATCCTCTACGGCTATCTCCACCTTGCCCGTTTTCATCTTGTCGTTTACGTTTTCGGGTGTGCGGGCGCATACCTTGCCCTTTACCGCGATAACATACTCCTTGCCCAGGCTCTTGTCCTTTGCAAGTATGTCCTCGCTGTTTTTCTCCTGATCCACAAAAACCTGCACGATACCCGTGCGGTCGCGCAAAAGTATAAAGGAAAAATGGCTGAACACACGGCGGTTGGAGACCCAGCCCATAAGTGTAACGTCACTGCCTATCATACTTTCGTTTACATCGCCGCAGTAGCAGCTGCGCTTTAAACCCTGCATCAATTCACTCATTGTATTATCTCCTTAAAATTTTTTTTATCAAGCTTTTTACACGTCTGCCGCCGCCGATGAAAAGGTGCCTTAGCGGCATTATCGCCACCCACACCCTTGTATACAGCTTGTACAGACCGTTATCGACACTTATTTTTTTGCCCTTTCGCTCAAACTCCACCACAACGCCTATTATCTGGTCGTGGCGCACGCCCTTTTCAAGCACCCATTGGTTGTCGCCGCACATGGTGTACACGCCGTTTTCGGGCCTGCGTACAACGCGGTGCAGCACAAAGGCACCGTTGTCGCGCCGATAGAGGGGCAGGTCGTATTTTTTAAGCCGGCCGTCGGGCTTTTTCAGCACGATCCTGTCGCCGTCATCATGCAGCATGGGCAGCATACTTGTACCGTGCGGGTTGAAATTTGCCGTGCCGCCGCTGTCCAGCATCTCCTTCATGACGGGATAAAGCTCGGCAAGGCGTACCTCCTTAATCATCTAAAAGGTTTGCCTCCCTTAATTTTGCCAAAAATGCGTCTATGTCCTTTGCGGCCGTGTCCGCATCAACATCATATTCCGCAGTCAGCTTTTCAAGCAGCGCCGCCTTGTCACAGGGCTGCTCCAGCGCCTTCCATAAAAAAGCGCCCACCTCGTTAAGGGTGATGACACCGCTGAAATCAATGCTTCTTTCGCCTACGGGCACTACAATACAGCTGTCCGCAACTGTTCTTAAAATAAAACCGTCTTTAATTTTCATTTTTATTTGTCCTTTCTTATTGTGTTAAAGCTAAGCTCCACCGCTTCTTTGCTCATATCGCAGCCAAGGCGGTAGAGCGGGGTCTCGCTCAATACCCTGTCCAGCACGTCCAAAAGCTTATTCATCTGTGCGGAGTCGTGCGGGCGCAATGTCTGCTGAAACAGCTTTGGTATGGCCTCCTGCGCCGTGATGGGACGGATGAAATTCTCCGTCGAGCGCTCCAGAAACACTATCGCGCCAAGCGGCATACGCATATTGATATTCTGGTCGGTCTTGCCGCTCCAGGGGGTGCCGTATACATATATTTGGCCGTCCGCTATGCGTATGGCGGGCTTGTCGTCGTTTATTATCCTTGCCCTGTCCGCACCCAGATATTTCTGCCAGAGTGCCGTATGCGTGGACTTGCCCGTGCCCGAATCCGCCGAGAACAGGTACGCCCAGCCGTCTACACAAACGCCCGAAGAGTGCAGCAAAAAGCCGTTGTAGTTGATGATGCCCTCGTAAAAGGCCGCGCCCGTAAAGATGTACTCCACATCGTCCACCGACAGATGCGGGTTTTCCCTTTGCAGGCGGTCAAGCTCCTCATCGGGTATGTTTATGCGTATGTTTTCCTTGTCAAAGTCGCTTAAATATGCCTGCGCCTGCTTGGTCAGCGTGGGGTGGTCATATTTTATAAGGACGTTGATGTCTGCAACCTTTAATTTTTTCATTTCGTACCTCTTTTATCTTATCGTACCGATAGTGCCAACGGCCAAAAGCCGCAGCACCCGTACCGTCCCCTACAGTATATCATATTTTTGCGCCTTTAGCAAGATAAAGATGTTTTCGCTTGCCGAAAAAGTCAATGGCCGAGGGGTCTCTTAAACAAAACCCCAAACAACACGCATTTCAAAAGCCGCACTTGCTAAGGAGCAAAATTTATGGTACTATATAATAAAGCGTGACTGCATCGGGCAGTATACGCGCGCACGGGAGCGGGGGTTTGCCCTATCCCACATTCTTCAGGAGGTGTATTAAATGTTTGCGGACGAAAACGTAATAAAAATAAAACACGAGGTACTATACAAGGTGGCCAAGCTGGCCTTTGACGGCGAGCTGGAGGAAAAGCGGGACTTTTTGCCCCTTGACATCATCCCGGGCCCGCAGCCGCAGTTCAGGTGCTGCATATACAAGGAAAGGGAGATAATCCGCCAGAGGATAAGGCTGGTGGAGGGCAAGGCACCGGGTCCCGACGACGACGGCAACATAATACAGGTAATAAGCTCGGCCTGCGAGGACTGCCCCATATCCAGTTATGTCGTTACCGATAACTGTCAGAACTGTCTGGGCAAGGCCTGTATAAACGCCTGCCGCTTCGGTGCCATCAGCCCCGGCGAGACACGCTCCAAGATAGACCCCGTAAAGTGCAAGGAGTGCGGTATGTGCGCAAAGGCCTGCCCCTACAACGCCATAGCCTATCTTAAGCGTCCCTGCAAGTCGGCCTGCCCCGTGGATGCCATTACATATAACGAGCACGGCATATCCGTCATAGACGAGGAAAAGTGCATACGCTGCGGTCTTTGCATACATCGCTGCCCCTTCGGCGCGATAGGCTCCAAGACCTTTATTGTCGATGTTATAAACGCAATACGCTCGGACAGACCCGTTTACGCCATGCTTGCACCCGCGACCGAGGGTCAGTTCGGCGAAAATATAACCATGGAAAGCTGGAAGATCGCCATGAAAAAGGTGGGCTTTACCGATTTTGTCGAGGTGGGTCTCGGCGGTGACATGACCACGGCAAGCGAGGGCGACGAGTGGGCGGAGGCCTACAAGCAGGGCAAAAAGAAGACCACATCCTGCTGTCCTGCCTTTGTAAATATGGTAAATAAGCACTTCCCCGCGCTGAAGGACAATGTTTCCACCACGGTATCGCCCATGTGCGCCGTTTCAAGGATGATAAAGGCCAAGGACCCGAATGCGTACACCGTGTTTATCGGCCCCTGCATCTCCAAAAAGTCGGAGGCGGCGGAGCACGGTATCGAAGGCAATGCGGATGCGGTGCTGACCTACAGCGAGATACGCGCCATAATGCGTGCCAAGGGTGTGGAGCTGGAACCCTGCGAAAACACCTATCAGGAGTCCAGCATCTACGGCAAGCGCTTCGGCAATTCGGGCGGCGTGACAAATGCGGTGCTCCAGTATCTTAAGGAGACCGACCAGGAGATAGAGGCGACCATATTCAGGGCAAACGGCGCAGCGGAGTGTAAAAAAGGCCTGCTGCTTTTGAAAAACGGCAAGCTGCCCGAGGATTTTATGGAGGGTATGGTCTGCGAGGGCGGCTGTGTGGGCGGCCCCAGCAGCTACGAGGAACAGCTTAAGGCCAGAAAGGCAAGGGATAAGCTTATCGACCGCGCCGACGGCAGACAAATAACCGATAACCTTAAAAATTATGATATGGACTCGTTCTCCATGCATAGATAGATCTTGATAGATCTTGACAGATCTTGACGGAAAATTGGCATTTTCCGTCAAATCACATTCGGGCTGTGTGCATCAAAGATACACTTGCCCGAATATATGCAGCAAAATCAAGTTTTGCTCCTCGGCGAAAACGCGGTTTCCGCCTGCGTGTTGGGTTTGCTGAAGCAAGCCCAATCCCTACGGGATTTGAGCAGCTTTAGCTGCTCAAACTAAGTCTGCGACGC